>NZ_JBHZOU010000020.1:0-10729 GCF_042787775.1 Priestia sp. YIM B13552
CGAACTGACGTTCTCTATATTATACCATTTTAAAGGCATATATCTATAAAAATGTTAAAATATTCAGAAAAAATTAAGAGGATTGAGAATCATTTGAAAGAACACAAAATAGAAAAAGTCGTAATAGTAGGATTAACAACTCCACACTTAGAGTATTTATATTTTGGATCTATTTGAGTTGTTATTTCCTCAACATTACAAGGTTCATATAAATGAATTAAAAACAAATCTCACCACACTCCCAATAAATAGAAAACACATTATTATTATGGGTTTCATAAGTGATAATAACATCTTTTTCATACTTTAGAAGATTACGTGAGATCAAATTAGCTTCTCCTTTTAAAAAAGAGAGCATCAAACGCGCGCTTTAATACAACAACTGTGTTTTAATAATTTTAGGTAAAATATCTTTATCATTTGACAAAGGATAAGTCTTCCATTATCATCAACTCAAACTTATTTACGGGGAGAGTTAAAGATGAAAATTTATGTTGATGCAGATGCTTGTCCGGTAAAAGATATCATTATCTCTGAAGGTACGAATGCTGAAATTCCTGTTATCCTTGTTACTAGCTTTTCTCATTTTTCTAATGTGGAACAACCATCAGGAGTGGAAACCATTTATGTTGATTCTGGGGCAGATGCTGCGGATTATCGGATTATGGGGTTAGTAGAAAAAGGGGATATAATCGTTACGCAAGATTATGGTCTTGCTTCGCTAGGTTTAGCAAAAGGGTGTGTGGTACTTCACCATAATGGGTCTAGCTATACAAATGAAAACATTGACCAATTATTACAAACACGTTATTTGAGTGCAATGGCTCGAAAAAGTGGAAAGCGTACAAAGGGGCCAAAACCATTTACACCCGAAGATAGAGAGAAATTTAAGGGGCTTTTTAAAAGAGCAATTTCACGTTAAAAAAGAACCATCCATTTTCAAGAAAAACCCAGAAAAACAAATTGTCCAAATATTAAACTAAACTTATTGGTTCCAGTACGAAAATGCTCGGAAGTCTCATGTCAAAATTAATTACTAATTACTAATTACTAATTACTTAATACTTGAATAGATGCAGTAAATCTATTCTTTTCCGAAAAAGATAAATTAACTTGTAGATGATTCGCGACTAACTGGTGATAGTCCTGTAAATATACTGCAACAGCATCAATGATGTCTTGTTCATGCAATCGCGCTGTACGTCCTAATGCTAAGGTGGAAGCAGTAATCCCAAGGGAAGGATGAAGCTCCAAATCTACTTCTACCTGTTCAGGTTCAATTCTTTCTTTTAGAGCAATATAAATACAAACGCTATCCACAATATCTTGTTCGTTAAATAGTACTTCCATTCTAAATTTCTCCTTAATATCTTCTTCTTGTAAAGATGTTTTTAACTACCCAAATGATGACTAAAATCACAAGTATATCTACAAGAATTCCTAAAAAAGAAAATCCATGTGAAGGATTATTTCCATATGCACCGTTATAATTTCCACCAAATGGATGAAGCATATGCCCTAAAAACGCACCTGTTCCAAAAGCTGCAGCATGAGTCAGTATACTTTTTGCTCGTGAAGGCGGGGTCTGGTTATATGTCGTGTGAGACCTAGTATATGATGGTGTTCTTGTAACGTTGCTTGACGGAGACTTATATCCAGAATGATAAGTGCCACTTGAATATGTGCCCCTATCTGAATGAGAACTGAACGAAGAACTGTGACTGAAAGAACTATGACCACTAAATCCTTTTGCCTGAGCAACATTTGGTAAAGCTATTGCAAATATTAATACAAATATTAAGGTCAATTTTTTCATTACAATTACTCCTGTCTTTATTAATCTAATATAGCTAATTTATAATAAAG
The DNA here is from genome assembly GCF_042787775.1 of Priestia sp. YIM B13552. Taxonomy (NCBI): domain Bacteria; kingdom Bacillati; phylum Bacillota; class Bacilli; order Caryophanales; family Bacillaceae; genus Priestia; species Priestia sp. YIM B13552. Next base: position 1,867 of record NZ_JBHZOU010000020.1, read on the forward strand.
TTTCTTTCTTAGAGAGCTTATGTAGCTGTTACTATACCACTAAATTTATAAATTTCTACTATTTTCATCTATTTTTAATGTGATTTTAAGATGAATTTTAGAGTGACTATCATGATTGGAAAAAGTAGAGTATATTCGATTACCCTACGGTTCCCAAATGGGTAGTATGGAGGGAGGAAAGTGAAAATAGTAGAGGTACAAAAAGATAAAAATACTTATAATCATGCTAAAGAGCACTCCTGTTTTTTGAATACAGGGGTGTTCTTCTACAATAAATTTTGTATGACAACCTATCAATTTATGTGTTATGATGACTATAGACCTAATCTTTCTTATACTTTAGTATAGAAAACTTAAATTCTCAAGAAGTGCCCTTATTCTCCAATACCATTAACGATGAGGGTGCTTTTTTTATGTGAAAAATTCATGAGTGCTTGCCAACTGTATGATACGAATATGTTTTGATAAAAATACATAGCGAACAGGTGTAATTAACATGACAGAAAGGAAGGGGGCTGCTCAGGCTTCTGGCTGCAACTTTAATCAAAACTTCATATACTAAAGAGATTATTTTTTTCCTAGTTTACATAAGATAAATAGAAACCAATTGAATAAGTAGAAAGCTACAACTAAAAATGAATGAAACAAACACCCTCAAGTTCTCTATACTGTTGAATTTGAGGGTGTTATGTCATATTTAAATTATTAACTATTTTTCATTAATAGTAGAGACATTAATAGAAAACTCCTCAATAACTTAACCTCTATAAACACTAGCACATGTATCAGGTTTTGGTTCATAATAACAATGATTTTTAAATTGACCAGATGCAGGTTGACCGTACCATGTTGGAGGGCACGGAGCATGTGGATTAAAATACCAAAGAGCAAATTTCGCTGGGTGTTGTCTCCAATAATCCAAGTTCTGCTTTGCTAATCTTTTTTCAACACCTCTTGCTCTTTGATAAAACACATTGCCTTTTTGAACAGCTTCAAACGAATAATTCCCCCCCTGGACTTGATAAATGACTTGTGAAACGGTTCTTAAATTTTTAAAGTCTATACAATTTGCTGCAAGACGATTAACAATTACATTTCCCACATATAACATTCCTTGTCTACCTTCACCTTCAGCTTCTGCTCGCATCATCCTTGCCATTAAGTTAATGTCTGAATTACTGTACTTTACTCTTGCCATTTATTCACCCCCAAAACATAGTATGAAAAAAAGCCTATATTGATGTCATTGTTTATAAGCTAGCAATGCTTAGTTTTCACATATCATCGCGCATATTTAATCATTACCATTAAATAAATTGATACTAATTAGCTACCGCAGTAGGTGATCGTTAGATGCTTATCGAATACGTTATAGGCATGTAAATCGAATGCCTCAATATTCCTTCGCAATAAATATCATCTCTCAGCCTGTACTAGTTCCAAATCTGGCACTGATTCATTTGTGTAATTTACTAATATTAAACTTTTAAGGAGAGAGAAAATGGGAACATTATTTAATCAAACAACACGAAAAGATTATTTTGATAATGATGCTGTTAAATTTCTTGATACAGTAAAAACTCTTGCAAGAGATCATGGCCTGACAGTTGAAGAGACCTGTCGTGTTTTAGAACTATCTATGAAAATTGATGATTATGACCGCAAAGATGAACACATAGTAGCGTTAGGACGATTAATAAAAGATTTAATTAATGAAATTTCTATGTTAAGAGAAAAGTTATAACATAATAAAGTAGAAAAAACATCTAGAGAGTAAGATATTTCTTCTACTTTAAGATGGCTAAAACACAGTTAAACTAAAAAAGAGAAGGTTTTTAACCTTCTCTTTTTCTATATCATCGATGTTTAAATACTCTTTTTCATTCCGCATTCTCGACATTCACGTAAGAATACGCCACCCTTTACAGAACTTTTGAAGTAAGATGAATTGCAGTTGTTACATCTGCCACTCACCTTATCGGGAAATGCAGCATAGTCATACACTTTATCTAGATCGATTTCTTGCTCTTTTATTTCTTCCAGGCTGATCACTCTTTTCTATTTGGCTTTTATTAGACTACCACAATTACATCTATATAGAAGGGGTATGTTAAAATCACTCTGGTTTTTCCACTAGTTGCATCTGAAAAATTTGCGTTTCTTGAATATTGGCTCTTTGAAGTTCCTGTTTAAAGGATTCTCCTTCTTTTAGTTTAATGATTTTCTTTGAACCGTCACGTAACGTGTATACTCTAAAATTGTACATGAATGTACCTCCACCAAAATAAATGCTTCCTGTACACGATTTCTTCAGGAACTAAGCCAAGCGAACAAGGTTAATATTTAAATAATAGTTCGTCGTTATTTAAATATTTTTCACTTCTATGAGGCTTGTCTAAATAAAATGTACGCGAAATGAATAATAATCTTCTTGATTTATCTGTTGTATATAAATATAATGTAATTGAAGTACGCAAAAAGAGAACATGAAATTTAAAATACACTTTTCGTTATTATCATTTTTTGATTCCATTCATTATCTATATGCAAGAAACGCATGTTTATTATAATGAGATTACAGTATGAAGAGATTGAAGGAGATACCCCAACTTAATGCTGTAGTTTCGTTAATTAAGTTACACCTGGAATAAATACTAAATTCCTTTAGCTTTCGGAGAAGATATGTGTAGTTACCACGATTGAGATTTTTTGAAAGCGATATCATTTTATTAAAAGAAAAACATTTTAAGAGATTTAATTATTTTAACAAGTTATAGAGATATCTAGTGTTATTGCTACCTTATATCTAGACACTAGATAAAAAAGAAGATATTTCTTTATCTGAAATGAGGGAATAATAGATTAGGATATTGTTGTCTAACATTCATATAAATCTAGAAGTGACTGTCACTAGATTTATATGAATGTTAGACAATAAACAGGATTTCAAAAAGGTTAAAAGGATAATAGAAAATCTCTTTATAAACGATACTATATGCTCAGGTATATAAGATGAGCCGAAAAAGTGTATTTTACATTAAAGATTTTGAAAACGCTTTACTTGAGGGGGGGAGTTAATTTTAAATCAGATGATTACCATTTATTTTAAAGGTTATTTACACATTGGACTTATTTTTAATTATTGTCTTTTTTATAGACGATAGCCTAAGCAGAGGCTCTCTTTAAATGTTTTAATGAACCACAAATTGAAAGGGGTTACAACTATGAAGAAATTGGGATTAGCTACACAAATATTTATTGGACTTGCGTTCGGGATTGCTATAGGCGCTATTTTTTATGGAAACAATACAGCGATGGCCATTCTTCAACCTTTAGGAGATATTTTTCTTCACCTAATCAAAATGATTGTTATTCCTATCGTTGTATCTGCACTAATCGTATCTATAGCTGGTGTAGGTGATATTAAAAAGTTAGGAAGACTAGGTGGAAAAACCATTCTTTATTTTGAAATTGTTACTACAATTGCATTAGCAGTGGGATTATTAGCCGCAAATTTATTCCATCCAGGTAGTGGTATAGATATGGGGAACCTTGAGAAAGGTGATATATCCAAATATGAAGAAACATCTAAAACAACTGAGAGTGCAGGTGTAGCAGCTCAAATCGTTCATATTATCCCAACTAATATATTTCAATCATTGACTGAAGGAAATTTATTAGCAATTATCTTTTTCTCAGTCTTATTTGGTCTAGGAGTCGCAGCAATTGGAGAAAAAGGCAAACCAGTTTTAAACTTTTTTGAAGGCGTACTAGAATCCATGTTTTGGATGACAAACTTAGTTATGAAATTTGCTCCATTTGGCGTATTTGCTTTAATTGGTTTGAATGTCGCGAAGTTTGGAATCGGTTCATTAATTCCTTTAGGAAAGTTAGTACTCGTTATATACCTGACCATGATTTTCTTTGTTTTTGTAGTATTAGGTATTATTGCAAAAATGGCTGGAACTAATGTTTTAGTCCTTATAAAAATCTTAAAAGATGAGTTAATTTTAGCGTTTACAACCGCAAGCTCTGAAGCAGTATTGCCAAGGTTAATGACTAAAATGGAGAACTTTGGTTGTCCGAAAGCTGTCACATCCTTTGTTATTCCGACAGGATATACCTTTAACCTTGATGGGTCATCCATTTACCAAGCCATTGCTGCCCTTTTCATTGCACAAATGTATGGGATTCATTTATCTTTCATAGAACAAATTACACTTTTACTTGTATTGATGTTGACTTCTAAGGGAATGGCAGGAGTTGCAGGAGCATCATTTGTTGTTGTATTAACAACACTGGGCTCAATGGGATTACCTTTAGAAGGTATGGCATTCATTGCTGGCATTGATCGCATCTTAGATATGCTTCGTACATCTGTCAACGTAGTAGGTAACGCATTAGCTGCTATTGTGATGTCTAAGTGGGAAGGCGGATTCGATAAAGAAAAAGCAAAGCATTATACAGATTCTATTAAAAAATCGGACGTAGCATAAAAAAATTTCTTTTTATGTAAAGAAGGAGATCAATGTTATGGCAAATATAGAAATACCAGAAAAACAAAATGTAAGAATTGAAAAAGATTTCCTAGGAACAAAAGAAGTTCCTACTTATGCTTATTATGGGATTCAAACTTTACGTGCAGTTGAAAACTTTCCAATAACAGGTTACCAGATTCACCCGGAACTCATTAAAGCATTAGGAATCGTTAAAAAGGCTGCTGCTCTTGCTAATATGGAAACAAAAAGGTTATATGATGGGTTGGGTAATGCAATTATTGAAGCAGCAGACGAGGTTATTGAAGGGAAAAGAAATAATCAATTTATTGTTGATCCAATACAGGGTGGTGCGGGGACCTCAATGAATATGAATGCAAATGAGGTTATCGCAAATAGAGCTTTAGAGTTACTTGGTCATAAGAAAGGTTCTTATTCCGATTTAAGCCCTAATAGTCATGTAAACATGTCACAGTCAACAAATGACGTATTCCCAACTGCTATCCATATTGCAACGCTTAATCTGTTAAATAAGTTACTGAAAACAATGAATTATATGCACAGTGTATTTCAGCAAAAGGCAGAACAATTTGATTCTATTATAAAGATGGGACGTACTCACCTACAGGATGCGGTTCCAATCCGTCTTGGTCAAGAATTTGAATCATATAGTCGTGTTCTTGAGCGCGATATGAAACGTATTAAGCAATCCTATGGACATTTATATGAGGTTAATATGGGAGCAACTGCAGTTGGAACGGGTTTAAATGCAGATCCACGTTATATCGAAAATGTTGTAAGATATCTAGCAAATATCAGTGGTTTACCACTTAAGAAGGCCAATCATCTTGTAGACGCGACTCAAAATACAGATGCTTATACAGAAGTCTCTGCTAGCTTAAAAGTTTGCATGATTAATATGTCTAAAATTGCGAATGATATCCGATTAATGGCATCTGGTCCTCGTGCAGGATTAGCTGAACTTATATTACCAGCTCGTCAACCTGGTTCATCTATTATGCCTGGAAAGGTCAATCCTGTCATGCCTGAAATGATTAATCAAGTAGCTTTTCAAGTTATAGGTAATGATCATACAATTTGTCTGGCATCGGAAGCAGGTCAACTTGAACTAAATGTGATGGAGCCTGTTCTTGTGTTTAACTTGCTTCAGTCGATCAGTATTATGAATAACGCATTCCAAGTCTTCACAGACCATTGCCTAAGAGGCATTGAAGCAAATGAGGGACGTTTAAAAGAGTATGTAGAAAAAAGTGTAGGGATTATTACAGCCGTAAATCCACATATCGGATATGAAGTAGCAGCACGAATTGCTAGAGAGGCTATTTTAAATGGAAAGTCGGTACGAGAACTATGTTTGCAATATGACGTATTGACTGAGGAGGAGCTTGAGTTAATTTTAAACCCCTATGAAATGACGAACCCAGGTATATCTGGCAGCTCTCTTTTTGACAGAAATTAATTTTTAAAGCGTGCTCCATATTAAGCTTATCGTATAAGCCACCTACTTTGGATATCCCTAGGTGGCTTATTTTCTATATACACGTCAAAAAATACCAACTACGATTCAAACCATGCTATTTTTTATAGTCTAAGTACCACCTAAATGCTTTTCTTCATGCCACACTCTCGACATTCACGTAGAAAAATGCCCCCTTTTATAGAACTTTTGAAGTAAGATGAATTGCAGTTATCGTATCGGACACTAACTTTATTCGGAAATTCAGCATAGTCGTAAACTTTATCAAGGATGATTTTTTGCTACTCTTTCTCTTCTATAAGGAAAAGAGGTATCAGAGAGAGCAATTAAAAATACTTCATCATATAAAGCCATGGCAAAAGCATTAGAAAATCTTTCAAAGGAAGATATTGCTTCATCGTTAAACATGCATAAAAGTTTATTGACTTCTTTAAAAGAAATGCACTTCTAACAAGTAAAGAGCCTAATTGGATATTCGATTTGCTTTCTTATTTTCCTATCGATAACACTTTTTATATTAACTAAAGGCATATATCATATACAACTTAAACACAGAAAAAACTACTGCTCCTGTACAGTAGTTTTTTCTGTTACTTGAATTTTATTTAAAAGGGTCTATGATAGAATGCTTCACAGCATCTTGAGCAGTTTGTTCAATTCACTATTTATTATTCATTTTATAAATTTAAATAAAAAAGAAGATATTCAATTTTTATTGAGGTTGGGTCTTTTGTTATTCAAATTCATACGAGATTTTTTATTGTCTAGTAGATGCTTAATTTCTTTGAAGCTTACAAAACTTTTATTTTGTTGATCTAAAAGTCGAAAACGAAGGGACTTCAAGCTTGTGCTTAGTGTAATTGTTGTTGCTTTCTGTAATGGCGGCGTAGACTCATGCGCCTTTTCTAAATTATAGTTTGGAACTCTTGGAGCCAAATGATGTACATGATGGAAACCAATATTACCTGTTACCCATTGTAAAACTTTAGGAAGCTTGTAATAGGAGCTGCCATCAACCGCAGCTTTCACGTAATCCCACTCCTTTTCGTTTTCAAAGTAGGAATCCTCAAATTGATGCTGTACGTAAAATAGCCAAATTCCCAGTGATCCTGCTACAAAAAGGATGGGAGCTTGAACGAGCAGAAAAGCTTGCCAACCAATACCCCAACATAAAAGTGCATACACTGCAACAATTGAGAAATTGGTTAAATATGTGTTCAAACGTTCCTTTCGTTTCGCGTCTTTTCGATTCAATCGGTTAGAAACTAAGAAAAGATAGATGGGACCTAATCCAAACATAACAAGTGGATTGCGGTACATTCGGTAAGCTAACCGCCCCCAGTAGGAAGCTGCAACATACTCGTCAACTGTCATGACCCACACATCACCAGTTCCTCGTTTATCTAAGTTGCTGCTCGTGGCATGATGAATCGAGTGGCTTCGTTTCCACTGTTCATACGGAAACATGGTGATAACCCCACTGATTGTGCCAAGGATATTATTCGCTTTTCGGTTTTTGAAAAATGATTGATGACAACAATCATGGAAAATAATGAAGGTTCGGACGACGAACCCGGCTGTAACAATAGCTATTGGCAGTGTTAGCCAATAAGAAACGGACAAACTTTTATAAGCTAGAAACCAAAGTAGTAAAAACGGAAGAAATGTGTTTATTAATTGCTTTATACTCGATTTCGTATTGGATTTTTCAAAAGGTGCTACATTTTTTCTTAATTCAGTCGTTTTTTGTTTGCTCATGTGTTCCTCCTTACATCTTTCTTTACATTGATTAGTATTCAACTCTTCTTTATATTTATAGTAGAACATAGTAGCTGGTAATAAAAGATATAAACGTCAAGTAGTTAGTATGACAATTGTCATACATGTGTGAATGTATTTTCTTAATAAAAGGAAAAGGGTATGAAAAAATTCAGTTTCATTAAAGCATTAGCATTATTTCAGTCCTAGCTATTTAAAAGCACTCATCAGTGTGTACCTTTCCAACAGGTTTTGTGCCACTATTTTTAAAATATAATGCGAACAAGCAACTACTTCTACTATAATGTCTAGGATTGGAGGTAGCTTTTCAGAGCTATGAAGTTTCAACTGTCGTGCACTTTGTTATAAAACAGAAAAACCTATTGGTTCATCTGGCACCAGTAGGTTTTTCTATTTAAAACAACAAGGATTTTAAAGTATTGGATAGATGCCTCACGGCGTCTTGTTTAGTTTGCTCGTTATAGTAGATATTATTCAACGTAGGCAATCTAAATATAATAAAATGAAAAATAATATTAGATTGTTTTTGTTAGAAATCATAACAAAGTCCTAGCTTGCTTATATCGGTTTATATGTAATATGTAATGTATTAAATCCAAAAGCTGCTCTTTTCTTTTTGAGTAGTTTTTCTCAGTTTATTTCAGCTGATACAGCTAGCTGGGTATGTTGGGCTTATGGAACGGAGATCGTTATCGCAGTAGGTTTGTGGTTTATCTTTATTTCGACAGTGATTTTCAGTCAAATTTAACTTTTTGATCAATTCTTCAGTTGTTAAAACTTTGGCAAACTCATTATCTAAAGTTGCTAATGACACGGTATGTATTTGTTTAGCTGGATAATATGCATTATCTGCTCCTTTTATTGCAAATGCAGCTGTGGCATCTGATATGAGATACGTTTCAAATCCTAAATTTTTACTCATTCGAGTAACAGTTGATACACAATGTGGAGTCGTTAATCCTACTATTACGACTTTTTCTATTTTGTTTTCTTTCAAATGATTCTCAATCCCTTTAATTTTTTCTGAATATTTTAACATTTTTATAGATATATGCCTTTAAAATGGTATAATATAGAGAACGTCAGTTCG
>NZ_JBHZOU010000021.1:0-5283 GCF_042787775.1 Priestia sp. YIM B13552
AGTCACCAGTACAATACCGGCAGCTGGCTGTTTAAAAGGTGCTTTGAGTCCTGTCTCACAAACAGGGTGCAGTCCCCGTTCTGCAACAAGGGTTCTTTTTTTGGTGTGTACTGGAAGAGTCATTATGTTAACCATAGTTGTATGTCATATACAGCCTGCAAATAGAAAAAGCTACTAAAAATCAGTAGCTTTTCTATTTGTAGCGAGGATTTCGAGTGGATGCTTCATCGCATCTTGTGTAGTTTACTCTAATTATTAGGTAGTATTCATACTAAGAAATTAATTTAAAAAATAAATTCATAAACCAATTATTTATTGCTTGTCCTGTTCTTTTTCAATAATGATGGCTATATTATTAATAGCTTCTGTTAAATAATCTATTTTCTTTTCAAAGCGTAGTAGAAGATAAAAAGTAACAACAATAGGAAAGCCAAAATTCCCGATAAGATTAAGCCATTGTTCTATCTTAATTACCTCCTTTTAGATACCGTTATTCTATATAATATGCAGCTAAATAAGAAGAGTTTGGACATGTTCTAATACGTGTAAAATGGCTTAATTCATTGATTTCAACCGTTTTTATTCTTGAATAAGAAATTGAGGACAAGCATACAAACCATATTATTTATTTAGAATATTATATTTCATACTAATTAGGGATGGAATGAAACTTATGAAATCAAGATCATCTAGAAGTAAAAGAACAGCAAATAGTGTAACAGAGTATCAATCAAAGAAATCTAAAATATCAAAAGTGAGTAATATTGCAGACTTTTCGTTTCCACATCAAAGTTTTCAAGAACAAGTTGTGACTTTAGTAAACGAAGAAAGAAAGAGATCTGATATTGCGCCTCTTATGATTAATTTAAATTTGAGCAAAGTTGCAAATTTGAAGGCTGTTGACATGAGAGATAATAACTATTTTTCACATTATAGTCCTCAATATGGTACACCTTTTGAAATGTTAAAAAATTTTTGTGGTTCGTATCAATATGCTGCTGAAAATATTGCAGCTGGTTATATAACTCCTCAAGCAGCTTTTGAAGGTTGGAAAAATAGTCCTAGCCATTATGCTAGTATGTTAAATGCAAATTATAAGTACACTGGAATTGGTTATGTTCTTGGCCTAGAATCTAATCGATACAGAGCTTATTGGGTTCAATTGTTTAAAGGCTAATAAAACTTAGTATTTATATAAGGTAAGTCTTTGTAATAACGACGTTTGAACATGCCTTCCTATAGAAAAAGCCATTAAAGTTCTTAGTCTCTAATGACTTTTTTGTTCCGGTAACAGGTTGTATATTAACTAAGGATGTATATTCATAGTCATCCTAAAAAATAAAAAAACCTATATATTCCCAGTCAAAAGAGGCAGTTTTTTTCTGTAGCAGAATTTAATTTTGTGTGTCAAGTTTGGCAATATCTTGTGTAGTTTGCTCAAAAATAAAATTTCATTTTCAATAGACAAGTTACCTAAAGAGAAATAAAGGAATATTATGCAGTTCGAATAAATTTCGTCTCACACTTAGAATCCTTTTAACTTTATTTTTCATCTTCATAATTTACAAAGTCAAAAAAAGAAAAAACAATCTGTATTGGAAGACAGATTGTTTTTTCTTTTGAATTATAGATGGCTTTATCGAAGTGGCATTCCAAGAGCCTTCTCTAATAATATTCAAAACCTTTTCAAATAATGAATTCCAATAAAATCTATTATATTAATTAAACATACATATGATATATATTCTAAAAGACAGAAAAACTCCCGGGCATCAGAGAGTTTTTCTGTCTTTTAACAACTGCAAATTCGTCAGGGAGGTGAACTAATCTGCTGAAATTAAAGGGTATGGTTCTTTCATTCTATGTAAACTAATCTAAAGGGTTTATATATATTTCTATAAAATTAAATTTGCTGATTACATATCGTTACTCCTGTTAGTTCAACGCTTGAGGAATACGGGGAGCATTTTGATTTTCTATACATATTCTAAAAGTATTAAGCATATGGGGGGGTGAATGTATGTTCTTTGGAGGTTATGGTGGCGGTTGCGGCTATGGTTACGGTGGAGGCAGCTGTGGTTTTGGCGGTGGTTTCGCTTTGATCATCGTATTGTTTATTTTATTAATCATTATTGGGGCTTCTTGTTTTGGCGGCTTTGCCGGTGGTTGCTAATAATTAAAGGTTATCTTGCTTTTAATTATTATTTACCTTTATTTCCTATTTAAAAAAGTTAGCTTTGTGCTAGCTTTTTTTATTTGTTAATTATGTATTCATAGTATTATAAACTCTTATATTTATAATACTAAAGAAACTAATGGTAAATAGCAGCAATTTTTTCAAATTGAATTCTAGGAGTAAACATGCTTATAAATATTTACAGATACATATAATGCGTTAGTCCATGTAATTTGTATTCCTACTCCTTTACTTAAATTTTATAAAAAGTAGTGATAGTATTTCTAGTCATGGTGGATGTGGACTTGGTGGATGTTTTGCCATTCTAATTGTTTTATTTATTCTTCTCGTCATTATTGGATAGAGTTGTTTTAGGATGTATTCCTTACTAATTCGAAACACTCCTGATTGCCATATCAAAATCAGGAGTGTTTTGCCGTTCATATCAAAGGGTTTGGAGGTTATTAATATAAATATTGTATAGTATGCGGAAGTGAAAAATTGGCATGGAAAAGTATAATCAATTTTCACATTGTCAAAATATTTTTTCACTGGTAAGCATTTTGCTTATACCAAATTTCATTCTCTTCATAGCATGTACTATAAGGTTATTTGGAGGTGAAGTTATGCCAGGACGTCGTAGTGGAGACCGTCGTACATCTCGTTCTAGATTAGATGGTTTTCGAAGAGGAGATGAAATTCAAGTTTTTTCTGCTGGAAGACAACTTGATGGAAACGGTACGTTTATTCGAGTAGAAAATGGTTTCTTAGTATGGGAAGATAATTCTGGAAATAGAAATGTTACTAGTTTAGAAAGTATCAGTGTTCGTCGAGTAAGAAGACATTATTACTAATATTTTGGACGGGCTATTACTTTGGAAAAGCGGAGTTAACTTAAGTTGGTTTAGTTAAAATAAATTAGTGCTATATTGGAAGATAAAACTACCCAGTAAGTTTTAAATAAGGTGGTTTTATCTTCTTTTTTATAATATATTTCTAAAAAATAAGACAAGGAGGATTTTTATGAGTACTATTATTAATTTTAATGAGTTCCAAAGAAAAAAATGAAGAAGTTTCTTCGCTTTGTTTTAGTAATAGGAGCAATTAGTATCTTCTGTATATTTGCTTACGTACTAATCGTAACAGGAAGATATCCCCCGGCTGAGTATCCTCCCTATATTGAGGCTAAACCATAATAACTGATGATTACCCCCTTATTTAACTTCTCATAAAGGATTTCAATTCGGTTTATTTGTTTATGATTGTAAATGATGAACTCCTATTTATACTTTTTTATTAAGATGCAGATTTAAGTTTATTCGTTAAACGTAAAAAAGCTTCTTTGTCCTTATTCCTTAAGGACTGATCAATTTCTTCAAGGATTTTACCTTTTTTGAAATCATTCATTACTTGACTTAGAAACAATTCGGCTAACATTTCATCAGATATACTTATTTCAGCTTGACTCATTTCATTAGACATATTATTTTCCATAAACTATTAACCCCTTTATCATTTCTTTTTTAAAAACAGTATTTCCTTTTTTCATTGTTTTAATACGAGATTAATAGATAAAATAGCGCGTAGAATAATATGTAATGAAAAACAACCTAACAAAAAGAATAATACTAACACTAGCTCTCCATGACGAAAATAAGTAAATTCTTCACCGAATAGATATTACTTAAATCTTTTCTATAAAACATAATATTTTTTCACTTAGGACTCCGATGCTAATATATACGTTGTTTTAACTATTTTCTTCTTATTTAAATGGTCTCCATATTTATCTTATTTTCGTATTGTTTTACTAATTTATAAAACGTTGTCTTTTTTACATTTGCTTCCTTCATTGCCTGTACAGCTGTAATCTCTTTTTGCTTCCATCGATTATAAGCCTCAATGAATTCTTCGCTGACTTGAGCTTTGGGGCGCCCAAAAGATATACCCTTAGTTAACGCAACATCAATTCCCTCACGTTGACGTTTACGAATACGATCTCGTTCTTCTTGAGCCATCCAAGACAGAATTTGCAGGACTAAATCCGCAATAAACGTTCCCAGACTGTCCTTATACTGAGTTGTATCTAACAACGGCATATCTAAAACTACAATGTCTGCCTCAATCTCTTTTGTGATGGCATTCCATTCCTGGAGAATTTCTTCTTTATTGCGACCGAAACGATCTAAAGAATGAATATAAAGGATATCCCCTTTACGAATCATTCGTTTTAATAATTGATATTGTTCTCGATTGAAGTTTTTTCCGCTTTGTTTATCAATGAAAATATCGCGAGGAGAAATCCCAACTTCCTGCATCAATTGAAGCTGACGACCTTCATTTTGATCTCGGCTGCTTACACGTATGTATCCAAATCTTCTATTTTCCATTTTTATACTCCTTTTGTGGTTCTCTTCATCTTATTTTACCAAAATCGTTCGTAAAAGTGTATAAATTATAGAGAACGTTCGTAATTTATTTTCAAACTTAAACGAACGATAAAAATAATAGATTTCTTATAAAAAAGAAAAGTTCGCAAACGTATACTTTTACGAACGTCTCATTTTTTTATAACTACTGTTAAATTTATACAAATAATGAATAACCAAATAAAATACGTTATGAAATATAAATAAGGAATTAATACTGAGTACCATTTGAAGGAGTTATCAATAGGAAAGTGAAGAAGAAATTATTTTCCGATTCTTACTTTGTTAGTATTATTTAGGATAGTTTTTGATCAAATTCGGAGAATACTTTTTCCATAGTTCCCTTAACAAACCCACTTTAATTGTCGAATGTTTTATCCGTATCTGCAATTTTTTTATCCAACAGCTACAGGATTAAGCATTTCCTTTCTTCCAATTTCTATAAATTCAATAGAACCCCCTAAATTCGGTACTGTTGAGGGGATGGCTATCATAGCTAAACCTACAGCAGTAGCTGCCACAGCTTATTTTTTTTCACCATATAAAAACCCATCATTTATCTACCACAAATAAAAGAGCAGTTTGCAAATGCAAACTGCTCTTTTGATGACCCGTACGGGATTCGAACCCGTGTTACCGCCGTGAAAGGGCGGTGTCTTAACCGCTTGACCAACGGGC
>NZ_JBHZOU010000022.1:0-1521 GCF_042787775.1 Priestia sp. YIM B13552
CGCCTCACATTGCTGTGAGGACCCCTTATTCCGAAGTCACGGGGTCAATTTGCCTAGTTCCTTAACCATGAATCTTCCAAGCGCCTTAGTATATTCTACCCGACTACGTGTGTCCGTTTGCGGTACGGGTATCCAATGGGTTAAGCTTAGCGGATTTTCTCGGGAGTATGCTTACCTTCACTATTGCATTGTCCGAAGACGCTGCATACTGTCGACTTTCAGCTCAGAGGGTGGATTTGCCTGCCCTCGTCGGCGCCTACGATCTTTAACGGGCTATTCCGTCAGCCCGCGGAAGTGTCACTCCTCCGTCTCCACATCGCCCCAAAGGATAGTAACGGAATAGTAACCGTTTCTGCCATCGGCCTCTCCATTAGGATGAGCCTTAGGTCCCGACTGACCCGGGGCCGATTAACGTTGCCCCGGAAACCTTAGTCTTTCGGCGAGAGTGCATCTCACACTCTTTATCGTTACTTATACCTACATTTGCTTTTCATGAAGCTCCACCCAAGGTCGTCCCTTGGGCTTCAAGGCCGCATGAATGCTCCCCTACCGATGTCATTAAGACATCCCACGGCTTCGGCACCGGGCTTCATACCCGATTATTATCCATGCCCAGACCCTCGACTAGTGAGCTGTTACGCACTCTTTGAATGAATGGCTGCTTCCAAGCCAACATCCTAGCTGTCACGGGGACCAGACTTCGTTAGACTAACTTAGACAGAATTTCGGGACCTTAGACGGCGGTCTGGATTCTTCTCCTCTCGGGGACGGACCTTAGCACCCGCCCCCTTACTGCACGACTGCAGTCCATAAGCATTCGGAGTTCGTCAGGTCTCGATAGGCGGTGAAGCCCTCTTGACCTATCGGTCGCTCTACCTCTTATGGAAATCGTCGCACGCGGCACCTAAATGCCTTTCGGGGAGTACGAGCTATCTCCAAGTTTGATTGGCCTTTCACTCCTACACTCACCTCATCGGGAAGCTTTTCAACGCTTATCCGTGCGGTCCTCCATTCGGTGTTACCCGAACTTCAACCTGGGCAAGTGTAGATCACTTGGTTTCGCGTCTACCCCATCTGACTCGACGCCCTATTCAGGCTCGCTTTCACTACGGATACGTAACTCTTGGCACTTATCCTTGCCAGACATGGTAACTCGTAGGTTCATTATGCAAAAGGCACGCCGTCACTGCTTAAGCAGCTCCGACCGCTTGTAGGCGCATGGTTTCAGGAACTATTTCACTCTCCTCATCGGAGTGCTTTTCACCTTTCCTTCACAGTACTCGTTCACTATCGGTCTCACGGGAGTATTTAGCCTTACCGGATGGTCCCGGCAGATTCGCGCAGAATTTCACGTGTTCCGCGTTACTCAGGATACCACTACGTCTCGTCATGCTTCGAATACGGGATTATCACCCTCTATGATTGTTCTTTCCAGAACATTCTTCTCACAATCTAAGTACGACAGCGTGGTCCTACAACCCCTGCTAAGCGTTGCCACAAAGCAGGTTTGGGCTATTCCCC
>NZ_JBHZOU010000023.1:0-1292 GCF_042787775.1 Priestia sp. YIM B13552
GGGACTGCACCCTGTTTGTGAGACAGGACTCAAAGCACCTTTTAAACAGCCAGCTGCCGGTATTGTACTGGTGACTGGTTGTTTAGTTTCGTTTGAATACGGGCATTGTTGTAATAAGTAATATAGTTTTCGACGATTTGTTCGACGATGGTGGTCGTCGTATATGTTAACTCGTCGAGGTAGAACGTTTCAGACTTTAGCGAGGAATGAAACGATTCAATTGAGGCATTATCTGCGGGTGTCCCTTTACGGGACATACTCATAGTAATGCCTCTTTCTTTAATTTTTTGTTGATAGAGATGCGATGTGTACACAGATCCTTGGTCACTATGCAACGTACATCCTTTAGGTAAAAAAGGAAGTTGGCTTAACGTATCTAAGACAAATTCTACATTTTGGTGATCACCAATCGAATATGCAATGATTTCCCCATTAAATAAATCTTGAATACTTGAAAGATACAACTGCTTAGGTCCAAAAGGCAAGTAGGTAATATCAGTTACTAATTTCTGAAGAGGGCGATCAGCTTGAAACTCACGATTTAATACATTCTCTGCAACCTGATAAGGTTGCCCTGTTTGCTTTCGTTTTTTTCGTTTTACGCGACATTGCCAACCGTATTTCTGCATGACACGTTGTACAAATTTATGGTTAATTTTCATCGTTCGATTGAGTAATGCTGTAATTTTTCGATAGCCATATCGGAACTTATGTTTTCGACATTGCTCACCGATCTGTTGTTCCATCCCTTTCTTTTTCTTTGTCCGTTCTGATTGTTCCTGTTTCCTCCAGCGATAATAAGTCGATCGAGGGATATCAAGGTGCTGACAGATTTGATAGACTGGCATCTTATCTTTTAACTCTTCTACTACGTTCACTACGATTTCTGAGACCACTTCCTCTCCAATTCCTTGTACTTTTTTAAGACCTCAATCTGTTGTGTTAAATACCGGTTTTCTGCTTTCAATTTGGACATTTCGTCTTTAAAGCCAGGTCCCTTTCCGTATGAATACTGCTTGCCTACAGGCTGTTCAAATCGATGCATTTCTCCATTTTTATACCATCTCATCCACCTTTTTAATTGGGTGTAACTGCGAATATTTAATTGGGAAAGCACCTCTTTGACAGGTATACCAGCTAATCTCATCTCAATAGCTTTTATCTTTATCTCTGCTGGATAACTAACTCTTGTCCCCATAGAAAAAACACCTCCAAGTGATTGTTAGGTAGTATATACCCGTTTTTTAACTTAAAGGTGTTTTTTATTTGTCTCACTATTAGGGGTCAGTCCC
>NZ_JBHZOU010000003.1:0-989526 GCF_042787775.1 Priestia sp. YIM B13552
GGGCCTATAGCTCAGCTGGTTAGAGCGCACGCCTGATAAGCGTGAGGTCGGTGGTTCGAGTCCACTTAGGCCCACCAGTATAACAAACAGTTAAGTTAAACTTAAAAAACAATCACGGCCCGTTGGTCAAGTGGTTAAGACACCGCCCTTTCACGGCGGTAACACGGGTTCGAATCCCGTACGGGTCATCGAAAGAGCAGTTTGCATTTGCAAACTGCTCTTTTATTTATGTTAGATAACTACAGATTTTGATTGAGACTGTATAAAATTCTAATATGAAAACTTCAAAATTTTTGAGTCTAATCTCTGAAATTTGAACATAACGATACTAGTACTTTAAGAATAACACTAGGATAACGTGCTATAATGGATAAAACTGAATACTAGGGGTAATGAATAATGGAGGAATTAAAGCGAAAAAACCAAGGTGCTGCGGAACTAGACGAAAAGGGCTTTAAGTGGATGCGTTTCGTCAGCTTCTTTATGATTGTGAACCTCATTTTCACCGTAGCTTTAGTAGCAGTTGTTCTAATAGTTCCACAAATTCAAGAAACTTTTCAATGGGTAGCATTTGGTGTATATGGGTTTACAGTTCTTTATCTCATCTTTATGCGTGAAGTAGCCTTTAAAAAGACATATGGTTCTTTAGCAGTTTGGATGCGTACTGTGTGGAATTTTAGTTTTATTGCTAGTGCGTTTGGGGCCATTAGCATGTTTATAGGGAACACTCACTGGACTTTATTTTAAAGGAATCTGTCTTCTTGTGTTGAAAGTGAAAGTAAGGGAGGAATTTATATGAATCCATATGAACAATTACAATTAAACAAAGAAGTAGAAGCGATTGCTAAACAACGAATTGAAATTCATAAACAGCGAATAAAGCTATCTGAAGAGTTAGAACAAGACTTTGATAATACAGAGCTCCAAAATAAAATTATTGAGTTAGAAGAAGAAAGTCAAAAACTAAAGAAAAAGAGTGAAGCTTTACAAGCTAACTATTAAACATCCTTTCAGGGTGTTTTTTTAATAATGTTATAATAATAAACGAGTTGGTATAAAGGAGTTGGTACTATCACCATACAAAATCTTATTGACTCAAAAGATTTAGAATTGCCATTTGTTTTTTATTATGACGGGGATTTCGTACGTCAATCAATTAAAAATGGAACGAACATACTAGAAAGATATGATTACGTCGGAGAAGTTGAATTAGAATTACTTCAAGAAACTGGATTTATTGAAATTTGTATAGAGGGTTATGGTGGGATGAGAATAGGTGATAAAATTGATGTCTCTGTTGGTAATTTAGAAACTAAAAATGTTACCGAACCATTTGTTTTAGAAAAACTTGATAAGCGATTTTATTTTTTAATACCCTTTCATCCTTATTGGGTGAGTACAATGGAAGATGGGGGTATCCTCATCTCATATTCCATAAAAAGTGTACTAAATATGACTACTTATAGTTCTGAAACAGTACGCTTTCATAAAGATATTCTATCTAGCTCAACTGTATATTAAAATAAATATAGTAGCTTAATCTATTGCTTGTTAATATGCTGCTAGACATGTATCTGTTTAGAAAAAATAAAATAACTTACTGAAATAGTCTTTATATAGAACAGAACAAGCAGATTCTTACTTATTAAGAGCCTGCTTGTTTTACTTTATACCCAGCATTAGATTCTTTATTTAACAGCTTCTTTAAATTCTTTTCCTGGCTTAAAGGCTGGAGCCTTTGTAGCATCAATAAATTCAGCTTTATTCATATCTAAATACCTCATTCCTTACTGTGTATAGTCTGTGTAGACAAAAAATATATCATAGTTTCCTTATAAGGATCAAACCTATGTTCTTTTAAATGCATCTGCTAGAAAACTCTAAAAAAAAGTTAACATTGCATGTTTTGTTTCCTTTTTGTTAGGGAAATGGAAATAAAAGAAAGATAAAAATGATTAAAAATGAGGAGAAGGAGTGTCAAAAAGTGGTATATAGTCAAGTAGTAAGAAAACCTGAGTTTCAACAAGCGGAATCGGAAGGGTTAAATGAAGCCATTCACGAGTACATAACTCGTCGTACACGTCACAATGCACCGGTTGTGGATGCGCTTCGATATATTATGACCATTGAACATAAACATGAACGCATGCAGGTAGCAGCAGAACTGTTCGGATCAGCTATTCAGCGTGTAAAAGATCAAGATATTATTCAATATCTAAAAAAATGCGGAAGCTACAAAAGAATTTCTGATACGATGGAATAAAAACGTTTTCTTTGAAAAAGCGCCTTTAATGAGAGGGGGCTTTTTTTGTTTCCGCCATTTAAAAGCGAGGGTAAATACATAGAATTCTTCCAATTTGTGCATAGTAAATGAAGCAGAATTAATTGAGGAAGAGACAGAGTTGTGTATCTGACTGCGGGGCGAATGTTAAGGTTTAGAATAAAGTCTTCATTACAGATACCCACTCTTGAATAAATGAAGATTTACGTATGTATCCCTAGCAGGAGGTTTAGTGCATGAGTCAAGAAATACCGTTAAGTTCAAGTGAAATTGCTACTCTTTGGATGACCTATCAGCAAAAAACAATGACCCAAAGAATTTTGGAATATTTTATTGCACAGGCAGAAGATGACGGGGCAAAGAAAATTATGCAGGATACGCATAGGCAAGTGGTGAACTACATTGAAGATATCAAAACAATTTTACAGAATGAAGGGGCTTCCATACCAGTAGGATATACAGAAAAAGATGTAAATATAGGCGTTCCTAAGCTCTATGATAAGATGTTTGATATTATGTTTCTTCGCCTTTTAAAAGAAATTAGTATGGGGCTACATACGCTTCATTTAACCATGTCCTACAGAAAAGACATGATCTCTCTATATAAAGAGCTTACCGCTTTCACGCAAAGTGGCTATGACAAATGTGTAGATTATCTTCAGGAAAAAAACGTGCTTCCAAGGCCTCCAGCTGTTTCCGTACCTAAAAAAGCGAAGTTTGCTGAAGGCACAGATTACATGAATGGAATCCATTTATTTTCGAGTAAACGGGCATTAAATACTGTAGAGGTAGCACATATTTATTACGCAATTGAAAGCAACATTTTTGGCATGCAAATGATCACAGGGTTCGCTCAAGTAGCAAGTGAGCCTGAAGTGAAGAAGTACTTTGTAAAAGGAAAAGAGCTGGCTAAAAAAATTGTAAGTGATTATAGTAAAATTCTTTTGGAAAGCGATATTCAGACGCCTGCGACGTGGGGAGCGAAAGCGACCGAGTCAAAAGTAGCACCCTTTTCAGATAAACTAATGATGTACTGCGTGAGTTTATTCTGCAGTTTCGGGCTAGGAAGCAACGCTTTAGGCACTGCGTTTAGTTTGCGTGGAGATCTTCCTCTTACTCTTGTCAGTACCGCCAAAGACATTTTAACATACGGGCAAGACGGGGGGAAAATCATGGCTAAAAACGGATGGCTTGAAGAACCGCCAAGTATGGAAGACCGAAATGATTTGATTAAATAGAAAAGCATAATACATTACGAAAACTTCTTTTTTTGAAAGAAGTTTTTTCTTTTGCATAAAAAATGTCGTTATTTGTTCGTTTAACGGTTTGTTTTTTGAATAAAAAGGATATATAAACTATAAATTTACAATTTTATACTAAAAAAGGAGGTTGTTGCATATGAAGTGGTACATAAAAGTGTTGAAAAATTACGGGACGTTTTCTGGCAGAGCAAGCCGAACTGAATACTGGATGTTTGTATTGGTCAACTTTGTTATTTCATTTATTCTTTCTTTCATTCAGTTCTTTATTGATAAGCCTCTTTTTCTGCCGGTAATCTACTCGCTATTGATTGCAGTCCCTTCGTTAGCGGTAGGAGCAAGAAGACTCCACGATACGGGAAAAAGCGGATGGTGGCAGCTCATTACATTAGTTCCACTCATTGGCGGTATTTGGCTAATTGTTTTATTCTGTCAGCCTAGTGACCCTAAAGAGAACCGTTTTGGTACAACGGCTAAAGCAGCATAAATAGAACTCCCCCTTACACAAGGGGGAGTTCTTTAGTGCACAGGTTCTACTATAGCACCATCATACGCCGATTGGTAAATAGCTCGTATGTCTTTTTCATGAAGAGGCAAAGGACTGCGAGCGAGAATTCGTTTTTGCTGGACGCCATCTTCTGTCAGCTTTTGAAGGGCACTTTCTGGAATATCAAATCCGCGAAGGGTTTGAGGAATGCCTACGTCTTTGACAAGTGACTGCAGCTGTTTTACACACTGATAAGAAGCTTCTTCTGTTGATAAAGAGTTAGCGTTTCCGCCTAGTGCTTCAAAAATATCTCGCATCTTTTCCACACAGCTGCTGCGTATGTAACCCATCACATATGGAAGCAATACGGCGTTTGATTCACCGTGAGAAATATGAAACTGTCCACCTAACGGATAGGCAAGTGCATGAACACCGGCAACACCAGCGTTAAAAAAAGCAAGTCCCGCTAAATAGCTTCCGTAGCTCATCTGAGTTCGCGCTTCTTTATCTTTGCCATTTTCTACAGCTGTTCGTAAAGAAGAGCCGATCATGCGTATAGCCTTTAGTGCTAAGGCGTCTGTTGCTGGATTTGCATTTACTGATATATAAGCTTCAACGGCATGAGTTAATGCATCAACCCCTGTAGCCGCCGTTACTTTAGGAGGCACGCTCAGCGTAAGCTCGGGATCTACAATCGCCGCGTCCGCAAGCAAGTAGTCGTGGGTCACAACATCTTTTGTGCTTTCAAGAGACAGCACAGAAATATTCGTTACTTCTGAGCCCGTGCCGGAAGTTGTGGGAATTAAAATTTTAGGAAGACCTTTTTTTGAAATTTGTTTTGTACCAGTTAAGTTCAAGTATTCTTCTACAGCTCCGTCGTGAACGGCTAAAACGGCCGTAAGTTTTGCTAAATCTAATGCGCTGCCGCCGCCAACGCCAATGACTAAATCAAATTTTCGGCTTTTTGCGTAGGATACGAGTTTTTCACCGAGTGCTAAAGGCGGCTCTGGTGCCGTATCTGCATATACATCTACTTCGTATCCATTTTTAATGAGGGGAGAACTCACTTTATCCACAAGTCCAATGTCTTTTAACACGGGATCTGTGACAATTAAAATATGAGCAGGGTGATATTTTTTTACTTCCGGAAGCAGTTGCTGAAGTGATCCCCATCCTGTATAGCTAAGAGGGGTAAAAACTAGTTTTGACACAGTCATTCTTTTATCCTCCTATAGGCACTGTTTTGTTGGCGGTTTCAAAGATGTGGTTTTGCTTCTACGTATATTATAATGAAGTATCGCAAATTTTTCATTGAATACAAATTAGCTGTCACGAAAAAATTGAGCTTTACTTCACAGAGGCAAAGGATGGGGAAATGTTGAGATACGTAACAAAAGAATTAGCTCAGAAAATTGTGTGTAGAACGATGGAGATTATTGATTGCAACATTAACGTGATGAACGAAAAAGGAGTCATTATTGGTTCGGGTGACAAAAAGCGAATGAATCAAATCCACGAAGGAGCGTTGATGGTATTAAAAAACGGCAGTTCCTACGAAATTACTCAACAGCAGGCTGACTCGCTGCGCGGGGCCAAACCGGGCGTGAATTTGCCTATTTTCTTTAACGGGGAAATTGTTGGAGTCGTGGGATTGACAGGACTGCCAGAACAGATTCGTAATTACGGAGAGCTTGTGCGCATGGCGGCTGAAATGATTTTTCAAGAAATGATTTTAATAGAGGAAATTCAGTGGGATGAACGATTAAAAGAAGAGGTAGTTCATCAGCTTCTTCAGCAAGAAGATTCGTTTGACTCTTTATTTTTTGACCGGGCGAATCGCTTTGATATTAACTTATACCTTCCACGAGTGGCACTGATTGTTACAGCGGACAATCGCCATGAAGTTATGAAGCTTGTAAAGAAATACATAGCTAATAATGACCTATACGCTATGCTTCCAGACGGAGTGGTCATATTAAAATCTACAGAAGCAGGCAGCCCTAGCAGCTATGCGGAACAGCTGGAAAAACAGCTTTGGGCGTCTGGAATGGTGTGTAAGTTAGCGGCAGGATCTGTTCAACCTGACTTTAAAGGTCTTCGTGTATCTTATCAGCAGGCAAAAGATACGCTTGCCGTCGGTTCTAAGCTTCACCCAGAAGCTGTTTTCTACTGCTATTCGGATTATCAAATTCCCGTGCTGTTACGCCAAAGCGCCGGTTTTCAAGAAAATCATGATCTGTTGCATCACTATGAAAAGCTGAAGGAATACGATAAGAAAAAAGAACTTATCGAAACGTTAACGGTCTACATAGAAGAAAATGGCGAAGGAAGCACAGCAGCTAAAAAGCTTTTTATACATCGAAATACGCTAAGTTACCGTCTAGATAGAATTCAAAGCATTACGGGAAAAGATCCAAGAAAAGTCAAAGACCTTCTTGAACTGTATGTAGCGCTATTGCTATCTAAAATTTCATAATTGTGCACGTGCATAAAAGATCTTGCGATAGTGAGGTCTTTTTCTGTTGAAGTGACTAATGAAAGAATATAAGATAGCGCTTACAATTAACGTTAGGGACAGGAGAAATAAGAAAGGGGATGCTTTATGGACGTTCAAGTAAGCGCATTAGGCGCTATTTGTGCATTAGTAATTGCTATTATATTAATCTTAAAGAAAGTGGCTCCCGCATACGGAATGATAGCCGGAGCTTTAATTGGAGGACTGATTGGCGGAGTTAACATCGCTGATACCGTTAATTTAATGATTGAAGGCGCACAAGGCATTATTCCGGCAGTACTGCGGATTCTTGCAGCCGGTATATTGGCCGGGGTATTAATAGAATCAGGTGCTGCAGCGGTTATAGCAGAAACCATTGTAAAAAAACTAGGGGAAACAAAAGCGCTTTTAGCTCTAGCGCTAGCCACACTCATTCTTACGACAGTAGGTGTGTTTGTTGATGTGGCTGTCATCACAGTGGCGCCTATTGCTTTAGCCATTGCTAAACGTACGGGTATGTCAAAGCCTGCTATTTTATTAGCGATGATTGGAGGAGGAAAGGCAGGAAATTTAATGTCTCCTAATCCTAACGCTATTGCTGCTTCGGATGCATTTAATATTCCGCTTACATCCGTGATGGCTGCAGGAATCATTCCCGCTGTATTTGGCGTAGCGGCCACTTATCTAGTAGCCAAACGATTAGTGAAAAAAGGAACAATGGTTCAAGCTGAAGAAATAGATACAGTGGATGCAAGCAGCTTGCCGCTCTTTTTAACAGCCATCATAGCACCCATTGTTACCATCGTGCTGCTGGCGCTGCGACCGCTTTTTGATCTTAATATTGATCCAATGGTTGCGCTTCCTGCAGGAGGAATTGTTGGTGCCATTGTGATGAAAAAAGGAAAACAGCTTAATACATATGCTATTTCTGGATTAGGGAAAATGTCAGGTGTAGCCATTATGCTTCTCGGAACGGGGACATTAGCAGGAATCATTGCTAACTCCCAGCTAAAAGACGTTATTATTCACGCCTTGTCTGCTATTGGGTTGCCAGCTTACGTTTTAGCACCGGTTTCAGGTATTTTTATGTCAGCGGCAACCGCTTCGACAACGGCAGGAACAGCAGTCGCAAGCCAAGTTTTTGGATCTACAATTTTAGAGCTAGGCGTTTCTGCTTTAGCCGGAGCTGCTATGGTTCATGCCGGAGCGACCGTACTTGATCACCTTCCGCACGGAAGCTTTTTTCACGCAACGGGCGGAAGTGTAAATATGAAAATAAAAGAACGCTTAAAATTAATACCATACGAATCGCTTATTGGACTCATTATGGCAATTGTATCCACGCTTATATTTGGTGTATTAAAGCTATATGGCTAAAAATAAAAAGGAGTGTTTACGCATGAAAATTGTGATTGCACCTGATTCATTTAAAGAAAGCTTAACGGCTCTTAACGTTTGTGAAGCGGTTGAAAAAGGAATAAAAGCTCATTTTCCCAACGCGGAGATTAGTAAAGTACCTATGGCAGACGGTGGAGAAGGAACCGTTCAGTCGCTTGTGGACGCGACGGGCGGACAAATCATACAAGCTAAAGTAACCGGACCTTTAGATAAAGAGGTGGAAGCTTTTTATGGAATTCTTGGAGACGGCAAAACGGCTGTTATTGAAATGGCAGCCGCTTCAGGCCTTCATCATGTTCCGGTCGATAGACGAAACCCGCTTATCACAACAACGCGAGGAACTGGCGAGCTCATTCTTAAAGCGTTAGATCACAAAGTGAAGCATATCATTATTGGCATCGGAGGAAGTGCTACAAATGATGGAGGAGCCGGTATGGCAAAAGCTTTAGGCGCAAAACTTCTTGATGCTAACGGAGCAGAAATAAAAGAAGGAGGCGGCAGCCTAGATCAGTTAGCTTCTATCGATCTTACAAACTTGGATTCCCGGCTTGCTGAAGTCAAAGTAGAAGTGGCGTGCGATGTAGACAATCCTTTAACAGGTGAAACCGGAGCATCCGCTGTATTTGGTCCTCAAAAAGGCGCAACTCCGGATATGGTCAAACGGCTTGACCGTAATCTAGCTCATTACGCAGCGGTTATTGAAAAAGAAATGAATATTCATATCCAAAGTGTTCCTGGTGCCGGAGCGGCAGGAGGACTAGGAGGCGGCCTGCTGGCATTTTTATCTGCGGAGTTAAAGCCAGGTGTAGACATTGTCATTGAGGCAACTCAGCTAGAAAGCTATATTAAAGATGCTGATCTTGTTATTACCGGTGAAGGAAGAATAGATGGTCAAACCATTTACGGAAAAACCCCCATGGGCGTAGCGAAAACAGCAAAAAAGCATAGCGTTCCCGTGATAGCGATAGCAGGGAGCATTGGAACGGGAAGCGAAGCTGTATATGAACACGGTATTTCTGCGTTATTTAGCGTCGTGCCCGGAGCGGTCGATCTATCAGAAGCGCTGGAAAAAGCGGGTGAAAACATTGAAAGAACCGCTAAAAACGTAGCGTCAGTTATACGCTTAGGCATCAAGTGAAGAAGTTACAGTTTTTATTGTTCTCTTTTTAATAAATAGTAAAAGGTCTCTTTCATGAGAAGAGGCCTTTTTTTCGTTTAGTGCTAAAGTAAGCTGCTATCATTCTTTTAAATTTTATATAGGAAATAGAACTAAACGTTTTCTGAAGCGTCATAGTAAGTAAGCAGTTCCAAAAATTCTCTAGCATTCTCGTCGGCTTATTAACTACTACTTATGGAAAGGAGAGGTTAACGTGGAAAAAAAGTTTAGGTTCTTGAGAATTTTAAGAAACGTGATAGTAGCTATATTGGGGATATGCATCATATGGATTGTAACGAATCAAGTAATGACGGCAGTGGAAAAGAAAAAGTATCCGCCTATTGGTCAATTAGTAGAGGTTAATGGCAGAGATATTCATGTATATACAAAAGGTAAAGGGGAAAATACGATTGTACTACTAAGCGGCTTGGGAACGACTGCACCTGCACTGGATTTTGAACCGTTAGTAAATGAACTGTCGAAGGATAATAAAGTTGTGGTAGTAGAACCATTTGGATACGGATGGAGTGACATTACGAATAAAAAACGTACCATAGAAAATAGTGTAAGTGAAATGAGAGAAGCTTTGCAAAAATCGGATATAAAAGGTCCGTATATATTAATGCCACACTCAGTTTCTGGCGTTTACAGCATGTATTATGCAAATAAATATCCAGATGAAGTAGAAGCAATTATTGGAATAGACCCTACGTTGCCAAAAGCGCTGGATTATTTTAAAGAAGAAGCGCCGAATATACCAAGTTTGATGAGTGTTTTAGCGCCAAGTGGACTTGCTCGCTTAGCCCTGCTTACTAGTCCTAATCAGTATCTACCGCTAGCCGAAGAAGGAACGTATACAACAAAAAATTTAAAAATGACAAAAGCAATTTCCAGCTGGAAAGGCTACAACAAAAACGTCATTGATGAAGCAAAAGAACTGAACAACAATATAAATAAAACTCTCGATATGTCGTTTCCTTCAAAAATGCCCGTAATGATTTTTACTAGAAAAATAGATAAAGAAGAAAAAGAAGGAAAATCGAATATTACGTTTTATCAAAACCAATTAAGTCACGTATCATCGCAAAAACTAGTCGTTTTACAAGGTCATCACTATTTACACTGGACGAAGTACAGAGAAATGAGCAAATATGTAAATGATTTTATAGATACATCTATTAATTCAAGTATAAAAAAATAAAGTGTATCCAAGAAAAGGAGCCCCGAACCGTAGGTCTCCTTTTTCTTTTACAGGAAAGAATTAAATATGGTTTATTAGTTTTACAGTCGTAAATGTTATAATTAACCAATCGTTAAATTGATTTACATATAGAGGAGGAAAAACATGATTAAAGCCGTCATTTTTGATTTAGATGGGACATTATTAGATCGAGACAGTTCACTGAAGCTTTTTATTCAAGATCAGTACGAGAGATATAGTGAAGAACTAGCACTCATACCGAAGCAAGAGTACACATCTAGATTTATTGAGTTAGATCAAAAAGGCTACGTATGGAAAGATAAAGTATATCAGCAGCTTTTGAACGAATATGACCTTTCGAATCTAACATGGGAAGGGATGCTAGATGATTACCTTCACTATTTTCCAGCTCACTGCGTTCCGTTTTTACATATGGAGGGTGTACTAAAAGAGCTAAAGAAAAAAGGGCTGTTGCTAGGCATGATCACAAATGGTTTTACGGACTTTCAGTGGATGAATATTAGAGCGCTTGGAATTGATCACTATTTTGATACCATACTTGTTTCCGAACAAGAAGGCATTAAAAAGCCGCATAAAGATATCTTTTTGCGAGCATTAAAAGCGCTTGATGTGTCGGCTGAAGAAAGTGTATATATCGGGGATCATCCAGAAAATGATGTGCTTGGTGCAAGAGGGGCGGGCATGCATGCTGTATGAAAGAAAGACGCTTTCTTTGACGGGAATTTTACAGATTCATATGTAATAGAGGATCTAAAAGAGCTGTTGAATGTAATTAATGAGTTTCAAGAGAACTGATGTGAAAAGGAGAAACATGATGAAAACCGAAGTTCGTCTATTGACTGATGAAGATCTTAAAGAAGCAGCAATCATCTATACAAATGTTTTTAGTGGGTCACCGTGGAATGAGCCTTGGAGTATAAACACTGCTTATGTTCGTTTATACGATATCAGTAAAACTCCAGGTTACATAGGAGTAGGTTACTTCCACAGTGAAAATAATAAACTCATAGGATTTATAGTAGGAAATGAAGAACAGTGGGCGAATTATAAGACGTTTTATATAAATGAAATTTGTGTGTTAAGCAGCACTCAGCAAACTGGCATAGGAACGAGTCTTTTATCTTTCCTTAACGAGTTACTTATACAAAAAGAAGTGAAAGAAGTCTATGTGTCTACTGAAAGAGGCCAAGGTAAACCAGAACGTTTTTTTGAAAAGAACGGTTTTGTTACTCATGAATCTCGTATACTGATGACAGTAAATGTAGATTGAATATAAGTGAATGGGTGTAGTATATCCGCTTTGTTATTTCAGGAGGAACGGTTTATAAAGCAGGAGGAAATAATTTATGATTTTTTCGCTACTAGTTTTAGCCGCTATTTTAACGGTGAGTATTCCGTTGATGATTATTATGATTAAAACGGTGTGGCAGCGAAAGCTTCCTCGTAATTACTATACGCCGTTTGACTATCTTGCTGCACAAACAGAAGAAGAGTTTCATGAAGAGCAAAATGAACGAGAACTAGAAGAAAAAGAAGGAGATGTTGTAAACAGAAAGAGCTAAAGGTCGTTTTCAACTCCTTCTGTTTACAGCCCACCCCTCCACAATTTCCGTGAATTCATCTAGGTGTTCTTCAAATATCCGTTTTCGATGTCCGTTTGCTCCGGATGGATGAGGAAAGCCAAATAAATACGTATGCCGAGAAAACGAAGATTCACTTGAAAGTTTTCTCAAAACATTTTCAACCGCTTTTCCTAGCGGAACAATTAAACATGGATTCTTTATTTCGTTCAATTCCTGTGGAAACACTTCAAAAGCATAGCGAGAAAGAAGCGCTGAGCGTTCAATTGAGGGCTGATGACCTGTATAGTTTTTTCCTTTGTAAAACACAGGATACTTTAATACGGACGTTGTATGCAGTAAATCTCGCTGTGAAGCAAATAGCTCAGCGGCACCGTTAATGCCCATGACTTTTGCAATTCCGCATCGATCTAACATGTCTATTAAATTGACTCTCATCGTTCCGCTAAAGCTAGCGGCTTTTTTTGTTTCGTACAGGACTTGTTCAAGCGGATGATGATGAGACAGGCTGGAAACGCATTGTGTAAAAGCGGTTTTCATTTGAAACCAGCCTGGTGTGATGCCGGCAATGACAATATGAGCGTCTGGATTTATGTAATCGTTATGGGGCGAGTAGTACATGTTTAATTCACGTTCTTGAGCGATTAAAAAGTCTTTTTGCAACAGCTGTTCTTTCGTAAAATTCATATTATGCAATTGTTGAATGGCATGCAGACATTGTTGAAAATAAGAATGTTGGCTAATCATAGGCTCTCTCTTTCTTTATCATTATTTCTTCTTTTATTTTCCCCAACAAAATCGTTTTATATCAAATATGAACAAATTCTTATGAAAATTAATATTTACTAAAAGTTTACTTAAGTTTTAGTGCAGTGTGATAAAAACAAAGTAGTAATAGCGTCTTTTTTGTCATTTAAACGGCGAAACTAACAAAAGAAATGAAGAATTTTGGAGAATATTTTAATGAATTTACTGAAATTTTAAAATTATTTATTGAAAGCGTTTTATTAATGTGCTATTCTTCCAATATAAGAGATAAATATTTAGTAAAAATAGAAGATTATAATAGAGAGGTAAAAAGATGGCAACTTTAAAAGATATAGCGGCGTACGCTAAGGTTTCCAGTTCAACCGTATCAAGAGTACTAAATAATGATCATACGCTTTCTGTATCTGAGGTTACTCGTGAACGCATTCTGCATGCAGCCAAGGAGCTGCAATATACGCCCGTGAAGATACGAAAAGGAACGGCAAACGGAAAGGATATAGAAGCTCCTCAAATAGGTATTATTTTTGCTCAATCCCTTGAAGAAGAGCTAGTAGACCCTTTTTTCTCTTCTATTCGCCATGGAATAGAGAGTGAATGCGCAGAAAAAGAAATTTTTACAGTAAAGTCATTTAGACTAAAAGGTATGAAGCAAGAAGAGCTGCTGCAGGATCTTGATGGAGTGATTGTAGTGGGAAGAGTTAGTCCAGAAACGGTTCAAGAAGTGAGCAATCATTTAGATACTATTGTTTTTATTAATCACAAAGCGGATGAGGATTTGTACGATTCGGTCATGATTGATTTTGAGAAAGCTACTAAACACGCATTAAATCATTTATTTGACCTCGGTTATAAAAGAATTGGCTATATCGGAGGGACAGAAAGAGAACATTATATCAATGGAAGTTCTATTATTGAAGATCAGCGTCAAACGGTTTTTGAACGCGTTATGCATGAAAAAGGCCTGCTCGATTCTGAGAAAGTTTATGTGGGCGAATATTCAATGAATGAAGGATATGAGCTGATGGGACAAGCGATTAAGCAAGGAAATCTTCCTGAGGCATTTTTTATCGCAAGTGATGCAATGGCAATAGGAGCAATGCGTGCCCTGCAGCAATCAAATATAAAGGTTCCTGAAGACGTAGCGATTGTAAGCTTTGATGATGTGGATATCGCAGCATTTGCGAGCACGCCGCTCACAACGGTTAAAGTATATACTGAAGAAATGGGAAGGCAGGCTGTTAAAATGCTAATAGATCGATTAAGCGGCAGGTCCGTTCCTTTAAAAGTCATGGTGCCGACTAAATTAATTTACCGTGAAAGCTGCGGAGCTTTGCTCAAGAAGCAGTAACCTAAAAGTTATAACTTGAAAGGGGGTGATAGAAAAGAAGAATTTATACATAAAGAGTGATAAGGGGGAAGAAAAATAGAAAAAACCATAGAAAAAGCAGGTTAAAAAGCCCTAGAAACTACATACTTATTGGCAGATAAGTATGTAAATGAAAAAGCTTTTTCATCTCTAGGACTTTTTGAACCTTTGTAAAAGTATAGGATTAAATTATAAGTGACTTTATTTCGTTGTGCAATGAATTTGTCTATGTGTAAATAACTGAATATTCAGTTATTTATGTCTTGATAGAGTATAAGGAGGAAAAAAGATAAATGAAAAAGCTTACGTATCTTTTCGTTCTATTACTAGTCTTTTCTGTTGTGGCAGCGGGCTGCGGAAATAAAGAAGCGGCAACAGGCGGAAATGGGAAAACGACGCTAACACTTTTTTCTACGATGAGTAATAAAGGCGAGAGAAAAGCGCTCCAAAATGCGATTGCAGAATTTGAAAAACAAAATCCAGATATTAAAATTGATGCGAATTTTCCGGGTAACGGCTATGAAGATATGCTTCGTGTGAAAATGGGTGCAAATGATATGCCCGATTTATTTGATACGCACGGCTGGTCTCAGCTTCGCTACGGGGAGTATGTAGCAGATTTAAAAGATATGGATTGGGTTCAGCATTTGGATCCGGCGCTAAATCAAATTTTAAAAGATAAAAGCGGCAAAGTGTATGCGTATCCTTTAAATCAAGCAAAAGACGGAATTAGCTATAATGCGACGCTGTTAGAAAAATACGGAATAAAGCCTCCTAACACAATGGATGAATTTATAACAGCATTAGAAGCAGTAAAAAAGAAGAGCAAAGGAGAAATAGCGCCTCTATGGATCCCAGGAGGGGAAAATGGCAATATTGCTCAAGTGTTTGATCAGCTGGCTACACCTCAGCTTATTACAGCAAGAAATAAGAACTACGCTAAGCAGTTGGAAAAAGGAACATTTAATTGGTCAAACTACACGCCGCTAGCAGAAACAATGGCAGAAATGAAGAAGAAAGGGCTGCTGAATGAAGATGTATTAACCGCAAAAGTATCTCAAGCAACGGAATTAATGGCTCAAAATAAAATTGCTTTCACATTTGTGGGCGGATCTCTTGGACCGGATGCAACAGAATTAAATCCTGAAGTAAAAGTAGGAACAGTACCGGTGCCTGCTATTCATAAAGGCGGTACGCAAAGCTGGATCGGCGGAGAGCGCTTTACCCTTGCTGCGTGGAAAGATTCTAAGCACCTTAAAGAAGCTAAGAAATTTATTGAATTTGTGTCACAGCCGGAAGTTGCCAAAAAGATTGCCGAAGGAACGTCTTCAGCATCGGCTCTGACAAACAATAAAACACAAAACTACTACTCTGAATACTACGATAAGTATAGCGATATTAAAGTTGAGCCATACTTCGACCGAAAGTATTTACCGAGCGGCATGTGGGCAGTGATGTCTTCTACAGGTCAAGAATTGCTAGCGGGAGGTTTAACGCCAAAGCAATTATCAAAAGAGATGGAAAAAGAGTACAAGCGTCTGAGTAAACAATAAAATAGTGTGCAAAAGTTCCTTGTTCGCTAAGAAGCAGGGAGATAGGCTTCTGCTTCTTTTCAACACAAGCTGAAATAGGAGTGAACACGATGAATGAATTAGTCAGGAAAGAGCCGGTTTCTGTAGTAAGAGATACGAAAAAACGAAAGAAAAAATTAAAAACAGAGTCCTCTTTATGGTGGATGTACCTTCCCGGCTTAGTAATTATCACCGTTTTTATTATCTATCCTTTTATTAACGGAATTAGACTTTCCTTTACTAATTGGAATGGATTTTCACAAACATATGATTGGATTGGGCTCCAGCAGTATAAACGTTTGCTTGCAGATCCAACGACTTGGCTTGTGATAAAAAATACGCTGCTCTATGGAATAGGCAGTACAATTTTCCAAAACATTATTGGCTTGTTATACGCTTTGCTTCTGAATCAAAGCATTAAAATGAAAGCTGTAACAAGAACAATTGTCTACCTTCCGGTTATTATCAGCCCAATTATTATGGGGTATATCTGGTACTTCTTTTTTGCCTACCAAGGAGGCGCTTTAAATGACCTTCTTGTATTTTTAGGTTTTGAGAAGATTAATGCTTTGGGAACTCCAGAGCTTAACTCTTGGATTATCGTGTTCGTCAATACGTATCAATTCGTTGGAATTGCGATGATTATTTATTTAGCGGGGCTGCAAAGTATTTCAAAAGATTATTACGAGGCAGCGCAGCTTGACGGAGCATCGGCTCTTCAGCAGTTTAAAAATATCACGCTTCCATTGCTTATGCCTTCGATTACAATTAACGTCGTTTTAAATATTATCGGAGGTTTAAAGCTGTTTGACGTCATTGTTGCGCTGACAGGAGGAGGGCCTGGAGATGCATCGCAGTCAATGTCTACTTTTATGTATGACTTATATTTTAGAAGGCAGGACGCCGGCTATGCTGCAACTCAAGGTGTGTGCATGGCGCTCATTATCTTAGTCATTAGCTTATCAGCACTTGTTTACTTTAAACGAAAGGAGACAGAAGCGTGATGGACTATACAAATAAACGGAAAAAACGATTTTTTACCTTTCTAGCTCTTTGTATAACGCTCGTTCATATTGTCCCTTTTTATATTCTTGTTACGACTTCTTTAAAAGCAACCGGGGATTTTAGTTCCAAATGGGTATTTCCAAAAAGCATACACCTTGAAAATTTCATAACGGCTTGGGAGCAAGCGAATTTAGGCAGTTCTTTTATGAATACGTTTATCATTACGTTCGTTTCGGCGGTTCTGCTTATTTTTTTAGGATCAATGGCTGCGTATCCTCTAGCGCGCCGCCAAACGAAACTAAATAAGTACGTCTATTTTATCTTTATCGCCGTGATGGTAATACCGCCTTTAACAGCGTTAGTTCCGCTGTACAAAATGGTTGTGAATATGGGGATGATGAACACGTACCAAATTGCTATTTTAAATAATGTCGCAGCATTTTTGCCGCTAACGATCTTTTTGTATGCGGGTTTCATTCGCTCCACTATTTCTAAAGAGCTCGAGGAAGCAGCAAGAATTGATGGGGCCGGCACGTTAACGATTTTCTTTAAAATCGTATTTCCACTGCTAAAGCCTGTCACTGCGTCTATTTTAATTATTGCAAGCGTCTACATTTGGAACGACTATCAGTTTGCAATTTTCTTCCTTCAAGATAAGGAAATGCATACATTAACCGTTACGTTAGCAAGCTTTTTTGCCGAAAATCAAAATAATCTTAGCTTAGTAGGAGCAGCTGCGATTATTGCGATGCTTCCAATGACCATTTTATTTTTAGTGCTACAAAAATACTTTATTGCAGGGCTTTCATCAGGATCTGTAAAAGGATAAAACCAATATGAGGAAGGAAGATGAAAATGTCTAAAATCACATTTATCGGAGCGGGAAGTACAGTTTTTGCAAAAAATATTTTAGGAGACTGCATGTTTGTGCCTGCTTTAGCTGGCTTTGAATTTGCGCTATACGATATAGATGCTGAGCGTTTAAGAGATTCGGAAAATATGCTAAACAATCTAAAAGAAAACTATAAAGTGAATATTACGGTTAAAGCCTATTTGAACCGCAGAGAAGCTTTAACAGGAGCAAAGTATGTGATTAACGCCATTCAAGTAGGCGGTTACAAACCAAGCACCGTCATTGATTTTGAAATTCCTAAAAAATACGGCTTGCGTCAGACAATTGGAGATACAGTAGGAATTGGAGGAATCTTCAGATCACTGCGCACGATTCCGGTCCTGTTTGATTTTGCAAAAGATATTGAAGAAGTATGTCCGGATGCGCTGTTTTTAAATTACACCAATCCAATGGCAACACTAACGGGTGCAATGTTGCGCTATACAGATGTAAAGACGGTAGGCCTTTGTCACAGTGTTCAAGTATGTACAAAAGATTTGTTTGACTCTCTCGGAATGGATCATGAAGGGATACAAGAGAAAATCGCAGGCATTAACCATATGGCATGGCTGCTAGAAGTAAAAAGAGATGGACAAGATTTATATCCAGAAATTAAGCGTCTGGCAAAAGAAAAGCAAAGAACAAAGCATCACGACATGGTGCGTTTTGAGCTAATGGATAAGTTCGGTTATTATATTACCGAATCGTCTGAGCATAACGCAGAGTATCATCCATACTTTATTAAACATAAATATCCAAATCTTGTTGATCAGTTTAACATCCCTCTTGATGAATATCCGCGCCGATGCGAAGAGCAAATCAGCAATTGGGAATCAATGAGAGAAGAAATGGTTAACAACAGTCAGTTAACTCATACACGTTCACATGAATACGGCTCTAGAATCATTGAAGCAATGGAGACAAACGTGCCGTTTAAATTTGCCGGTAACGTATTAAATACCGGAGGCTTAATTAGTAACCTGCCGACAAAAGCGTGCGTAGAAGTTCCATGTGTTGTAGACCGAAGCGGCATTATGCCGACTTATGTAGGAGACTTACCTGAGCAGCTTGCGGCGTTAAATCGTACGAATATTAATACGCAATTGCTAACAATTGAAGCAGCAGTCACTAGAAAAAGAGAGCACATCTATCAAGCAGCGATGCTAGATCCTCATACAAATGCGGAATTATCTATGGATGACATCATTCGTATGTGCGATGATTTAATTGAAGCCCACGGCGAGTGGCTGCCTGATTTTACAGGGAAAGTGAATCAATACGTGTAATAAAAGAATCCTCGGCTGAGATCAGCTGAGGATCTTTTATGCTTAGGAAAAGAAGGGAATATCATCCCAATCGATATTGACATTTAAAAATGTTCGTCATACACTGTAAGAGGCAAGTCATTTTATACTAAGAAAGGAAAGGTACCGTAGACAATGGATAATTAATCCTATTTTTTAGACATTCTTTTAAAACTTTATTTTAAATGAACATTTGTCTAGATAGGATTAGTCTGTACATTTTTAGGTGCCATTTCTATATGTCTTATATGAAGTGATTTCTCCCTTTTTTTACTCTATAAAAGGGTGCATATTTGCGTATGCCTAATTATGACCTCTAATCCTCTCTAGAAATCCTAGGGAGGTTTTTTTATGTTATTGTTAGAAGCTATAAATATTGAAAAAAGCTATGGAGATCGCCTGCTGTTTCAAGCAGAGAAACTTCAAGTACATCGCGGAGAGCGAATTGGAATTGTGGGGAAAAACGGAGAAGGCAAATCGACGTTGGTTCATATTTTAATGAAAAAAATGAGTCCAGATCAAGGGATTGTGCAAACATATGGCCGTTCCTCACTGATTCCGCAGCTTGATGTTCAACCTACAGGAGACGTTTCTCCGGAGATGAAAAGTCAGTGGAGTGTGCCAACTGAAGCGGACTTTCTTAGCGGAGGAGAAGAAACAAGAAAGAAAATTGCAGCTGCTCTTTCATCCGGCGCGGAACTGCTTGCAGCCGATGAGCCAACGAGCCACTTAGATGTAAAAGGCGTAGAGAAATTTGAAGAAGAAATGAAGTCTTTTACAGGCAGTCTGCTGCTGATTTCACATGACCGAGAATTATTAAACCGCCTTTGTACGTCTATTTGGGAAGTAGAAGGCGGCAAAATTCACTGCTATGAAGGCAATTATCAAGAATATGTGACGCAAAAAAAACATGCGGTTGAAAGACAGCAGTTTGAATATGAACAGTATGTAAAAGAAAAGCAGCGGCTCGAACTGGCGTCTGAAGAAAAAAGCCAAAAATCAAAGTCGCTTAAAAAAGCGCCGAGCCGCATGGGCAATTCTGAAGCGAGACTTCATAAGCGAGCGGTCGGAAAACAAAAAGCGAAGCTAGACAGAAGCGCAAAAGCGATTGAAACAAGAATTGAAAAGCTGGAGAAAAAAGAAAAGCCAAAAGAAATGGAAGAAATTCATTTTGACCTATCGCAGTTTCACCAAGTGCACAGCAAGCAGGTACTGAGCTTTGACAAAGTATCAGCATCAGCTGGTAATCATATGTTGTTTCAAAACCTAAAAGGCGTTGTGAAGCCAGGAGCGAAAGTAGCGATTGTCGGCAAAAACGGCGCCGGAAAATCTACGCTGCTGAATATGATTGAGCAGCGAACAGAAGGCATCACGGTTGCGAAGCCTGTAAAACTCGGCTTTTTCCATCAGCGCCTTGAAAATCTAGATCCCGCTAAAAGCATTTTAGAAAACATTAAAGAAGACAGTCCGTACACTGAACAGTTTATTCGTACGGTACTATCACGCTTACTTTTTAAACGTGAAGACGTGTATAAAAAAGTAGAGATGCTAAGCGGAGGAGAACGAGTCAAAACGGCATTAGCAAAAGTCTTTTTAGGAAACTATAACGTTCTTCTTTTAGATGAACCGACCAACTATCTTGATCTTCATACAAAAGAAGCGCTTCAAGAAGTGTTAAAAGCTTATCCAGGGACGATTTTATTTGTGACGCACGACCGCTATTTTGTTAAAAAGCTTGCGACGCATGTTTTGACGTTAAAACAGTCCAAAGCGGAGCTTGCGGCGATTGAAGACACGGATAAAAGCAAAAAAGCGTCACAGCAGCAAAATGAAGCGGAGAAACTTGCGCTTCAATTAGAATTAACAAAAGTGATTAGCGAGCTTTCTATCACGCCAGAAGGAAAAGACAAGCAGCGGCTTGAAAAAAGATATGAAGAGCTGTTAGAAGAAAGAAAACGATTAAATAGAAAGGAAGGATAATATCACTTCACCTAACAATGAATTCAATGATGTTACTGAACATCAAAAGCGTATTGAAGGAAAATTAACGGATATGAATGTAAAAGGAACGCCCAAAAGAATAAAATGGATTGGCTATGGAATCATTATTTTCTTTGTGATTCTTATTTTAACGATGATCATCGGCATATTTATCAATTAAAACAAAAAGAAGCCGCTTCAATGTTGAAGCGGCTTCTTTTTTATTTTCCTACTTTTGTAACGATCGCATCTCCGTTTTTTCCAACTCGTACAGTAGCAAAACGAGCTTCGCTTTCCACTTTGCTGCCGGTTCCTTCTGGAATAAAGTAATGCTCAATTCCGTACTGAATTCCCCAGTCGTGATAGCTGCCCGTAATGACAACGTCTTTTTCTTTAGAAGTATACGGCTTATTCCAGTCATCATCCGCTTGGTAGATTTTTGCGTATTTATACACGCCTTGTTTGTCAGGACGAAGAACGAGCTTCACTTTTTCTCCGTCTTTCACATGAGGTAAGGTAACGTGCGCAATGTCGTAATTCAGCTCAACATAATCGCCTTGCAGCAGCGAGCGCGGATCGATTGGCTGTAAAGCGAGCTTAATTTCTTTTCCGTTTTGAAGAAGCACTTCGTTTTTAGTGAAAATGCCGCCCAGCATAATGAGCTGAACAAGAATGATGATCCATACAGCGGTTCGGCTGCGGTCAAGAAACGACGGCTGCGGCTGATCAGGCGTTGACAGGTCCCATTTCCTGCTTAGGAAAAGAAAGATAAGACCTAAAATAACGAGCACAAGTGATTTATTAAATAAATCCCACACAAAGTCGTAATATTTCATCGCTAAAAAAACAAACCAGAAGATCATGCCGACAATAAAATCATATTTTGGCTCTTTTCGTACCGTCACAAATAAAAAGACGGTCGAAATTACAAAAAACACCGTGCAGTAAATAATATTTAAAAAAGACGGTTCGCTTAATTCAGTCAGCGACAGTAAAAAGATAAAAGCAAGAAGCAGCGCCGCTTTTTTAAACGCGTGGTGTAGGTTTATCGCGTACACAGCGGCATTTAATAGAAACAAAGCGAGCAGCACATAATCTATTTTGATAGTGTCATAGTAAGCAGTCGGAACCTTTATTAACAGAAGCCCTTGCACTAGCACAAAAAGCAACAGGCGAACGGGCGTATGCTTCGTGAATACTAAAAGCGCTACAAGTGCGATGACGTAGATAAAAAACAGAATGTCGTTCACAAAAAAAGAAGCGCCGCCGCTAATTAATACGCCCATCATTAAAAGCGTATATTTCACGGTTGGAATATCTGCTTTAATCAAATAACATGCCACAATCAGCAAAACTCCAATCACAAGCATTCCGTTTGTTGGGTACGTTCCTGTAATAAGTGTGACAAGTCCTCCTAAAGAGCTGCTGCCGATCACCGACGCAATGGCCGTAATCCCAATCACCGCTATTCGTTTGATTACGCGGAGCGAGGTTTTTTGTGCTGACGTGTTGGCAGTGAGCCATTTGACAAACCATACGCTTGCACCAATAAATAAAATCACGAATCCTAAAGCTAAGAACAGTGACCATTCAGCGTAGTGTTTAAAAATAAAAGAGAAAAACTGTTCAATAACAAATAAAGCAAATGCCACGATGGAAATCCCTAAAAACGACCTTTGCGGCTTCGCTTTTGAAAAATAAAAAAAGGAGCTTATTAAAAACAGCAAATAAAAAATAATAAGACCAATCCGTAATTTAGAGCTGCCTGTGAAATCCGGCAGGGAAACAGTTAAAAAAATGTAGTGAAACAAACAAAACGCTGCGTACATGATCACAGGAGACGAGCGCTGTTTCTTTTTTATGATCCAAAAGATGAGTAAGTTCACAAACGCCATTCCTGCGTAAAGTAAAAGCGTCTCATGTTCGCCTCGCTGTGAAACTGCGCCTGTTGGTGAAATAAAAAAAGCCATGGTGAATTGAAATAAAACAAACGATAACACGTGAAACGGCTGATACTTTGTAAAAAAGCTAAACAAAATAACCGGCACAAGCCAAATTAAAAACAGCCAGTACGATTCAGCGTGCGTGTTGTAAATTTGAGAAAGAAGCGCGATGCTTAATCCAAATGAAAGAGCGCCGGCCAAAAGCGTCCAGTGACTTAAAAACGCCTGCTGAGGAAGGAGCTTTCGCACTACAAACGCACTTCCGTAAAACAGCAGCATCAGCCCCACGCTCAGCGCAATTTTAGTGTAGCGGTCAAAGCCTTGCCAGTTCGATGCAAAGAAATATAAAATGCCGGACAAAACAAGAGCCAACCCCAGTAAATAACCGAGTCTTACGAGCTTTTCTCTCATACTCAACCTCCTCTTTATATTATGTATATACTAGCGCATGTTTAAATATTTGGAAATAGAAAGAATGAATGCGTTTTAACAAAAAAATTGTGTAAAAAGGCCTTTTAGTGGCGCGGAAATAACAAGTAAAGTAGTCCAAAAATCTTGATAAATTGTCAATGGTAAGATAGTTTTGGTTATTTTATCCTGAAGAGTGGGTATTGAACTAAAAACCTACATTATTCCCAAAAAATATAAGAAA
Organism: Priestia sp. YIM B13552; assembly: GCF_042787775.1. Lineage (NCBI taxonomy): Bacteria > Bacillati > Bacillota > Bacilli > Caryophanales > Bacillaceae > Priestia > Priestia sp. YIM B13552. The sequence goes on from NZ_JBHZOU010000003.1 coordinate 23,359, forward strand.
ACGTGCCGATGTGCTCTCTTTCTTTATTTGATAAGCTATAAAAGGGAATTACTGTTAGAGAAACCAAGAGATAGATATAAAGGAAGTGTCATCATATGAATGAGATGTTTGTTGCTCATCTGTATACCCAAGTGAAGCAGGCACATGAAGATATCCAGCAGCTTACGGCTAGTAAAAACACGTTAACGGAAGTCAAAGGCGAGCTTGAACGTGCAAAGGAAAAGGTAAAAGAACCAGAGCTCACTTCCGCCACTTGGTCAGGCAGCCTTGCTGTTGGGTTTGAAGACATCCGGACCGCTATGTTAGACGAATACGATGATTTGCTGACCCGTCAGCTGACGGATGCCATCACGACAATTGAAGCAAAAATTACGGCGCTTCAATCGGATATACAAGGGATGGAACGCGCCATTAAAATGCAAGAAGACGAAGCAAAAGATAAGGTGTGATGCAATATGGCAGACGAAATTAAAGTAATAGATGGTGAAATTAATAGAACGCTTAGTGACCTAAGCGCTGCTGCGCAGCAGTTTCAGCCGCTTTTTCCGTTTCACGTTGGAAGCGGACAAGAACTAGCGGTGCTTGATGAATTAAACCAGCTGAACCAGCAGCTGCAAACGTTAATTGTGGACTACAGGCAAACGCTCCTCGATGATTTGAACACCACCAAAAAATCCGTGCAGTCCATAAAAGAAGCAGATGAAAAAGCTGCAAACGCCGCTAAATAATGTTCATATTTTATATAAAGCTATCAAAAACAACCTTTCAACCAGCATAGATTTGGCATTCAAATAAAAAGGTTTTATCTAGCGGATGATGCAAGCCTTGTAAAGAGGAGCGTCCGCTTAGGTTTAGAAAAATGACGGGCGGTTGTTCGTTAACCGTTTGTTGTTTTTCTACATCGATACAGCTAGGAGGTTACAGATTATTGAAAACACTTGATGTCGATGCTTTTCACGAGAATATTCAAGCTATCTTAGACTCTATTAAAAGTCAAAAAGAACAAATTCAGGGCCTGATTTCACAGGTTCAGGCATTTTCAAGCTTAGATGATGCGTTTAAAGGAAAAGGAGGAGAAGCGATTCGGTCTTTTTACGAAACGGGACATGCTTCTTTTTTAACGCTGTATCATTCATTACTCACTTCCTGTGAAGCTCGACTAACTCAAATCACACATGCGCTGCGCTCATTTGAACCGAGCGAAGACGGCTACATCACGCAGCCGTTTCTGCAAGACACTATTCCTGCGCATTTAAATCAAACAAGAAATACAACCGTTTCGCTTGTCGATCAAGCGAATGCAGCGATTCAAAAAGTCAGTCACCTTGCTTCTGTTTCAGCGCTTAACGACCAAGGTTTTCTAACAGAAGTAGAACAAGCAAAAAACAAAGCGGACAAAACGATGAACGATTTAGTCCGTTTTGACGAACAGCAAACGCAAAGCCTTTCAGTCATTCAAGATCAGCTGACATCTTTAAACTCGCTGCTTTCTAAAGTGAAAGCTGGGTTTCAAAATGGTTCCATTCAGCCGGGCAATGTAAGTGAGCTGAGCGCGTTGGCGAAAAAAGCGATGACCGATTCAGGAGGCGTCTCGGTTTTTGAAAAAGGCATTCCAACAACCTTGACAAGAAAAGAAAAACAAGAGAAAGTGATAAAGGAAGTAGGCCTTAAAAAACTGATTCAGCTTCAAGCAATGACGCCTGCTGAACAGTTAAAAGAAATTCACAAGCTTGAAAAAACCTCGCCTTACATAAGAGAAGTGCTAACGCAAATTCAGCAGGATACAGCACCTGCTAACATGAAAAAACTAGCGGAACTGTCACCTGCAGAGCAAGCAGTGAAACTTGAAAAAAGCCCATACCTGCAGGCGCTCAACGATTCTTCAACTGTGGGCATGCTAACGTCTCAACAGATTCTTCAAAACGCTACGGGCGTTGAGGGAATGCTTATGCAGTCAGTGATGCGTCAGGGTCAGGTTAGGAGTGTTGGGACTAAAAAAACAGCTGAATCCTTTGACTTTACAGAAATCTGTGAAAATCCTAAAGCTAAAAAAGAAGAAACCGGTATAAAAGCTGTAGTCAAGGACGTAGGAGAAGGTGCTATAACTTTAGCAAAAGGTACAGTTACGGGTACTAAAGGCGTAGCACAAGACATTTGGGCCGGTATGGGAGAGAGAGCAGATAAACGGTACAACTCCTTGTATGACTTTGGAAACTATATAACGATGGGCGGATTTGATGGCGCTGTTTCCTTCAAAGAGGGGTTGAATGAACGAGGAGAAAAATCGTTTGATTCACCGTATGACTTTGTCAATCACGCAACGATGGGACTCTTAGATGTAGGGCAGCAGGCACTTAATCCGGACAAACCTCTTTCAAAAGAGCACTGGGAAAACAGCATGTTTCTGTTTGCGAGTGTCATTGGAGGAGCGAAACCCGCAGGAGCGGTAAAATCCGTTCCAAAAGTAACAAACGTTCCGCGTGTACCTGCACATAAAGCAACCAAAACATTAAGCGATATGCGAAATGTCGTCAGCCCAAAAGCAGCAAGCAATTGGTCGAAGAAGGTGTATGAACCGTTTCAAAAGCAGATCAAACCTTTACTAGATGCGGAGATGCCGACTTTACGTCCTCAACCTCAACTGGTAGGGATAGGAGAGGCTTTGCCTGGAAAGACCTTTGGTGAAGCGTTAAATGGATTAACGACGTATAAGATGGGGAATGTTTCGAAAGGTCAGTCCAAAGCTTTGGAGAAAGTGGAAAAGCCTGATAGTAAAGCGAATGTTGAAGGGGTTTATGATCAGGAAGCTGTTTCTAAGGGTAATACTAGTATACCGAAGCCGGTAAGACCTAAAGCAAGTAGAGTGAAACCTGACACTCGAAAAAAACCTTCTGCTAATAAAAAACAGAAGGAAAAAAAATTATCAAATGCGCAATTAAATAAACTGGTAAAAGACCACTTTGTAAAAGAAACCGCGAGGACTAGAACCTTTACATCAGAGACTATGCCCGGAAGTAAAGCCTTTGCAAAATGGTTTAATGAATTGAGCGTAGATGAATTTGAATTAGCCTGGTCTACTCCAAAATTAAGGACTATTATTGAGAGTAGAATTCGTTATCCTGGTGGGTACCATGAATGGCACTTAGTATCACGAGCGCCAATTTTTAAGCGGTGGGGTGTAACGGCTGAAGATATAGCAGAAATGAGAACGTTAACGAAAGATGTTGAATTTGTTAATCCGGTAGGAAGACATGGGTTTGATGGTTCTGGCAAAGCTCATAGAGAGCTTCTCAATTTAATTGATTACTCACTTGACTACGATACATTTAAAAGAAAATTAAGAAATTGGGCACATTATAGGTTAAAAGGTGGAATTGATTCATTGCCAGAAGGACTTAGGTAAATAGAAAAGGGGGATTATGATGGAAAACCCAGGAGCTGTTTCTCTTTGGTTTGGAAATTGTAGTGATGAGGATTTGTTAAGCAAGTATGTAGAAATAAAATATGATGATGAGGGAGATAGAATCCCTTCGAGCTTCATGAATGATTTTCAGATAAATTTCCTTGAGTACAATCAAGACTTATTAGAATGTACCTACAATGAATATCCTACATCTTCTTTGTCCGAATTACTAAAGAATGCTTCGTATTCTGATTCACTTATAAGTGAACTTGAAGACTTTTATGGTGAAAGCTTAGAAGAGCCGTACAATATTGTTATTCGGTTGTATGATTTTGAATATGAAGAACTTGTTGAGGAAGCAAAACTTGATGGTAGGAAGCTTAAATATATGGGTTCTGTTATTTATGAAGATTAGAGTTTGAATTAAAGAACCTAAGTATATTTATTAATATATTATCTGAAGAAAAAAGCACTTCTTGTCTAATGACAAAAGGTGCTTTTTTTCATTTTAGGATAGAAGTAGGTAGACACATTATAATTTTATAAGTGCACGAAGTATTAAATTTTTAAAGAAGGAAATTAAATACATCGAAAGGGAATTAAAACAGCTAGTAAATCTACTAGATTATCAATTAGAGACGATGCCGGGAATAGAACTTGTGACGGCATCGGCATTAATTGCAGAAATTGGGGATGTAAAGTTATTTCCAAATGCCAATAAATTAGCACGATTTGCGGGGATTGCACCTGTTTACTTTGGTTCTGGTGGGAAAGGTAAGACACATAAAAGTAAACAAGGAAACAGGGCGCTACACGCTTTATTTTATAATTTAGCCGTACAGCAAGTGCAAGTAGCGAAAGGAAGTAAGTTACCTAGAAACCCAGTGTTTCATGTATATTATCAAAAGAAACTAAAGAGGGAAAAACAAAAGGACAAGCATTGGTATGTATTATGAGAAGTTTTGTAAACATTGTATATGGTATGATGAAATATAAAACAGCTTATGAATTGCTTGATACGTTTGCAGGGAAAGGTCAACTACTGCCAAACGGTAAAAAAGAAAGAGTAGACTTTAGTAAAAATATTTGGAAGTACTATGATCGAAATAACGGTGAATACCTTGAGACTACTAATGGATTGATACATTCTGGCAAAGATGGAGCTCATATAGTACCATCAAGGCTGTAAAGACAAAAGAAAAGAGGATGTATACGGGGTACGACTCTTTAATAGGAACATTAAGAAAATATGGACATAGTGACATGATACTAGAATGGGAAAATGGATTAAGGATTGTTGGTGAACTAGATACAGTTTTTGAAACAGATAATGGGTTAGATGACGACGATGTAAATTATACCGAATATGATGCAGCTGTATTTCAAGTAAATGATATTTTAGCGCATCCTACTAGTGAGGAAAGTAGTTTATACAATTGGCTAATAAAAAAAGGTTCATTAGTTGAAATTTCACTTTACGATGATCCTCCTAGTGCAGTTTTTTTAACTGAGGGAGAAAGTGTATGGAAAAGGGATAATCAAAAATAAAAACGTCACTTTAAACATATACCTTGATGGGCTACATTACCTTTCAAGGTTTATTTTGTTTTTTATAAATTTTTTAATTTCTTTGACATAGGGGTTAACTGTATTACTTAAATTCCATATATAGTGAAATTAAAATTAAATAAGTATTTCTTATAGATATATCCGAATTATACAAAGCCTGAAATCGCAAGAAGTGTATATGAAGAGGAAGCTAAAAAGCAACAAAAGGATGGTCTAGCAGCTGTTTCTTTTGCAGCGGATATGGTGCCTGTGGTTTCCAATGTAAAAGGTTGATGGGAAGCAAGTGTAGGATACGATCCTATTACTGGGAATGAACTATCTAGTTTTGACCGTTCTGTTTCTGGAGCAGGAATTGTCTTTGGCGGCTTTGCGAGAGTGCCAGGGAAAGTGGTGAAATACGGAAGCAAAGGAGCAGAATACGTACTTCGTGTAAACAAAGCAGAAAAGACCGTAACCAAGCATAAGGTTAAAGATGTTCCCAAGGGCGAGTCAAAAGCTGTGGAGAAAGTGGAAAAGCCTGGTTGGTGCTAAGGCGAATGTTGAAGGGGGTCATAATCAGGAAGCTGTTTCTAAGGGTACGGGTAATAGTAGTACCGATATTCCGCCAGCCTTCAAGCAAGAGAAATTTGCTAGTTCCTATGAATCAAGGGTTAATCAGACGTCTGCACAGGTTAATCCAAGGGTTGAATTTGAAGGAATCAGAGGAGAATCTTTATGTACACTTAAACCACCACCAGATCCAAAATTGAAACGTATATTCGATGAGGCGGGTATTGAAGGTATCCAATATAAAAATGGAGTTCCTGATTTTTTACCAGTATCAAAGGCTCAAATTGAAATTGACTATATGCTTGGAGGAAGTGGGAATTATGGTGGGAAAGCTAGGACTTACAATTTTCTCAAGCAGATCAGCAGTTGGCAAATAAGTTAAATAAGTCAGATGAATTAACACGCCAATTTGGAATGGAACCAGGTAGGGTTACTATCAAAGAAGTAGAAAACTATCGGAAGATAAATAAATTAACATGGCATGAATTAAATGATGGGAAAATAATGCAACTTGTACCGACAGAGATAAATAAAAGATTTGGTCATCTTGGTGGAGTAGGAGAGATAAATGCAGGAGCGTTTAAGCCGGGAGGATTTGCTAATAAATAAAAAGGAGAAATAAGATGAAAATAAATGATGCGGTTTTTGGTGAGCTTGAATATGATTTGCTTTGGTCTAAGGATACTAGCATTGTCTTTTTAGGTCATGAAGTTGAGATAGCGCTAATGGTAAAAGGTGCTGAGGATGGTAAGTTTGATAAGGAACAATATGCAGCATATACTTCACTTATGCAAAATTGGGAACAGTTACAACAAAGCCTTTTGCCATCCATATTAGACTACTACAAACAAGAGCGTCAGGATCTAGGTTATGATATTGAAGTAAATGAAAACTATCCATTAGTTGAAACAACTAATGAAATATCAGAGATGATACGTTTAGATGGAATAGTTGTTCCCTATGTAGGTTCTTTTGACGGTCGAGATATTGGACTTACATTTAATTGTACATGGGATATAGAAAATGGGCTAGGGATTCGTTTATTAAATGAAAAAGTAGCTGAAGTAGGTTACCAGGATGTTGCAATTTGAAATAGGCTGTTAAAAAGTAAAAACTCATGATGGTTGTACCGTCAGGGAGTACTGTATGTAATGATAAAATAGAAAAACGGAGTACGAGCTTAGGTGAGATGACATTTTACTGGGTGATGAATAGACACAATGAAGATGGTGATAATTTGTAAAGAAAGAAGACGAACGATTACAAAAAACTTGATATACTCTTTTCAAAGTTTTTTTGAAAAGTGAATATATAGAAATTCTAGAATGGAATGTTCCCTGTTCAGACCTTATTGACTCAATTTTTGTTAATGAAGAAGATTTATGACCAGAAGACATAGTGGAGATTGTCTCACCCTATGAAGAAGAATTCCCTATTATTAATTAACTAAAGATATAATGTTACGGGAGGGCGAAAATGAGTAGAGAATATCAAGTAAATGAAAGTAAAGAAGAGATTGATAAATTGATGGTAATCTATTTTAATTTCATAAATGGAAAATATCTAGAAAAAGCATTAAAAAGCTTTGCTGAAAGAAAAGGTTATGGACAAGAGATTGTCTTTGCTCTTTTTCAGTCTGATTTAGATGAATATGATATGGCGCAACTGCCTAGACTACTAGATGAAAAACATGTTTTGATAGAGTTAGGGTATCCAGCTGTTAAAATTGAACAAATAGCTTTTTTAGATTTTGAAACATTTTATGATTATTTAGATATAAATGTACATAAGGAAATGGAGAAAAACCCAGAGAAAACTGAGCTGATAGATTTATTGGCAGGAGTGAAACGTAGTTTATGTATATAATCTTTTTATCATTACCTAAAAAGGCACTCTATCAGCTGAATGCGGAATTAAGTGACAAAGTGTTGTGAACTCACTATTGAGTTTTGGATATATGATAAAAATCTAGCTTTTATAAACGGGTAACGATTCCCCGAATATATAGTAAAGCAATTGAAGCACAGCGACTAAGCACCATATTTTGAAAACATAAATCGTAGTAGTGTTTGCTAAAGGAAGTAGGTCTTGAAAAACTAATTCAACTTCAGATAATGACGCCTTTTGAACAGTTAAAAGGCATTCACAAGCTTGAACAAACATCACCTTATATAAGAGGTAAAGAATATATTTATTCCTATAAATAATGTGGGCATAATGGTTTGCAGATATTTGGTAAGTTAAATTACCAGTGGATAGAAAGGGAGAAAAGCACCATGAAATTTCAAGAGGATATTTCTATTTTATACAAAATGCGTTTTCTAGATAATGAAGGAGATAACATTGAAGAGTTTGAAAATATTCTTAATGAATTATCGCACAGAGGAACAAATGATATAATCCCTGACCTTTGTACAATTTTTGAGGAAGATATTGCTGAGCCAACAGTTGGCGATTACCTTATTGAAACGATATTTTATATTGCTGACCGTTCTGGGACGGAGGAAGGACTATACAACTTGGCTATTGGTATTCCTAAAATGTTACCTCATGCAGAATTCTGGGCGGAAAGAATTCATCGGACACTTTTAAATTCGGAAGGTTTAGTAGCATCTTATATTAACGCGTTAGAAGATGTAGATAGCTCAACAAAACAAATAATTAAAGGAATTCTTCTTGAGATAAGAGAGGACAATCCAGATGTATATTCAGAAAAAGTTAATTCAATCTTAGAGAAATTAAATGAAAATCAAAATCAATAAAACAGAATCTGTACATAAAGCGACTAAAATATTACTTGATATCCTACCTGTCATCAGCACAAAAGCAGCAAGATCTTGAAGGTGTCAAGGTAGCGGGGTTATATGTAGGAGTGGATTTACATAAGGAGCATCATACGGCTGTTATGATTAATTGGTGTTAAGAGAAACTAGGAGAAATACAATTTGAGAATAAATCATCTGCATTCTTTTTGATACTAAGGGGGATTTAAATGAAACCTCATTATTTTACGATCGGTGTTTACGGAAGAAATGTTTAAAGAAAGTATAATTAATAGATGATTATATTCCATGTGGATGAACTGGAGAATATCCTAAAAGAGATATAAAAATTATATGATAAGGAGTGAAGTTTTTGGAAGGAAATAAAGATTTCCTCAATGAATGTATAAGTATTACAAACACTATTATAGATAAGGTTTTTAAAATAGACAGCAATGATGAACAAGAAAAGCAAATCTTGGGTGCGTACCTTTTTGGAATGTTTAATGGGTTGGGGCATGAAAAAAATAGTACACCTGTTGAGATACAGGGTGCTATGATTCAGGTTGCAAATGAAAAACTAAAGTATTCTTTAGAGTCTGCTGTTCAATTTAGCCAGTTTCTTATTAACTCCACCGATAAAGGTTTTCACCCTACTATGTTTGCTATTATTCATAGAGGGTTGGAAGGATATTTTATGTATAAAAATGGTGAAACTGAAAAATTATCACGAGATTTTTGTAATATTATTGAAGTGGTTAAAGCAGCCACCGAAAGGTAAACGGCTAAAGTAAATGACTGGCATGTGAAGCTAGAAAGCGGTCGATATAATGGAAAGCCCATTGGTATATTGAAAATTTCTTGAGAACTTATTCGGAAACATGTCTTACAAAAGGGAGTCAATAGCATTATCGCTATTGGCTCTTTTCGATTGTTAAGATGAAAGAGGTACATTCAAATGAAAAGATTTTACTTACATCATAATGAACTAGTTTGAGCCGCTTAGCTTTATACAAAGTTTGGTACGAATTGTTTTACGGTGGAGGATTAATAACGTTAAAGGGGAATGTATAATGAGGATTTTGCTAATCGAACACATATCCCTATAAGGCCCTCTTGATTAAAAAAGAGAGAATAGGTAGGAACTTGAATCTAGTTGAAAAAATGAAAGGTATATTATTAATTGATGATACGGTAAAGAAGGACGAAAATGGTTACTTTATTGGAGGAGAAGACTATTGAAAGATTGGGAGTATAATGAAATATTTGATGCAATTCAGGAAACATATAAAGAGTTGTTAGACGAAGATAGAGGGTATAGATATGCTATAGCAAAACTAACGGATGAATTTGATAATTTAGGCAAGGTAGAAGATTTTATTGTGGATACTGCTATTGGAGAAATTGCAATTACCCATGAGCAAGTCTTCGTTGGGCACATTAGAGGTATAGCAGGGAGGTTAGGAAAATTTAACCCAAATGAAGCGGAAGACGAGCTAACATTAGACGAAATAAAAGATTTATTGGCACGAATGAATAAAGTAATAGTAGGACTACAAAATGTAGAGGTAGATTATAATTCTTCAGCTGGTGGATGATGAACATGAGTAGCATCAAAGGTATATTAAAGCAACGAACTCGTCAGTTGTAATGTAGAGGTTGTTAAGGGATATAAAGGTGTCATGCAATTAAAGACAACAAGCACTTTTTGTTAGGGAGTTTATTGTAGGGGGAGCGTTAAGATGAAGCAAACAAAAATTAGACAACAAGTTGAAGAAATAATAAAGCAAAGAACTCTTTTAGAGCCTTCTGATAAACTAATTGTAGAACTTCAGCCACTCGTAACTTTTCCTGATGTGGCTGGTTTATTTTATTCTGATCAGAATTACGACTACATTAGTAATAGAATAATCGACTATGAGAACAGGAAAAAAGACAACTTTTCTAAAAAAGAGTTGATTAATATGGTCACCAAGATACTGAATGTTTCTGAAAAGGAATATGAAATTGATAATCTGTTATTAATAGTAGAAAATGCCGTGAAGAAAGATATCTCAGAATACATTTACTATTCAAATGAAGATTTAACGGCTGAACAGATTATAGAAAAAGCACTTTGTGGTGAATAAAACAGTGGTCTATAAGAAACTTAAGAACTGAATAACTAGTGAATAATTATAGAATTAATAGAGAGTGCAGCCTAGCAAATTAATAACCTTGAATCAAAATACATGTGTATAAAACCTATTTATGATTTTGAAAGAGCTTAGCATGGCGTGAGAGCTAATGAACACTTGGAGTAGGTGAAGTGCTTGTAGCAGCGTTTATGCTAGGAGGGTCTCTTAATAAACAACAAAGGAGAGAGAGAATGAAACTAAATGATGCGGTCTTTGGTGAACTTGAGTTTAATACTTATGATTGGATTGGATATAAAAACATGGAGTTTTTTGAGAACGAAGTTAAGGTGACGTTAATAGTCAGGGGGGAATCTGATGGGGAATTTGAGGAAGAACAATATAGGGCATATAATTTTTTACTAGAAAGGTGGCAACAACTCCAACAAAGTATGTTGGAGTCTATATTAGATTATTATAAACAAAAAAGATATGAACTTGGTTACGATGTTGAATTTAACGAAAAGTATCCTTTAATAGAAACAGCTACTCAAATTCTCGAAAAAATAACTTTAGCTGGAATTTTTGTTCCCGATTATGACCTTAACGACTTTCTTGATATCCGGCTTACGTTTGACTGTACGTGGGATGTGGAAAATGGATTAGGACTTTGTCTTGTGAAAGGTCAAGTAACCGAGATAGGTTATCAAGACGTTGTACTTTAAATTGGGAGGCTCTTTTTACACGACCACCTAGGTATATCATAATAAAAAACAACTATAATGCTAAACTTTGTTACAAGAAACAATAGTCAACGTAAAAAGCTGTTCGTACGCTTTGTTGAAGTTAAATTTCAGGCTGCATTATTAAAAGAGAAGGGCGTACAATCTTGCTGTTCGGTAGTGGACTTGTGAAACTTTTTCCCCTTTATCAAAAATAAAAATATGAGACGGAAATGAAAATGGGATATACTTTTAAATTTAGTGAAGATGGCTATTATATTCTGAGGCTAGGTACCGAGCTTAGACTAATGAGCAAACAGTGGTGATGATTATGATTATTGAAATTGACGGTTTCTTTCATCAAGTTCTACTTACGGGTAAAAAGTGTTCAAAACAACAATTGAAGCAAATGTATCTTCAAGCCAAAGAGATAACCATTGAGTCAAAAGACTTTTCTAACGTATTTTGCAGGCTTCACAACTTTGAGCAAATCCCCTATTCAAAGGATATTAAGGTTGACTTCGTGTTAGATACTGATACCGATAGAATTTACGCTCTGTCATATTAACAAACGGTAGTGCTTTTTAGGGGGGCTCTTAAAAGTGAGGCTTCCCTAAGTTGTATACAAGAATCAACGTTATACATGGGTAGGGTATGGAACTATAAAATTTTTAGGAAAGGATACGAAGGTAGCATTATTAATAGGTGGAGAAGATGATGGAAGCTTCGATGAAGGTCAATACGTGGCATACAGCTCGTCAATGGATAATTGGAACAATGTCCAACATAATATATTGCAGCGATAAAGTACTATAAGCAAAAAAGGCATGAGCTCGGTTATGATGTTTCATTTAGCCAAGACTATCCATTAATTGAAACCGTTGATCAATTAATAGAACATATAACACTAGTAGGCATTTCGGTTCCCTATGAATTCCTTCGCGATGGACGTGATATAGGGATCTCATTTGATTGTTCATGGGATCAGGAAAATGGTTTAGGAATTCGTCTTATAGATGAAAAAGTAGAGGAAGTAGGTTATCAAGATGTTGCCATCTAAAGTAGGCTCTTGAAAGTATAGATGATAAGGTTACTGAATCAAGCTTTGGTGCAACATGAAAAATTTGATACATCCAAAACAAAAACAACACAATAGTATCCTTTTGTGAATTAAAGGAGTGTATGCATGATTAATTCAAGTAGGATAATGAATGCTCAAGCCATTATTGGCATTTTTGGAAGGGTGCTAACGTTTAATGGTTCTGAATTATTGAATGTCCAAATAAAAAGAGATGGTCCAACACTATTCATTGAATTATCTACTAAAGAGATGGTCAAAAATAAGCCTAAACGATGGAATGAATGGGACATAGTATATGTTGAGATGTCGTTTTTTGGTGTAAGAGAATTAGAAATCAATTCATTTGGAACTATGAATGAAATTAAACAGTTCGAAATGGAAGACATAGGGGAAGAGGGATCTATAAAAATTCAGTGTAGTAATAAAATGTCTATTACGTGTTTATTTGACTGGGCAAGGATTGAGCAAATAAAGCCTGGTTTAATAGGTACACCATAAGAACGATGGTAGAGTGGGTGGATTGGTATGAACGTATATGAAGAATTTATTGAGGGTATGAAACAGAATAACTTGAATAAAGAAGCAATTATTGATGTTTTGAATAGATATGTAAATGGACATGATTTTTTACAACGCTTAGAAAATTTTAAAAATAAAGAAGGAGAGCGTCGGGAGTATAGAGGAGTAATTTATTCGGATGAATATGAACAAGATGATGATGAGTATTTTGGACGACATCACGTTTTATTTTATTCAGGGAATGGTGATGAAGACTATGATATTGTGAATGATGAGGAGTTGTATCCGTATATCAGTGCTGCATGTGAATTTTACATAAGGAAACACGCTGAGAAGGAAAAGATCATTAAAGAATTATTATTGAAAATAAAAGAAACATATAGTCATAGTCAAAGCCCTTCAGAATAAATCTAAAAGGCTTTTTTACGGGCCATTATAAGCGGAAGGAGGAATTTTTATTCTTGCTTTGCAACTTTAAAATAATAAATAGTTGTTCCGTGATAAATTATGCTAACGATAGAAAAAATGAGTTGCGGAGCTTATATGATAAAACCATTAAACATCCGTGTTTCTTGTATCCGCCAGAGGAGGAGAAAAATTGGCTTCGTATGTTTTATTACTAAAGGAATATGAAGATGATGAAAATGTCGTTTATAAATTTGGACCTAATGAAGAAATGATGGGTAAAATTGAGTTAAATAAAGTAACCAAGAAGGTTCTAGAGTTGGAAAGCTTGCCAGAGCAAAACATTGCTTCTACATTTTATTTTGATCGAGCCGCTCAAAGGTTAGCAGTTTGTCTTATAAGAGAAGGTGGCTTATTTCCAGAAAAAGCAGCTTTTGAGTCATGATAAATATAATAAAAACTTTTAATGAATAGTTACAAGAGAGCTTTGTGTTTAAATAAATTAAGTCAGTAATGTCAAGGGCAAGGTTGAAAAACGTTGCCTTTTAGGTATTGATGCTAGACAAAGGAGGAGTGATACTATGGAAGATTGGGAATATAACGAAATATTTGAGGCGATTAGAGAAGATTATAGCGATTATTTAAAATTAAATAAAGGACATGAGTATGCAATAGCAAGAACAATTAATGATTATATAAACCTTGGAAAAGTAGAAGACTTCATTGTGGATACTGCTGTAGGTGAAATATTGTTATTCAAAAATAAAATCTTCAATGGATATGTGGAATGTATCACCCGAAGGCTAAGCATGTTTAAAGATATAGAGGGTACAAATGAATTGACGCAAGAAGAAAGAGAAGACTTGGCTAACAGGATAGAAAACGTATTGGATGGTCTCAGTGAAGTGAAGGTAGATTATAATCCTTATTCAAAGTAATTATCTGCAAAACGGAAGGAGGAAATCACATAATGAGTACTAGTTTTGATGATGAAAACAAGTTGATTCAAATGTACGAACAAAAAGGACTCAACAAGGGCTCAGTTATTGATGTGCTGAGTGATTTTGTGATGGAGTATGACTTTGTTAGGGTACTAGAAGGTTTCCTAAAGGAATATGTCGAAAGACGGGATTATATGGGGGTAGTATATTCAGATGAATTTGATAAAGAGGATGAAGAGTTTTTTGGAGAAAACCATGTTTTATTTTACTATGGTGTAGATGCAGAGGGAGAGGATACTGTAACGCACGAAGAGTTATACAAATATCTTCAAACGGCGTGCGAATTTTACATAAAAAGGTACGCTGAGCATACTGAGGACGTGGAAGAACTCCTTTTAAAGATAAAAGATCAATATGATATAAAAGATTAATCGCTTGCTATAATTGGCTAAATGCTTTTTAAGTTTTGTAACGTAGAAATTGTATACAAAGGACAAGGTTAAAAACGTTGTCCTTTAAACGTTCAGTCACCTATTAGTAAATGTTATTTTAAACTATCTATATAGTAGAAATAGCAATGAAATGGTGAAGAAGCTAATCAATAAGGAGTGAGTTTTAGTGAAAATGGAAAGAATGCATGAAAGTTTATCCATTGAAGATTTAGAACGATTTGAGCATAGTCATTCTATTACAATTCCAAGAGAGTATAGAGATTTTTTACTGGAATATAACGGTGGTTATCCAAATCCAAGTGTTTATAAGATATCTGAAAAGCTGGGTGAAAGTATAGTAAACATTTTTTATGGAATTGGAACCATGTATGACAATTTAGAGAAAAAGTTTGATCTTTTCAATGAAATTGTAGAAGCAGGGTTTATGCCAATAGCAGATGACCCAAGCGGGAATCAAATATGTATTGGGATCAGCAACCAGTATTTCGGACAAGTCTATCATTGGGCTCATTGTGAGGAAACTGAAGAAATGGAAAATATATATTTTTTGTCAAATAGCTTCAACGATTTTCTTAATTGTTTATATGAGGACTGATCATTTTACATATAAAAAAAGAACGGTTGTAACAGGTGGCACGAAAGGAGAAGTAACATGAAAAAAGAAAAAAACATAGAGGTTACAAACGAATATAATGATTCTGTCTTTTTGACTGATGGAGTCAGTATTGATGAAATAAAAAAGGGAGAAGATACGATCAACGTAAACTTGCCAGATAGTTATCAAATGAATTTAAATGCTTTTGGTCAAGCAACGGAAGAATCAATAGGCAAATTAGAAGAACTTTTGGGGTTTTTACTTCCGGAAGATTATAAAAAATTTTTAGTTGAATATAACGGAGGAACTTCAAAAGTAAGATATAGTAAATTTTTTGTTGAAGAATTAAATCAAGAAATTCCTTTAGATGTTTTGTATGGGATAGGTGTAACAAGAACGTTTGATTTAATTAAATGCTATGAAGAGTTTGAAGAAGATATGTTGCCGTATACTTTGGTAATAGGAGATGATCCTGGTTCGGGACTTATTGTACTTATTACTGATACGGAAAAGCACGGTGTGTATTACTGGGACCACTCTCTTTCTTTCCCCCAATCTTGTGAAGAAGAAAATACATATAAAGTAGCCCATAGTTTTAAGGATTTTTTAGACGAATTAATTCATCCGAGATAACAGGGCGTAAAGAAACAGAACGAACATATGCTGAATGATTAGAAAAAGTCTTAAGTGAAGGTGATGTTATTGGCAATGAAAGATGCTATGAGCAACTATTTTAAGGTAAGAAGAGAATATTTTGAAAAAGGTTTGGATTTCCTATTTAAAACAACCTACAACGAAAATGTTCAATCAATGATTTATCAAGGGGAAGTGGATGAAGACGAAGAAATTTTATGGAACCCTGTTCCAAAAAATAATCATAGCGATATAACACCACTTGAAGAAAGGTTTGATATTACATTTCATTCTTCAATTGACTGCTATTTTAATTCCTACTGGTTTGCGGAGTTAGATGGTTTTCTGGATAGCCATTACATCACGTTAGAAGCTGTATTATCAAATGTTGAATTGGATACGTTTGAAAGGAACTTAAAGGGATATAAAAGAAATCGCGATAAGCTTGATAAGGTTCCTATAGGTATAGAAGGCAATGGTTTGGTAGTTGTGATTGATACCCTCAGCGGCAAAATTGAATTAGAAGATTTTGAACGAGGTTGCTTTAAAGAAATTGTAAACTCCTTAGAAGATTTAATTTCTAGCCTGCGTTTACAAAGATAACAAAAGTATGTAAAAAAAAGAATTAAATTATCACCTACAGAAAGGGAAGGCATGGAATGAAGATTGAATTGTTAAATGCAGTAGACCAAGAGTTGGAAATGTACCCTGAAGCTTTTGGCGGGGCTGTTGAAAGTGAGGAAGTGATACAAGCTGAAGCTAAGCTAAAAGTGAAATTACCAGAGGATTTTAAAAGGTTTCTTTTGAGGTATGGTTCGGGGGCAATTGGTGAAGCGGTTGTTTTAGGGTTAAGAGAGGCAGAGTTTGTGTCTACATCATCATTTGTAGATAAATCTATACAGTTCAGAAATATGTTGCCTCAAGGATACGAGCATTTTGTTGTGATTGGAGTAGACAGTGCGGGAAATCCAGTAGGCTTTCAATATCCTAATAAAGAAATCATCATAGTTGATTTTGACTTTGGCGGAAAAAACGTTATAGCCGGAAGCTTTGAAGAATATCTAGAAAAAGCGATTGGTGAAGAATTAAATATCCATTTCTGATTGGAGTTATGGAATAGTCTCTATTTATAAGGAGGAATTAGATGAGAAAAGATTTAGAGTGGGAATATGCTGATTGAGAAGTATCAGAAAATGAGGTTGAAGAAAGTGGAAGGCAATTAGGATTCCACTTACCTAAAGATTATATTGATTGTGTAAAAATAAATGGAGGTGCTAGCGTATTACCAGCAGAATTTAATGTAGGCAACGTAGAGCGTTGTTTTGGTAGTTTATTTAGCTTTGATAAGAAAAGCAGTGAGTACATTGTTCAAAAATATGAACCATATAAACCTATGCTTCCGCAAAAGGTTTTTCCTATTGCGAATGATCCCGCTGGAAATTTAATTTGTTTAGATTATAAAAATAATATAGACAACCCGATTGTGGTATTTTGGGAACACGAAAATGCCCCTGAAAAAGAAGTGTTAATGGAAGAGAAAGGTTTAACGGAAGAACAAGTGGAAGAACGTGCAAGGAGCAATGTATTTTACATCGCAGATACGTTTACGGATTTTTCAAGTAAATTACATGATTGAAAAGCTTTTTGTAAGTGCACGTTGATTTGCTAAAGTCTCTAAAGGGTATTTTTGTGGAAATGCTTCATCAAAAAAATGCTCGAGCGTATAACAATATGTCACTCGTCCAAATTTGGAGGGTTTTCTTTTAAATATTCAAATATATATATAGTCTATGTAAAAGTCAACATACATGTTAGGTTTTATAACATAAATTTCTGAATAATCATTTACTTATTCACTTATTTCATGGTATGTTATATGACATAGATATTGTAACTTGCAATATCTGTTGAGAATTAGCTGTTGTAATATATACTTAATTTTTCTAAAAATGCACCTGGACGAGCCGGTGCTCTATACATATATATATACATCTACGTATAACTAGTCAAAAAGAATACAGGCATTTCTATTTATAGTGATGTTTGTTCATTCGAGTGAGTATAGTTATAGTAGGTGAAATTTTTAAGAAGGTTATTTTGGGTTTTGAGCTGAATTTTTGGAATAGTTTGTTATTTTATTAATCGATGCTTTGCCATTTAGAAGTAGGTATAAAAGTTTACTAATAAAAGAAAATGCAGACGGAATTTAATAAGTTTTTTGGAATTTGTGGGCGATTTTCTCACTTTTTTATCATTTTTGAATAGTTTATAATCATCAGACAATTATACTGTGATATAGTTATAAGTGAGACAGAAAAAGGTGTGTTCTTAGGTCGCACCTGAATTTTTTTACTACGTAAGCAGGAGCGCCTACATCTTTTTACAAATATAGGGGATGAGGAAGGTTATAATGAGCAACGTACAGAAAAAAACAGACGTTATCTTAATTGGTGCCGGAGTCATGAGCGCAACTTTGGGATCATTACTCAAAGAGTTAGCACCTGAATGGGACATTAAAGTATTTGAAAAACTCGCAGACGCAGGGGAAGAAAGCTCGAACGAATGGAATAATGCAGGGACGGGCCATTCTGCGCTGTGCGAACTAAACTATACATCAGAAAAAGCTGATGGATCTATAGATATAACGAAAGCGATCCGAATTAATGAGCAGTTTCAGCTGTCAAGACAGTTTTGGTCTTATCTGGTAAGCAGCAAGTTGATTCGCAATCCGCAAGACTTTATCATGCCAATTCCGCATATGAGTTTGGTACAAGGGGAAAAAAATGTATCGTTTCTGAAAAAGCGTTTTGAAGCGCTGTCAAACAATCCGTTGTTTCAAGGAATGGAGTATTCCGACAGTCCTGACAAACTAAAAGAATGGATTCCGTTAATCATGAAGGGGCGCACGTCAAACGAACCAATTGCTGCAACTAAAATTGATTCGGGAACAGACGTAAACTTCGGTGCTTTAACACGCATGTTGTTTGACCATCTGAAGAATAAAGGGGTTCACGTTCATTACAAACGAAGTGTAAAAGATATTAAACGTAAAAGTGACGGTATGTGGGAAGTGAAAGTCGCAGATGTAGACAGCGGCAAAGTTGAGTACCACACGGCAAAGTTCATCTTTATCGGAGGCGGAGGCGGAAGCTTGCCTTTACTTCAAAAAACAGGTATTCCTGAATCCAAGCATATTGGAGGATTCCCGGTAAGCGGATTATTTATGGTATGCAATAACCCTGAAGTCATTGCGCAGCATCACGGGAAAGTATATGGAAAAGCCAAAGTCGGAGCTCCGCCAATGTCGGTTCCGCACCTTGATATACGCTATATTGATAATAAAAAGACGCTGTTGTTTGGTCCATTTGCCGGCTTCTCGCCGAAATTCTTAAAAACTGGTTCAAACTTGGACTTAATCAGTTCTGTAAAGCCGAATAATATTTTAACCATGCTAGCAGCAGGCGTCAAAGAAATGGCGTTAACGAAATACCTGATTCAGCAAGTGCTGTTATCAAATGAAAAACGTGTCGAAGAACTGCGTGAGTTTATCCCGAACGCGAAAAGCGAAGACTGGGATATCGTCGTAGCAGGCCAGCGTGTTCAAGTAATCAAAGACACGGAAGCCGGAGGTAAAGGAACGCTTCAGTTTGGTACAGAAGTTGTAAGTGCCGCTGATGGTTCTGTTGCTGCACTTCTTGGGGCTTCTCCTGGTGCGTCAACGGCGGTTCACGTTATGCTAGAAGTATTGGAAAAATGCTTCCCAGAAAACATGAACAAGTGGGAGCCAAAAATAAAAGAAATGATTCCTTCCTACGGCATGTCATTAGTTGATCATCCAGACTTCTTTAACGAAATTCATGCGTCCACTTCACAGACGCTTGGTTTAATTAAAAAAGAGTCTGTTTATAGCTAAAGATTTTACGCCGCAACAAACAGTACATGTGTATGTGAAGAAATCTACAGGCGTGCACAAACACCACCTTTTCTTGAGGTGGTGTTTTAATGGTCTTTATATGTAGAGTTTGATTTAAGAGTGGTATTGATTGCTTCCAGGCTGAAGTTTCAAATGCTTCCACGCCGCAATTGCATCATCGCGGCTTTTTCCATTGTTTTTCGGATCCTTAAAAAAATCGCGAATAAAGCGGTTGTACTCAAACTGAGGCGCAATTTCTTTTTGATAAGAAGGCTGCTTTTTTCGTTTTTCTTCTTCATGCCACGCTTTTACCACATCTCGATAGGTTTTCCCTACATTTTCTTTAAAGTAGTTTTGAATATACGTGGAAAAATGAAACGTAGGATGAATGGCTTTTTTAAAAAAAGCCCGTACTTCTTGACTGCAGCGGTGATTTTCCCCAATGACGGTATCTAATGTTAGCGGCGCTTGTGTTTTAGAGGACGAACGTTTTTTAGAAGGTGATTTTGATTGTTGAGTGTCACCGGTTGTTAAAAACACTTCAATTCTTTTTGAAAGTTCCATTTTAGATCCAGACGGGCTCATGTTGTTTTCTCGACAAAATTGTTGCAGCTCGGTTTTGAGCCAGTAAAAATCCGTGAAGTCATTGATAGATAAATTTTTTGTAAGTTCAGGTCGCATCGTTTTCACCTCCATATATTTACAAAGTAATTATAGAACGTTTGTTCTCGTGGGTCAATTGTTTTTAGAGAAGTACGAAGCAATGTCTTTTATGTTTCTTCCTACATAGTGAGAAGAAATAGGCTGTTTATTCATCTCTCTTGCCCAAATAGAAAGCTGGCCGATGTGATGGATTTCATGAATGATGATGTGATGCAAAATGTCAGCTTCCGTGTAAGAAGTAGAATCCCAAGGGACTGTTACGTACCTTTTGTTGGAAAAATTCAAATGACTTAGAAAGTCGGCAATTTCGGGTCTATGTGCAGAAGAGAGTACTTGAAGCTTTTCGAGCGTATCGTGTTCTTCAAAAGAAAGAACGATATCTGGTTTACCTTGAATGGCGCGTATCCAGCTGTCTTCCACATCAATAATATGAAACAGAGTTTGTAAAATGCTGCCCGTTCCTCCAGTCCGCTTCTTCAACAGTTCTTCTCTAGAAAGTTGATAACACCAGCTAAACCATTCATCTCTCACTTGCCAATTATATTCAAAAAAATGAATCATCTACCACACCTCACATGTTTTTTTACCTCTTACTAAATTAGATTAAGGCTTGTAAATTCCTTTGTAAAAAGAAGAAAAAACGTCTAGGCAAGAGATCTCTTGCAAATTCCAAAATCAAACAATTACAATAATAGAAAGGAGTTGATTGCATGAAGCTACATAAAAAAGTACTTTCTACGATTCTAGGAGGAGCTGTCGGAGACGCTTTAGGCGTTCCAGTTGAGTTTAAAAAACGCGATACATTTCGGATCACAACTATGACAGGCTACGGTACATACAACCAGCCTAAAGGAACGTGGTCAGATGATACATCTCTGACGATGTGCTTGATTGATAATTTACTAGACAAACAAGATGAATATGATTTGATGCAAAAGTTTGCGAACTATTGGTCGGATGGCTACTGGACGCCGTACGGAGAAATGTTTGATATTGGCATCGCAACAAGCGAAGCGATTCGCCGCTATAAAAGCGGGCTTCCTAAAGAAGAGTGGGGAGGAAGCGCTGAATACGACAACGGAAACGGAGCGCTTATGCGTATTGCTCCGCTTGCGTTTACACTATGTGATGAACCTAGCTTTACAAAAAGAAAAGAAGAAATAGAAAGAATTGCTCACGTCACGCACCGCCATGTGCGCTCTACGCTTGGCTGCATTATATACGTGGAGCTGCTTATTCGTCTTCTTGACGGCAACGAGCCTTTTGAAGCATATGAAAAAGCGGTAAATCTCTGTCAAAAGCAGTTAACAGGTACGGAGTATGAAGCAGAGTTTTCTGCGTATGAACGAGTGTTAAACCTAAGTTTGCCGCACGCAGCAAGAAATGAAATCGGGTCAACTGGATACGTCGTCAGCTCGCTAGAAGCATCTCTTTGGTCTTTTCTGCAAAGTGATGACTACAAAGAATCTGTACTTACTGCTGTGAATTTAGGAGAAGACACGGACACAATAGGCTTTATTACAGGTACTATGGCAGGAGCATATTATCAGCTGGATGGCATTCCTGAAGAGTGGGTTTGTCAGCTTGCTAAAAAAGAAGAGTTGATAGGAGCTTGTAAGAAATTTGCAGATGCGTGTGTATGAAAAAGACAATGAACGTAAGCTGTATTTCATGAAAAAGTCAGATAAGGAGTGTTTTTTTGAAGAAGATTTTTCTTATAGCTAGTATCTTGATTATCGTATTTGCTGGAGTATATACATTTGTAAGAATGAGTGCATCGTTGGAGGCTAAAGCCGCTGGCTTTGCCAAGAATAAAAAAGTTCAGCTGATTTCTATAGGTAATAAGAGCTCTCTAGGAGACATTGAAATAGAACAAATCCGTATCAACGGAAACAAAACGCCCGAATATGCAAAAATACAAGTAAGCAATGATAAAAAAGGGTTCCTTCTTGGAGACTTTACTAGCGAAGAAACAAAAGGCTATACGTTTAAGAGCTTGCAAAGTGTGAAGCTGCAGCCGCATACAGGTCCTGACGAACAGCTAGAAAGATCGTACAAAGGAAAAGAAAGTGATCAGATATATGCGCTTTCTCTTGCAGATAATATAAGTATACAAGAAGTAACCATCTCATACCGCCACCTAGGAATCTCACATCAGGAGACAATTTCTACTGGGTTATAATAAGAGCCGATAAGCAGCTTACCTAGATGGGTGAGCTGCTTATCTTTTTTTAAGAATCTACCACAATTCAATTTGATTTACAATCCCTTTCTCTCTTAATTTAAAGAATATTCAAACAATATTTTTCCTTTGGTAACGGAAAAATATTGCGTTTAATTGAAAGCGTTTTCAATATATAGTGAAGGTAACAAGAAAACATCTTAGCAAGATACTTATCTCACTTATGGATGTTAATCAATCACTGATCAAGGGGGAATTAGAAATGAATATTTTACTATGCTGCGCAGCAGGGATGTCTACAAGTTTGTCAGTGACTAAAATGGAAAAAAGCGCAAAAGAAAAAGAGACAACGTGCAAAATCTGGGCAGTACCAGGAGACGCGGTTAGAAATCATATTGATGATGCAGATATTTTACTTTTAGGTCCGCAAGTGCGTTACTTGCTTCCTCAAATGAAAAAGTTAGGAGAGGAAAAAGGAATTCCAGTAGAGGTTATTAATCCGGTTCATTACGGAATGTGTAACGGAGAAGAAGTGCTAAAATCTGCTGAGCAGTTAGTTTCGAAATAGGAGGGAATCAATTGAGCAAAATGAATCGTGTACTTGAAACATATATTATGCCGCTTGCTGGCAAAGCTGCCCAGCAGCGTCATCTTCAAGCATTACGAGACGGTATGGTCCTGACGATGCCGCTTATTATTATCGGTTCACTTTTCTTAATTTTAGCCAATTTGCCTTTTCAAGCCTACACAGATTTTTTAACAGAACATCCTAAGCTAAAAGCAAGCATTTTATACCCGTACCGAGGAACGTTTGAAATTATGGCTTTAGTAGCTACGTTCGGGATTGCCTATCGCTTAGCAGAATCGTATAAAGTGGATGCACTTGCTTCAGGTGCAGTGTCTTTAGCTGCTTTCTTTGTCGGTACACCTTTTGTTTCGTATACGATTGGAGAAAACGCAGATGGAACGGCTATGGTCGAAACAGCTTACCAAACGGCGATGTTTACAAGTAAAGGTCTTTTTGTGGGGATGGTTATAGCTATTATTGCAACAGAAGTTTACCGGAAGATTATTCAAAAAAATATTGTGATTAAGCTTCCAGAAACCGTTCCACCAGCTGTCGCTCGTTCATTTTCAGCGTTAATACCAGGGTTTGGCGCTGTAATGGTTATATGGATGCTGCGTTTGCTTGTAGAAAACGTCGGAGACTTCGGGAATTTACATAATGTCGTGACGGTTTTACTGCAACAGCCTTTAACTCATATTGGTACAAGCTTAGTTGGTACGATTCTGATTTTTATCTTAATTACTCTTATGTGGAGTACAGGGCTACACGGTGCGACGATTGTTGGTTCTGTCATGACGCCTGTATGGCTTACGCTAACAACGGAAAACGCAACCGCTCTTGCTTCTGGTGAGCCAGTGAAGCATATTGTAACGAATGAATTTAACGATATTGTGTTTGTAGGAGGGTCCGGCACTACGCTTTCTCTTGTGCTGGCGATGGTCCTGTTTGCGAAAAGCCAGCAAATGAAGCAGCTAGGAAGATTAAGCATCGGACCGGGCTTCTTTAATATTAACGAACCTGTTATTTTTGGAATGCCTATCGTATTAAATCCGATTATGATTATTCCGTTTATTTTAGCACCACTTCTATCGGTCATTATTACGTATGTATCGATGGATATCGGCCTCGTTGCAAAGCCAATAGGAATTGTCACGCCGTTTACAATGCCGCCGGTGATTAGTGGCTACTTAATTACAGGAAGCATATCAGGGGCTGTTCTACAGCTTGTGCTAATGGTGGTATCGTTTGGCGTCTATTTTCCATTCTTTAAAATGTGGGACAAACAAAAACTTATAGAAGAAACCGGAGCTTCTATAGATCGTTCACCGGTAAAAGAAGAACAGCAAAGTGTTGTATAACGTATTTTAAAATCATTCATTATAGCGGAGGGATTGAAATGACAAAAGGAATTAAAATTGTAACCATTGGCGGAGGTTCAAGCTATACGCCGGAGCTTGTCGAAGGATTTATTAAGCGCTATGACGAGCTGCCTGTACGAGAGCTTTGGCTAGTAGATGTAGAAGAAGGAAAAGAAAAGCTAGAGATTGTTGGGAATCTGGCAAAACGAATGGTTGAAAAAGCAGGAGTGCCAATTGATATTCATCTTACGCTGGATCGAAGAAAAGCGTTAAAAGATGCCGACTTTGTCACTACACAATTTCGCGTAGGATTGTTAGACGCAAGAATGAAAGATGAACGAATTCCGTTAAAATACGGCGTGATTGGGCAAGAAACGAATGGACCGGGCGGATTATTCAAAGGGCTGCGCACAATTCCTGTGATTTTAAGTATTGTGAAAGATATAGAAGAACTGTGTCCAAATGCGTGGCTTGTAAACTTTACGAATCCAGCTGGTATGGTGACAGAAGCCATTTTACGCTATAGCAATCATAAAAAAGTAGTGGGCTTATGCAATGTGCCAATCGGTATTCGTATGGGGATTGCTAAAGCGCTAGAAGTAGACGAAAGCCGCGTACAGGTTAGCTTTGCCGGGTTAAATCATATGGTCTTTGGGTTAGATGTCTTTTTAGACGGAGTGAGCGTGAAAGATCAAGTGATTGACGCCATGGCAGACCCGACGAATGCGATGTCTATGCGAAATATCAAAGGGATTTCATGGGATCCTGACTTTATTAAAGGCCTAGGGGTTATTCCATGCGGCTATCACCGCTATTACTATAAAACAAACGAGCTGCTGCAAGAAGAGCAAAATGCAGCTGAGCTCGAAGGCACACGAGCTGAAGTAGTGCGCGCGTTAGAAAAAGACTTATTTGAGCTCTATAAAGATCCTAATCTTGCAATTAAACCGCCTCAGCTTCAAAAGCGAGGAGGCGCGTACTACAGTGATGCTGCATGCAGCTTAATTTCATCTATCTATAATGATAAAGGCGATATCCAGTCTGTAAATACCGTTAACAATGGGGCAATTTCCAGCATTCCAAATGATTCTGCTGTTGAAGTGAGCTGCGTGATTACAAAAGAAGGGCCAAAGCCAATTGCAGTCGGTGATTTACCTGTAGCTGTTCGAGGACTTGTGCAGCAAATCAAATCTTTTGAACGCGTCACAGCCGAAGCAGCGGTTACGGGAGATTACAATACCGCGCTTGTTGCAATGACAATCAATCCGTTAGTCCCATCTGATACCATTGCCAAGCAGCTTTTGGACGAAATGCTAGACGCGCATAAATCTCATTTACCGCAGTTTTTTAACTCGGTGAATGTCTAATACGTATAGTGAAAAAACCTTTGACAACGAGTCAGAGGTTTTTTCATTTTTATAGTATACTTTATATACAAAATCAACATCAAAGAAAGGTGATCACAGTGCCAAATGCATGGGATGCAGAACAAATTGTATCAGCACCGCTTGCCAAAACGCTAATCGAGACGCAGTTTCCAGAACTTGCGCCCGCTGTAATTTCACTGCTTGGCTACGGCTTTGACAATACGGTTTATCAAGTAAACGACCGCTTTGTGTTTCGGTTTCCAAGAAGAGAACTCGCAGTAGGACTATTAAAAACAGAAAATCAGCTTTTACCAAGCCTTGCTTCTCAGCTGCCGCTATCCATTGCAGAGCCCATTTTTTTCGGTAAGCCGAATGCAGGCTATCCTTGGCCGTTTATGGGCTATCACTACGTGCAAGGAACTCCGCCTGCACGATTAACAGAAGAAGAACGCATACAATCCGCTTCTGTACTAGCAAGGTTTCTTCGTACGCTACATCACTATCCTCATTTAAAAGCCCAAGAGCTCGGCGTGCCGTTTGATGAGCTGAGTCGGCTTGATATGGTGAAGCGAAAGCCGGCGCTAGAGAAATATGTCAAGCAAATGAAGGAGCGTAATCTTTATTCAAAACAAGAGATTCTTGAAGACTATGTAAATGGCATACAAGAAATTCACTATCAAGAAAAACATGTACTGGTTCACGGAGATCTTCATATTAAAAACATGATTGTTGATCAAACCAATATGGTTTCAGGCATCATTGACTGGGGAGATGTTCATATTGGTCACCCGGCAGTTGACCTAGCGATTGCCTACAGCTTTTTACCTCCTAAAGGAAGAGCATGTTTTTTTAAAGAATACGGAAAAGTAGACGAAGAAACGTACAGAATGGCAAAATGGAAAGCTGTATTTACAACCGTAGTATTTGTGGCGCACAGCTACGATCAAGGAGACAAACAAACGTTAGAAGCGGCTCTAGAAAGCTTAAACCTCATTTTTCAAGAGTAATAAAACTGTAATAAAATTTTTGTTAAATTCCTGTATAGTTAAAAAAGGATAAAAATAAAAACAACAGGTGAAGCAAACGATGAATACAAGCCACTGGAATAAATCAGCAGCGCAGCTGCTAGAAGCATGGATACAGCTATATAAGGAAAAGGAATTTCTTATTGGAGAAACGGAATCTTTAAACATGCTAAAAGAAGAAGTAGACGGGATGGATAAAGAAAAATTTCTCTCCATAGTAGAACGTCAGCTGCAGAAAGTGTATGAAGAACTGGAAAAAGAACGTACAGAGTATAATATGAGCAACATTGAATATACAATGGTGACGTTTCTTTCAAACGATTATCCGGAGTACATAAACAAGCGTCAAAGCAATATGAAACAGCTCCAACAGTTAACAAGCATACATAGAAGTGTTACAGAGCTTTTCGGAAAAGAACTCATTTCTGAAGCTGATATGGTAGCGTTTAGAAACGACTTTTTTCAACTAACAGAAAAACACGCTAACACGTCATCGTTAAAAGAAATGAAGGAAAACTGGAATACGTATTTGTCAGCGTTCGTTGACTTTCAAAAAAAGCATGAACATGTAAAACAAGCGATAGCCACAGTACTCGAAGAAGACAAGAGCTTGAAGCAAGAATGGCATCAGCTAAGCAAAAATAAAGTAGTGACCAAACAAAAAGCGACCGCCTTTCGCACAAAGCAGCATGAGCTAAATGAAAGTATTCGAAAAGCCACGACTGCACAAAAACAGTTACTCGAACTGCACTGGCCTGATGCTCGCAGCCAGTTTGATGCCTTGCAAGAAAAAATGAGTAAGAGTCTTTCTACTGTGCTGAAAGAAACGCAACGCAGTATGGAAGTCATTAGCCAAAACGATGCAAATGAACACGCCAAGTTAAAGCAATCACTTAACGACTTAAATGCAGTCCACAAAGTCGACGTTCATCAAACGTGGTTAGCGGCTTTTATTAAAAAATCACGACCATTTTTTAACGAACTGAGTGAAGATATAAAGGCTACTCGGTGTCAGGAACTGTGGAATCGAATTTACGGTATGTATAAAGGAATAGCAGTAAACGAATTTATTGTTACATACGAAGAATTTTTAGCACTTCAGCCGCTTGGTAGTGTAAAAAGCACGGAAATACCAAGGCCATTAGCTCGGTTAAAGGTAGATATAGAACCTGTTACGCTGCCATCCTACGCAGACTTTCCCGTGCTCAAAAAGCAGCAATCATCACGGCGCACTTTTCCTATTTTAATAGGAGGCGCTATTGTTATGGTCT
Organism: Priestia sp. YIM B13552; assembly: GCF_042787775.1. Taxonomy (NCBI): domain Bacteria; kingdom Bacillati; phylum Bacillota; class Bacilli; order Caryophanales; family Bacillaceae; genus Priestia; species Priestia sp. YIM B13552. The sequence continues at coordinate 51,451 of NZ_JBHZOU010000003.1, forward strand.
TATTGCTGACGATTGTATATATGAATCGTGACAATCAAACGGCAGAAACAAGCTCAGATATAAAAGAAACGACCAGCACGACGTCGTTAAAAAATGAACAGACTAAACCAGCTGCCTTAAGTAAAACGGATCTTGAAAACTTTTTTATCTCCTATAAAGCCGCTTACTTTTCAAGTTTAAACAGCGGAGACTTTAGTGGGATGGCGCCTTATATTGACTCGGGTCAGCCAGTTTATAAACAGCTAAAAAGCTATATCACATCACTTGCCGGAAAAAACGTATCGTTTGCTAACGATCAGTTTCTCGTGACAAAAACAGAATCACATGACGACGGAACCTACGACATTTATACAAAAGAAGTATATACGTTCACCGACTCATATGATGCAAGCACGCAGTTTAAAAAAGAACGAATTTATCATGTGAAAGCTGCAGGTAAAGACAAACTTCAAATTACTAAAATTGATACATTAACAGATGAGCAGAAGCCGGTGGAAGAGTGAACGGTTTCTGAGAGATTATGAACAACCGCTAGTTCCTTTTGGGGAGCTAGCGGTTGTTTTGGTTGGAGTCGGTTTTTCCTTTTTTTGTAGAGTGGTAGGAACTATTTATGAGTCTTTCATTGATTGTGTTCATGCTTCTTCCAGTAGAAGTATGGTAGTATCGAACATGTATAAAATATAGGTCGGAACATAAGTAAAAGGAGGTGCTATGATGAAAAAACGCACCAAAACAGTTAGTGCAGTCATTGCTGGAGCTACTATTTTAATAGGAGGTATATGGATGATAAATGAAACCCGTTATCCAAATGTCCCCGCTTTTAATGATCACTTTACACGAGAATTCTTAGATAAAGGCAAAAAAGCAGATAACGAGTTTTACGAGTTCAAGTCAAAGACAGGGCAGTATACGATGTGGTTTCCAGAGGAGTATCAGTTAATTCATGAAAATAAAGAAGACTATGCTATCAACGGTCAGTTTTATGAGCGATGGGTGGCTTCTTCGGGAAATTTCTTTAATAATAAAAATGAAGTTTCATACATGAACGTAGAACTGGCAGAGAAGGTAAAAGAAAATGAGGAGGTAAATGTAGAGAGTCTGTTCAAAAAGAACCTACATGTGAATCAACCAAAAAAGATAGAAACAGCGCATATCAGTATATATTACGATTCAGCATATACATATTTTAAAGGAACTGAAGAAAAAGTTGTAAAGAACAATATTAAGTATGTTCCAAATACATACGTAGCATATATAGCAGATAAAAATACGGATAAAGTAATCGAGCTTTATTACAAATATACTGGAGATCATTTAACAGAGAAACAAGGGGAAAAACAAGATAAGTTGATTGTGAAAATGCTGAAAAGTGTAAAGTTTTAATAGGTGAAACGAGAAAGAATGAAAAATCATGATTACATGATTATAATAACGAACGAATTAGCATGGCTGGCTAAAATATAAGGGGTTATCTAAAAAAGGAATTTGTGTTCATAAAACAACAAATTCCATGTTTCAATGCTCTCCTTAAAAAATATTAGCAATTCCAGTTTTTTTCAATGAAATGAAACGCAGGCCGTAAATTCGTTTTATTAGCAATCGAAATAAGAGCGGGAACAACCGAAGGATCCGTTTTAGAGAAATTAGGAATTCGCGGATTCAACCGGAAAAACTGATCGCCTAAAAGCTCAGAGCTAACCATTGATTCATAGTAGCTCGATCCACCAGAGATAATCTGAAGAAACGGAAGCAAGGGTTCATTAGAAGACCGGTCTAAAAGTACTCCCCAATTTGGCGGAAGGTCTTCCATATCCTCAGGGCGTATGTTATCGGCACTCACCATTCCCCACCCCTTTGTATCTCTTCTTAATTGAGTTGGCTGTTCACCTGTTCCGATGGATAGTACGGCAATTTGATCTAACGGCTGCTTTGCTTTTCCGACTGCAAACGCGATACTAGCTGTACTGGTATTAGTTGCTACTGTATAACCATCAACATAGTTTTGATAAGCTCTTTGCGTTGCGGGAGCAGCGCTGCTCCTAAGTATTACGTCACTTGCTTTTTCATTAAGATAGGGAGAATCAGGAAAATTATGAAATAACACAGGATTCCAACGATTCAGCTCCGGTGAAAATAAGTGAAAGGATGGCACAACAATTCGCTTCTTTAAGTCTCTAAGGCGAAGGTCTCGGGGGAAAAACATTCGTATGGCTTTAATAAAACCAGAATAGGGTAGTTGTTGGTTAAAAACAGGTCCGCCCGGTCGGGAAACGCTGAACGCCGGTAAGATGTGATCTTTGAAAAACTGAAACGTCTCTTCTGGTGATCTTCCGCTTGCTAATGCGAGAGCAGTAAATGAACCAATCGAATTTCCTGAAAAAACATTGGTTTCACTAATTAACTTGGGGTTTTGATAAACCAATCTATTCAAAAGTTGTAAACTTAAAGCACCTAAAGTACCGCCTCCATCAAAGGTCATGATCCGATATTTTGTCAAAGGTGATTTCTCCTTTCGAATCCCATCAGAGTTATCATTCTGTATATGTTTATTTGATGTGCTGGAGAGGTATGAGTATCTCTTTTACTGATTATTTAGGAGTCGGGTTATGTAGGTAAGAATCCCTGAAAAGAAATCCATTAATTACAAAAAAATAAGATGAGGATAGAGCAGGACACGTTAAAAATAAAAGAACTGTAAGAGTCAATCTCTTACAGTTCTTTAAATATCTCTAAATCTTTTTTATCAATAAAGCTAGACATCGAAAACCGGACAGTTGACCTAACCTGATCAATCGAAAGTCCGATAGCAGCAAGTACGTGAGAAGGCTTGCTAGAACTACACGCTGAACCTGTAGACACAGCCATTACTGGAGCTAAATTTTTCACTAAAAGTTCGTTATTTGCTCCTTTAAATTGAACGCTCAAAACTCCTGGTATCTTATGATTAGTATCATGATTGAAAACAATTTGATCGTTAAATTTATCTTTTAAAATTAACGAAACATAAGATTCCATGTCTTCTAACTTCTTAATGTTTTTCTTTAAATTCTTTTCTGCAATTTCTGCTGCTTTTCCTAAGCCAACGATATTGTGAACAGCTAACGTACCGCTTCGGATTCCTTGTTCTTGCCCGCCTCCATGGAGAAGAGGGGTAATTTTTGTTAAAATATCATATTGATCTCTACGGATAAAAGTAGCACCGATACCTTTAGGTCCATGGAATTTATGACCTGAGCATGAAAGAAAAGTAATTCCAGGATAATCCGATAAATTCATTTCAATTTTACCAACTATTTGAGTTGCATCCGTGTGTAAGAAGATGTTTCTTTTACGACATAATTGGGAAATCGATTTCATGTCATTTAAAGAACCTAGTTCGTTATTTCCCCAAATTAGCGATACTAAAATTGTGTCATCTCGCAATTGTTGTTCAAAGTCTGCTAAGTCAATTCTCCCGTACTGATCTACATCAAGGTAAGTAACTTCAAAGCCTTTTTCTTCTAAGTACTTGCATGTTTCTAATATAGAGGGATGTTCTACTTTACTAGTGATGATATGTTTACCGTGGTTAGAATAATAATCTGCCACGCCTTTAATAACCATATTATTACTTTCAGTTGAGCCGCTAGTAAATATAATTTCAGAGTCGTGAGCGCCAATTAAAGAGGCAAGAGAATGTCTTGCTTCTTTAACTGCATTTTTAGCATTCTCAGCGACAGAATAATACTTACTTGACGGATTACCGAATTCCTCCATTAAGTAGGGGAGCATAGCTTCTTTAACTTCAGGATGAATCTGTGTAGTTGCACTATTGTCTAAATAAAGCATCAGTATCACCTATCCTTCCATTTTTAATAAGTTTTGGAGAAGCTTTTCGTAGTTTCTAGCATGTTTGTATTCGTTATCCAGCAAAATAATGCCACGCTCTAAATGTGCATTAAAGAGATCGGGGAAGTATTCTTCATCCGTAACGTTTCTTTGAGCATGTTGTCTAATTAAGGCTTTGTAAATATAATCATTTTCTCCAGTCATGGCATTTCGGTTAATATCCACGCCAGATTTATTTTCTACTAAATTTGGCATCGATGGATCTCTTAAAGAAAGAGCAAGGGCGATTCGGGACAGAATATTCCATGTTAAGCCTGTTGTAGCCTGAAGAGATACTAATCTATCTCCTGTTTCTTTTGAAGTTTTTAATCGGAAATTCATAGGTTCACCCCCGTTTGTCTAAAAGGGAAATATTGATTTAAAATCTGCGTTTCTTTTCTTTCTACGTTAAATTCAAGCATATATTCTTTAGTTACACTATCTTCTAAAATCTTGTAGTTATTTTCATCAATTTCAGTATCAGTTGAAAGAATAATAGCTTGTCTTCCACAATTAGGAATGAACTCTTTTAATACTGCGGCTTTATGGGTTTTATCTAATCTTCCTAGTAAAGTATCAAAGATAAAAGGTACTTTTCTACCCGAGCATTTAAATATAGCCCAAATAATTGAAATAAGTAAAATTTCTTTTTCACCAGCCGATAATGTGGACTTTTCAACATAATCCTTTTGAGAATCTAGTAAGGACACGTCGTATGTCTTGTGGTCAATAACAATAGAAGAGATATAGTTATGTTTTCGCAAGATTCTCTTCAGCATAGTAGTTGCTTCGATTTGAACTTGCTGTAACTTTTTCTTTAACTGAATTTCTCGGAAACGTCGACTTAATGTAATAATTTTTTGTGATTCAATAAATGAACTTTTTGTTTTTTCACTGTCTTTTAACGTACCTTGGATCTTATCGATGGTAGACGTTATGACTTCTAGTTCTGATTTCCAGTCTTCTAATTGCGATTCACGAGAGTTTAGCTCATCTTCTAATTTTAAAATAGCTTGTTGAGTAGTCTCCATGCGCTGAATCATATCACTAAATTCATTGGTTGTATCATTAATTTTTAATCTTTCTCTTAGCTTCTGGAGTTCAGTTAACTTTTCTTTATTGTCTTTAATAATGTCGAGACATTCTTGGTGAGCAGTACCTGAAACAGTGAGAAACATATTTTCAATTAAGCTACTTTCAGAAAAGGAAGCTCCATGAACTGAGCTGATCTCTTTTTCAGGCTTTACTAATTTTAAAAGGTGAGCTTTTAAAGTTTCACCTGCATTATCTTCAAAAGAACCATTAAGAGAATGAAGAACATCGTTAATTTTATCATCTGTTAATTTTGTATCTAATTGTTTAAATAGTTGTAAAGATTCCTCATTCTGAATTTGTTGTCTAGCATCTGTGAGAAGTCCTTTTGTCAGATAAAAAGGAAGGAGATTAGCAACAAAACCTTTAATCTTTTCTAAGTTTTGTTTCCTAATGTTTTCAATGCTGTTCATTTGTTTAACAATCTGATCTCTTTCAGATTTTACAAGGCCGCCATACTTCTCAAAAGCATCTTTAAGCTGCTGATATTCATCATTAAGCGCATCCTTTTTTAGGTTGAGCTCCTTTAAATCAGAAATGGCCGAAACAATTTTCTTTCTAAGTTCTTTTTCACGAAGATTTGAATCATAGAGAGTTTGCTCAGACTCTTCCATTTTTCTAACATCTACAGATTGATTAGAATAGCTTTCCAAATCGTTTTCAAGTATTTCGAATAAATCCAGGTTAAATACTACTTTAGATAAGTTTTGAAGGTATTCAGATAATAAATCTTCGTTCACAATTCTAGCTATTTCCTCACCATCAAATAAACATAAATCTAATAGCTGAGGAGGCATGATTTCTTTTAGTTTTGACTGAAAAATTTCTTTTTCATACTCTGATAAATACTTTCCGTTTGCTGATAAATCGAGTGTTTCTTTTAAATTATTATTGGAGAACTTCCAGTGTCGACGTAATACATAATCGGTCTTTTCGAAATTATCTATTAAAGAGAAATCCAATTTAATTCTAAAATTATTTTCATTATTTTTTTTCGCATTATGGTTAAGAATGCTTTGAACTCTTTTAAAGTATTCAGCATTTTCCGTTTTAAAGCCATAACCATAAGAACCAAACAAACCCAGCTTTATTGCATTCAAGAGGGTAGTTTTACCGGCACCGTTTTCTCCACCGATTAAAATAACATTCTTTCCATTCTCCGGTCGAAGGTTAAATGAATTGGTCTCTTTATAGGCGCCGATGTTAGTTAGTTGAATTTCATTTATAATCATGTTTAAACCTCATTTTCTCCTATTACAGATGTAAATAATCTTGTTTTAATGCTTTACCTATTTCATCCATTAAACCTCTTCTAACTTTATAGCCAGAAAAGTCTTTTTCAATAGAGATCAATTGTTTAATTACTTTAATATCAACTTTAAATTGATCACATAGTAGTTCTAGGTCGGATATTTGTTCCTTATCAAATAGTGGACGGTCATCAATTTCCCAGTCTAAAGAATAACCCATAATCTCTTCAAAGATTTTTGGAACTTGATCTTCCCAATCTCCATGTTTGAACCAAATTTTCCGAATCGCTTTTAACTCTTCAATGCTTATAAGTTCATAATGAGGATCATCAGGGTGCTTTAAGTTTTTTTGAACTTCTAAAAGTTTTCTAAGAATTTCTTGTCGTGCTTCTAATGTAAAAGGCCCTAAACCAAGTTGAGCATGCTTTGTCACCATTTCACCATCTAATGTTTCTTCTTGATACGTGACTAGTATTTTGTAATCTTGAGGTGCACTTAAATCAATGTTGTTAGTAAAAAGATAATTTTTTAATTCTTCTTTTGGTACAACAGTATATTGGTCTAATGGAATGTGTTGTTTAGGTCTACCTGATTTCTTTGGAATTAGTACATGTGGCACATCATCAATATCTACGATCTTTACATCTTTAAAGTAGGTATGACCATTCATTCTATACTTCATTCTTCGAGTTCGATCATCTCTGATAGCAGATAGCCAATTTCTAAAGTCAAGTAAGGGTTTCATCCAGTCGTGACCACTTTGAATAAAGCCACTCAAAGCTTTATCTTCGTTAACGACTGTACATACCCAGCAACCAAATCTACTGTTTCCACAAGAACCAGCACTTTCTTTAATAGATTTATCAATTACAAGAGGGCATTCGCCGCTATTGGAATCTTGATACAATCTGTGAAGCTCATGGTTGTCATCTCCCCATGGAGATGGATGGTTAAGTAAATAATTCCATACATCATCAAGGGTAAAGCTCCTAATAGGAGCGTACACATATGCGTTTGATAACGTAGAGTGTCTCATGAAAGTCTTTCCTTCGACGGTATGAGAACGAATTACATTACCACGTGTAGCACTTTCATCTTCACGTACACCTAATACCATGATTACTTCTCCAAAAGAAGATACTTTGTCCATAATAAACTGATTAGCAGGATCAATTTTTAATCGATCTGTACACCATCTGAATTTTTGATTGGGTGAAGGGTAGCCTTTACCAATAATATTGACCCAGAATGACTGTTCAAAAACTGGTTTTACTTTGTGTGTTTCAACTGGTAAATCTCTACTCAAAGCTTCATCTTGAATTCTTCTAAGAGTTTGATTAATCGAATTTATAATTAAAGGTGTTTCCACTAATGTATCGGAAGAAATTACATATACTTTTTTGTGCAATTCCTCTTTAGGCATTTCACTTAGAGCCTCAAATACTAACTGAACTACAACTGTGGAATCTTTACCACCACTATATCCTACTACCCAAGGGCGGTCATCTTCCTTATAAGCTTTTTTTATGCTTTCTTTTGCTTCGTCAATAAAAGGCACTTGTTTTGATAAAAGATTACTAATGATGCCATTACTCATAATTAAACTACTCCTTGAAAAAATTTATTTTCTAATGATTGTTCAGCATCACTTAGCGGTAAACTAATCAATTGCTTAATTTTATTAGAAGTTAATTGAATGGTAGAGGAAGTCTTTTGAATACGGCCATTTTGATTAAATGCACGCCCCAACCAATCGTTTGTATTACTTCTATTCCAATCTATATTTGATAGCTTTTTAACGTAACTCTCCCAGTCTTTAGGGTGATGCTTTCGTAGATATTGTCCGACTAAACCAACTGCTTCAACAAATACGCCATGTCCCACAATAAAGTTTGCTCTTAATTCACGAGGAGTCAGTTGTTTTTCAAAAACCATGTTCCATTCTACAATAGAATCACACAAAACTAACCAAAATTGCTTCAAAAACTCTTCTTCCTCATGAGTTATTTCATCACCTTTAGATTTTCCAACTAGCTTTAGGTTTGTATTAAAAATGTGATTTAAAGCCAGTATCTTGGGTGAATTCTTGGACAGTGATACTCTTTCTTTATCTGTATATCTATTTAATAAAGGCGTAGTGGTTACAACATCTTTAGTAATAAGAGACAAACGATCCCGATAATCATAAAGAATACCGATAGAAGAAGTAGTATTTACAGCATGCCTATTTAAATCAGAAAAAATTTGTTGGGATTTTTTTAACCCTTCATCGTGGAAAAAAACTACAGATATAGTTTCGTTGCCAAGTTCGGGAGATATTTTTAATGCTTCTTCAATAGCTGCTCTGCGATGCTGCCCATCATTAATCAAAAACCTTGCATCCAATGAAATTTGCAACTGTCCTAAGTCTTTGGATGAAGGGTCCTCATTATATGGTTGAAACTTAATTTCACCATCTATAGACGCTGTGATGGAGGAAAATACATAATCTTTTTGATTTTCCACTATGTAATTTGTCATTTCTGGAATTCTAGATTTGTTTAAAATCCTTTGAGATCTGTATTCAGGTGGAATTTCTTCTTCATCAAAAAGAAAAATCTTTGGAATAATTCGTAAAGGGCACATAGCTACAAAATATTCTTTTCCTGCTTGGACACCTCTAATAGAAGGGAAATTATAAGTGAATGTCGAGTCCATAATCAAACCTCCTTATTACGTACGTAAAATATAATTTGATTATAAATTAATTAATTCAAAGATACAATGAAAAAAACCGAATGGAGGTTCGATTTTCTGTATTTCTAATTTTCTAATTAGATTGTTTTTTGTGTAAATAAACATATTGGTCCAGCATAAAGAAAATAGATATAATATATGTTAAAATTAAAATGAAATGGAAAATGATTATAGTAACCGGAGATGATTGACAAATGAGTTCCCAAGAGGTCTTTTTTTTAAGCTTCTTAGAAGATATAAATCCTGTAGCAGCTCAAAATGCCAAGAAGATGCAAGAATTAATATATGAAGATCCAAGTAGTTCAATTGTAAAAGCTAGATTATTCGCTGAAGCAATTCTTAGTGAAGTATTTAAGCAGGAGAAAATACAAGAACCTTACGTCAATTCTTTGTATGAAAAGATCTTGTACTTAACGAGAGAAGGGTATATTGAAAGAGATATTCAGAGATCATTCGATACAATTCGCTTGTCAGGCAATAAAGCTGCTCATGATGGCCAATTTAATGACATTACAGAAGCTTTTAAACTACATAGAGAAATGTACAAAATTGGAGTTTGGTTTTATGAGGTGTATTCATTAGAACAGTTAAAAGTGCCTTTATACGAGAATCCTAAACCTCCTCAACAAGAAAACATTGAAGATATTGTAAAGAAACAAATTATGAGCCTTTTTGGTCCTGAAGGATTAAAGATGGCGCAAAAAGAAGAATTATCAGGAGTAGAAGAACCCCTCTTAGTAAATGACCCTGTGCCTTCTCAAGAAGAAGATAACTCTACCTCTTCAATTTTAAATAAAGATTTAGAGCCAGGACAGAGCTACTTAGTAAGAGAGCTAAAGAGATTAAAAGATTCGTCGCAAGAAGCAATCGAGAATGCAAATAATTTTAGTAACTTTAAGGACTATATGCACGTAGATCGCAATATTCAATTGGATTTAGAAAATATATTAGAACGTAATGAAAGTAGAGAAACAGGCAATTTAATTTTGTTATGCGGTAGTGTAGGGGACGGAAAGTCTCACTTACTAGCATATCTTAAAGAAAAAAAGCCAGATTTAATAAAAGATTATACAATTTTTAATGATGCTACTGAAAGCTTTTCTCCTAATAAAGATGCAATGGAGACTTTGGAAGAAGCATTGAATAGCTTTTCAGATCAGAAAATTGAACACTCGACGCAAAAAGTAATACTAGCAATTAATATGGGAGTGTTACACAACTTTATTAATACAAAACACAAAGAATATTCCTATGAGACATTAAGGGAGTTTGTGGATAATAGCGAGTTGTTTTCTCAAAATGTAACTACTTACTTCAGCAATGAGAATTTCGATTTACTAAGCTTTGGTGATTACCATTCGTATGAATTAACTGAAAAAGGGCCCAATTCGACTTTTTATTCTTCTTTAATAAGAAAAATTTGCGATTCTTCAGATGAAAATCCGTTTTATTTAGCACTAGAAGAAGATAAAAAAAATGGGCTTCATAACATGGTTCACAAAAACTATGAGTTTTTACAAAATAAATTTGTTCAAGAACAAATTGTACAATTAGTTATTCAGACAATCGTTAGAAAAAAACTAGTTATCTCAGCTCGAGCTTTCCTGAATTTTATCGCTGATATCTTAATTCCAGATAACATTCAAAACATAGAACTGATGTCTGAATTTGACGTTTTAGAATTCTCTTTACCGAACCTTCTATTTAATCGAAAAGAGCGTTCTATAATTCTTCAATCTCTAAGTCAATTAGACCCTATTCACCGTCGCTCTGTGTTTATTGATCAGTTAGTAGTAGAGCTTAATACCTTAAATGATTGGGATACTCTAATTGAAAATTATGTTTATGCTGAAACATCGAAAGGCTGGTTTAAACCTTTTATATCTAAAGATAATTTAACGGACTATTCTTTTAATTTGTTTTTTGAAACGTTTATTAGAGTTACGTTTTTAACAAATGAAAAATTTGCCGCTAATATTGCTGATCAAAGCTATTCGAAATTCCTTAGAAGCCTTTATTATTTTAATGTGGGAGATATGAGAAAAATAAAAGGGTTTTATGGGGAGATTGAAACAGCTATTTTTAAATGGAAAGGTAGTCCAATGAAAGGCTATATATATTTAGATAAACCTTCTGAAAAGTACCGTCTAGCACAAAAGCTAGAATTGAATCCTTCTATTAGTCATTTAAAGCCGAATAAAGGAGAGGTAATCGAATCTTTTAAGTCCTTTATTATGCTTGCTTATAACAATAATGATGAAAAAAATAATATCTTCTTAGATATTGATTTTCCATTGTATCAGTTGTTAACGAAAGTCCAAGATGGATACTGTCCAAACAAAAAGAATGAAGAAGATGCAATAAAGTTTGTTGAATTTATTGAAAAGCTTATGGCGTTTGGAATGAAGAAAAAGGAAATGCTTGTTCATTTTCCTCAGGATAATAAATTTTATACAATCAAGCGTGATACTTTTGGTTCATTTGTATTTGAAAGGGAGTAAGTAAAATGGTTCAAACCTTGGAAAGAGAGTATTTAAATCATCTCTTCGAAACCAAAAAAAAGCATGATACTGGTAACGTGCTAGATGTGTTACCTTTTTTGTCTAAAAGAACAAAAGAAATCAGAGGACAATTCAATAAAGTTCTTGGAGAATATATACGAAATATTTGTGAGATAAAGCTAAACAATAAGGCCTTTAAAGATAAGGAATTTGTGACGTCTGCAGAAAGTAATGAGTTAAGTGAACATATTGCAAGTAATGTAGATTATAACAATGAAGATGATTCCCATGATTTTGTGCGATTTTTAGATCAATATCTATTTAATCAGGAAGATATTAAACCTATTCATCCGTTTTTATTTAATTATATAGAAATCGAAAAGAAATTGAAAAATGAATTTGGAAAATATGGTCAGTTTATGAGCGAAACTTTTGTTAAAGAGAATCCTGAAATTAAGGCTATTTTCAATAATAAAGAGTCAGAAGACATATTAACGGAGTTAATTCTTGATAAGTTGAATGGAGTAGAAGAATCTTCAAAGAATCCCCAAAATCAGGCGAAAAATAAAACAGTTAAACAATATCAGCCTCTTTTAGGTGAGTTTACACGTATTTACCAAGAGGATATCTTGTATCTAAGTAAATATAAGGATTATTTTTTAACTTCATTTCCTTTATTAACACATTATTATGTGTTTATGTATGCGTGTCAATTAATTGTGAAATTCGAGCAATTTACCACTGCTGATATGGAAATGGTGCAACCTCTTTATTTCGCGTTAGAATGGGAATCTATGAGTAGAAGAAGAAAAGCTACTGGTGAGTTAGAGGGTTTTAAATATGTAAAAGAAAAATCTATTAATCTATTTCCTCATATTCATACTATTTCTCAACTTAGTCATAATTCACTGAATAGTGTGGAAGAGCATGATGACATACTTGAATTCATGCCATATTGTAAACTTTACGATCTAATAGAGAGTAAAGGTGAGGAGTATGAAGCTGCTTTTTTAAGCGAAGTTAATCAGTGGATCAAGGACTATCTAGAATTAAGAAAGCTTCCGTCTCATGAGAATAAAGCTGCTCAAAGCCTTCCAGAAGCTTTTCAATTACTGTTTAATTGCGTAAAAGAAGGTATAAGCACAGATGTTGCTAAGAAGTTCGGTGAAAACATAGGTGATTTAGGTGCTAACCAGTTTTTAAAGACCCGAGGAAGTTATGGACAGGTATTTAATATTAAGCATGATTTTCTACTTTTGTTAACAGCTGTTTCGGTAAAAGATAAAAGAATTCCTTTAAATGATTTGTTTAAAGAACTAGAAAAAAGAGGAGTAGCATTTGACCGTTACTCTAAAAAAGAGATTATAAGCTTATTTGATGACCTTAACATTTTGGATAAAAAAAGTGATAGTGGAGATGCACAATATGTCAAACCAATTTTATAATTATATTTCTACGCTCTTAGTAGAATATTTTAAAAAAGCAGGAATTAAAAAAGGAGATCGGTTTTACTTACAACTAGATAGTGGAACGGATGTTTTTCATTTAGTTGAAGCGCTGAAAATACTAGAAGGAACTAAACCTTTTAGATATAAACATGAGTTGGGAGAGGAATATGAAACATTTTCTATTCCTTTCCATGAAATTAACTTAGTAGTAGCATATACTTCAAAAGACGTTAAGCCTGATTTTCTTGTTACATTAAGGAACTTAGTTGGAGAGCAAAAAGGAGTTTGGGAAAACTCCGCTTTAATTAGCATTGTTTCTGAGCAATTAGATTCCATTCAAGGTGGAAGTAGTGATTTACAAAAAGAAGGAATGCCTTTACATCCAGCTTCGTTATTTAATAATTTGAGAAATGAGATTGAAAATAGAAGTTTGGAAAAAGTTGATCAAATTATTTTATTAGACAATCTAAATAATTTAGTGAAAGAACAATCTTTTCAACAAATCACTTTTTTCGAGTTTGAGGATATTTTTGCTACTTTACAAAAAGGTTCTATCGATGACACGGATTACCATAAATTTGGACTTTTTAAAGATGCTGACCTAGATAAATTTAATGGTAAAGAACAAAGAGATCGTCTAAGAGAGAATAGAGATCTTTTTGATTATGTAAGAAAAGTGCATGATTTCGGTCTTAATAAAGAAGAATTAGAAAAACAATTTTCACCAGAAGGTGCCAACGAGCTAATTAAAGAAGAGTGGCGAGAATTACCGTTCTCTAGAGTCTATAAATTTAACGAAGATTATAGAAAACTTAATAAGAAGAAAAAAGTAGATTTAATAGGCTTAAAGGTTAACCATACGATTAAACCTTGGGATAAGCCATATAAAGAATCTACTTCAGGTAGAAGAAAAAGACATATTATAATTTTTAACCCTGAAGGTAAAGAGGAAATTGAATTACAAGCTTCTTTTAGTTTGGAGGGTAACGTAAAAAGTTTAAGCTCTGAATTCCTTAAAGTGCCTAATGCTTTTTCTAAGAACCTCACAGTTGAAGTTAAGCAAACTAATATTTTTGCTAAAATAAAGCTTGAAAAGGATGACACAACCTTCACGAGATTTTCTTACAAACATGACAACAAAGCAGCGTTAGGTGCAGAGTTTTTTATTGCTGTTTTACCAGTTGAGCCTATCTATTTGGATAGTTATAAGTCCAAATATTTAATTGATCCAAATGGTGGTCACATAGAGCTACAATTCGAAGAAGATGAATTGAGCTTTGGAGATAAAATAGATATGCAGAAAGTAGAAGTAACAGAGGACAATCAAACAATTATTACCTCTCAAGATCAAAAATTGGTTGTTACTCCATTACCAGAGGCTTTTAATGATGAGGATGAATTAAGCCTCAATATAAAATTTGAAGAATCGCTTATTCCCCTCCTCTTAAAAAATGAATTGCCTGAGTCTATGCCGATTACTGGTCAACGAATTTGGAAGCTTATCAGGGAAACTGGTAAAGATATTCAATGGTTCAAAAAAAATAACCGTTTGGTTTTAGAGAACAGAGAATTTTACTTTCACTCTGAATATCGAGACTACTTCAAATGGGAAGATGAATGGGTTAAAAATGGGTTAAAGTATGCAACTCATGAATCGGACCGGCTGCTTAATAATAGAGAATTAAAACTGAGTGATGACTTAAGAGAAGCTTATAGTAGATTTTTAACATATTTTAAGATTCGAAAGTCAATTCCTAGTTTATGTACGGTTACTGATGATTACGAGAAGCGTGCAATCGATTATATAAAGGAATATCAGAAGGAAATCAACAAATTTGAAAATGGATCTCCCGCGGGGCGTAAAGGAAGAGATTTATTTAAGTTAGGTACTCTTCAATCAAATGGAATGTTATATTTTACGCCATTTCATCCAATAATGGTTGCATTTAAGCTGAAAATGTTTGAGTTATTGGATTCAGAAGAGCTAGATAACAGTATTTTAAATAGATTAAATCCAAATGGACTTATTCCATTTTTATATGATGAATCGGAAACATTGTTTAAGCCGGATTATCAACAAGCAGCTATGGAATGGTTGATGTTCAAACCGGTTAATAAAGTATCTGTTTCAGCTGCTAATCAGTATTTAGCTAAGGTTGTGAACGAAAAAATCACACAATTTAAAGAGCATTTCTCTTATTTGTTTATTAAGAAATCTCAAGCACCTCTTCAAATTAATGTAATTAATATTGCCAATGATAAAGAGGTTATTCGTGGAATATTACAGTGGATGATTAAAGAAATTGATAAAGAAGGTACTGAAAGCTTAAAACCGGTAGAAGTTACTCTTTATAAAGAAGAGCATATAGAGAGTTATTTTGATTTATATGCTAGAACTGAAACCATTGAGCAATTTGAATATCTTTTTGACATTAAACTTAAATCAAAAAATGTAGACTCGGATGATATCTTAAGAACAATAAGAGAAAAACTGTTCTTTTATAAGCAGGAACTTCAGGAAGAATTAAGATATGCTCATATCTCCTTTTATAAAATGCATGCTCAAGAGAATCATGCAGTACAGCCACTTAATGGCATGACGTCAGGGATTGCTATTGAAGGCCTTTACTCAAGTGTACCGTCAATGAAGGATGAGGAGACCTATAGAAGTGGATTTGGCACAAAAGCATACAGTATCGATCCTCAAAATTACTTAACAAGCACAGCTTACTATTTAAATGAATTAGCGGCGAACTTGCGAAATGGCGGTAATGATAGTTATAGAAAAGGAGAAGCTATTTTTTCAAGAACAACTACAGCGGATGAGGAAACATTGAAAAAGATTTTTAAATCATCTTATTGGGTAACATTTGTAGATCCATTAATTGATTTGGAATTTTTTCATGATTACGAGGACGAGCTAGTTGTGATTCATTATAACGATCAATACTCTTCTTCAAGTCGATATGATGCTATAACTGTGACTGATAAAACAAACCAATATTATGCTGTAATTAAAGAGTTTCTTAAGCAAAAAGGTGTAGAAGGCACAGAGGAAAATGTTCTTACTACAATTAAAGCTTTTAATACATTTAACGGTGAGTGGCTATTAAGGATCATAGGAAGTAAAGGTCATTATGATCGAGAAAAATTAAGTATTATTTCTGCTATCAAATATTCTGTATCTTATTTTGATCATCCAGATATTCTTTGGGTTCCTATTTCTCTCGAAGAGGTATTAAGGGTTGCTGGAGCTGTTAGTTTGAATAAATCTGATGGGGTATTTACCGCTAAAAACCTTGGAGTTAAAGGAAGTCATAGCGATGATTTATTATTAATAGGTTTAGAAAATAGAGAAGGGGATATTTCACTTCATTTTTATCCTATTGAAGTCAAGATTGGAATAAATAAAGGAGAAGTATTAGAAAAAGCACGACACCAAGTTCAAAAAACAAACCAATTGTTTATTGAAACTTTAACTAAGCGAGCTGAAGATACATTTACGAGTAAGTTTTATCGTAACTTCTTTGCTCAGCTATTCATTTCTAATGCTCAAAAGCTGACACAAAGTGATTTTTGGAAAGAGAAAGAATATAGTCTATCAGATGAAGTTATTGAAAAATTATTAAAAGATGATTACTTAGTGTCTAATAGTCTGAAAAATTATATAGGGAACAGCGCCATACTTTCATTCCAAAAAGATGCTTTTCATAGAAGCGCTCAATTAGAAGACGATGTCTTACTATTAAATCTCACGGAAAAAGATGGGTATGAGGGTCTAGTCTTTCCAATTAAAGAAATGCAGCATTGGATTCAGTTCGAATCAAGCGATTTTATTAAAGAAGATATGCTATCGTCTCGTTATAAACTAGAAGGGGAGCATAAATCTTCAATGGATGAAAGTGCTCAATCGGATGTCTTTCCAACGATAGAAAAAAGTAGCTCCCTTCAAGAACATAAGAACTATGCGGCTGTTAGTGAAAATTTAGGATCTTATGAAATCGAGAAAGCAGACACGGTAATTACTGAGAATCTTGATGAACATGAAAATTCTCTGTATAAAGAGGATGCTCAGTCTAGGTATGAAGGGAAGTTATCTACGAATCCAACCGAAGAAATAACTAATTATCCTTCCTTAGAACAGGCAAGAATTAAGATTGGTAAAGCGGAAAATTCTAATCGAGAAATCTATTGGGAGTATGGTAATAAAGGGCTTGCCAATAGACATTTATTAATTTCTGGTAAGTCAGGTCAAGGTAAAACTTATTTTATGCAATGTTTATTGTTAGAGAAAGCTAAGCTAGGAATTTCTAGTATTGTTATTGACTATACCGAAGGCTTTTTACCTAATCAATTAGAACCTGAGTTTGTGGACTATCTGGGACACAAATTAAAACAAAAAATTGTTTACAGTGAAAAACTTCCAATAAATCCATTTCAAAAGAATACTCGGGATATCGGAGGAATTCAGTTACCGGAATCCAACACTGATGTAGCAGAGCGAATTAAAAGTGTTTTTGCGGCTGTTTATAGTTCGTTAGGTATTCAACAACAAAATGCAATATACGAAGCGATTCTAAAAGGTTTAGAGCTTTATGATGAGCAAATGAGCTTAGTAAAGCTAAAAGAACTTCTTGAAGAGGATGGATCAAATTATGCTAAAACAGCACTATCACAGATTAGACCTTTGATTGATCGTAATCCATTCAGTAACGACAATGTGATTAATTGGAAAGATATTATTCATAGTGAGGGTGAGGTTTATGTAATTCAACTTACCGGGTTCCCTCGAGATGTTCAATTAATCATCACTGAATTTATCCTTTGGGATTTATGGAATTATTCTGTGAGGTACGGTAATAAGAATACGCCTATGCCCGTGATTATGGATGAAGCGCAGAATCTTGATCATACCGAAAAATCACCTTCTGCTAGAGTGCTGACAGAAGGAAGAAAATTTGGTTGGTCAGCATGGTATGCGACTCAATTCTTAAAATCACAATTAGATGCTGATGAATTGGCAAGGTTACAAAATTCATCTCAAAAAATTTATTTCTCACCTCCAGAGCAAGAATTATCGCACATTGCAGCTAGCTTATCTAAAGATAATCATGAGAAAAAGCATTGGGAACACAAATTAGCTTCATTAAGAAAAGGGCAATGTATTGTTCATGGTCCTATTCTAAAAGAAAACGGAGAACTATCTCATCCTACAGTGACAGTAGTAGATATTAGTCCATTATCAGAAAGAACGTAAAAAAAACCACCTTTGAGGTGGTTTTTTTATATGATGCGTAATCTGAAATCTTCCATTGAAGTTTTATTTTCTAAATCGTCTTCTAACTTTCTTAATCCTTTTTCAATAAAGGTTAGCATATGTTTGTGTAAATCATCATCTGTTAGAGGTGTACTCACTTCATTAATAATTAGATGCTTAAATAATAGAAATTCCTTATCTTTAATAATATTATCTGGTATGGTCCACTTATTCTTTCCGGGAGAATATTGCTCCGAAACTGGTCCTTCTGAAATCGAGATTCCTTTAGCTAGAGCTATTTTTACAGCCATAGGTCTTTCGCATTCTAAGGAATCTACAACTCTATCTAATATTTGTTTTCCTTCCTCAGATAATAGCATTCTTCGATTAGACACTATATCACCCTTTTACAAAATTGAAATAACCGTCTCTGATGACAGTATATTTCTTATTTTCATCATAATCTAACATATATTGTTTATAAGAATTCTTTTCCATTAACGTCACATATTCTTGTGTGATTTCTGTATCAGTAGAAAGAATAATAACTTGTTCACTTAGTTCTTTATAGTAATGATTAATTAAATGATTTCTATGATAGCTATCCAGTCGTCCCAGCGGTGTATCAATAACCACAGGTAAAGATAAATCCGATGCTTTTGTCAAGGCCCATATTAGGGCAGAAGCAATCATCTGCATTTCACCCGCTGATCTGTCTTGAATACTAATTTCCTGCATACGATCATTATAAAGGCGAATAGTATAAGTATTAATATCAAATTCTATTTTTCCAAATTCATCTTGTTTTCTAAATAATCGATGTAACATAGTTGAGAATTCTTCTTTAATATATGTTGCTTTCATAGTTATAAGTTCTGAAACATATTGTTCCATTCCTTTAATTATACGCTCTACATGGATGTAGCGTCTTTGCACTTCTTCTAAGTTTTCATCTTGGTTGGATAGTCTACTAAGACTATTTAATAGCTTAGTTTTTTCTTCCAAAGCATTATTTAACCTACGGTTTAAAGCTTTAAATTTAGTGTTGATTTCTCCTGATTTTTCGACTAAAAGATCAATTCTTTCATTTTCTTCTTCGATATTTACTGCTTCTGGTGCATTACGGATATCCGATTCTAATTTATCTAATTCTTGCTGTAACTTTTCAATTTTATTAATTAACTCTACTACTGGGTTTTTATCTTTAATAGCAAGATTCATTAAATAACTATAATCATTATTCGATATATCATGTATTTCTTGAAAGTCAGAAGGTACAGTTTGTTGTATATCATTTTCCTTAATCCAGATTTCTTGACCAATGTTTTTTATTTGTTCTAGTTGGTCTTCTGTTAAAGCTGGAGTAATGCTTTTGTTAAGTAATTGATCAATGAAACGTCGATAAGGAGATAAAGAAGCATTTTGTAGCACCTTTTTATGGTGAATTTCATTTTCTGCTTTAAGCTGCTTTTTTAACTTAAGGATTTTATCACGTAAAAGAATATTTACGATGTTCTCTTGAAGAAAATCATCAAGTTGTTTGACACACAGGTCAAGTTGGGTGGCTACGCGAGCTTGGTTTTTTACGATGACTTCGCGAGATTTTGAGTTTTGTGAAATTTTCGCATTGCGTTGCTCGTGAGCCTCACTGATTAGTTTTTTATATCGTTGAATATCGGTTAGAAATTTTTGTTTCTTATTTTCTAGTATTGTGATTGTGCCTTCCAATTCTTCGGCTTCTCTTTGGACATTATTAAGTTTCGTTCGACTGACGGATTTAGCTAATTTATTTTCAAGAGATGCTTTAAGAGAGCGGAGGTCAATTAATAGATGTTTGTAAGCCTCCATGCCCGTTATTTTTTGAATAGCTTCTTTCATTTCATCACTATTTTGTCTTAGAATAATATCCTTAATTTCTTCTCCATCAAAAATAAAGAAAGGTGCAGCGTGATAAGGAATAATTCTATCTATGAATTTATTAAATACCTCGATGTTATCAATACGCGCACGCTTTGGAATGCTTGAACCTTGTTTCTTAACCTCAAGCTCTCTTTCTTCATGCCCCATTCTTTTAGATTGATCAAAATACCATTTAACTTTCAAATTCCATTCTTCACCGGAATCTGTTTCTAAAATTAAAGAAATAGAGCATTCACGTCCACCTTCATTAAAGAAGGAATTATTGATAGTATTAGAAAACAATCTTTTATACTCTACCTGAGAAATTCCTCGTTGGCCAAATAAAATATAAAGAATGGCCTTAAGTATAGTAGTTTTACCGGCTCCATTTAGTCCGCCTAGTAGAATAATATTTTGACTTTTTTCCTTCCGGACTTTTTCCGGTATGTAGAGGTCAATTTCTTGCAGACCATAGTAGGTTTTATAATTGTCGAAAATCAACTTTTTAAGTAACATTAAACCTCACCTTATTAATTATTTTTAGTATGAAAATCGATTAAATCTTGATATTCTTTAGTTCTCACACTTTGACTAACATTTTCATAGGATAATTTTTCTGCTGAACGAATTAATTGGCTAGCTAACTTTAAAGGAATATCATTTTGTTTACAAACCTTTGCTAGTAGCTCAAGCTCTCTTCTTTTAACTTCTTTCATGGAAACCACCTTTGTTTAATATAAAATAACAATTAAAATAGTTATCATTAAAATCTTATCATAATAATTTAGCTTATAATACTACTAAAAAGTAAATATTAGTGACTATTTTATTATATTTGGTATCTAAGGATATTAAATCAAGTGGAGAAAATGGTTATATTGTATGGAAGTCCCAATAAGTGAAATTAGGCTTAAAGTTTCCTTTTAAGGTGAGGAAGTTTCTGTTAGAGGTGGGGTGCGGCTTCCTTCAGGGGTCTGAATATAATGTAAACCGTATCATGGGCCCTTCTTCCATCAGAGATGCTAGATTAAAAGTAAACGATTTTGAATTTTACCTGATATCGAACTTTACGAAGGTTTAGAAGAGGGTAAATAACTATTTTTTGAAGCTAATGAAAGTGTGCTGCTGCTGATAGAAATAAGTGAAGAACCGCATAACCCCATTTATTATGATGATATAAAAATTGTTGATTCCTTAGAAGAGTTTTTAAAGAAGATGATGGAGATGGAGGATGATAGGTACTATATTGATCTAGCATGATACAGTACCTAAATAATAGATGAAATAAAGAACACTACAAAAACCGTTGGCTAAGCTCAATGGCTTTTTAGGGAGATATAATCTAAGAAGGTTCATTTTTGGAAAGACGAATCATTCATTTCAAGAATATAAATTGCCCTATACGCAAATGAAAAAAATCCGTGATGGAGCGCGTTTAAATAATTTAACGGGAAATAAAAGTACTTCAATTTATGTAGTTTACAACGCCGCCAGGAAAATTTTAATCGACAGCAAAAATAAAACTTATCTACAACAAGAGAATTGCTGCATCGAAACTAAATGAGCACACTTATCCATAATCTCTTCAGTAAGTTTTTCATTCTCTATTTCTCCCCTTTAAACTGTGTGTCTTTTCTGAAGAAAATTCATAGAATATAGCATCTTATCTGTATGATGTGAGAAAGGGGTTATATCGTGGAGGAAACAAAGCTTACTGGACGAATCGTTACACCTGATGATGCGGAATATGATCAGGCTAGAACAAATAATAATTTAGGTGTACCTAAATTTCCGAGAATAATTGTATTTTGTCAGAATACAAACGATGTAGTAAATGCATTGAAGTGGGTAAAGGAAAATCATGTCCCATTTCGAATAAGGAGCGGCAGGCATAGCTATGAAAATTTTTCATTATTGAACGGTGGATTAGTGATTGATGTTAGTGAAATGGATAGAATCACGTTCAACTCTAAAGACATGACAGCGAAAATAGAAGCAGGAGCTAATCTAGGGAAAGTATATAATGAATTATGGAAAAAAGGAACGACTATCCCTGCAGGAACGGAAAGCAGTGTAGGTCTTGTAGGCCTTGTGCTTGGCGGAGGAATTGGGATGTTATCAAGGCCGTTTGGGCTTACCTGTGATAATTTGCTTGAAGTTGAAATGGCGATTGTAAATGAACTGAGAGAAGTTGAACTCATTAAGGTAAATAAAAATCACAACAGTGATCTCTTTTGGGCTTGTTGCGGAGGCGGGGGTGGAAACTTTGGTATTGTTACGTCTCTTACCTTTAAGGTGCAGCCTATTTCAAAGGTGTCAATCTTTTCAATTACATGGGAATGGGAAGATTTCGAAGCTGCTTTTGATGCATGGCAGCACTGGGCCACAAATACCGATAAGCGCTTAACTTCGGAGATTGAGTTAAAATCGAAAGAAGCAAATCAAATTATCGCTCAAGGTGAGTTCGTTGGTTCATCATTCAAGTTAAAGGAACTTCTGCAGCCTTTAATAGATGTTGGGTGTCCTAAAAAAGTAGTAATAAAGGAAGTTTCATATATTGAAGCTGTACGATTTTTTGACGATCCGAGCGGAAACCAACCTGCTCCTCGAAAAAGGTCAGGTTCTTTTCTTAATAAACCTTTTCCAAAAGAGGCTATTTTAACAATGAAGCATTTTTTAGAAAATGCTCCAAATGAAAAATCTAGTATTTGGCACCAGTCTCTTGGGGGAGCAGTGGAGGAAGTGGGCTCTAATGAAACGGCCTTCTATTATAGAGATGCTATTATCGCACAGGAGTACCTTGCTACATGGAGCCATCCTTCAGAAGAGCGAGCAAACATTCGATGGATTGAAGAATTAAGAAATGCTTTATCGAGATATACAACTGGGGATTATGTGAATTGGCCGGACCGGCTCATCAGAGATTGGCCAACGGCTTATTATGGAGAGAATTTTAAAAAGCTTCGAGAAGTGAAACGAGCATATGATCCATACAATCTATTTTATTTCCCTCAAAGCATCCCGCCGTTTATTAACTGGTTTTAAAAATCATCTTTCAAATGGTAGATGCAAATAATACCCACCTTAAATGAGGTGGTTTTTTGTGTACATTGCCTTTTCCTGAGATCGTGAAAAAGGCAGCAAACAGTGGTAAGCAGTTATTTTATCGATAGACGACTGCATATACGGAGAAACATACACAAATTTCATAAACATTGACATTCCCTTCCAAACCGCATACAATAACTACTAATAAAAGCACACAAATTCGTTGAAGAGAATCAGTACGCTGCAAGTTTGTTCCACAGAGAGCTGGTGATAGCTGAAAGCCAGTGTTCAAGCTGCAGGGGAATATCCTCTCTGAGAAGTCAAACTGAACGATAAGTAAGTTTGAACGGTAGTCTACCGTTAAAAAGAACGCGTATGATTGTACGTTGCTGAGTGCTATTGATGAACGGATCAATAGAAGCCAGGGTGGTACCGCGGTTAAAACCCGTCCCTAGTCATAGGGACGGGTTTCTTTGTGTGCTTTTAACTTTAAAAGGAGTGGTATCACATGAAAGAAGTGAATGTAAGGGAATCTTCGCAAGAGCGCGAGCAGCGTATCCAGCAGCAGTGGCAAAAGGGAAATGTGTTTCACCAGTCGGTTCAAAATCGAGAAGGGCATCCTTCGTTTGTATTTTATGAAGGGCCTCCAACAGCCAACGGTTTGCCTCACGTGGGGCACGCGCTAGGCCGGACGATTAAAGACGTGGTGGCTCGTTATAAAACGATGACGGGGCATCAAGTGATCCGAAAAGCAGGCTGGGATACGCACGGACTGCCGGTAGAGCTTGGTGTCGAAAAGCAGCTCGGGATATCGGGGAAGCATGATATTGAAAAATACGGCGTAGAAGCTTTTATCAACAAGTGTAAGGAAAGTGTGTTTGTGTATGAAAAGCAGTGGCGCACGTTCACGGAGCAGCTTGGCTATTGGGTTGATATGGAAGACCCTTACATCACCTTGGAGAATTCATACATTGAAAGCGTATGGAACGTGCTTGGCACGATTCATGATAAAGGACTTCTTTATAAAGGCCACCGCGTATCACCTTACTGCCCGAGCTGTCAAACGTCGCTGAGTTCGCATGAAGTGGCGCAAGGGTATAAAGATGTAAAAGATTTAACGGTAACGGTGAAATTTAAAGTGAAAAACCGCGATAATGAGTATTTTTTAGGCTGGACGACAACGCCTTGGACGCTTCCGTCAAACGTGGCGCTTGCGGTGCATGAAGAGATGAACTACGTTCGCGCTGAGCAAGGCGACAGCGTGTATATAGTGGCAGAAGCGCTCGCAGACAAAGTGTTAAAAGGAGAGTATACGGTTTTATCTCAACATAAAGGAAATGAGTTAAAAGGGATGTCGTATGAGCCGCCGTTTAATTTTGTGAAAGTGGAAAAAGGGCATGAAGTCGTGACGGCTGATTACGTAACGGACCAAAGCGGAACAGGAGTTGTTCATTTAGCACCTGCATACGGCGAAGATGATTACAGAGTTGTAAAAGAAAACGGCTTTTCATTTGTGAACGTAGTGGATGAAAAAGGACAGTACACGTCTGAAGTGCCGCCTTTTCAAGGACGTTTCGTGAAAGACTGCGACGTTGATATCGTGCGTTATTTAGCAAATGAAGGCGTGCTGTATCATAAAGAAAAGCATGAGCACAGCTATCCGTTTTGCTGGCGATGCGACTCGCCGCTTCTTTATTACGCAAATGAAAGCTGGTTTATCCAAACGACGGCGTTAAAGGAACAGTTTTTGAAAAACAATGAAAGCGTGACGTGGTACCCGGATCATATCAAGCACGGTCGCTTTGGCAACTTTTTAGAAAATATGGTGGATTGGAACATCAGCAGAAAACGCTACTGGGGAACACCGCTGAACGTATGGGAATGCGGGAAATGTCAGCATCAAGTAGCTCCGAAAAGCATCAAAGAGCTGCAAAATCATGCGTCTCATTCCGTTGGTGACAGCATTGAACTTCATAAGCCGTATGTAGATGACGTGCAGCTAACGTGTCCGGTCTGCAGCGGAGAAATGAAGCGAACGCCGGAAGTGATTGACGTTTGGTTTGACAGCGGCTCGATGCCGTTTGCGCAGTATCACTATCCGTTTGAAAACAGCGAGCTGTTTCAAAAACAGTTTCCAGCAGACGTAATCGCAGAAGGAATTGATCAAACGCGCGGCTGGTTTTACAGCTTGATGGCAGTTTCAATGCTGTTTACAGGAAAAGCACCGTATAAGCGTGTTCTGTCTCTTGGCCACGTCTTAGATGAAAACGGTCAAAAGATGTCTAAAAGTAAAGGGAATGCGCTAGACCCTGTTGATCTTATTCATACATTTGGTGCCGATGCGCTTAGATGGGCGCTTTTAGCAGACAGTGCACCTTGGAATCCGAAGAAATTTTCAGAGCGGGTCGTGCAAGAAGCGAAGTCAAAAGTTATTGATACGTTTGTGAACGTGTACGGCTTTTACGTGCTGTACGCCAAGCTTGATGATTATGACCCGAAGCAAACGTATGAATTGAAAAAAACAAAATTGGATGAGTGGATTCTTTCACGTTTGCATAGTACGGTTAAACGAGCAACAGCACATCTTGAAGATTATGGGTTTACAAGTGCCGCTCGTGAAATCGCGGCATTTATTGAAGAGCTAAGCAACTGGTATGTACGACGTTCCCGCGATCGTTTTTGGTCAGAAGGGATGGACGGAGAAAAAGCAGCAGCTTACGATACGCTTCATGAAGTGTTAGTGACGTTAAGTCAGCTGTTAGCACCGTTTACGCCGTTTGTTGCGGATGATGTTCATGAAAATCTGACAGGGAAAAGCGTTCATTTAGCAGACTATCCTGTGTATGATCAAACGAAAGTGAACGAAAAGCTGGAAAAAGAAATGGCAGCTGTGCTTCAAGTAGTTGAACTAGGCCGAAGCATCCGAAATACGCATTCGTTAAAAGTAAAGCAGCCTTTGCAAAGTCTTTCCCTTGTGGTAACGGAAGAAGATGTAGAGTGGGAAGCGTACCATGATGTCATCAAAGATGAGCTTAATGTGAAGAACTTTAACGTGGAGCAAGACGACGACAAACTTGTTTCTTATGTATTAAAACTCGATTTTAAACAGGCGGGACCGAAGTTTGGAAAACAAGTAAATGAGATCAATCAAGCATTAAAGAACCTTTCAGAAGAGAAAGGGAAAGCGTTTGTTGAGCAAGGCAAGCTGAGTGTTCCGCTTGCTTCAGGAGAAAACTTAACGCTTGAAACAGCAGACGTACTTGTTGAAAAAGTGCCAAAAGAAGGCTTTGCAGTGGCATCAAACGGCACGTATACTGCGTTGTTGGATACGGCGTTAACCGAAGAACTCGTGCAGGAAGGAGTCGCTCGTGAAGTAATTCGAGCGGTTCAAGATTACCGCAAAAAGCTGGATTTACCCGTGAATTTACGTATTGATTTGGAGCTTAGCGGAGACGAAGAAGTGAAGGAAGCCGTCGCGAAGTTTGAAACGCTGCTTCAAGAAAATCTTTTGCTGCACAGTCTCAGTGTGATAGAAGATATCGAAAACGGAGAGACGGTAAAAGTCGGAACAAAGCAAGTTACGCTTCGCGTTTTAAATCAGAGCTAATAAAGAGAGGCAAAGATAAGTTGAAGTAATGTACGAACGGTTTATCGATTAACCGTTCGTTTTTTCTGTTTTTATAGTGAACGTAGCTGCTTCTAGCTGTGGATTGGAGGGCAAGACGAAGACTCCTGCGGAAAGCGAAGTCTTGCACAGGAATCAACAGCGGGGTAACAAGCAATTCATACTAATCATTCACCCGATTTGTTCGTCTTTAGGTGAGATGAATTTCGGTATTTCTAAATCTCTCTTTTTACCTTTAATCAAACTGCCCGAGAACATTTTTAAGGCTCGGCCAGACAATTTCAAAAGGAGCCGCTAACACATACTCTTTTCCGTTTTCATCTTTAAAGTGCTGCACAAAACGATATTTTCCTACTTTGTAGTTAGGAGTTGCGATATCTAATTTGAGTGATTTCCCTGGCTTCAGCGTGACAGTTTTATCAGGAAACTCTAATCCGTTTAGCACAACTTCGTACCACTTTCCGTCTTTTAAGTGATCCGCCGTATTTTCATAAGGAATCGTTAAGGTATGCGTCGAATTGTTTTGAATAACAAAAAAGCCAAATTGCGTTTTATCGTATTTTTTACTGACAGCAGATAGTGTAATAGTTCCCCCGTTAGTGTTAATGGAAGATGGGATGTTTTTTTCTTGTTTGGCTCCTAAATCCATTTTTTGACCGTTATAATCGATATAGCCAAAGATACAAAATAAGATAATAAAAATGCCCAGTATTAATAAAAGTGTTCGTACTATTTTCAAAAGCTTTGCACCACCTTTTTTTCACTCTTCCATTATACTGAAAACTATCTAAGGGAAATAGTATTAATTTCCATTTTTTTATATCACTTTTTTGAAAGGGAGAATTGAAA
This sequence comes from Priestia sp. YIM B13552, assembly GCF_042787775.1. Classification (NCBI taxonomy): domain Bacteria; kingdom Bacillati; phylum Bacillota; class Bacilli; order Caryophanales; family Bacillaceae; genus Priestia; species Priestia sp. YIM B13552. Next base: position 79,023 of record NZ_JBHZOU010000003.1, read on the forward strand.
TGAGACAAATTATAGCCATGGGCGGCGGAGGTTTTTCAATGGAGCGGGATAACCTGCTGCTGGATCAATACATACTTTCACAAGCTCAAACGGACGTACCGAAGATCTGCTTTATTCCTACAGCAAGCGGAGATGCGGATAATTATATAGAAAGATTTTATGAAGCGTTTGAGAAGTTGGCATGCACACCGTCTCATTTATACCTGTTTTCTCAAAACTTTATGAATTTAAAAGCATATGTGCTGCAGCAGGATATTTTGTATGTAGGCGGCGGTAATACAAGGAATATGCTTTCTTTATGGAAAGAGTGGGGACTGGATACGATTTTAAAAAAGGCTTATGAAAAAGGAGTGATCTTAGCAGGAATAAGCGCAGGTTCACTTTGCTGGTTTGAAGAAGGCGTCACTGATTCAATGAACAACAAACTGTCTAAACTAGATTGTTTAGGGTTTTTAACGGGAAGCAACTGTCCTCACTATGACGGAGAAAGCAATCGAAGACCTTCGTATCACGAGTTAATTGCAAGCGGAGAAATGAAAGAAGGCTATGCTGTAGATGATGGAGTCGCGCTGCATTTTAAAGACGAAAAGCTGTCTGCATCACTTAGCTCAAGACCAACAGCAAAAGCGTATGTTGTTAATCGGAAGGAGGAAGACGTAATTGAACGTGAGCTTCCGGTGACCTATTTGGGTGATCGCAAGCAATAAATGGCCGCTTCTCATGTTTCTCTGTATAAATCTCTGTATAAAATGGAGCTTGTTTGTACATACATAAGCAGAGATTCTATCTAGGAGGGTACTTCAGTGAGCTATAAACAATACTGGGGAAACATACATGAACAAAGCGATAAGCTGCAGAAGTTATTATCGTCGTATTGGCATCAGTATTCGGATTTTGGAAACTGGCAGTTTTGGGTGGTGCTTGCTTCGCTCGTTCTTCCTCTTGTGTTGTTGTATTTTACCGTAGACCGGACGCGGATCTTTGAGGTGTTTTTCTTCGGTTACACAGTGCACATGCTTTGGGCATATATTGATATTGCACTTGGAAGAACCGGTTATTTAACGCACACATTTTTCTTAACACCACAGCTTCCAAACGCAACAAATATTACTGCTTCTATTTTGCCGGTAGGCTTTCTGCTCCTTTATCAATATTGTACGAATCACCAAAAGAATTTTTATCTGTATACAATTCTGCTGAGCGCTGTTTTTTCATTTGGACTGGCGCCTCTTGAACACCATTTTAAATTTATTGATTCAGGAAAAGGAATGAGCTTGTTCTATATTTTTCTGATTGATATAGGGATAACGCTAGTGGCGTACTGGGTTACAAGGCTGCTTGTAAAAGCAAAAGCCGCAGCCTATCGTAAAGTGGAAAAAGAACGTTAAAAAAATGTTTGAGGGTTATTAGTTAGGGGTATACATATATTTAAGATAAATTGAGGTGAAAAAATTGTATTACTACCGCATTTCAGAAGGACAAGATGAAACGTACTCTGAGACAATTGTTGTTCATGAAGAACAGTTTGATCAAGGTACATTTGAAAAAATGGTGAAAGAAGCGATGGTCGATAAGCCTGGCAAAATTGATCAAGTGGACATTGTGAAATATTTAATTGGACATTATCATTTCCAAGTTGCATATATTGAAGCAGCCTTTCATAGTACATATACAGATTAATAACGTTATGTATTCATTAAGAAACCCCGTTGCACTGGCAGCGGGGTTTTTTGCCTCTACCAGTATCGATAGTGATAAGGGTTTTGAGGTTGATAATAAGAATTCTGAGGCGGAGGATACGTATAAGGAGGAGTCTGGTGGTGAACGGGGCTTCCTTGTTTTTTCTTTTTATAGTGTTCTTTTTCTCCGCATTCGTCTGTTGGTCCAATTACGATGGTTTGATTTTTTAACGGAGCCAGCGTTTTCTTTAGTTGCTCGGGATCTAAGCAGTACGTGTGAGCAAGGACTTCAATAGGCGTCTTATTTAAAATGTCCGATCCAAAAATGTATTCCGGGTAAGGGGCGTCAAAAATGGCAAGTAAATGCGTATTGTCTTCAGACGCAATCTCCCAGTGCCACCAGCCTTGAGGGATATTGGCTACTTGACCGGGAGTAATTGGAATATTTGTGACTTCGTTGTTAAACGGATTGATTAATGAAACGACGGCTGAGCCTGAAATGCAGTAAACAAGCTCAGCGGCATTTTGATGATAGTGCGGTTCGACTACGCGGCTTTTGCTTAAGTAAATATCAAGTAATGATACGTTTCCTAATGTGTTGAGCACATCTCGGCCTAATCGGTTAATGTAATTTTGATCGTTTCGCGTATTGAGTCTGTTTTTGTTCACATCAGAAAAGTATTGTACGTTTGGATTATTGTAATCCATATAGGATGTTGGCATAAGCATTCAGCTCCTATCTCCAATTTTTAAGGTGATGTATCGTATGTAAGGAAGAAAAAATTGTGACAATAGCCCAGTAAACAGAGAGGAAACCATCATTTTTCACCAAATTGTACAAACTCTTCTTTGTTTGTTTCATACACTGTAACAGGTTCTTTTTTTACAGAGCCATGATCAATGTCAGACGCATAAGACGGATCATTTTAAGGAAAGTGAGTTGCAGAGCTGTTGCTTGATCAATATGAAAAGATAAATAGTACGTATGAAAAGCTGGATGAACTTCAGCTGCCGTTTGATAAGCCCGTTTTAGTAGGAGTCGAGTGGAACGGAGTGCTGTTTGAGTTTTTAGTAAGGCTGAAAAAAGAGTCTTCTCATTTGCTTGTGTTTGGTTCAGGAGGAGGCGCAAGTCAAGAAATGCCGGCAGGTCCTCCATATTTTCAGCGCCATTCGTGGATGAATGAATTCCAAGATTCAATTATTTATTATAACGATCCTACGCTTTATTTAGGAAAGGTGTCGCTTGCGTGGGGGCAAGGGACAAGCGACCGTTTTTATTTAAAAGACATTGCGTTTTTAATTGAAAAGTTCATGAAAAAAGTGCAGGTGAATTCGTCTAATGTGCTATTTTACGGATCTTCGGGCGGCGGCTTTATGTCAATGTTTTTAGCGGGATACGTAAAAGGAGCAAAAGCGCTTGTCAACAATCCGCAGACGTGCTTGACCAAGTGGCTGAAAACGCCGGTTCGGCAAGTGTTTAATTTATCTTATCCGAACCTAACAGAAGATGAAGTGATAGCCTCATACGGTGAGCGAATTAACGTAGTGAAGTTTTTTCGCCATATTAACTATGTGCCAAAAGTGTATTACTTGCAAAACGGGGCGTTTGAATACGATATGGACAATCACTTGCTGCCGTTTTTAACGGATTTGCAGGATATGCCAGACGACTGTGAAATTAATAATATAAAAGTGGAGCTCTATTATAACCCAAAGCTGAAGCATGCAGCTGTTAGTAAGCAAGAAACGATTGATTATGTAAATATGGCGAAGAAGATATAAGAAAAAAGGCAAGAGTTTATCCTTTAAGGAGCTCTTGCTTTTTTATGTCGAATTTTCTACCTCAATAGATACAAGTAGGAAGTTATGTTGCTTTTTCTTTTGAATATGATAGTGAAGATGAGGTGTAAGGAGGGAAAGTATGGCCGATCAAGATGAGAGAAAAAGATACTTGATGGAAGTTCAGACCTGGCTTGAACAAGTATGTGATCCTGTATTTGAAGAAGCCATTACAGAAGTAGATATAACGTCATATATAACGCGCACGCAAGAAGACGTTCTTGAATATTTAAGCGAAGAAGATGTCAACGAATATACGTTAGAGGAAATCAATAATGCAGTGCGGCATATTGATAAAGTTTTAAAAGAGCGGCTTGGAGACGACGGCAGGGAGCGAGAATCGATAGCGCCAGGACAGCATGAGCTGCCGCCGCTTGGCTATAGCTATTCAGCTCTTGAACCGTATATTAACCGAGAGATCATGCGTCTTCATCACAGCAAGCATCATCAAAGCTATGTAGATGGATTAAATAAAGCAGAGCTCATGCTGCAGCAAGCCCGTAACACAAACAATTTTGACCTCATAAAACATTGGGAACGGGAAGCTTCTTTTCATGGCTCAGGTCATTACTTGCATACAATCTTTTGGGAAATTATGAGTCCAGAAGGAGGAGGACGACCGAGACGACAGCTGCTGCAGCAGCTTCAAAAAGACTTTGGCAGCTATGAGAAATTTATGATGCACTTTTCTCAAGCTGCAAAAAAAGTGGAAGGTGTGGGCTGGGCTATCTTAGTATGGTCGCCTCGTTCGCGAAAGCTTGAAGTCTTACAGGCTGAGCGCCATCAGCTTCTCACGCAGTGGGATACGATTCCGCTGCTCGTATTAGACGTATGGGAACACGCCTATTATTTGCAGTACAAAAATGAACGTGATCCGTACGTTGATAATTGGTGGAAAATAGTTTACTGGCCAAATGTAGAAAAAAGATTCGAGGCAGCTAAAATGCTTCAGTGGCAGCCATATTAACAAGGGATGCAGGCATCTTGATTTCAAATAAAAAGGCTAGGATAAAAGTATTTTAGTTGAAGAAAGATCCGAACGATGAATTGAGATTCTTAATGGAGAATCCAACACGTTCGGATTTTTTATTGTTATGACGATCATGTATGTGTGCGCTTCTAGCTGTTGATTGGAGAGCAAGACGAAGACTCCTGCGGAAATAGTGGGATAGATGAGACCCCGCAGGAGCGCAGGCGACGAGGAGGCTCATCGGCCACCCGCGGAAAGGGAAGTCTTGCACGGAAATCAACAGCGGTGTAAAAAGTGATGTATATTAAGCTCCTTTAACGCATTTATTAATTTTAAATAAACTATGTTCTAAATAATCAATATAAAACAAAGGATAAGCCTCTAGAACCAGTTAAATGTTACAAATGAAATAATCTATTATAAATGTGTATAAAAGCACCGTCATATACCTAAATATGTATGTTTTTGAAGAGTAAAGGTGATTAATTTACTAGTTTAAAAGGAAGAATCTTTATTTTTATTGTAACTAAACTATCAAACTATTGACATGCTACTGAAATATAACTGTAATATTCATGTGTTATTTTTTATGTATTGGTAGATAAAGGGGAAATCAATTACATGAAAAAGACAATGATTACGTTCAGTTTAGTTCTAATGTCACTGTTCGGAGTGGCAAGTGGTGCATCAGCTGCAACAAATACATATACAGTAAAAAGCGGAGATTCGCTATACAAAATTGCAAAGACATATAAAGTATCGGTTAGTCAGCTGAAACAGTGGAATAACTTAAAGTCAGACAGCATTCATCCGAAACAAGTATTAAAAGTATCTCAAGTAAAATCAAGCACGCCTGCTAAAGCAGCGCCTGCGAAGTCTTCAAACGTTGTGAAAGAATTTAAAGTAACAGCAACAGCGTACACAGCGAACTGCAAAGGCTGCAGCGGAAAAACAGCGATCGGAATTGACTTGAAAAAGAATCCAAATCAAAAAGTGATTTCTGTTGATCCAAAAGTGATTAAACTTGGTTCAAAAGTATACGTAGAAGGTTACGGCACGGCAATCGCAGCTGATACGGGCGGTGCGATTAAAGGAAATAAAATTGACGTTCTTCTTCCTTCTCAAAAAGAAGCGTTAAAATGGGGAAGAAAAACAGTAAAAGTTCAAATCTTAAAATAAGTATTTCTTAAGGGAATGAGAGCCTTCGTTGAAGGGCTCTCATTTTTTTCTTCATTAAAGGGCATGCTACTTTATATATACTGATGGAAAAGTTTTACGAAAATGATCATATTTGTTGACAAATATTTCGGAAACGGATATATTTATCCGGTATATAATTAAGTTCATTAAATATTCGTGACATAAATTAATAGAATGAACACATAAAATATATTCTTAACCTGTTTGTCATCTGAAGATTTACATACAGATAATTTTAAAGGGAAAGGTCTTGTTAAAATGAATACACAAACACAACAGTCCGATCAAGCCCGAACTCGGTCTATTTTTGGCGTAATGATAATGGGAGCGCTCGTCGCTTTTTTAAATCAAACGCTGATTAACATTGCGCTTCCGCAAATGATGGATCATTTCCATGTAACAGCGGCTACGGGCAACTGGTTAACAACCATCTTTATGTTAGTAAACGGAATTGTTATTCCAATTACAGCATTTTTAATGAATCGATTTACGACAAGGCAGCTGTATATTACAGCAATGGGGCTGTTTACAGTAGGAACACTGCTTTGCGGTATTGCACCGACATTTTCTGTTATTTTAGTGGGACGCGTCGTGCAAGCAGCAGGAGCAGGGATTTTATTTCCGTTAATTACGAACGTTATCTTTACATTATTCCCGCCTGACCGACGTGGTTTTGCGATGGGGATTTTTGGTGTAGCGATGAACTTCGCACCGGCAGTAGGGCCGACGCTTTCTGGCTTAATAGTTGAGCACTACTCATGGCGCGTTTTATTCTTTATGATGTTTCCAATTGCACTTATCAACGTAATTGCGGCAATTATTTTAGTGAAAAACGTGACGGAAACAAGCCGACCAAAGCTAGACGTGCTTGGCGTTATTTTATCAACAGTTGGATTTGGCGGCTTGCTGTATGCGTTCGCTACGGGCGGTACAAAGGGCTGGACCAGCACTGAAGTATTAGCTATGTTCATTGTAGGCGGTATTTCAATTCTGTTCTTTATTTTCCGTCAGTTAAAAATCGATCAGCCGCTTCTTGAATTCCGTATTTTCCGTTACCGTATGTTCACATTAACAACAATCATTAACGTGATTGTGACAATGGCAATGTTTTCAGGTATGATTTTAATGCCGATTTATATGCAAAACGTACGGGGCTTCTCACCGTTTCTTTCAGGCTTGCTGTTACTGCCAGGAGGAATTGTAATGGGGATTATGTCTCCGATTACAGGACGGCTGTTTGATAAGTTCGGCGCAAGATGGCTTGCTGTTATTGGTTTAGCGATTACCGTTGTGACAACATATGAATTAACAAAACTTGAAACGACAACAACATTTATGTATGTGATGATTGTTTATACTGTTCGTATGTTTGGTATGTCGCTGCTCATGATGCCAATCTTTACAGCAGGATTAAATGAGCTTGCGCTTAGCTTAAATAAATACGGCACGGCGATGGTTAATACGCTTCGAATGGTTGCTGGAGCTGTAGGAATGGCGTTCTTTGTATCTATTATGATGAATCAAGGTGAAAAACACGTGAAAAATATCGTAACGAATCAGCAAATTTTGCCAACAGATAAAGGCAGTATGGCTGAAGCTGTGAATCAAGGTACAGCAATGGGTATTAACGATGCGTTTATGATTGCAACGATTTTAAGTGTGATCGCGTTTGTTTTAGCCTTCTTTATTCGTAAAACATCACCGAAAGAAGATACCATTACAAATCGTGTAAAAAAAGCAAGCTAATAAAAAATCCGTGCCTTTTGGTACGGATTTTTTTTTATGAGTTAACTTTGTCTTTTTTATAGTCAATATAAAGCGATCCGTCGGACTGAACCTCAGCGTAAAAGACGTCATCAATTGAGTTGACTCCCGCTTTTTCTAGCTGTTTATGCAGCCAGTTGTTATCTACGTGCAGGTCCTTCAAAGCATCTTCATTCGCTTTTCCGTCGTAAATAACGCCTGTTGAAGTGGGAAATAAAAGCGTTTTTGACCACGAATTCGGCTTTTTATCTTGTTTTTGCATAACGGAAAGGTTTCCGTTGATTTCTAATATGGCGTATTCGACATCTTTTATGGAAAATACGTTTTGCTGCCTCAGCATGCCTAAAAGAGATTCAATATCTAGCCGGACTTGTTTTAACGCCTTTTCCATCACTTTCCCTTGCTTAATCACAATTTTGGGCTCACCGGTAATAAGATGCCGCGCTTTTTTCGATTTCATTCCAAGATAGCCCATAGCGATCGTTAAAAATGTCCATCCTAGCAGAGAATACACTCCTTTATCAATCTCTACTCGCTTATCAGTGGAGAGGGAAGAAGCGATATTACCAATCGTAATCGCCGTAATGAATGTAAATACATTTAACTGGCTGATTTCTGTTTTTCCCATGAGCCGCGTTAAAAGAAGCAGCACAAAAAATGAACAGGCGATTCGAAACGTCGATTCAGCATAGCCCATACATTTCACCCTTCCTTCATTTCATTGTTTTATGTTGTGAAAAAATAGAAATTTTATGCAGTTAAAAGGATAAATTCCATGCTTGTCTCCCAATCGCTTTTGCTTTTGCGCTACAATAAAGAAGCAACGTGTTTAACTAGACAAAAGAAGGTGAAAAGATGAAACCATTTAAAGCATCCGCATTATTAGATGTCATCAGTGAATTGTTCTCCGATGAAGCGTCGATTGCCGTTTCAGATCTAGAAACGTACGTGTATTACCGAGCAAGCAAACGAATTAACTTAAAAATCAGCCCTGGAGATCAAATAAAAAAAGGAACGATTACATATAAAGCATTAGAACGAAAGCAAAAAGTGTCGGAATTTATTCACCGAGACGTATTCGGCACACCTTACTATGGCATGGCCGTGCCCTTTTTAGATGAAGGAGATGTTCAAGGATGCGTAACGGCGATTTTTCCCGCGTTAACGAGCGGAAAGTCAGTTGTGACGTTAAAGGTGAACGAGGGGTGGATACCGGTTCCTTTCTCAAAAATCATCTACGTAGAAGCGCGTGACCGAAAAACCTATGTGTACGCCCAGAAGTATACGGGTACGCATAAATACACGTTAAATGAATTTGATTATGTGCTTCCAAAAGAAGAGTTTGTGCGCTGTCATCGTTCCTTTATCGTCAATGTGACGCAAATTCAAGAAATTTACCCTGATACACATTCAACCTTTCTGTTAGTGATGAATAACGGAGAAAAAATCCCGGTCAGTCAGTCGTACGCCAGTTATTTTCGAAAGCTGCTTGGGTTTTAACCGTCATTTAGCTTAATTATCATCAAATATGCTGTTTTGTCGCTATTTTTGTCCATTTCATTCCAAAAACTCTTGTGGACGCTCCCTTTACAGTAAAATGGTAAAAAGAGAAAAAACAAGGAGTGAAGAGAATGAAAAACGCTTGTAATCGAATTAAGCATGACGCACTACAGAATCGCGTTGTCTCTGCTGAAGAAGCAGCGTCTTGGATTCAAGATGGAATGACGCTTGGTTTAAGCGGCTTTACGCGTGCGGGAGATGTTAAGGCTGTGCCGTTTGCGCTAGCGAAACGAGCAGAAATAGAATCGATAAAAGTCAGCGTGTATACCGGTGCCTCGCTTGGGTCAGATGTGGATAAGCTATTTGCAGAAAAAGGTATGTTAAACAAACGCCTGCCGTTTCAAGCTGATCCGACGATGCGTAAAAAGATTAATGAAGGTGAATTTCAGTTTATCGACCAGCATTTATCGCATACTTCTGAATGGGTGCGTTCAGGCGTGTTAGATTCAATAGATTTCGCTATTTTGGAAGCGGTTTCTATTACGGATGACGGAATGATGATTCCAACAACGTCAATCGGCAATTCGATGGTGTTTGCCGAGCATGCAAAATCGATTATTATTGAAATTAACACAGCACAGCCAGAGCTGTTAGAAGGTATTCACGACCTGTATGATCCGGGCGTTCAAGGACAGAGAGAGGTGATTCCTTTAAAAAAATCTGATGATCGTATTGGTTCGTTAGGTATACCAATTGATTTAGATAAAGTAAAGGGTATTGTATTTACAAATCAGTTAGATTCACCGTCTACGATTGTAGCACCTGACGAAGAAACGGTTGTGATGGCTCAAAATTTGATTTCATTTTTACGCCAAGAAATTAAAGAAGGGCGATTAACCGAATCGCTTGCTCCTTTACAATCTGGAATTGGTTCCGTGGCAAATGCCGTTTTCCACGGTTTGTTAGATTCAGAGTTTCATGATTTAGAGGTGTATTCAGAAGTATTGCAAGATGCTGTGTTTGATTTATTTGACGCAGGAAAAGTTACGTTTGCTTCCTGCTGCTCAATTACGCTTTCAGCAGATAAAATGAAACAAGTTTTCTCTAATTTTGAAGCCTATCGAGATAAGCTCATTCTTCGCCCGCAGGAAATTTCAAACCATCCCGAAATCATTCGTCGCTTAGGCCTGATTTCTATTAACACTGCGCTAGAGCTAGACATTTACGGAAACGTCAATTCCACGCATGTGATGGGAACAAGAATGATGAATGGCATCGGAGGCTCAGGAGATTTTGCCCGAAATGCGCGTCTCGGTATTTTTGTAACAAAATCCATTGCTAAAAACGGTGATATTTCAAGCATAGTGCCGTTTGTTTCGCACGTTGATCATACGGAACACGATGTGGATGTGATTGTAACAGAGCAAGGATATGCGGACTTACGCGGACTCGCTCCAAGAGAACGGGCAAAATGCATTATTGAAAATTGTGCCCACCCAATGTATCGCGATCAGCTTATGGCGTATTACGAAGAAGCGCTCACGCGAGGCGGACAAACACCGCACGTTCTTGAAAAAGCCTTTTCTTTTCATACGTCTTATCAAAAAAATGGAACGATGCGAGAAGTTGTAGCGCAAACAAATTGAAAAAACGCTTTGTCTCCTTAGGAGACAAAGCGTTTTTTGCTGAGTAAGAAACTTGTGTTTGTTATCTCGTTGAATTACGATGAAAGGGAATACATAAAGAAAACGAGGTAACTTATATATGAAAGCATTAGTATTTGAAAGATTTGGAGGACCTGACGTTCTTCACTATCAAGATATACCGAATCCCTCTATTGGTCCAGCAGATGTACTAGTAAGAACAAAAGCAATTGGACTTAATTTTGCCGATGTGTACCGAAGAAAAGGGAACTATCACTTAACGGGTACACCTCCGTATATTTTAGGATATGAAGGAGCAGGTGTGGTAGAAGAAGTAGGAGCAGAAGTAAGTCATGTTAACGTAGGAGACCGTATTGCGTTTGCTGACGTTCCTTTTGCAAATGCAGAGCTTGTTGCCGTGCCACAAGATAAAATCATTGCCGTACCTGATGATATTTCGTTTGACGTAGCTGCTTCTGTGCTTTTACAAGGGTTAACGGCGCACTATTTAACACAAGACAGCTACAGAATTCAGCCCGGCGATTATGTACTTGTACACGCAGCTGCTGGAGGCGTAGGTCAGCTTTTAGTTCAAATTGCCAAGCTATTAGGCGGACAAGTCATTGGATTAACGTCATCTTCTGAAAAAGCAAAAGCAGCGGCTCAAGCAGGTGCTGACTATGTCTTTTTATACGAAGATAACTGGGTGGAACAAGTGAAAGAAGTAACGAAGCGAGGCGCAGATGTTGCCTATGAATCTGTAGGAGTTACGCTAGAAAAAAGCTTTGAAGCCGTAAAAACAGGCGGAACCGTGGTATTTTACGGAATGGCAGGAGGCGATCCGGCTCCAGTGGATCCGCGTATGCTGATGGATACCTCTAAAACGCTCACAGGCGGAGATCTGTGGAACGTACTTGTATCTTATGAAGAACGTAAAGTACGTTCCCAGCAGCTGTTTGAGTGGATCAGTAAAGATCAGCTTGTGCTAACTGATCCCGTGGTGTTCGATTTAAAAGACGGAGCAAAAGCACATGAGCTGCTTGAAAGCCGGAAAAGTACAGGGAAAATTTTGTTAAGACCGTAAAAGAAAGGCCCTTTAGTCAAGGGCTTTTTTCTGTTAGTAAAGGAGAAACTAAGGAGCTGTCTAATATATATAGTAGATAAGTAGAGTGAAAGAGGTGAAGGTAGATGAAACATGCATTGATTACAGCGGGTCATAAAGGTATTGGCAAGAAGGTAACAGAACAGTTTTTAAAAAAGCAGTATTCCGTTACCGTCCATTTTCGCAGTGATAAAAATAAAGTGCGAGAACTGCAAGAAGAATGGCATCAATATAAAGACAACGTACAGTTCGTAGAAGGAGATATAACGAATAAAGCAGATATTGAACACGTCGTTGCGCAGGCTATGGAGCGATTTGGACGTATTGATGTTTTAATTAATAATGCAGGTCCGTATGTATTTGAAAGAAAAAAATTAATAGAGTACACAGACAGTGAATGGTATGAAATGCTGGAAGGGAATTTAAGCTCCGTTTTTCACTTTGTAAAAGCGGTTGTTCCTATTATGAAAAAGCAGCAGTTTGGAAGGATTATTACATACGGTTTTCAAGATGTAGAGTACACCCCTGGATGGATGTACCGCGCGGCTTTTAGTGCCGCTAAGTCAGGGCTAGCTTCTCTGACCAAATCGCTTGCTCTAGAAGTAGCCGAATACGGGATTACGGTCAATATGGTCTGTCCCGGAGATATTGTAGGGGACATGAAAGAAAGTGATATTATAAAAGCAAGATTACTAGAAGACAAGGAAACGCCTGTGGGCCGATCAGGTACGGGAGAAGACATTGCGCGTATTATTGAGTTTCTTTGTGATGAAAACTCAGATATGATTACAGGCAGCATTATATCCGCTTCGGGTGGAGTAGACGTTGTTCATAAAAGTAAAAAAACAAGCCCCTGACGTTGACGCAGGGGCTTGTACGTTACAACAGCGATTCTCCGCCGTCAATAAACATTTCACTTCCGGTAATATGTTTGGACGCGTCAGAAGCTAAAAAGAAGATTAAATCCGCTACTTCTTCGGGCTTAGCCGAGCGTTTAGCAAGCGGCTGATTGCCATTTGGATATTCAATTGGAATCGCGACTTCTTTTAATTTGTCTTCTTGACGGAATGTATTGCTTTCAATATTTGTATCAACTGCTCCTGGACAAATGACGTTTACCCGTATTCCGTATGTAGAAAGTTCAAGAGCTGCCATTTTGCCGAACGCCATTTGGCCAGCCTTTGAGGAACTGTATGCGCTCATGCCGATATTTGAAAATGTACGGTTGCCGTTAATTGAGCTAGTAATAATAATGCTTCCTCCCTGAGCTTTCAAATAAGGAATAGAATGCTTCACGGTTAAAAAAGTACTTGTTAAATTTGTATCAATTGTTTTTGTCCAATCTTCTGGTGATAGTTCTTCAATAGAAGAGAACGTACCGTTGATGCCTGCGTTAATAGAAACAATATGTAATTGACTCCATAGGCTGCTGATCATTTCGATACTCTCTTTTATACTTTCAGAGTCGGAGACGTCTGTTTTAATGGCTATACACTCTCCGCCGCTCGACATGATGGTCTCTTTTACTTCATGTAATTTTTCTTCGTCTAAATCTAAAAGAGCAACGCGCGCTCCTTGTTCAGCTAATGTAATGGCTGAAGCACGTCCAATTCCAGACGCCGCTCCCGTCACGAGCGCAACTTTTCCAGTTAATGCAATCATTTGTAACCCCTCCATATAAAAATGTTGTTTCCTTTCTTTAGCCTATACGGAGGAAATAAAAACCTCTTTTAAAATATTTGTGTTTAAATTTGCTAAAAGATGCCAAAAGGAAAAGAGAAAACAGCGGCGAATTATTAATATGACGCCAGAACATGAAAAAGCTAATGTCAAATGAGACTACTTGAGTAGCTAAAGATATAGCCTGTCTTTTCAGAAGAATGTTTATATAAAATTTTACATCAGAGGGACTTGCAAATCGTTCCTTGAAAGCTTACACTAGTAAAGCACAGAAAAAGGACGGTGTTTTATGAAGAAGAAAAATAATGTGATTCCATTCCCGCAAAGAAGGGAAGCGGCTGCTTATGTTCCCGCTTCTATTAGTTTAGATAAGGATATTGTGGAGTTTTTAGAAATTATGAATTTTGAAGATCGCAATGATTTTTTAAATGAAATGATTGATTCATTTTTTAAATATGTAAAAGGTGAAGAAGACGAAGTAAGATAAAAGGTAACGTTAAAGACATCCAACGAGATGTTTTTTATTTTGTGACCAATTGCTTAAAAGGCATGCTTAAGCCTCGTATAGTTATTTATGGTATAGTATACATTAGATACTATCTAGCAGGTGCAAATGCGAGGAGTGATAAGATGAGTGGATTTAAAAAAGACATTCGTGCCGGATCTGAAGAAACACACTCACTAGAACAATTAAAGCATGAAATGGAGCAAAGCCTGTGGAATTTAAGAAAAGATTTGCGAAATGAAAATCGCTCGGAAACGGAAATGGAAATGATTAAAATTTCGCTGCTGTCACTATTTGAGGAACAGGCAAATAAATTGAGTGAAACTGAGCTTTCTGACTACCTTGCTGATTACCACAAAAGAGTCGAGCAGTTATTCGACAGGTATAGCTATAAATAAGACAAGCATCCTTGCGGGGATGCTTGTTTTTATTTGAGCAAAATTCGCTTGTATTCATTGTGCTTCAGAGGTTTGGATACATATCCGTCGGCTTCTAGCTGATAAATAATGGTCGCGGCTGCATACACGCTAAAGGCATGATCAAGACCAAAGTAGTCTTGCAAAGCGGCGACGCTCACTACCTCTTGAAAGATTTTACTGCGATTCGATAAGACAATAGGGTAGACGTTTTTAACGATTTGCTTTGAAATTTCGAGTGTTAACATATTAAATCCCTCCCGTGTGAATGTACATAACTAAAGGTATTCAGCACGGTGTACATTCATGAAAAAGGGAGCGATTACATTTCTAAAAGATAAAGAAAAGAGGAGTAAATGCCCATAAAATCAAATGTTTTATCTCTTTATGGGGCATGTTTGAAAAACGCAGTATTTTTAGTGTATGACAAACATTTTCAAAAGTTCTATGGAATTATTAGGAGCAATTTAACTAAATCCACATATCTTAAAGTATAGCAAATGGAGGTGAAACACATGGGATACTACGGAGGTTACGGATACGGTTGTGGTTATGGCGGCGGTGGCTGCGGCGGCGGTTTCGCTTTAATCATTGTACTTTTCATCTTATTAATCATCATCGGCGCTTCTTGCTTCGGCGGCGGCTGGTGCTAATTATTAAAAAATGATGACGACGCAACATCCACACTTTATTTCTTCAACTATTTCTTCCACAAAAGGTCTCTTCGGGATGAAGAGACTTTTTTAGTTTATTATTTATAATAACGTGTACAAACTGCACGTTAAAATGGTTTTATGCGTGGTTCTACATAAAAAAAAGACTCTGAAATCAGAGTCTTTTTCTACTTATGCTTTTTGAACGTTAGCAGCTTGAGGTCCGCGTTGACCTTCTTCAACGTCGAATGTTACAGCTTGACCTTCGTCTAAAGATTTGAATCCTTCGCTTTGGATTGCTGAGAAATGTACGAATACATCGTCGCCGTTTTCGCGCTCGATAAATCCGAAACCTTTTTCTGCGTTAAACCATTTTACTGTACCTTTTTCCATGAATGTTGCCTCCTCGTGTGCTATGCACACATTGTATTACTATCCTTGCTCATGATCAAAATCTTTAAGACGAAAGTATTCACCTATCGATTGTTGCCGAACAAAAATAATTCTTCTTATAGAATAGCAAAAGTTAATGATAATTGCAAGGAATGAAGAAAATTTAATGAAAGTGGTTCATTCATTTAATGAAAGAAAACGAAAATTATACGAGTGAAAATAAGTAAGAAAGAGCGTATCAGGTCACACTATCTCTATATATAAGAAGAAAGGGGTCAGTCATATGTTTAAACAAAAAGCAGGGGAAAAACTGATTGAACTGTTAATTGAATGGGGCGTTGATCATATTTACGGCATGCCAGGAGACTCCATTAATTCAATTATTGAACCGCTTCGCAAAGCCCAGGATAAAATTAAATTTATTCAAGTGAGGCATGAAGAAGCGGGAGCTCTCGCAGCGGCTGCATATGCCAAGCTAACCGGTAAAATCGGTGTATGCACGGCTATTGCCGGACCGGGAGCGATTCATTTACTGAATGGTTTGTATGATGCAAAGTTAGACAAAGCTCCCGTGTTAGCACTTACAGGGCAAGTGGAGTCCGATCTCATCGGAAGCGATGCGTTTCAAGAAATTAATTTAGAGCGAATGTTCGATGACGTGGCTGTATATAATCAGCGAATCATGTCCGCTGAACAGCTTCCCACTGTTGTTAATCAAGCGATTCGAACAGCTTATGCTAAAAAAGGTGTAGCTGTGTTAACTATTCCTGATGATATCCCTCGTTTTGAAGTCGGATCAGAAGCACGAGAAACATCAAGCATAATCGTTAAACAAGACGTCTTTCCTCACAGAGAAGACCTTGAAAAAGCAAAAGATTTGATTGGTAAAGCAGAAAGTCCGGTTATTTTAGCCGGTCGAGGCACACATGAAATGAGAGAAGAACTGCTTGCGTTTGCAGAAAAAATCGCAGCACCTATTGTTCTTACGCTTCCTGGAAAAGGCGCCATACCGGATGAACATCCATATTGTCTCGGAGGACTTGGATTAATCGGTACAAAGCCAGCGTATGAAGCGATGCAAGAAGCGGATACGCTCATCATGATTGGAACGTCCTATCCGTTTACAGGCTTTTTGCCAGACCATGCGAAAACGATTCATATTGATATTGATCCCGCACAAATTGGCAAAAGGTACCCTGTAGATGCAGGGCTTGCAGGAGAAGCAAAAACAACCATTCAGTGGTTCTTAGAAAACGTTGGCCGCTCAGAGCATCGCCAGTTTTTAGAGCAAAGTCAAGAACGTATGAAAAAGTGGTGGAGTCAGCTTGATACCCAAGAAGCAAAAGAAAGCCTACCTATCAAGCCACAGCGAGTGATTCGAGCGCTTCAGCACGTAGCGGCTGATAACGCGGTCTTGTCCGTAGATGTAGGAAACGTCACAGTATGGATGGCGCGTCATTTTCGTATGACAAATCAGCAGTTTGTGATTTCAAGCTGGCTAGCAACTCTTGGATGCGGGCTGCCGGGCGCACTTGCTGGAAAAATTGCTTATCCCGAGAAGCAGGTATTTGCGGTCTGTGGAGACGGCGGCTTTGCGATGACGATGGCAGATTTTATTACAGCTGTTAAATACAATCTTCCGCTAGTTGTGGTGCTATTTAATAACCATAAAATCGGTATGATTAAATTTGAACAAGAAGTAATGGGAAATGCTGAATTCGGCACAGACTTAACAAATCCGAACTTTGCCAGGTATGCAGATATTTGCGGAGGTGTTGGCTACCGAGTAGAAAAAGAAGAAGAGCTGCTGCCGGCTTTTGAAAGTGCTGTTAGGCAAAACAAGCCGTGTATTATCGATGTAATCGTTGATGCAAACGAAGCGCCTATGCCAGCTAAGATTACGCTAGGACAAGCAACGGGTTATGCCAAGCATATGGTGAAAGAATTGTTTCAAGAAGGCAAGCTAGATTTACCGCCTCTATAAAAAATAGGCTGTGACAAAAGTACTTTAGTAAAGATCCGAACGATGAATCGAGACTCTTAATAGAGAATCAACTTCGTTTGGATTTTTTTGTTGGAATGGTGAAGGTAATTTAATTAACTATAAAATTATTATGTAAACTTAAATGCTGGCAAATGAAAAGAGGTGATATTATATTTATTTTGTAAAGTGGATGAGCAAAAAAACACCGAATTGGATGGTCTTTTTTTATAAAACTGCTTTAAGATAAGAGAGATAAAGGATAAACTACTAATAAGAAAGTTTAAATGTAAGGACTGACGCCGCATGAACTGGAGACCAGATCGCGCTAGCAAAAAAGCGATTTATAAACAAATTGCAGAATATATTGAAAGCTGTATTTCATCGGGAGCGTTTCCGCCGGATTCTATGCTGCCATCAGAACGAACGCTTGCTGCTGAGCTAAACGTGAACAGAAGCACGGTAGTAGCTGCTTATGAAGAACTGCAGGCACTTGGAATCGTAGAACGTAAAAAAGGAAGCGGCACGCGAGTTAGTTCAAGCATCTGGGGAATTTCCCGTAAACGTATTCCAAACTGGGGGAGATATGTAGAAGACGGTTCATTTTTGCCTAATTTACCGCTCGTACAGCGAATAAGAAGCGAAGCTTTGCGAACAGATTTTGTAAACTTAGCCAGCGGAGAATTAGCTCCTAGCTTATTTCCAAGTGAAGATTTTCAGCGAATATTAGCGGGCATGCCGTTTAATGAGCATTTAGGCTATGATCATCCTCACGGCAATGAACGTCTGCGTGACGCTATTGCTGCTCATGTTCATGAGTACCGGAAAATCTCCACCGATGCTAATTCTATTTTAATCACATCAGGTGCACAGCAAGCACTTCATTTGATTGTTCAGTGTTTGTTAAAACCAGGAGATGCAGTAGCGATTGAAGATCCGTCCTATAGCTATTCACTGCCGCTTTTTCAATCAGCAGGTTTACGAACGTTTTTGCTGCCTGTAGATAAAAATGGAGCCAACCCGGAGGACTTAGTAGAATTACATAAAAAGCATCGCATTCGTATGGTTTTTTTAAATCCGTATTATCAAAACCCGACTGGTATTGTGTTATCAGAAGCGCGCCGAAAGCGGTTTTTAGAGCTTTCTTCAGAATACGGCATTCCGCTTATTGAAGATGATCCTTATTCACTCACGGCATTTGACGGAAATGTACATCAAACGCTGAAATCGATGGACGAGAACGGAAATGTCCTTTATATCAGCTCGCTTTCTAAAATTGTGGCATCGGGCCTTCGAATTGGCTGGATAGTAGGGCCAGAGCAAGTGATTCAGCGCCTGGCAGACGCTAAGCAGCAAATTGACTTTGGCCACAGCATCTTTCCGCAGTGGATTGCTTATCAATTCTTAGATTCTCCTACGTTTTCTTCACATATTGAAAAGCTTAGACAAGAGCTCAAAAAGCAAGAGTATGCCCTGTCGTCGAGTCTGAACGAATTGCTCGGATCAAAAGTATCTTTCGATTCACCTCAAGGCGGGATTCACTTATGGTGCAAAGTAAATCAGCCGGTCGATGACTATCGACTATTGGAAGAATCGCTTAAAAGAGGAGTGGCTTTTGTACCAGGAAGCGTGCTGAGTTCTCAAAGCGGAGCTATTCGCTTTACGTTTGGCAGAGGGGAAGAAGAGGTCATTCGAGAAGGAATCAAACGATTTGCAAGCGCCCTAGAGAGTCTGGAATAGCTATAAAAATAGGTAAACGTACCGGATGAAAGTTTTATTTTATTATTTCGTATAGATTGTTATGATCTTGTGCTATACTAAGAGTACCATTAACTTTACTTCTGTATTTGTACCGACTGGCCCTGTTGAAAAACAGGGCTTTTTTATGTTTGTACACAAAAAAACAGATCCTTTAAAGGATCTGTTTCTGATATGTTGTGTTTCTTATGCTTTTTGAACGTTAGCAGCTTGAGGTCCGCGTTGACCTTGTTCTACGTCAAATGTTACAGCTTGACCTTCGTCTAAAGATTTGAAGCCTTCGCTTTGGATTGCTGAGAAGTGTACGAATACATCGTCTCCACCTTCGCGCTCGATGAATCCAAAACCTTTTTCTGCGTTAAACCATTTTACTTTACCTTGTTCCATAATTGTTGCCTCCTCGTGCGGACTCGCACATTGTGGTACTATTCTTGCTCAAATCTAAAGACGAAAAGTGACAATACTCATACATCCCCACCGAACAAAAATAATTCTCTTACATCTTAGCAGAAATTTCCTATGTTTGCAAGCGCTTTATTTAAAAACCATTCGTATTTTTTAGACAAGTTTTTTATAAATCATGTCTAAAAAATGTCACATTTTGAACATTATAGAAAGGCTATTCTTTGTATTCGCTTTTACTGTAGTTATATAATAATGAAAATACGCTTTTTCTAAAGATAGACGACAAGTATAAGAAACGTACATACTGAGTGCTGAAATGGAGTGGTAAAGATGAAGGTGGGTTTAATTGGTTTAGGAAATATGGGATTACCGATGGCGGAAAATATGATAAAGGCGGGTCATGAACTTGTTATTTATAACCGTACTGCTTCGAAGGCGGAAAGTCTTGTGAAAAAAGGAGCAAAGGTTGTGGAGACACCTGCTCAAGCAGCACAAGAAGCGAATCTTGTCTTCACAATTCTTTCAAATGATGAGGCTTTAGAAGAAGTAACGCTTTCAGAAGCCGGTGTACTTGCAGGCCTTCAAGAAGGTGGTATTCACGTCTCTGTGAGTACTATTAGCGTAGATTTGTCGGAAAAATTAACAAGCGCACATGCTGCATCAGGACAGCATTTTGTTGCAGCGACTGTTTTAGGTCGACCCGACGCAGCAGCAGCCGCGGCTCTCAAAGTAATAGTTGCAGGTAATAAAGAAGCAAGAGAGCACGTTTGGCCGCTGTTTGAAGCGATTGGTCAAACTATTTTCACTGTAGGAGACGAGCCTTACTTATCAAATGTAGCTAAGCTTGGCAATAATTTTTTATTAGTATCGATGTTAGAAGCTGTTTCTGAAGCAGTAGTCATGGTAGAACAGTATGGCATGCAAGCGGAGGAGTTTCTTGAAGTGGTTAATAGCTTATTTGCATCTCCTGTGTATAAAAATTACGGCAATTTAATTGCTAAAAGAGACTTTGATCCGGCCGGGTTCAAGCTGGAGCTTGGACTAAAGGATGTAAACCTGGCTATTGATGCAGCCAAAAAAGTGTCCGCTCCGCTTCCGTTAGGAGAGCTTGTGAAAGGTCACTATGAACAAGGAATCGAAAATGGCTGGGGTCATTTAGACTGGTCCGCTTTACTAAAAACAATTGAAGCTCTAAAAAAAGATAACTAAAAAGACGAAAAGGAGTGCAGCCAGTGAAAGCGAAAGGAAAGTGGGTATGGATTGTATCCTTGATTTCGATTATTTCGTGTCTGCTGTTTGCAGCGGGACTTGGAATGTCTATTTATGATTATGTTAGCGCCTCAAAAGCTACTGTAAAAGAAATGCCAAAGCCAAAGCAAGAAACAAGCAGCAGTAACAAAAGTACAAAGAATTATACGATTGTTGCTTTAGGAGATTCACTGACAAGAGGAACAGGAGATGCAGCGGGAAAAGGATACGTTGGGTATTTAAAAGATAATCTTGAAGAAAAAACGAAGAAGAAAATTCTCTTAAGTAACTTTGGAATAAAAGGTCAAACGTCTTCGCAGCTGGCAAGTCAAGTAAAGCAGCAGGAAATTCAGCGGCAGGTTAAGTCGGCAGATACCGTGCTGATCACCATTGGAGGAAATGACTTATTTCAAGGCGGACAAACGCTGCAGAACTTAAATAAAAACAATATTCAAAAGCTAGAAAATGACTATTTAAAAAACGTAGACAGCATCTTAAAAAGCATCCGGTCGGCCAATAAAGACGCGACGATTTTTTTAATTGGTTTATACAATCCGTTTAGTAACCTGCAAGATGCAAAAACGACAACGGCTATTGTACGAGAATGGAATTACAAAAGCAGTGAATTAAGTGCTAATTATAAGCAAACTGTTTTTGTTCCGACCTTTGATTTGTTTCAGCTAAAGGTAGATGACTACTTATATACCGATAAGTTTCATCCTAATGCAAAAGGCTACAAGCTGATCGCAGAACGTGTAGCATCGCTTATTACGTGGTAAGGGAGGGAATGATATGAGTGAAGTAACGCTTTCAGTAAAAGGACTGAAAAAAGTAATAGGAAAACGAGAAATTATCAAAAATATTGATTTTGAACTAAAAAGAGGCGAAGTGTTCGGCTTTTTAGGACCCAATGGAGCCGGTAAAACGACAACGATTCGAATGCTTGTCGGCTTGATTCGCCCGACCGCTGGTTCCATTTATATTTGTGGATACAGCGTATCGAAGCAGTTTACAAAAGCGATGGAACATATCGGCTGTATTGTTGAAAATCCTGAGCTGTATCCATACTTAAGCGGCTGGGAAAATCTGCAGCACTTTTCACGCATGATTCCTTCTATGACAGAAGAACGCATTCATGAAGTGGTGGAATTAGTTGGCTTGCAAGAGCGTATCCACGATTTAGTTCGCACGTATTCGTTAGGTATGAGGCAGCGTTTAGGAATTGCGCAAGCGCTTCTCGGAAAACCAAAAGTGCTTATTTTAGACGAGCCAACGAACGGACTAGACCCTTCTGGGATTCGGGATATGCGTAAATTTATTCGCTTTTTAGCTGAAAGTGAAGGTCTAAGCGTCCTAGTATCGAGTCATTTACTGAGCGAGATTCAGCTAATGTGTGACCGAGTAGCGATTATCGCAAAAGGAGAAGTTATTCACACAGAATCGGTGAAGACCCTGTTAACTCAGCAAGAGCGTTTACTGTGGAAGCTAGATCCGCAGCCTGCAGGAATAGACGTTTTAAAACAAGTGACGGACTTTGTACAAGTGCAAGGGGAGTATGTCACGACGTTTTATGAAGAAGCTGAAGTGGGAGAGTGGAATAAACAGCTCATTGCAGCAGGAGTAACGGTAAAAGAAATGAATCGAAAGCTTCCAACTCTTGAAGATTTATTTATCGAAATGACAGGAGGCGAATCGATTGATTAGTTTGGTTCAAAATGAAATGATCAAGCTCGTTCGAAAAAAGCGCCTGTTAATCGTTACTCTTATTATGGGCGTTTTGATTTCCATGTTCACCTATGCTCAGCTTCGCGAAACGCAGCGCCTTCAAGAAAAGCTAGGAACGACCGATTGGCGCAGTACGCTGCAGCAAGAAATTATCGATACGCAAAACCGGCTGAGCGGAAGCCAAATTTCAGATGATTGGCGCAAGCAGCTTGAAATTCGCGTGGCGCAGCAGCAGTATTATTTAGATAATGATATCAATCCTTCGGAACCAGGGGCACCAACGTTTGTGCGAGGGTTCATTGAAAACGCCATTCAGCTTTTGCTGCCGCTGATGATTATGATTATTGCAGCGGATTTAGTGTCTTCAGAGTACAGCTTGGGATCCATCAAGGTATTGTTGACGAGGCCTGTGAAACGGTGGAAAATCCTGCTTAGTAAATACATCACGCTCGTCATGTCCGTCTCGTTTTTAATTTTAATGTTTGGCGTTTTGTCGTATCTCATTTCTGGCGTTGTATTTGGATTTAAAGGCTGGACAGCGCCTATTCTTACGGGATTTAGCGTGCAGGGCAATGATTTGAATACAGCGGACGTTCATTTAATTTCGCAGTGGAGATATATTTTAATGGAGTTTGGTCTTGCTTGGTTTGTATCCCTGGTGGTTGGAACGCTTGCTTTTATGCTGTCCGTTTTAATTAAAAGTACGGCTGCTGGTATGGGTGTGATGCTTGCTTGTTTGATTGCAGGTACGATTTTAAGCAGTATGGTTTCTTCGTGGAATTCAGCTAAGTACTTGTTTATGGTCAATTTAAATTTAACTTCTTACCTGCAAGGCACAGCTCCTCCGACTGAAGGAATGACACTAGGATTTTCCTTAGGTGTTTTAACCATTTGGGGACTTGCCGGGCTGCTCGTGTCGTTTCTGGTATTTACCAAAAAAGACGTGTACTAATTCCGTATAAGTTGACGATAATCAGGAACGTACGTTATGATTGTGTTAACAAAAAATGCTGTTTTGCTCAAAGGGGAGTAGCTCTTGCAGTAAAGTCGTCATTTCGAGATTATTATCTCCGGCTTTATTGACAATGCAAATTGTTAGCGAGACCTTTGCCAATGTTGCCATTGGTAAAGGTCTGGATACAAACACCTTTACCACATGTGGTAAGGGTGTTTTTTGTTATTTCAAAATGAGAGAGGAGCTTAAAAATGTCAAAACTATCGAGACTGTTAAAAAGCCCCGCTGTAAAAAAAGGAATAAAAAAAGCTGTACCCATTATTATGAAAGAGTTAAAGAAACGAAAATCGAAAAGAAGATAGCAGAAAAGAAAATAAGAAAGGTTGAGTGCTAAGTGAAAAAGTGGATGCTAGTCATATCAACTGCTGTTCTTTTTATGGTCGGCGGCTGTTCTTTTCTTGAAGATACAAGCAGTACGCTGAACTACGCAAACGATGCGAAAGATTACGTGAGTGAAGCACAAAAGTTTGCTGAAGAAATACCGCCTCTAGCGGAAAAAGCTGTTAATGATGACGAGGCAATAAAGAAGCTAGAGCAAAAGCTGCAGGAAATGAAAGGAAAAGCTGAAGAATTTAATCAAACAAAAGCT
The DNA here is from genome assembly GCF_042787775.1 of Priestia sp. YIM B13552. Classification (NCBI taxonomy): domain Bacteria; kingdom Bacillati; phylum Bacillota; class Bacilli; order Caryophanales; family Bacillaceae; genus Priestia; species Priestia sp. YIM B13552. Next base: position 103,088 of record NZ_JBHZOU010000003.1, read on the forward strand.
CCTGACATCGCTTCTGATGTGCACGATCAGCTTGTTCAACAAAATGAAAAAATCATTAGTGGAATTGAAGCGTATGAAGCCAATATAAAGGATGGCAGCTTCAATCCAGAAGCGCTAAAAAACAGTGAATTGTTTCAATCAATTCAAGATGTATCAAGTATTATGAAACAAATTAAAGAATTAGGTCAGTAAGAAAACGCAACTGAGAAAAAAGTATGTTAACTAAAGAAAATCCGAACGATGAATCAAGGTTCTTGATGGAGAATCAACTTCGTTCGGATTTTTTCATTTGTAAGGTGAACGTAGGCTTCACGTGTATAGGTGCTTCTAGCTGTGGATTGGAGGGCAAGACGAAGACTCCTGCGGGAAAAGCGGAACAGATGAGACCCCGCAGGAGCGCAAGCGACGAGGAGGCTCATCGGCCGCCCGCGGAAAGCGAAGTCTTGCACGGAAATCCACAGCGGTGTCACAAGCGATTCATACTAGCTCATTGATCCTCTTTGTTCGCCTTTAGATTCGATTGATGTAGTTATGTCTTATGACTCAACATCGTTTTCTTGTTATAAATGTAAAATTATATAAATATATCTATTTATTAGAAGGCAAAAACCTTCTCTTTCTTTTTTACATCTACGAAATTTTGTTAGAAGCTGTGACAAACTTAATGTCTGCTTTTCATATCCTATGTATAGTACATATATACACACCGCTTGAAATAAATTTTTTTTGAATGAAAAGGGGGCGTGGGAACGTTGATGTATTAGGTAATAAGACTCATTTTAAAAGGAGGGTTCATCCAATTAATAAAAACTATAGTCCTTGGTTTTGAAGAGAGAAACTAAAAAAATTTTTTCCGTTTACAAAAAGTTAATAAAACGCATACAAATGGTTTACTAAAAAATCAAAAAATTTACATCCTTTATAAATCTTTTCTGCTATACTATTTTTGAACAGTTGCTAGATTTATAGCGATGATAACTTACTTGAAAGGTGAATGGTAGATGAAAAAGAATACTCGCAGTAAAACGAAGAAAATCCTATCCACATCACTGGCACTTTCTCTATTATCTATGCCTCTTTTAACTACACAGGCAGGAGCGGAAGAACGTCATCCTGGACAAAGCTCACAACAAAGCAAGCATCAAGGCCACAATAAAAAAGATGCGCTTGTGAACATACGCCTGATGGAAACAACCGACGTTCATACGAATCTATTAAACTATGATTATTTCAAAGACGCCCCTTATGAAAAAGTAGGTTTAGCTAAAACCGCTACCTTAATCAAAAATGCTCGAAAAGAAGTAAAAAACAGCTTATTAGTAGATAACGGAGACCTCATTCAAGGAACGCCTCTAGGCACGTATAAAGCCAAGATTAACCCGCTGAAAAAAGGTGAAGTTCATCCTGTATTTAAAGCAATGAATCAGCTGGATTACGATATTGCAACGCTTGGAAATCATGAGTTCAACTATGGATTAGACTTCTTAACAGAAGCGTACAACGATGCAAATTTCCCTTACATAAATGCCAATGTCTACGTTGATGATCATGACAGCAACCCGAAAAATGATAAAAATAAATTTACGCCTTATAAAATTATGAATAAAAAAGTCGTCGATGAAAATGGAAAGAAACGAACGATTAAAGTTGGTTTCATTGGCTTTGTGCCTCCTCAAATTAACGATTGGGATAAAGCAAACCTTGATGGAAAAGTCATTACAAAAGGCATTGTAGAAACAGCCAACAAATATATTCCGGAAATGAAGAAAAAAGGTGCAGACGTAGTTGTTGCAATGGCTCACTCTGGATTTAGCAGCAACAAGCAAAACACGGAAGATGTCATTTACTCATTAAGTGAAGTAAAAGGCATTAACGCTATTACGTTTTCACACACGCATAAAGTCTTCCCTGCTAAAACGGAAGCTGCGCTAGACGGTTTGTTCCTTGGAGCAGATAAAAAGCCTCTTCCTGGCGTTGATAATGCAAAAGGAACGATCAACGGCGTTCCCGCTGTTCAAGCAGGTTACGGCGGAGGATCACTTGGCTTAATTGACTTAACGTTAAAAGAAGAAAAAGGAAAATGGAAAGTAGTAAGCTCTCAATCGTCTACGCGTGAAACGTATAAAGACGTAAAAGATGCGTCAGGGAAAACGGTTACGCAAAGTACGGTAGAACCGGATAAAGGTGTTGTTAAAGCAGTTCAAAAAGATCACGATGCAACGGTTAAATATGTGAACACACCAATTGGTGAAACGACGGATGATATTCACAGCTATTTTTCTCTTGTAAAAGATGATCCATCTATTCAAGTGGTAACAAATGCACAAAAAGATTACGTAGAAAAATACGTTTCTCAAAACAAGCCGGAATATAAAGACCTTCCGATTTTATCAGTGGGAGCGCCTTTTAAAGCAGGAAGAAACGGCGTTGATGAATATACGGAAATTAAAAAAGGTGACTTAACGATCCGAAGCGCTGGCGACCTGTATCTATATGACAACACGTTAAAAGCGGTTAAAGTAAAAGGTTCTGTTGTAAAAGACTGGATTGATATGTCTGCCGGTAAATTTAATCAAATTACACCGAACAAAACAGAAGAGCAGGAATTATTAAACCCAAGCTTCCCTGTTTATAACTTCGACGTAATTGACGGCGTTCAATACCAAATCGACGTCACAAAACCAGCAAAATACGATGTGAATGGAAACGTGATTCACGGAGATTCAAGCCGCGTTGTTAACTTAACGTATAACGGCAAGCCGGTTGATCCGAACCAAGAGTTTATCGTTGTGACAAATAACTACCGAGCTGGCGGAGGCGGAAACTTCCCTGGTCTAAAAGGAAGCGAGCTCGTGGTGGATTCAGCGGATGAAAACCGTCAAATTCTAATGGACTACATCACCGAGCAAAAAGAAATTACACCAACAGCTGACGATAACTGGTCCATTGCACCAATTAACGGAACGGCTAACGTGACGTTCACAAGCTCACCGCGCGGAGAAAGCTATTTAACTGAAGGAAGCAACATTACGTATACAAATAAAACGGATGACAAAGGATTCGGCATTTACAAAATTAATTTAAACGGCGAATCAAAAGATAATACAAAGGTTCAGCTGTTAGGCATGAACGACCTGCACGGTCAGCTCGATACAGATACAAAAATCAATTCAAATGGCCAAGCGCTTTTAGCTGGAAATATGAAATATACAGCAGCAGCTATTCGTAAACAAGAAGCTGAAAATCCGAATACGCTTTTAGTTCATGCTGGAGATATGATTGGCGGAAGCCCGTTAGTTTCAGCGCTGTTTCAAGATGAGCCAACGGTTGAAGTGATGGAATCACTTGGATTTGATGTGGGTACGCTTGGAAATCATGAGTTTGATGAAGGCATTGCTGAGCTTCACCGTATGATTGAAGGCGGAGACCATCCAAAAGGCACAAAAGGATACGACGGCATGAATTTCCCGGTTGTAGCGGCAAATGCTTATGATACTTCAACTAATGAATTAATTACGGAGCCTTATGCAATAAAAGAAGTAGGCGGCAAGAAAATCGGCTTTATCGGCGTTGTCACACAAGAAACGCCAAGCATGATTGTTCGTAAAGGAAATGAAAACTTAAAAATTACGGACGAAGCAGAAGCGATTGATAAATACACGGCAGAGTTGAAAAAGCAAGGTATTAAAGCCATTGTAGTACTTGCTCATAATCCATCTAATCAAAATGGAACGTCTACCGAGTTTGATGCAGCAGATATCGCTAAAAAAGTTGATGATGAAGTTGACGTGATCTTTTCAGCTCACAATCACGTATACAACAACAAAGTAGTAGATAACAAACTAATTGTTCAAGCTTATTCATACGGCTCAGCGTTTTCTGACGTAGACGTTGAAATCGATAATACGGGTGACATCGTAAAAAAAGATGCAAAAATTGTAACCGTATATCAAAAAGACTATACGCCAGATCCTGAAGTTTCAAAGATTATGCAAAAATATGAAGACTTAGCGGCACCTATTAAAGCAGAAGTGGTTGGAAAGTCATCTACTGATTTAGCAAAAGGCTATCCGTCTAGCGGAGCAACAGGGGATATCGCACTTGGAAACTTAATTGCTGACGGCATGAAAGCAGAAATGAACGCTGACTTTGCTTTAATGAATGGCGGAGGCGTTCGTTCACAGCTTGATTCAGGTGACGTAACATACGGTGATTTGTTTGCGATTCAGCCGTTTGGCAACGTCTTAAATAAAGTAAAGCTAAGCGGAGCAGATTTAGAAACGGTGTTAAACAATCAAATTACATCATCCGGACTAGATTTCCATATTGCAGGCTTTAACTATACGTGGGATGGAAGCACAAATAAAGTAGTCGATATTACGCTACCAGATGGAAGTAAAATCGACAAAGAAAAAGAATACACGGTAGTAGTGAATAACTACATGTACGGAAATGAAAAATATGGTATTGGTGCACTTTCGTCAGATATGGAAGTGGGACCAGAAGATTTACAAGCAACGGTAAACTATATTAAAACACTTAAGAGCCCGTTTGAATACAAAGCTGAAGGCCGTATTCAAAACGTGGCAGCTGCTAAAACAGCTGAACAGCAAGAACCTACTTTAAAAATAGCTCAATAAGCCAAAAAAGACTGTCTCATAACTCGGATTTCCGGTTTAGAGACAGTCTTTTTTTAATAGTTTAACTTAAATTTTAAACTCTCAGTCAATGAATTTACGTTATAAAACATAGCTTAATTTTTGAAACAATCACCAAATTGTGGTATTCTCTCCATAAGAAGACTTACGTAAACGTTAAAAATAGTATCAAAGATTTCACTATTTTTTCATTTATCTACGCTATTATGTAAAGTTATATAGAACCTGTAAAAGAACGTGTTCGCTATAGTAAAGGAGTAAATAAAAGTGGCTATTAATCTACAAAAAGGTCAAAAAATTGATTTAACAAAAGGAAGAGAAGGCCTATCTTCTATTACAGTTGGATTAGGATGGGATCCTGTAAAAAAACGCAGCTTTTTTGGTTTCGGAGGAAACGGACCAAGCATCGACTGTGATGCATCTGTTCTTATGCTAAATTCAAACGATAAGCTTGTAAGTAACTCAGCCGTTGTGTATTTTGGAAATCGTCACAGTAACTGTGGGAGCGTTAAGCATTCAGGCGATAACCTTACCGGAGCAGGTGAAGGAGACGATGAACAAATTTTTGTTGATTTGAAAAATGTTCCTGGAAACGTACATAAACTTGTGTTTGTGGTCAACATCTATCAGTGTGTTGAGCGAAACCAAGATTTCGGTATGATTAAAAATGCGTTTATTCGCGTTGTAGACAGCGCTAAAAACGAAGAGCTTGTCTACTTTAATCTATCTGAAGATCATTCAGGAGCAACAGCTTTATTTGCAGGTGAAATTTACCGAGACGGGAATGAATGGAAGTTTTCAGCAACTGGAGATGCAACGAGAGATACTGGATTGGCTGAAATTGCAAATAAATATACAAAATAAACAACTAGAAAAGAGGGAAACGAAATGGCTATTAATCTTTCAAAAGGACAAAAAGTAGATTTAACAAAAACGAATCCAGGATTAACAAACGTAGTAGTAGGTCTTGGATGGGATGTAAATAAGTATGACGGTGGAAACGATTTTGATTTAGATTCATCTGTCTTTTTATTAAACGGAGCGGGAAAATGCGCTTCAGAATCTGATTTTATTTTTTACAACAATACGACGGGTGCAAACGGAGCGGTTGAGCATACCGGAGATAACCGTACAGGCGTAGGTGAAGGAGACGATGAGCAGGTTCAAGTAGATTTGAAAAATGTGCCTCAATCTATTGAACGCATCGCGTTTACCATTACGATTCATGAAGCGGAGGCGCGCGGTCAAAACTTTGGCCAAGTAAGCAATGCCTACGTTCGTATTTTAAATGCAACAAATGACGAAGAGTTAATTCGTTATGATTTAGGTGAAGACTTCTCGATCGAAACAGCCGTTGTAGTAGGAGAGCTGTACCGACACGGCGGAGAATGGAAGTTTAATGCTATTGGCAGCGGCTATCAAGGCGGCTTAGCGGCACTTGTCAACGACTTTGGTTTAAACGCCTAATCATTAAAGTAAGAAAACGTACGGAGGATATTTTTATGTCAATTTCTTTATCAAAAGGTCAGCGCATTGACCTAACCAAAACGAACCCAGGCTTAACAAAAGTAATAGTAGGTCTTGGGTGGGATACAAATAAATATGCTGGATCTCAGGATTTCGATTTAGATGCATGTGCATTTTTAGCCAATAAATCAAGTCAGGTTGTAAATGACGAAGAGTTTGTTTTTTACAACAATTTAAAAAGTCCAAATGGCGCTGTGGAGCATACCGGTGACAACCGTACGGGTGCAGGAGATGGAGACGATGAGCAAATAGCCGTTGATTTTTCTCTTCTTCCTGACCACGTTGAAAAAATCGGAATTAGCGTCACGATTCACGACGCAGATGCTCGCGGACAAAACTTTGGACAAGTATCCAACGCGTTTGTTCGTCTGATTGATGCTGAAACAAATGAAGAAGTACTGCGCTATGATTTAGGTGAAGATTTTTCAATCGAAACAGCTGTCGTTGTATGCGAGCTATACAAGCACGGAAACGACTGGAAGTTTAATGCCATTGGCAGCGGATTTTCCGGTGGCTTGGCCGACCTTTGCCGCAACTACGGATTATCCGTATAAAAAAGGCATGGGATAAATGAAAAAGAAAGGGTGCTTTAACGAGTACCCTTTCTTTTTAGCATGTATATGTCTGAAAAGAAAGGAGCTGTAAGGCGTGAGTAAACTAATTGATCCTCATATCATTAATCTTAACGAGCAAAATGGAACTTCTCTTTTTTCTCAAGATGTTTCTCTGCGAGGTGACTTTATACAAAATGAGCAGCAAATTTCCTATAAACAAGTGGCAGGAAGATATGTAGGCACCCATCTTGATGCGGACGAGTACGCAGCTTTTCTTTATGAACTTGCGCATTCATCATCATCGATCCTTGTCCTGCACGATAAGCTTGATAAGTCCATTTCAAATGATAGATTAAAAGAAGTACAAACGATTCTTAAAATTAATCAAGAAGAACGCGGTCTTTCTGTCAATCGACTGTTTGCTTTTTTAGAAGGAAAAAAGCTGATCGTGAAGTCAGAAAATCCCGTTATACATAGAAGAATACGCGAAAAATTTATTGAAACGTTAACGTGTTTTAAAGAACAGCACGCAGAGGGCTTTATGGACGGGCATTTTCAACGCTTATTAATCGATTTAATAAAGTGGCAGTGGAATCACGTGAAGTCTTGGATGGTCGATCAAGCATTTCCTGAACACGCGCCTCGCATCATGTGGTATGGAGATGCGAATAAAAGCGAGCAGTATTTTCTTCATTATTTGATTTTACTAGGTTTTGACGTCCTTACCTTTCATCCAGAGGGAAAGGATCATTTAAAAGAAGTAGATAAGAATCAACATTTAACAACGGTTTATACGTTTCCTTCTACTAGCTCGCTTTTACCTTTTCCAACGGATAAGCCGGTTCGAAAAGGTACGGTAGCATTTCGAGCTTCTCAAGAAATTGAGCAAGTGCTTCATTCAGAGGAGTCTATGCTGTATAAACCGTGGCAATTTCGTTCGTATTTTCCAACTTCAGTTACTCTTAAAACGACGTATGATGAGATTTTTTTATTAATGAGAGAACGGGCGTTTATTCGTCCTAATTTTGAAGTGTCAAAGCCATATGTACATGTGCCGGTTCTGTTTTCAAAAGTGCTTGGCATTTCCAAAAACCGAAAAGAGTACTGGAGTAAAGTGCATGAGCTCATGCAAACAGAAAATGAGTTAGCTCTTACTGTTGACTCTGTTCCTTTTGCCCAAAAAATAGAAGGAAATAATCACTTTCACTACCAAGGCGCTCTCAGAAGTGATGGGACACTCAGTCCAGATAAAATGATTGAAAGCAACTGGTGGCGCTATAAAGAGCTGCCTATCGGGCTTCAACAAGGGCTAGCTGCAGCTATTTCCAGATACTGTGCACATTCAAAGCTCCTTCGGTTGGATCATGAAGATGCGTATCAGCATCAAATGTACTTGTTTAATCAGTCTTTGAAGCTTCCAAACAACGTGCTTCGCATGCTTCAAAAATTTGATTATACGCAGCACGTCCCTCGGCTCATTATTTATCACGGAAATGAACATGAAACGTTTACGCGTGAAGATGCAGCTTTACTGCTTCTATTAAATGAATTTGGCGTTGACATTGTTCTTTTTAATCCGACCGGTCAAATAGATATAGAAGCGTTTGTCGAAGAAAAATATTTCGATATACATTGGCTAGAAGAAATTAGCTTTAATGAAGAATTCAAAGAGCCGTCGCTCATTCAAAAATGGTTAAAACGAATCTTTTAAAGAAAGAAGGGTTTTTAAATGGCAACAAACGAATTACAGCCTTTAGATGTAAACGAAGCCGAAGAAGTTTTAGAAACAAAGCCTAATGAAGTAAAAGCAAAACTGCGAGAAGAGCCGGAAGTACGTCGCTTAGCAGAACAAATTGATTATAAAAATCAGCTGGCTTTACTTGAGTATGGGAAAGAAACAGCCAATGAAATTTCCTCGTTTTCCGGAAAAGTGCTTAGTACAATTAAATCGTCTAGCATGGAAGAGTCAAGTCAATTATTAAAGCAGCTTGGAAAGATTATGGACAAATTTGATGCAAAAGATTTTGTTGAAGATAAAGGGTTTTTCTCTAAGCTTTTTAAACGCGGTCAAAAAATGGTGGATAAGCTGTTTCAAAAATATGAAACGATGGGCTCTGAAATTGATAAAGTGTATGTAGAGATTACAAAATATGAAACCGAAATGAAGCATTCAACCACGACGCTTGAACAGCTTTACGAGCAAAACTATCAGTATTATATAGAGCTTGAAAAATACATTGTAGCGGGCGAAGTAAAAGTAGAAGAGTTAAAACAAGAGCTAAAGGTGCTTGAAGAAAGAGCGTCGAGTGGAAATCAGCTGGCGGCAATGGAGCTTCAAACCTTAAAAAATGCGGTTGAGCTGATGGAGCAGCGATTATATGATTTAGAAATGGCAAAACAAGTATCTTATCAATCCGCTCCTCAAATCCGTATGCTGCAGCGAGGAAATACAAAGCTGATTGGCAAAATTAATTCTGCGTTTATTACAACGATTCCTATTTTTAAAAATGGACTCATTAACGCAATCGCAGCAAAACGTCAAAATTTAGTAGCGGAGTCTATGAACGAATTAGACAAACGTACAAATGAACTGCTCATTCGCAATGCAGAAAACATTTCACAGCAAAGCGTTAAAATTGCCAAAATGTCGGGTGCGCCCAGCGTAAAAGTAGAAACGATGGAACAAACGTGGAATATTATTATGAAAGGAATGCAGGAAACAAAAGCAATCGAAGAAGAAAACAAACGCCTTCGTGAAGAAGGACTTGTTCGCTTGGAACAATTTCAAGAAAACTTCAAAGCGCTTGAACATAAGATGTAACGAAAAAGCGAGAATCTTTATGATTCTCGCTTTTTTTGCCTATACGTTTGCTGGAAGTCTTAACCATAAGAGATTAGTGAAAAGCGTGAAAGGGTATCAGATATAAAAGAAGTATTATCCAAAATAAGATAGTTATTTCCAGAAGACGTTTATGTACTTTTATAATTTAAGTTAAAAATGCAAAAAACTTAATTATTTTAAGTTTTTTGCTGGTTTTTAACTTTTCTTTGCGCTACAATTAGCTCATATCAAAGTAAAAAAGGAGGGTATTCGGGTGTATCAAGAGCAGCGCATGAGTGCGATTATTGAATACCTTCACACACACCGCACGATTACATTAGACGAAATTTGCGATATGTTTACCGTTTCAAAAGATACGGCGAGGCGTGATTTAGTCAAGCTTGAAGAAAACGGCGAGGTTATGAGAGTTAAAGGCGGAGCGACGCTATCGTCAAGTCATATCATTGATTACAGTGAACGAACGCCTACCAAAGCGAAAGAACAAATTGCTAAAGAAGCAGCTTCGTTAATGTCGGAGGGGTATGACGTGCTTTTAGATACGTCTTCTACCATCGCACTGATGGCGGAGTATATGGATGTAAAGCATGTAACCGTTATTACAAATTCCATTGATAATGTGGATTTGCTCGATCAATATACAGCGTGTGATACGTTTTTGCTGCCGGGCAAGTTTAACGGGAAAAACCGTAACGTCACCGGGCCAAGAACGATTTCTACGTTGCAGGAATACAAAGTAGATCAGCTGTTTTTAGGTACGTGCGGCGTTGGTGCAGCTGGTATTACATCTCCAAGTGAAGAAGAAGCGTTTTTAAAAAGACAGATGATTCAATGCGCAAGACAAGTTATTATGCTTGCGGATCATACAAAGTTTGAACGTGAATTTTTACATCGAGTATGTGATATGAGCGATATTGATATCTTAATCACAAATAAAGAGCCAGAAGCGGATGTAAAAGAAAAAATAGAACAAAATCAAGTGCGGCTTATCGTAACAGATTTTGATAAAGGAGAGGAAACACAATGAAGAAAATAAAAGTAGGATTAGTAGGATACGGATTTTCAGCAACGGTCTTTCACACGCCGCTTTTAAGCGTGTTAGAAGAATTTCATATTTCAAAGGTAATGAGTTCAAATCCTGAAAAAGTAAAGAGTGACTTAGAGGATGTTGAAGTAGTGAGCACTCTATCTGAACTTCTAGAAGATGACAGCATTGATTTAGTTATTATTACAACGCCTAGCGGCATGCACTATGAAATGGTGAAAGACGCACTACGCGCAGGTAAGCATGTAATTGTTGAAAAGCCGATGGTCGTATCAGAAAAAGAAGCAAATGAATTAATTCAATTAGCAAAAGAACAAGATGTTCAATTAAGCGTCTATCATAACCGCAGATGGGATAATGATTATTTGACGGTGAAACAGCTGATTGAAGAAGGGAAATTAGGCGACGTTAAAATGTATGAAGCTCATTTTGACCGCTATCGTCCAGCTGTTCGAGACCGTTGGAGAGAAAATGAAGGGCCTGGGTCAGGAGCGCTTTACGATTTAGGATCTCATTTAATAGACCAGGCCTTACACCTTTTTGGAATGCCTGAATTTGTTCAAGCTGATGTATTTGGTCAGCGAGATCATGCACGTACGGATGATTACTTCCACGTAGTGCTTGGATACGGTTCTCTTCGCGTTATTTTACATTCAAGTGCCATTGTGCCAAGCAACGGGCCGCGCTTTCAAGTTCACGGAACAAAAGCAAGCTATATTAAATACGGCATTGACGGCCAAGAAGATATGCTAAGAGCCGGCAAGAAGCCTGTGGACGATACGTGGGGAGCCGACAGCCCTGAACACTACGGGAAGCTGACAACTGGCGAAGGCGAAACGAAAGAAATTCAAACGCTGCACGGTTCTTATGTGACGTATTATCAAAAAATTGCCGACAGCCTGCTTCGAGGAGAAGAGCTTCCGGTTTCAGCAGAAGAAGCTCGTGACGTGGTTAAAGTTATCGAAGCGGCATTTGAAAGCAGCAAGGAAAAACGAGCGGTTTATTTTAACTAAGGAGCGAGAAACAGTGTGTAATCATTCGGTAGAGACGCTGCTTGAAAAAGTAGTTCAACAGGAAAAAGAACTGATCTTTTATCAATTTACAAATGACCAGGCGTTACAGATCGGCACGGCCATTATTAATGAAGCAAAAAGCAAGGGTAAGGCAGTAACTGTAAGTATTAAACGAAATGGTCAAACACTTTTTCATCATGCGATGGAAGGGGCGATTCCCGATCATGAAGAATGGATTAAACGAAAATCAAACACCGTTCTTCGTCACCATCACAGCTCGTATTATATGAAGCTGTACTGCGAGTTAAAAGATCGTTCTTACGCGCAGTTTTATGCAGCGAACCCTCAGGAATTCGAAGCGGTAGGCGGGTCATTTCCAATTTTGGTTAAAAACGTCGGCGTAATTGGAAGCATCACCGTATCAGGCATGTCACAAGAAGAAGATCATGCACTGGTGACCGATACGATTCGTAGCTTTTTGCAATAAAAATAAGCGGACTTCGTTGGAAGTCCGCTTATTTCATTAAAAGATGAGTGGCGATAAGGCGTGTGTTTTTTCTACATACATAAAAGCATCATATCGTTTTGACAAGCGAGAAGGAACATAATTTCCGTATTGTTCAATCTCTGGGTCGTATACAACACCAATGGCGCGATGGCCTATCGTTGAATGAAAAAATGTTCGGTTTTCCTCTGTGAACATGAGGTATTGATCAAAAGCACCTGCTCGGTGAATGGCATCTTCCCAGCTTCCTTCTATAGCTGGAGGAACGGTTAATTCCTGATGAGGATTACCCCAGCTATCAGAAGCAATGACCGTGCCGTGATGAGTTCCGAATCCGACGGCGTAAACATGCTTCTGTCCGTATTCTTCACGGGTAAGCTGACCTACATTCACCATGCCGCTGCTTTTCATGTCCGTTGCTCTTGCATCTCCGATGTGAGTGTTATGCTCCCATACAATTCCTTTAGCGCTATCTTTGTAGTAAGCTTGAATATATTTTAAAGCTTCTACCATATGACGATCGCGAATATTCCACGATTCATTGTCGTTGGTAATCATCGTATGATAATAAGCTTCAGCATTGCTTGCTACCAGCGCATTTACCTGCATACTAAGCGCAGCTTCAGGCTCATGAGTATAGGTATCTTTCTTTTGCTGAATGGTTTGTAAAAGCTCTAAGATTTCTACCATGCAGTTTTTTCCGTAAAAGGCAGAAGAAATTCCGTACATCTGTGCTTCGCGATGAAAAGATTCAAAGCATTCAAAGGCTTTTTTCGCTTTCTTTGCATCAGAAGCGTGGTTGTTTTCTAAGTACTCAATAATAGCTTCCATCGATTCCCACAGGCTGTATACATCTAAGCCGTAAAAACCTACTTTTAGCTGATGTGCTGGCAAGTTGTTGTTATAATCACGAAGCCATTCAATCAATTCTTTTATTTCTTGATTGGCCCACATCCATGAAGGCCAGCGGCTAAAAGATTTTAAGACATCTTCGGCATCGGCGTACTGAGTTGTATATCCTTTAATGTAGCGATTAACTTCAAAACATGAAGGCCAGTCTCCTTCCACTGCTATAAAGGAAAAATCATAATGCTGAATTAATTCTTTCGTAATAGCTGCTCGAATTTCGTAAAATTCAGATGTGCCGTGAGAGGCTTCTCCAAGAAGTACGTATTGAGCGCGGCTTGCTGTGTTAATAAGCGGCAGTAAGTCATCGACATCAGCAAAAGGCATAGAATGTTTTTTAATGGCTTCTATCATTTGAATGGTTTTTAGCATACGACCACCTTATGTTTAAGAAATGGATAGCAAGAGCTTGAGAAAGCAAGTCTTGCTACCAGTTAACGGGTTTTTATTTTTATGAATTACCTGCTAAAGTGCTTAATGGCAGAATCATTTAAAGAAAAATCTTCTTTAGTAAGCGCCGTTTGATTCTGTGTTTCGCATTCTTTAGTAGGGTGCTCTTCTTTTTTAGAAACAGCAGAAACTTCTTCGTTATTTTCATACGTGTTGTTTGTTGACATTATATTTCACCTCTTGTATCTAGTGTTTGAGGTACAGAAAATAAAATAAGAAGAAATATCAGGAATACCTTGAAAAGAAAAGTATACGCTTTAAATTATTTGAACTCATGCAAAAAATTGTCTACACTAAACACTGATACATAAATCGAGTGAGGAGAACGTGAAAAGTTTATGAAGTTGATTTCGTGGAACGTAAATGGCATTCGCGCGTGTGTGCGAAAAGGATTTTTAGATTATTTTCAAGAAGTGAATGCGGATGTATTTTGTATTCAAGAGACGAAGCTGCAGGAAGGCCAAATTGATTTGCAGCTAGAAGGGTATTATCAGTACTGGAATTATGCCGTGAAAAAAGGGTATTCCGGAACGGCTGTTTTTACAAAGCAGAAGCCTTTATCGGTTTCATACGGTGTGGATAAAGAATCGGAAGACGAAGGACGTATCATTACGCTTGAATTTGAACAATGCTATGTAGTAAATGTGTATACGCCAAATTCTAAAAGAGACTTAGCGAGGCTTGAAGAAAGGCTTCAATGGGAAGACGATCTGCTCGTGTACTTAAACAAATTAAATAGCCGTAAAGCGGTGATTTTATGCGGAGACTTAAACGTAGCACACGCAGAGATTGATTTGCGTAATCCAAAGCCAAACCGAGGAAATTCTGGTTTTACCATAGAAGAGCGAGGGAAAATGACGACGCTTCTTGCTAGCGGATTTCTTGATACATTTCGTTATTTGTATCCGAATCAAGAAGGAGCATACACGTGGTGGTCGTATATGAACAAAGTGAGAGAACGAAATATCGGATGGCGCATTGATTATTTTATCGTATCGGAGAGAATCAAAGATGTTATTCAAGAAGCTGCTATTCATCCGCATGTAATGGGAAGCGACCACTGTCCTGTGATGCTAGAATTAAATGTACCCCATCTATGATATCTTTCTATATAATAGAAGAAAAACGGAAAAAAGGTTGGTTCACGCGAACGGTTGCGGTATAGTAAACATATTGAAAAGTACAGAATGTTCTAGGAGATAAAGGGGGAGACAGAGGTGAAGCGAGACTCGCTGCAAACCATTGAGCACGAAATTGCGCTGCTTGTTCGTCTAACAACGACGCACAGTCCTAAGCTTGGAAGCTTGGACCGTTCTGAGTATTTATTGTTAAGCGAACTAGATCAGCGCAGTCCGCTCGGGATTAATGCATTAGCTGAAAATTTAAAGCTGAGCTTATCTACAGCTAGCCGGCAAGTATCTGCGCTTGAGACTAAACAGTTTGTTCGTCGCTTTCCGAGTCCAGAAAATGGGCGGATTAGTTTAATTGAAATGACGGATGCAGGGAAAGATATTTTGCAGCATGTACAAAGCAAGCGTAAACAAGCCTATGCTGAAGTGTTAGAAAATTGGTCGGAAGAAGAGGTTTTGGCACTGGAAAAAAGTTTATCACGCTTGAATCTTGATTTTAAAAGATGGCGCAGTAATGGATGTTAAAGCGAATACATATAGATGAACAAAAAGGCTATTGAAAAATAGTCTTTTTAAGTTGAAACAAAGAAGTTGATTTCTTCATTAAAAGATGTATAATATGTAGTGCTGCTATAACTTGCATGATACAACTTGTACAATAAAATATGTAAGGAATTGTTAGTCATATGAAAAGAATTTAATAAAAGGAGGAATAAATATGAGTCAGAATAATCCAGCAGTAGCCTCCGACAAACAAGGTTTAAGCGTACCTAAATACTTAATTATGGCGATTTTAACGCTATTTTCAATTGGCCCTCAGTATTTTTTGAATTTATCTTACACGGTCAATCAAGTATTGATTCAAAATCGATTTGATGCGAGTACACAAAGCTTACTATTGCCATCTATTATTTCTAACTTGGCATTTGGACTTGGGGTACCAATTGGTCCGATGCTTGCGAAAAAATATGGCGTGCGTAAAGCATACTTAACGTTCGTTTTAGTCTTTTTAGCAGGTTCGATTATCAACGTTTTTTCTGAAAATGTGGCGTTTTTATCCCTTGGTCGTCTGATTCAAGGCTTAAGCTCAGGAATGCTGTTTTTAACCATTATTCCAGCTGCGCTGATTTCGTTTCCGAATAAAATCCGAAACTTCTTTTTAGTATTAGCGATCGGCGGACTGTTCGGTTCAACGGCGATTGGAGCCTTTTTAGGTGCTGTATCTCTTAGCATGGATAATTGGCGCTGGGTGTTTGTTTTAGGAATACTTGCTTCTCTTGTCTCTCTGTTTATCGGATATAAGGTATTACCTGCTCATGATCCAACTCAGCAAGAAGACCGTCCAGTGGATAAGAAAAGTATCTTTATTCTTAGCCTTATTATGATTTTATTAGTTTATCCACTGTATGAACTAAGATACGAAGGATTTGCTTCTATCCAAGTGTGGCCGTTCTTACTAGCTGCAGCAGGGTTAGTTGTCATTTTTGTCTTAGTTGATTTAGCGGCTGAAAATCCGCTAGTACCATTAAAATCGCTGCTAGCCGTAAAACCAGTTGCGGGTACAATTATGGCCATTGGCGGTCATATGGCATACATCTTAGCAATTGCAGGTATTAATGGCGTCATGCAAAATGTGCAAAATGCATCGTACACCACGCTTTCCTATTTTTATTTATACTTTTTTGTTGGGGTACTGATTTCAGCATTTGCGACGACATTCTTGTATGACAAGTTTGGTCCAGGTTATCTTGGAGCGATTGGATCACTTCTCATTGTCATTGTAGGATTTAGCTGGGTAAACGTATCAGCCGATACATCACTAGTGAGCTTGTATGTTCACATTATGCTCTTTGGTATGGGTGTTAGTATGGCACTTGTATCCGGTGCGCTAGGAGCGGCACTAGCCGGAGATTTACATCAAGCTTCGATGCGTTCGATTTCACTGCACTCCATTCGAAATTTATTAGGAGCCATCGTGGCACCTGTGATTGGGTGGTTTGTTGTTCGACAAAACGCCATTTATTATGAAGATTTTCGAGGTCAAATTAGCTCAGTAGATCCTCAGGTGAAGATGCAGCTGTCTGAAATGATTAAACGCTATATGGGTATGGGAATGAGTCAAGCAGATGCAAAAACATCGGCCGTGACGGCTGTTGTAGCAGGCGCTAAAAAAGCATCGATTTTACATGCGTATCACAACTTATTTTTCATGCTTGGTATTTTAGGCGTAATTATGCTCATTGCTTCACTAAGTAAAGCGTGGAGCGGTGAAAATAGAATTCTTGTTCAAAAAGAAGAGGTTCAAGAAGAAGCTGAGCCGCAAGAAGAAAGAAAAATGCTGCCGGCACCTCAAACAGAAGAAACCTCTGTATAATATACTAACTATAGAAAGAAGGAATTCCGATGAGTAAAAGTCGTTTATTGGTTACTAACATTGTTGGAATCATTGTGATTTTATTACTAGTAGGCTTTGGTGGATATTATTTCTACGAAAAGGCAAATTACGTTAAAACAGATGAAGCGCAGGTAGAAGCACCGCTTTCACAAGTCATCGCTTCAGCTAACGGTCAGTTAAGCGAATGGAATGTAAAAGAAGGAGATAGCGTTTCACAAGGTGATTCTGTTGGAAGCTTAAAAGAAGGCGAAAAATCAACAGACGTAACGTCTATGATTGACGGAACAATTATTAAAAACAACGCATCTCAAAATCAATTAGTAAAAGCTGGCGATGTGTTAGCACAAACAGCTGATTTATCTAAAATCTACATCAATGCAAACATTAAAGAAACAGACCTAGGTGACTTAGAAGAAGGAGACAGCGTCGACATTACAGTGGACGGAGATTCAGGTAAAGTCTTTAAAGGCCATGTTGAAGCAATCGGTCGCGCAACAAACTCAGTGTCTTCTATGCTTCCTGCTCAAAATACAGGAAACTACACAAAAGTAACGCAAAAAGTACCGGTGAAAATTTCAATTGATGATGCATCAGATAAAGTTCTTCCAGGTATGAACGCAGAAGTGAAAATTTCAATTTAATAACGGAAAAAAAGCTGCTTCCTCTAAGGGAGCGGCTTTTTTTATGCCTAAACAAATAAAATAAAAAATGTGCTAAAAAGGGGATGTATACAAAGGAAATGTGTGGTAAGATACTTCTTGTTTGAAATTGGATATCGGTAAAGAAGGTGATGGGATGACCGCGGTCGAAACAAAAAAAGGGCCAAAAGAAAAGCTGAATTTGTTTTTCTTAACGTGGCCGATCTTTTTAGAAGTGTTTCTTTTTATGTTAATGGGGATTGCTGATACCTTTATGCTAAGTGCGCTGTCGGATGATGCCGTATCAGGAGTCGGAGCAGCTAATCAATACCTTCACATTGCGATTTTGGTGTTAGAGGTCATTGGTAACGGAGCAGCAATTGTTGTCTCTCAGTATTTAGGATCAAAACGGTATATGGAAGCGTCAAAGATTTCTGCTTTGGCCGTTACGTTAAATTTAGGAGTCGGGCTAGTCATTAGCGCGGGTTTTCTTTTGTTTTCAAGGCATATGATGGAAGCGATGAACTTACAAGGTGACGTGCTGATGTATGCACAAAGCTATTTATCCATCGTCGGAGGAGCTATTTTTCTTCAAGCGATTATTAACTCTCTTGCAGCGATTATTCGCGTACATGGCTTTACGAAGCAGGCAATGTTTGTTTCACTTGGAATGAACATTTTTCATATTGCAGGAAACTATGCTTTAATCTTCGGGAAGTTCGGCTTTCCGGAAATGGGCGTGCAAGGAGCAGCGATTTCATCTGCGTTCAGCCGATTCGTTGCCCTTATTGTGTTCTTTTGGCTGCTGTATCAAGTGATGGAATATAGAGTGAAATTTCAATACTACATTACGCTTTCAAAAGAATATATTGGTAAAATTTTAAAAATCGGTATTCCGTCGGCTTTTGAACAAGTGATGTATCAAGGCTGTCAAATTGTCTTTTTATACTATGCAACCTACCTAGGAGCAGAATCACTTGCTGCGAGACAGTACGCGATGAATATTTCAATGTTCATTTACTTATTTGCCATTGCAATTGGAATGGGTACAGCGATTATTGTCGGCCGTTTAGTAGGCGGAAACGAAAAAGATGAAGCGTACCATCGCGTATGGAAAAGCGTCAAATGGGCCAGTGCCGTAACGATGATGATGGTTGTTCTTGTGATGACATTCAGAACACAGCTGATCAGCGTGTTTACAGACAATCCGCATATCATTGAGCTTGGGGCGACGGTGCTGCTTCTGAGCATTGTGCTTGAAACGGGAAGAACGATGAACATTGTGCTGATTAACTCGCTGCGGGCAGCGGGAGATGCCAAATATCCGGTGTTAATTGGTGCGATGTCGATGGTCATGATGAGCTTGCCGCTCGGTTATTTCTTCGTTTTCCATTTAGACATGGGGCTCGCTGGCATTTGGCTTGCCATCGCAGCCGATGAATGGACGCGCGCAGTTATTATGTTTTTCCGTTGGAAAAGCCGAGCATGGGAAAACTACGGACTTATACAGCACGAACAAACAGCTGAAGAACCAACGCCGGTTCAAGTATAAAACAAAACCTCTGCAGGATGTGCAGAGGTTTTGCTGTGTAAAAAAACGAAGTGAAGCTGGTCTTTTTACGCAAAAAGCTTTAATTTGTGGGGAAAAACGGGTATGAGTACAAAGGAATGGTTTTATTCTACTTATTCTTTGTTTTAGATAACGGTATATGGTTGGATAACGCATTTAGACATGAGTCTTTTTTCTCTTATTTTTCATTTTTATCTCAATTCATGAAACTAGAAGCATAAAAAAGAGAGTTTTTTCCTATTTAGCTATAATGAGACAAATTTTATACTTATAATTATTGGATTAAACTCGAAATGTGCGGAACAGGAGGAACGATATGGGGTTAGGAAGCGTATTAGACGGACTGCTGGGTGAAGTATCTGGAAGAGTCTCAGATGTAGAAGGGAAAATTTCTAAGCTAAGAACGGCTAAAAGTAAAATTGAGCATGAACAAGCTGTTTCATTAAAAGAAATTGAACACATCAAAAAGCCTGAGCTGGGAGACAAATGGACGGGTACGTTATCGGATGATTTTGACGAAAAACGTACGGCGGCCTACGACAACATAAAAGGCATTTTAGACGGTGATTACGATGGATACATTCGTGAAATTGAAACAAAGATATGGGCGCTAGAAGCTGAAAAAGGAGCTTTGAGCGGCTTGAACGCCGTTATTGGAGAAGCGGATTCTTTATTAGCTAAAGGTGAAGAAGCCTATGACGCAGTAGAAAACAAGATTAGTGAAATTAGAAGGGGGCTGTTTTCATGACAATTAAGCTTGATCACGCTGACGTTATCAAAAAGCTTGAAGCAGTCAGCACAGCGATTGGAAATTTATCCATTAGCAAAATGCCTGACCTTGGAAAAAACAGCCTTGATACTACAGAGAAATGGGAAGCGCGCGAAGAAGAAATTCAAACGCTTATTTCTACTTATATAAAAGCACTAAACAAAAACGTAAAAGATACAAAATCTAATGTAGACTTACTAAAAGAACAAGACGAATCTATTATCCATTTGTAGCAGCAAAGGGGGATGACTGTGGGAAAGGTATACGATGCAAAAGCGCTGTTTGATGTAGCAAAAGACAGGGAAAAAGCCTACGATGAGTTACTCAGCCAGCTGGGTGAACTGAAAAAAGCGCTGCAGGGCGTAGCGGACTTAGATGGCAGCTTAGAAGGAAAAGGCGCTGACAATATAAAATCTTTTTATAAGCAGCACGCCGATACGGCCGGACAGTGGGAAAACTTAATTAAAATGCAGCAAAGCTATTTTTCAACGCTTCACGTTAAAGCTGAAAAAGCAAAGCTATCAGGAAGCACGATTGTAACTGAATCATTTTTAGAAACAGAGCTAAAAAACGCCAACAGCAATGCTAAAGAAATGGTTGCGCAGCAGCACGAAGATCTGCAGAGTATTTTAAACGGCATTGACGATATCGTCTCTATTTCAGCGTTTTCAACGAGTGAGTTTAACGATAAAATAGAAGAAGCAGAGAAAAAACGCACCGATACAATTGAAGCAGTGAACCAGCTTGACGCTGAATGGTCAAAAGAATACAGCGAAATGGATGACTTCTATGCGGTAGTGGATATGCTAGTAAGCGGCTTAGAGCTTGCTACGAGTCAAGGAGGAAGTGTCTATCAGCTTGCCTTTGACGAAAAAGCCTATCACGACAGCGAGCTGTATAAAGTTCAAACAAAGCTAAACGACTATGCAACTTCATATGTTGACTACAACAAGCAGCAAGAAGAAGTATACGAGCTGGAAAAAAAGCAAGAAGAAGAAGCAAACAAGCCGTGGTATGAAAAAACGTGGGACGCGGTTTCTACCTTTACAGGAGAGGTCAGCGGATATTATGATTATAAACGAGCAGCAGAAGGCGTGGACCCTGTTACGGGTGAAAAACTTTCTACCTCACAGCGCGTCGCAGCGGGAGCCATGGCAGCAGCCGGCTTCATTCCGGTTGTCGGCTGGGTAGGAAGAGCCGCAAAAGGCGGAAAAGCCATCTACAAAACGGCTAAAGGCCTAAGCGCAGCGGATCACGCCTTAGACGCCTACAAATCCGCTAAATCCTTCAAAGTCCTGGAGCAAACGGAAAAAGGCCTCTACGGTCTTGTGGCCGCAAACGGGCTAGGAGAATATATGACCGGACGCGACATGTTCGGGAATAAAATCAGTGAAGAGCAGCGTAAAGCAAGTCTTCTGCAAGCATTAGGAATTGCTGGAGCTGGAGCGCTTTCTACGAAGGTAGCGGGAAAAATGGGACAAAGCCTTGCGACCAAAGGAACCGAAAAGCTCAACAACATGCGCAACACGCTTCGCACAAGCGCCGTTGCCAACGTCACAAAGCAAGCCTACCAAAGCGTCAAAAACGCACCGGCCTCTTGGACACAGTCGCTACATAAAACATATAACAACATCCTAGACAGCAGCATGCCAAGACTGGGGCCAGAACTTGTGCCGGCTGGTCCAGCACTTGCCCAGCAGACGGTGAGGGAGACCTTGCAGAATGTGAAGCAGCAGACGATGCAGATGATTGAAAAGCCTGTAAAAGTAGAGCGTGTGAGTGAACGTCAAATTCAAAAAGGTACTAAGGGTACGGGTAAAGGTAGTAATACAAACCCAAACAAAATTAAACTAACTCCAGAACGAGAAATATATTATCGAAAGAAAATAGATGAAGCTGAAGCTCGAGGAGAGTATGATGTAGCGGATGATATTAGATATGATCGTTATTGTGAAGAAACGAAAAAACCTTTAGATCGTGAAAAATGGGATGTTAGGAATGAGAATCTAAAAAAGATTACAGAGCGTGGTAGAGAAGAAGAAATAAAAGGAAGAAAAGCTTTAGGAGAACATCTTGATCGTAAGCTAGAAAACAATAACGTCGGTGAGGTTGTTACCTATACATCCAGTGAAGGGCATCTTACGCGTCCAGACAGTATAGGGCGTAATAGTAAGGGTGAAATTGACGTGGTTCATGATCACAAACACAAAATAAGTGACAAAGAACATGTTATTCATAATGACAGTCAAATGCGAGCTGAAAGAGAACTGGCGAAAGAAACAAAAGGAAGTCATATCGTGACGATATCAAGTGATAATCCCGATTTAAATGGGATTCCTCCTAGGCCAAGACCAAGTGGGCCTTTAGGAGAAAATAGTGAAATTTTCTATACTGATCCAAAGAGTGGTAAAGTGACACATAAATGGTATCCAGATCCAACTATACCTGGTGGTGGTATGTGGATAAAGCAGTGAATTGAAAATGCTGTATAACTTTATTTTAGTGATATTAAGGAGGATATAGATGAAACCTAATTATTTTTCAATTTCAATGTACCCCACAGTAGCTTTTAACGAAGAGGAGCTATTAGGTCGTCTTTTGGATGTGTTTGAGTCAAATGAAAAATTTGCTCCTACTCATTGGGGGAACGCTGAAACGGTACGGGTAGAATATAATCGTGAGGAAATTCTAGAAGAAGTAATTTCGGGACGTAAAGTATCTGAAGTTCATCTGTATCGTGATAAATCTGTGCACTATAGAGGACGCTTTGAAGTTAACTTGAACTATGGTTCATTTCTGAAATTTGAATTTCAAAAATCTATTCCTCAAAAATTTTGGTCAGATTTTTTTGTGCTATCTGATCAAATCGCAGAAGTTGCAAAACCTTGTTTTGGAGTAGCTCAAATTTGTTGGCCAGTACCTAATCCTTGGAATACTGAACGTGAACGTTTACAAAAATGGATGAATATCTCATCTCTACCTATACCGGTTAGATTTCTTCCTAACGGTCCTTTGGGGGTAGGAGCTAGAACATATTTTAGTGGTCAGGTTTTGGAAATGTTTGATAAAGAATTCTTACTAAATACTCCCGCTGTCGTATCGGAATTAGAATGGGGCGGGGTTTGTATGGATCTTTTACAAAATCCATTAGAAGCTGATAGGGATACATTGCTAGATCGGTGGTTACATGTAATGAAATACTTAGAACCAGCTCAAGTAATAGCTGTGCCAAGTTTTCATGAAAGTCGAATGGTTGTCACGTATTCGCCCAATGTTGCTTGGAAGAAGTATCTAGAAAATTAAAGGAAAGGAATTTGTAATCATGGATGAGAAAAGTAATGAGCGAATAAGGGTTATGGAAATAGTAAATAGATCTCAATATAATGATGAGGTTATAGATCAGGTAGATATGAGTGATTTAGACCTTAGTTTTTCAGACCTGTCAGAAGTAATGGCAAGGCGTATTATGGCAAAACGTGTTGTGTTGAGAGCCTCTTCACTAATGAGAGCAGCGTTTCATGACTGCGATTTTGAGTTAGCTGATTTCAGAAGTTGTAATTTAGAGGAAATTAACATGGCAGATTGTAGGTTGGGCGAAGCGGATTTTTCTAAAGCAAATATGAAATATGCAAAGATAAATATAAGTAGTTGCTTTGAAACTCGTTTTGATGAGGCTGATTTTTCACATGGAGAATTAGTTGGAACAATTTTAAATCATGCTACATTTCGCCATGCAAATTTGTCAGGAATTGATGCGGAACAGGCCGACTGTACGGGAACGGATTTCAGCGGTGCCAATCTGACAAATAGTAAATTTGAAAAAGCGCATTTGGAAAATGTAAATTTATCAGCGGTAGATGCTAGAAATGCTAATTTCACAGAAGCGGATTTTACCGGAGCAATCCTTTTAAATGGGGATTTCACAGAAGCGGATTTTACCGGTGCTAAACTCGACAATGTAGTTTGGACAGGAGCAAATGTAGAAGGAGCTAAGTTTGACGAAAATGTTAAAGAACAAGTGTTGAAAATGATATAGAAGTTGATTTTAAATTGTATGTAAAATTGGCACCTACGTTTTAATGTATGATTTGTCACAGCATGTAAAGGGTGTCACACTCTCACTATAAAACTTGCAAACTTAAAGCACTTAATTGTCTAAGAGAGACGATGAGTGCTTTTTGTATTTCAGTATGAAAGGTGAAATGAACATGATAATTTTATAAGTATGCTAAAGAGAATGGTAAAGCAGTATCTAAAAAGAAATCAATACCCAATTTTGTGAAAAAACAATGGGAAGAAATATGTTGTTGATTCTTATATTCTAGGTGGGGAAATTGTCTCGAGGAAATTCACTCAACTGACTGAAGTACAAGAAAAGACCGCATTAAGTTATTTAAGTGAATTTACTAAAAAATATTATTCTGGTAAATTTAACCTAAACACTTTAAAAGGTGGTCGAGTAGAGGGAGAATTAATTTTGGAAGTTCCTGTTCAAACGAAGCCAGTTCCACAAAAAATCACTAAAGATCATTGGTCGATACGAAAACAAAATGTATTGAAGTAATATGACAGGTGAAAAGCCGAAAACTCATGATTTTAAATATACTGACTAGCTTAAATAGACCCAAAAAATGATGAATACTGAAAATCACCTAGGTTTCTACAATAGTCTAACAGAAGAAAATAAATATAGTTTAATAAATGAATTTAAGAGGATAAATAGGAGTGATTCTAAGTGAATAAGTTATCTTTTCTACAACAATACAGAAAAAGTATTGAGTTTGTATCTAATGAAGACTTACTAAGTATTGAGAAAGAGAAAATCCCGGAAGAATGGATGGAAGTATTTATAGAAACTGACAAGACTGAGAGGAAAGATAAAATAATTGCTTTATGGAATCGGGTATGTGAAAAAGAATTAAGTCATACGATCTCATATTTAAAAGAGAATTTAATAGATGTTGAACTCATTATAGATAATGGACAGTACGCCATTCTATATAGCGTGAAGAGTGAAAATGACGAAATTCTTTATTATGAAGGGGGAATACCAAACAAATCAATTTACGATTTAGACATGCAACAAGCTTGGTCAAGTGTTCCGCAATCTATTGTTAAATTTTACGGAAAGTTACATAATGGCTTTTATTATATGCCAAGTCGAGCAATGGGTCTAGTACCGTTAGAGAGAGTAACTTATTTTAAAGAAGATGAATGGGGGATTCTTGATGATTTAGAGCATCCATTAGAAATCAATCTTGATACCACTTATGGATTTTTTGAGAATGGTATGGGTGGATACGTTGCGGTGGATTTGAACAATTGTACGGATAATAGAGCAACACTGTGGTTCACCAATGACCAGCCTGAATATATTGTTGATTTCTGGGATATTGTAGATGAATGGATTTTAATAGGGTTACAAGATAATTAAAAAATAATGTGTAAATAAACTAAGTTTATATAGCATATAGCACTTGATTGTCCATAAAAGGAAGCAGGTGCTTTCTTTTATGGACAATCAGTACAATCATAGAAAAGTTCAAAAATGAATTACGTGTACGTTAAAAAAATGGAAAGATTATTAAATAAACATAAGGAGGATTTTGTGGAAAATAAATCTATTATTAATTTACAAAGTGAACGAAAAGTTGGGGCTGTTTTAATTGTTGCTGAAAGAGTATTTTCTGTAATAAGTAAAGGTGATGAAAGATATCCAGCAGGTAGAGAAGCGTTAGACAAATGTTGGTTATGGGGTGAATCTCATACTGTAACTGGAGATGAACTCTATGAGCTTATTGATAGTGCAGACTATACAGGGATCTCAGAATTTGCTGAGGAAGAAGAAGACTTGAATATGGCTAGGCTATGGTCACTACTAGTGGATGCCGTCGCTTATACATCTTGGGAAGCTTATAAAAACGAAAAAGTAAAATATGTACCGCAAGCACTGGAAGGTATCGGTGCAGATAGTATCACTGTCTTTTTGAATAGCGCAGTTGAAACCGGTTTTATCACAGTAGAGGAAATTGAAAGAATGGAATTAGTTCTTTATGATTATGAGTGTATAAGCAATGAAACCTCAATAAAAAGAGAAGACTTTATGAAATTATTTTAACTCAGTGTATGGAACCTATTAAATAAACAGAACGAATGAGTAAGTGTAGACCACTACAGCAAATGGTGAGAACTAACAGTAAGCACACCTCAAAAAGCAGTTAAATGCATTATTTTTAACAGCACGTAATTGTTAAAGGAAAGAAAAAGGCGCTTTTTATGTTTTAGGATAGGAATCAATAGGTCTAGTCAAATTTTATAAGTGCAAAACTATTAAATAGTAATGTATCTTTAGTCTTAACAAGTCATCCCATTTTATTAAGGAGAATGTAAATGAAAATGGAATTAAATATCCAACAAAGAGTTGGAGAATATAGAGTGAAAAGTGATCAGTTATTTGAACAGAAAAATTATCAACAATCTGTTGATGTATTAATCAAAGGGTGGGAAGAGATTCCGCTTCCAAAAGGGTTATATAGTGATACTTATGAGGTGGTAAAAGATATCATTGATACCTTTATCATAATGAATGACTATGAAAGTGCCCAATATTGGCTAACTCATCTATACTCATCAGGCTTTAAACGATTTGATGATGGTGAAAAAGAGTTTATTTCAGGCGTTATTTATTATGAGTTGGGATCCCTTTTAATTGCCAAAGAGTTTTTTGATATAGCTAATCGAAAATCAGAAGGAAGGTTATTTGAAGGGAAAGACACGAAATATATAAAATTACTCAAAAGGTAACCATGTATGAAGGAGGATCACCAAATCAAATGAATCGATTTAATAATTTGAGCAAGGATGCTAAAGTCGTATATCTATTGTCGCTATCTAATTTAATTATCAACAAGATTTCTGAATCTAAAGGATTTGAAGTAGCGGTTGAGTCATTAGAAAAAGCTTGGGAATGGCTAAAATTAAAGGATTTTGACGCAGATAGCCTGTATGTATATTTAGAAAACATAGATGAAACAGATATCATGACTTATATGCAACTGGCCGATGATAAAGATAATGAAAAAGTATGGATATGTATTGGAAATGCTCTGGCATATACAATCTGGGAGGCGTATCAATATGAAAAAGAAAAGTATCTTCCCCAGACTATTGAAAGTGTTGATTATCAGACTGTTGAAAGCTTCATAACAAATTTTGAAAAGGTATATGAGAATAATAGTATCTCAGATAAGCTATTACACTTTCTTGAAGAAAACTATCCAAAGAATGCTGATAAAAGGGTAGATTTAATTTCAATAAAGACTTTTATTGATGAGTCTATTGAGAAATAGATAACTAAGAAACTTCTAAAAATGTGTAATTATTTAGCTATACTTTTAAAAGCAGATTTTAACTTCAAAGATAAGCAGATGAGACTTTTAGATGACAGCTGCTTTTGGTTGTTTTTTTGAGATATTTACATTTTGTATACTTGAATGATGCTTTATTAAAGTTTATGAAGGTAGCATCATCAAGGAATATCAAGTTAATATTTGAATTTTATGAGAAGGACGATGATCAGAAGCCAAATGGATATATCGCCTTTTAATATTACACTTCATCACAATGTTAAAGAGGTATACAAATGGAATGTAAGGATGGTCAATCATTTATCCCTTGCCGGACGATACTGTGCTTTCTGAAAAGGAAGGTAAATGGAGAATGAATTTACCAGAAACGTATAAAGAATTTGTGAAAAAAAACAGCACTGTTAGTAGAAATATTATGGGAAGGTGTACAAGTGACTATGGAAATGTATTATTGTGACGAATGGTCAGATATCAAAAAGAAGCCTTGGAACATTCTTGATGAGCATACTGCATACACATACCACCAAAAACATAAACCCTATACGGTCGTACTAAGGGAAGATGAGAAGCACAAGTATATTATAAATATTACAAATGAATGGGTTTCGGTAGGGTTTTATGATGAACTAATTCGTAAATATTTAAATTATGATTTCGAAGTTATGAGTGAAGGTAAGCTTTTTTTAAGAACAGCCATGTATTGGGAATATGATGATAAAACTAATACAGAAGTAAGTAGTTTGATTTTGAATTTCCGAGAAGATGGTTACATAGCAATGGAAAAGCGTGATTTAAAAAATGGTTCAGTCGAGGAACGCGAAGCAAACAATACCCTTGAAAAAAACTGGGATGTGTTTCCTGAATTTGGCCAATACTTATATTTGTGCAAAGAAGAGCGCTAATTCTTTTGTGAAGCTAGAGTTCATAAGATGTGTCAGCTTAATAGTTGCTACGATATATAAGTATCATAGTGTCTTTTTTTAGTTGTTTGACATGGATTTGAAGAAATATAAAAAAGTTAAAGATAAACAGTTAGGATAACATACCAAATTGAAGATGAAGAACTAGGGATAGCAACAGTTGAAAACCAGTCAGGAGGATAAATTTTATGCAAATGGAAAGCCAGTTACAGGAATTGTATCAAGAAATAGCAGAAACGGTTAATAATATGATTCCAGAAGAATGGGAGAAATTTTATTTTTATGCACAGATTGATGAATCAGGGGGGCGAGTTTACTTTTTTTATAAATCAATTAGAGATAATAGCTACACGTATAGTCTAGATATACCAAAACAATTTAACATATCGGAACTAGAATTTAATAATGAAGAAGATAAGCTTTTTGATCTTAGTGAACAGCTCAGGGAAATCTTTAAAGAAAATAACCAGGAACTATGGTATTCTTTTACGCTAATGTTAGAGCAAACAGGGAAGTTCTCTGTATCATTTGATTATACAGATTGGTTGAATACAGATTACGGATTTGTAGCACAGAAAAAGATTTGGAAGTATAAATATTTAGATGAAGCACCGGCGGATGAAAAAACTAAAAGTTTACTAAATCAATATTTAAAAGAGTATCCAAATAATCCTATTTAAATACTGATTAAGGCTATACAAATGAAGGAAGCAGTAAACATAAATTGAACATACAGGACTTAATAGCTGGACTTTAGAAGAATAGGGAGTGGGTAGAAATGATGCTTCAAGATAAATTAGATTTCTTAAATAAGTATACATTAAGTAAGAAACTATCTGTAAGCTTAATAGAGTCTACTAACATCGATCATATCCAAAAGGATTTAATTCCTGATGAATGGAGAGAAATTTTTAAAGAAAAAGATAAATCTAGTAAGATAAGTAAGGTATTAACCATATGGAAAAGATATGTAAGTAATGAAATGAGCAACACCATATCTTTTTTAAAGGAATTTTTGATAGATGTTGAATTAATGGCTATTGGTGATCGATATTTTATATTATATTCGGTGAAAAATGCCAGAAGGAAAATTTTATATTATGAAGGTCGAAATCTTAAAGAGTACTTTAATAACGAACAGCTTGAAGAAGATTGGAGTAAAATTCCAGATAAAATTAGAAGCTTTTATGAAAATGTTCATAGCGGGTTTTACTACTATCCAAGTAAGTCAATGGGGTTAGAGTCTCCAGAAACCATTACGTATTTAGACAATTATGAATGGGACATTGTTGAAGAAATTGGAGAACGTAATTTAAAAATTGACTTCGCATCTTCATATGGATTTTTCAGTAATGGAATGGGAACTTATGTAGTAGTGGATTATAAAAACAGTTTGGGTGACAACGCTACTTTGTGATCTTCAAAAGAAGAGCCAGAGTATAATTTAAACTTTTGGAACGTAGTAGATGAATGGATGGTTATAGGATTTGAATAAGTATATAAACGTAGAGAAAGAAAGTAACAAGGAGTGAAAAAATATGAAAGTAGATAATAATACCATTGTTTTACCTTTACCAAATGATGAACTATTAAATACCGTTTGAGGTCATAAGTATAAACGGGGGAGGTAGTGATTATATGGATCTTAATAAAGCCGATTTTGGGACTGTTATAAAATTTGGAAATCTCGAAGATTTTTTAAAGAAGTTGAATATTGAAAATAAATGTATGGAAGAAGTAGTGAACTTTGTGGATAAAAATGGTACAAGCTTACTTGAGACATCATTGATTAGTAGAAAGTTTGATACAGCAAAAATTTTACTAGACAACAATGCACAGGTTAATGTTATTTCAAATGAAGGACGTAATGAATTGCACTATGTAGCAGCAAATATTAATTGCATAGGTGCTGTTGATGTAGCTTATAGGTTGGTTGAAATGGGCGTGGATTTAAATTTAAAAGATAAAAAATTTGCTAATTCTGCAATATTGTCTCTATGTCAAGAAGTATTAAAAGAACGGACACAGGATGGAAATCATTTAGTTGTACATTGCTTAGAAAAACGACCGAATTTTAATGATTCCAATAAATTTGGTTATTCATTAAAACAAGTAATTGAAGAACGTGGAACTGAGGATATGAAAAAAGTCATGAAGTCGTTAGCTGAAAAAAGTAGTTTTTAATAAAACTATTCATAATTGGATAATCTGAGATAGCGTATTTTTGGCGAAAGGAGAAAAAGGTGAAAATTAAAC
The DNA here is from genome assembly GCF_042787775.1 of Priestia sp. YIM B13552. NCBI lineage: Bacteria > Bacillati > Bacillota > Bacilli > Caryophanales > Bacillaceae > Priestia > Priestia sp. YIM B13552. The sequence goes on from NZ_JBHZOU010000003.1 coordinate 133,630, forward strand.
GAGACACTGTAGTAAAACCGTTGCCTTCAGCAGGATTAATAAAAAAACATGAAAAATTTTGGAGGCTTACATTACCAAATTCTTTTTTAAATTTTATAAAAGAAAATAATGGAGTAAAGGTTGAAGAAGCGACATTTGAGTGTAACAACCGTGGTTATGCTTTAGAAAGATTTTTGTGTATAGTAGATGATATCGAGAATCATCCAAAAGGGATTTATGACATAGATGTTGTATTTTCACAAATAGGTGAAAGGTTAACTGATAACGAAGACTTATTAGGGGCAGAGGTATTGCCAATAGCTAGTGTATTTGCGGGTGACTTTGTATGCTTAGATTTTAGAACAGATAAAAATAATCCATCTGTTTGTATATGGTCTCATGAAGAATCCGGTGAGTTTGAGCCTGTTACATATAATGTTGCAGATAACTTTACTGAATTTTTAAATGGTTTATATGAACCTAAATGACTAAAAAATGAAATGTTTATAACATATGAATAGAAAGCATTTGATATTCTATATGAGTATTAAATGCTTTTATTTGTCTAAGAACATATCATTTCAAGCGTCTTAAATTGTAATCAACTAGAACACCTAGCTTGAGAGCAAGAGACGTAAATAGGAAATGTGGAGGAGAGGTCAAAAAATGATTAACTACGGAGAGCTTTATTACGATCATTACAGTAAGTATCTAGGTGAGCCAATAGACCGAGAAATTTATCGGAATAATGAAGAGCTTCCTAGTATACAAATTTTAAAATATGAAAATGTCTTTGAAGAATGTTTCGTTTTTAATACATTAGGATTAAGTAACTATGAAGAAGTTTTAAGAGATAATATGGAAATTTCAATGGTAGTGGATAAAGCATTCAATAGCACAGGATATATCTTAGCTAATGTGTTATTTTACTGTCTCGGTAATGAAATAGAAATAGGGCTTGGAACAGCGGTTAGCGGTATTGAAAGTATTGAAAAGTCATTTTATCAAAAATACGATAAAAATTCCGTTTATTTTACTGAACCGTTTGCTTTTCCCGAAGAATATCATGAGCTAGATACTGAGAGCACACAACAAATGGGTAAAGTTTTGTTAAGTTTCTTTATTTCTCAGGCTGAATATGACTTTTTTATAACATACGGAGCAGAAAAGTTTGAAGAGTTGTTAGAAGAAAGCGATGTAGATCCTTTTAATGTTAATAGAAAGTCTGTAATTTGATAGCTGGTACTTACTGAAAACTATAATTGTAAAACACTTAGCTGTCTATATAAGGGCGTCACTGCAAAATACGAAGCAGCAAGTGATACAGATGGTTTTGCGGGTGACCTATAATCCACCTCGTAATCGATTACAAACATAACTGATACTAATTTATTTAAAGAATGTACAGGATTTGACTCCGCGGGGAATTTAATATGTTTTGATTACAAAGGGCATGAAGATAATCCAATTGTAGTTTTTGGGGAACATGAACACGCTTGGTAAAAAGAAATGTTAATCGAGTAAGAGGGTTTAACAGAAGAGCAGGCGGAAGAGCGTGCAAGAGAAAATGTATTTTACGTTGCAGCAACATTTACTGAATTTCTTGATAAATTACATGACTAAAGATTACATCAGCAAGTGACCGTGAATGTTTTGATGACTGAGTAGGAGGAGTCGTACATATGCATACCATTAGTTTAGTAGTTTTTAATGACTCAAATGTTAATAAATATATTCCTTTATTAAGACAAAAAACACTTAAATCTATAAGCGACATAAAACAAAATATCAGTATGAGAATCCCTGTGATTGTATGTGATTATTATGATGCAGAAGCCTTGGAAGGTTTAGTAGTGTCTGCTGAAGAGTTACTTTTAATGGGAGCAAGTATTAAGATTTGTGAAGATGAAGAAGAGATTACACTTAATATGGTGAAAAATTTAATCAAAACGACAGAAGGCGTTGCAAAAGATAGGGAAGAAATGGATAACTTAGTGCTTAATGAAGCAGAGGGAAATCATATGTCATTTGAAAATGAACTTCAAACACTTTATCGTAAAATTACTCAAAAGATAAGCGATATGATTCCTGTTGAATGGGGCAGCTTTTACTTTAATGGTGAAGTGAAAGATGGAGAAGGTGGAGTATACTTCTTTTATAAAGTTGTAGGAGAAGAAAATGAATATCAATATTCACATTTAATACCTCGAACATATCAAGTCGAAAAAAAAGCGTACAATCATTCTCTTCATGAATTATTTCATTTAACGGTTCAATTACAAAACGTATTTATGGAGAATCAACAAGAACCTTGGTATTCAGTTACGATGATAGTAAATGATGAAACAAAATTAAAGGTGCACTTTAGTTATGTAAACTGGAACGACTCACTATTTGGCCCTTCAGCTCGAATTAAGTATTTTGAGTACAAATATTTAAGTAGAGAATTGGCGGATGAAAAAGATAAAGAACAAATGATGAAAATGAAAAGATATGAAGAAGATTTTAACAGCAATAATCAATGAGTTATAGTATCTGAGTGTTTTTAAAAGGAGGCACGAACTTATGGATAAGGATGATATTCATTTTCTTCAACAGTTACTTAATAGCACAGATAAGGATTATATAATAAGTTATTTGTAGATGATAATGAAGGAGTTTGCATAGTGAACCGAAACCATAGTAAGAAATTGATAAGAAATGCCATTAAAACTGGCGATATTAACGCAGTGAAAAAACTAATAGGCGATGATATAGAGACTTTGAATACCGTGAATGTATTTGGTACGTGGTTACATGTAGCGGTTAAAAAAGAGAACCTTCAAATCGTCCGATATTTAGTTAAAAAAGGAATTGACGTTAATGCGAAAGGCGGGACATTTGATGCTTCTGCGTTAAATTTAGCAGCTGGGTCCGGTAATTTAGAGATAGTAAAGTATTTAATAGAATCTGGAGCAGAACTAGATGTGAGCTTAGCGAAGAGAAATCCACTGTTTGGAGCAATTTATGGGGGGCATCAAGAAGTAGTTAAATATTTAGTGCAAAAAGGAATAGATGTGTCGATTAGATACACGGGAGAAAATATCAAAAATATGAATGCCTATGAATATGCAAGAGAGTTTGGGCAGACTGAGATTGCTGAATATTTAAAGCAAAGGATGACTGAAAATTGATTGGGTTTAGATTGTCTCTCATGCAGGTGGTACAAATTGCTTAAGAGCAAAAAAATGAGGAGAGAAGTTGTTAAATTAGGAAAAGAATTCGAAAAGAGTCGAATTCTTTTTTTATGTTGGAGTAAAAAGTTAGTATTTGAAATGTAAAGAATGCAATGCAGGAAGTAGAGAGAAAGTATTTAGTACTTTAGTGTTTTATGATAAGAGTAATGATGAGTTTATTGTAGTGGTTTATAATAGTTATAGAGAAACATTAATGGATGGTACAGTAAGGAACGCGTTATAAACTGGAAAAACAGTTAGGTGGTCGAACATATTGAGTATGGAAACAGAAATAAATCAAATTTATAGGGGAATTTCTGAAACAGTGAATAAAATGATACCAGAAGAATGGGGAAAGTTTTATTTTTATGCTCAAATATCAGAAACTGGAGGAGGCACTTACTTTTTTTATAATACCCTTGATAATGAAAGTAACTATAAATATAGTTTAGAAATTCCTTATGAATACGATATTGATAAAGAATTTTATAAAATGAAGGATCGAGCTTTATTTGAGTTAAGTAATAGATTAAGAAACGTTTTTAAAGATAATCAGCAAGAACTTTGGTACTCTTTTACGCTATCTGTTGATAGCGATGGAAAATTGAAGGTGCATCATGATTATACAAATTGGTTTGACACGGATTACAGCTTTGATGACCAGCTAGTGATTTGGGAATATAAATATTTAGGAACAGAACCAGATGATAGCGAAAGCAAGACTTTAATCAATAAGTATTTAAATGAGTATCCCAATAATCCAATCTAGCATAAATCCAGTATTTGTGGTTAAATTCCCACCTCATGAAGGTACTAAATTAACCCTAAAGAATTGCATCAAGGGAATATTTTACAAGCGTAGAATTAAAAGTTTATAAGCGAGGTGCAACATCATATGAAAGAATTTGAAGACCGATTCAGTGAACTCCAAGCTGATATGATATCAATTTGTATAGAATATATTGACGATAGAGCCGACAAAGTGTATATCTATGCTTCGTGTGAAGGAAACATTATCGCTAGTAAGTTTTTTTATCTTATTAACAATCAATATGTAAAATCTCATCAAGTGAACGACGCCTTAGAGGATGAGGATGAAAGATATGATACATCTCCGAAAAGAGGATTTATGGTATTAGATATTTTAAATGAAGATATTGAAAAAATTGAAGCGCTGTGTAAAGAAAATAACAGAGACATGCCAACGGAGATGAAATTAATTTATGATGTGAAGAGCGGCCACTTTACAGCGGAATACAATTACGAGTTGGTTTATACAAATGATGATGTTAAAACCGCTAGTTATAATGCTAATGAGTGGTTTGAAAAGGTGAAACGTAATAGGCTTTAATATTTTGCTAGGGCTTCTTAGGCAATTTAACAAGGCAGCAGGAGGAATGTTAGATGAACGAAGAAAAAGTGAATAAGCTATATCAAGACATGGGCAATATCGTAATAGAGACCATTCCGGAAGCGTGTTCTAAAGTTTATCTTTATGGTGAAGTTGTTGATGGTGCCCAAACAGCGTACTTCTATTATTATCCTAATAACAGTGATGAAATTATATACAGTCATGACATTCCTGAAATTTTTGCTGTAAGTGAAGAAGACTATGTTAAACAATGGAACAAATTATTAGACTGCATCCAAGAATTGTGGAAAGTGTTTACCGGAAGTGAGAACCAAGAGCCATGGACCAGCTTCACTTTAATTTTTAATCACAAAGAAACGTTTACGATTCAATTTAATTATGATGATCTTTCAGCCGCAGATTCCCATGATAGGAAGACAATATGGAAATATGAATACCTTAGTATCTTGCCAAAAAGTAAGCTAGGACAAAAGCATCTAAAGAGATATCTCGAGGCTGTAAAAGATAGATAAAAAATGAACAGCTTATAGTGTAATTCATTATGTTAAATATACATATTTCAATAGGGAATGAAAGAATACTACAGAGAAGGAGTACATTCAATGGAAATAAAAAAAGATTCAATCATTTATCCATTACCATCGGATAATTTACTAGCTGAAAAGGAAGCGTTTTGGAGAGTGAAATTACCTCCAGACTATAAACAAATGATAAAAAGAAATAACGGGGCTTCTCCAGAAGCAAAAGCTTTTAAAGTGAAGAGTCATAGCTATGTATTAATAAGGTTTTTATGTATTCTTGAAGCCCCAGAGAACAATGAAGCCGGTACGTTTGATATTGATGTAACATGGACTCAATTAGAGGATCGGCTTACAGATGATGGAGATTTATTGGGAGTAGCTTTATTACCAATCGCGACTTTATTTGCAGGAGATTTTGTGTGTTTAGATTATAGAAATTCAAGAGATAACCCTAGCGTTTGTGTATGGGATCATGAAAATTCTGCTGAGCTTGAGCCGAACACGTACCCTGTTGCAGATACATTCAAAGAATTTTTAGCTATGCTTCATTAATCCGCAGCTAAAGTAGGGCATGAAAATAATTGTGGATTTTTTGAGGCTCTCATAGAAGTAGGCGTGATCAAATAGTAAATGTTGATTCAATTAATTATAAAAAGGGGATACGAATGAAGAAGATCGTAGAATTATTTCATGATATAGATTGTACGTTGTCTCCCATGATAAGTTTTTATAGCGCTTTATCAGATCAAAAATTTTTAAAAGTCTTACACTATTTTTCAGAGGAAACTGGTTATGGAAATGAGTACCACATTTGTACATTTTCAGACGACTTAGAGCCGTGGGAAGAGGGCTATGTTGAAAACGGCATTGAATTTCTAGACGGTACGGGTGACACTGACAAAAGTGTTATTGTCGATTATGAAACGTTTTTAACTTACTTGCACAAAATTTGCCACGTATATATGGAAGATCATGCCCATGATAAAGAAAAAGTGATGGCTCTTTTACATAAAATCAAACAAAATCATAGTAATGAAGACTAGTAGGAGTATATAAAGAAGCAACGAATCGAGTCTTGCTATAGACAATAAGCTCCCCACACTACAGCGCATCACACCAAGCAGAGAGACGATATATTTTGGAGAGGATTCTACAAGGTAGAAAGTAGAGGGAAAACGAAAAATGGAAACAACTCACATAGCAAAAGCTATTAGAGGTGCTATAAAAGGTCGTCACTTAAATAAGGTGAGAGACTTACTTGAGAAAGAGCCAGAAATGTTAACATGGGTCACACCTTTTGGTACATGGCTACATGTAGCGACAGCTCATGGTCATTTAGAAATCGTCCAGTACCTTATTCGTGCTGGAATAGATGTGAATGCACAAGGAGGAACTTTTTCTACCAATGCCTTAGAAAGAGCGGCTGCAAAAGGACATATAGATATTGCTAAGTATCTTATTAACCATAATATTGAAATTGATATCAGTGAACCAGATAGAAATCCGCTGTTTGCTGCCATATATAACGGTCATTTTGAGATGGTTAAACTGTTAGTTGAGAATCATATTAATATATCGATCACATACTCTGGTGAAAACATGAAAGAAATGGATGCTTACACATTTGCGATTGAACGAGGACAAATAGAAATTGCTGAATATTTAAAGCAGAAGGTGGACAGTAGATGGAATTAAAGCTTAATAATATTTATCAAAAGGTGGCCGATAATTTAAAGGAAATGATACAAGAAGACTGGCGAGAAATCTATTTGTATGCAGAAGTAGGAGAAGGTTCTCAAGCAACGTATTTCTTTTATTATCCAAAAGGAAGCGATGAACCTATATATAGTCATGATATACCTGAACTATTTGAGGTGTCAGAACAGAGCTACTTAGTGTTATTAGATAAACAGTTAGAGTGCTTTCGTGAGTTGTTAGATGTATTTATAGAAAACAAGCAGGAGATATGGACAAGTTTAACTTTGCATTTAGGTCATGATGGGAAATTTGAGATAGACTACGGGTATGAAGATATTCTTACTGTTGACCCGTATGAACAACAGGTGATTTGGGAGTATAAGTACTTAGGGATTATTTCAGAAGATGAATATGATAAAAAGATCATAAAAAACTTTCTTTCCTAATCATAGAAGAGCAAAAGATATATGGACGGAGGCGTTAAGCTCATCATAGTGAGGGAAATGGAAACGGAGTTTAAGAATGACTAATGCTAACTTCAATAGTTTAACAGAACATGATAAAGTGATATTTTTTCTGGCACTTTCAGAAAAAGTGGTACCGTTACTTTCTCGTACGGAAGATCAAATTTTAGCCCGGAAAGTTATATGTAAATGCTGGGAAGGGTTAAAAGACAAAGAAAATAGTGGAGATACTCTTTATGAATTATTAGATCACGAGGAAAATGGTATCACAATAATTCAAGAGATGTCAGATAATAAAACAGATGTGATAGTCTGGGACTGTATTATTGATGCAGTTGCTTATACTAGTAGAAAAGCATTTGAAAGAGAAGGCGTCGAATATTACCCCGAACCCATTGCTTTAGTGGATGATACATTAGTAGAGCATTTTATAAATGGTTTTGAAAGATGTATAGAGAATGCGGATAGTTACATAGAAAGATTAACTTCTTTATTAAATGATGATACGAATAGGAAAACAATGAATGATCTGCGAACAAAAGTGTTAAAAGAACTACAAATACGACAGTGATTTTAATTGATCACAACTATTTAAAAGCAAAAACGGTAGAAACAGCTAAATTATTGAGGGAGATGTCTATATTAAAACACGGCAATAATGGGCGACTACATTAAGGGGGATATGATTTGGAGAAAAACAGCGTCAATAAAGCAATAAGAAATGCAATTAAACTTGGTGACATTAACTCAGTCAAAGAATTAATAGGTAGTAATACAGAAATTCTACATACCATGACTCCATTTGGTAGCTGGTTGCATATAGCAGCAAAAAAAGGACAGATGGAAATAGTAGAGTATCTAGTGCATAAAGGAATCGATGTAAATATAAAAGGGGATATATTTGATGCTTCTCCCTTACGAGTGGCAGCAGGTGAGGGGCATGTAGATATAGTACAGTACTTAATCCAATCTGGAGCAGAATTAGATGTAAGCTCAGCAAAAAGAAATCCATTATTCGCAGCAATTTACGGTGGTCATAAAAAAATAGTTGAATATATAGTTAATCAAGGTATAGATATTTCCGTTCAATATACGGGGGAGAATATTAAGAGGATGGATGCGTACCGATATGCTAAGGAATTTGGACAAATAGAAATTGCTGAATATTTAAAACGAAAGCTGAATGGAAAAGTACAAAAGAGAGTGCTTGAAGACTAATAAAATCGTATACAACAGGTCACAAAACTAATAAAAGCAAGGAGGTCCATCTCATGCTAGAACCCATATATGCTGAAAACGTAATTGTCGGAGTGATACATAAAAAGCAGTTTCAATGGTATGTAACCGATCGAGAGCTATGGTATTTAGATTATGTAAAGTTTGCACAAGCTTTTGAAAGTGAAGGTGGTTCAGCGGTTAATGAATACATGGAACCTGAACGAAAAGGAATCGAGGTTCTTAGCAGTGAAAATGCTGAGCTTTTTTTAAAACGTATAGAGTCATATAAAGCAGATGCAGCTACTCTTTTAAAGCTGTTTAAAGATAAAATAGAAAGCGAAGATGAAGAAGACGTATTAGATTTTAGCCCTTCGTTTTTAGTGAACTTTGATCAAAAAACGTTCTACTCACTGTTTCCTGAACCGGCTTCATTTGAAGAATATGTTCCAAGCGATTGGAAAGGAATGTATGAAGACTTTACAGGTTTGATTCCAAAAATAGAAAAGTATTGGGTAAATAAGGACGGAGAAAATTTATTTGAGCTGTGAAAGCAAACAGGGCATGGAGGGATAACGATGTTTCGTGTTCAAACATTCATTAAGCGTCCAGATATTTTGATTACCGATTTATCATCTCTATATGAAAAGGAATCTACCTATTTTATCGATATATCGAACGAAGAAGAACTCATTCGTTACGGTAATCAGTTTGATTTTACCTGTCTTGAAGGAGCTATTAAGCTTGAATACTACGGTAAGCCGCTTCTTGATGTATCTGCATGGGATGTTATAGATGGGATGTGGCTTTATTTGTTGAATGCAATGGAGAGTTTAAAAGAGACCGGATATGGAAAGGTGAATTTTCCAGATCAACCGTTAGTATTAACCTTAAAATCGGCTTCTGAACAGTTTGTACTGTATACCTTGCATACATCTCCTCCCATAAAAGCAGTGCTTCCGAAACAAGACTTTTTTATGATGGTGTTAGGAGGAGCGGAGCAGTTTTTTAAAACGATGGAGAGATGTTTTAAAGGGAACTTTCAGTATTTCAGTGAAATTAAACGTATTGAAGCATTAAAAAGGCAGTAAGGAAGACGAGGTTACTAGTAAAAGACTGCAGGGACTATGGCCACATTGTGACGGCAAGTGTAATTACTCGGCGTGCGCTTCCTTTTTCGAGCTGTTGTCCGATAGCACTTGATGTTTGCACCCAATTCACTTCATCAGGATAATTTGTAATGACTCCGTCACTTTTTGTTTTCCACAAAAATGAAGCCGGAAGCCGCTTGGTTCCAGACCACGGCGATATTTTCATTCCGGCAGAATGAACTTGGTGGATGAGAGCAGGCGTTAGGATATCATAGGAAGGGTTAAAGTAAGTGGCAAAGTCAGCAAATTGCCGGATTGAGTTTGGGTTTGTATCTCGCTCTGAAGAAGTTAGTATGCCTATAGGAACGTTTGGGAGAAGCTCATGCATCTTTTTCATGGATGAAACGTTAAAAGACTGAATGATAACGTGATCGAGCTTTCGCTTGTTGATTTCAAAAGCTACTTTTTTTTCAATTCCAGGATAAAGTTCCGGGGCTTTTAACTCTATTAATATACCGATTTTTCCTTGAAATTCATCTAACACTTGTGAAAGAGTTGGAATTTTTTCATTCGTAAAAGAATCCCCTTTCCAGCTTCCTGCGTCCAAGCGCTGAAGCTCAGCGTACGTTAGCTCTCGAACGTGTCCGCTTCCGTTTGTTGTTCGGTCTACGGTACGGTCGTGCATAATAACGAGTACACCGTCTTTGCTTTGCTGCACGTCAAGTTCAATGTAATCCGCATTCATTTCTAGCGCTTGGTGAAAAGCAGCCATTGTATTTTCAGGTGCGTAAGCGGAGGCTCCTCGGTGCGCGATATTTGTGAGTTTTTCTTCCGTGCGTGCAAAAGCAGAAGAAGCAATCGAACAGCATAATAAGGCGACTACGCTTAGACCAGCTAAATATTTTTTCATCACATTTCTCTCCTATGCGTTGGTATAGAAACAGCGTAACGAAAAAATGTGATGCTGATATAGAGAAAGTGTGTAGAAAGCGTTGACATTTCGTAAAGAAAAATAGGGATTTTTTCATGGCGATGTTTACAAAAAATGCGTAAACGAATAGGAATTTTAATCAAACGTTAAGGAAACAGCGCTATAATAAAAGGTGTGAAAAAAAGAATAGGAATTTCTTAGAAAATAGTTGTATAATAGGTGAGTCAGTCAATGAAAGGAATGGAACATGGATATTCAGTACATACATACGTTTACGATGCAAACAAAAGAGGAGTGCCGGACGCTTCAGCAAAAGCTAAAAGCACAAATTGATTTAACATCACGGGTCAAAACGACGCATATACATAACTGTGCTGGTGTTGATGTTGCGTATTGGGAAGAAAACGGCATATCTTACGGAGCTTGCAGCATTGTAGTGGTTGATTATCAGACGAAAAACGTTGTAGAAAAAGTGCACAGTGTAGGAGAAGTAACCGTTCCTTATCTTCCTGGATTCCTAGCTTTTCGAGAGCTTCCTTTAATTCTTGAAGCGGCTAAAAAACTTCAAATAGAGCCCGACGTGTTTTTATTTGATGGCAACGGATATTTGCACTACGAGCACATGGGAGTAGCCACACATGCTTCGTTTTTTCTCAATAAACCTACCGTTGGAATTGGGAAAAGCTATTTAAAGATCAAGGGACATGATTACGTTATGCCTGAAGATACAGAGGGCGCTTATGAAGATATTGTGATTGATGATGAAGTTTATGGTAGAGTAGTAAGGACAGCCAAAGGGGTAAAGCCTATTTTTCTGTCGTGCGGAAACTATATTGATTTGGACATGTCGTATCAGCTTATGATGCATTTTATTTCAAAAGAAAGTAAGCTTCCGATTCCGGTCCGCCTAGCGGATCTGCATACGCATGAGCTGCGGAAAAGGTACCGGCAGTCAACAGGGAAGTAAGCTGTTCATAGTGAGTTCATAGTTTCCTTTTATACTGATGGTTGGAATATAGTAGTAGTGTAAAATTATTAAAGAATGAGTAAGGTGATTAAAGGTGAGTTCATTTATTACGAGTATTTTGGATTTTTTAACGAGCCTTGGCTATTTAGGTATTGCGCTCGGCTTAATGATTGAAATCATTCCAAGTGAAATTGTACTAGCCTACGGGGGGTATATGATTTCTCAAGGCATGATTAGTTTTCCTGGAGCAGTCATTGCCGGAATTATTGGCGGAACGATTGCACAGTGGTTTTTATATTGGATTGGAGCCTACGGAGGACGTCCGTTTCTTCAAAAATACGGCAAGTACTTATTTATTCATGATAAGCATATTGATCTTGCGGAAAACTGGTTTAATAAATACGGCGCGGGCGTTGTTTTCTCCGCCCGTTTTGTCCCGGTTGTTCGACATGCAATTTCGATTCCTGCAGGTATTGCTAAAATGCCGTTTTGGAAGTTTACGTCTTTAACCGTGTTAGCGATGATTCCTTGGTCAATTTTATTTATTTACTTAGGCGGAAAGCTAGGCGAGAACTGGGCGAACATTGAAGACGTAGCAAGCAAATATACGCTTCCGTTTGTGGTTGCGGCATTTGTTATTATTGTTCTTTATTTCGTATTCAAACGCACCCGTACAAAGCGCGTATAAGATCGTTTTTGGACTAAAAGCATGGCAAAAAGCCATGCTTTTTTTGCATGAACAAAAACAAGCTCTTTTATTTGCTCATGACTTCTTCAAGTGCTATTATTTTTCATACGCACTAAAAAAGGAGACGATTTAACGTGGTACAAGAAATTGTATTAAATGATACGCCTATTCAAATTTACAGCTATGAACAAGAAATTGTAAAAGGCAAAACAAAAGTTTCAGTTGATTTTAAAGTAACAAGTGAGGAATATCATGATATTACTACACTTTTATATAAAGGTACTTTTCATGTAAATGTCCCGGAAGAAGATCTGGATTTTCAAGGAACGATTCATCAGTACTCTACGTCTTTTACCAATTTATATGAAAAAGGCCAGGTAGGGGATTTTTCATTAAGTTTAATTGAAGTGAACGAATAAGGAGCAGATGTGTGATGAAAGTAAGTATACTCGACCAATCGCCTGTTTCATCCCATCAGACCCCAGCGGAAGCGTTAGAAGCATCGATGCAGCTGGCCAAAGCGGGTGACAAGCTTGGCTATGAGCGCTACTGGATTGCAGAGCACCATGATTTGTCTGGACTTGCCTGTTCGGCTCCTGAAGTGATGCTTGGCTATATCGGCGCACAAACTAATAGAATTCGAATTGGATCGGGAGCGGTGCTGCTGCCTCACTACAAGCCGTATAAAGTAGCGGAAACGTATAACATGCTCGCAACGCTGTTTCCAGGGCGAATTGATTTAGGAATTGGGCGCGCGCCGGGTGGATCGGCTGAAGCAACAAATGCGCTGTCGGATAACTTCTTGCAGCAAGTATTTAAAATGCCTGAACTTGTTGAAGAGCTTCTGCAGTTTTTAGACGATAAATTTCCGGCTGAACATGAATACGCAAAGCTTTCAGCTTCGCCGCTGCCTCCTGTCTCTCCGGAACCTTGGCTGCTTGGCACAAGTAAAAAAAGTGCCGAGCTCGCCGCTAGAAACGGAATGGCCTATACGTTTGGACAGTTTATGAGTGAACAAGATGGTTCAGCTATTATTGATCAGTACAAACAGGCATTTCAGCCAAGACGGACCGGTGATCAGCCCTATGCGATTGTCACTGTATCGGTCATTTGCGCTGAAACAACGGAGCAAGCGCATCGCATCGCAACGAGCTCACTCGTATGGAAAATTCAGCAGGATAAAATGGAAGCAAAAGGCGTGCCTTCTATTGAAGAAGCGGCCAGCTATCCGCTTACAGAAGAAGAAGAGAAAAAAATGAAGAAGATGAAAGAAGCCATGATTATCGGAGACCCAGAAGAAGTACACGTCCGTCTTCAAGAAGTTCAAGCACGCTACGGAGCGAATGAACTCATGCTTGTCACCATTACACACGATCCGGCTGACCGATTAAAATCATATGAGCTTGTCGCAGAGAAATGCAAAAAATAAGAGCCAAATGTCGGCTCTTATTTTTTATGCCCGTAATAGTACTCAAATAAGTGCTGAAATGCTTCTATAGCGCTTGAAAAAGAAGCGACGTCTTGGCGGTCCTCTATTAACCAGCACGTGGCTAGTACAGAATGAGCGTATCCCCACAGTAAAATGCGTTTTTTACTTACGTTCAGTTCTTTTACAAATATATTGATTCGATGGTCAATTGTCTCTGCCACGTTTGTCTTAGGCAGATGATTTAAAAGAAAAGGGATAATTTCGTACTCTTTTTCTCCAATTAACCCTTTTGGATCAATTATTTTCCACGCCTCACCAGACTGTAAGATGTTATCATGATGCAAGTCGCCGTGAAGCAAAAAAAGCTGCTGAGAAGTGCGGTTTAATTCAGAGAAAACGGCTAGTGCGTGTTGAAGAGTTTCAGAAGAAAGAAAATCAATACCGTTTGGATACATTTGTGTATACTCTCGAAGCTGCTTCTCTCTTTTAACGGCTGTTTCTTCGATAGTGGAGTCTGATTGAGGCATGCGCCATAGAGATTTCATAAGCCTAGTAGCGGTTAACGCAGCTTCGTCTTTAGTTGATAAAGAGGAAAGCGGGCATCCGGGAGACAGCTTTTCAAGCAGTAAAATGCCTTTTTCAGCATCGCTGTCCACGACCTTTACCGTGCTCTCACCAGCTAGTGCTGTCAGTGCTTCTTGCTCATGAAGCAGCTCTGAAGGCTCTACAAAAAGTTTGACAACTAGTTCACTTCCATCTGCTTTGCGCGCAGGAGCAACAAAGTGGTAAGAAAGGGGAAAGTGACTGTGAATGTTGATACGCCAGCGCTCTTCACAGTAGCGAATAAGCTGAGGAAAGTCAGTTAACCACTTTTGACCTTTATGAGAGTGAAGGTGAGTAATCGTATCACAAAACGTTTGAGGCAACGTATGCATGCGTTTGTCTCCTTTGTTGTTTCCAATTTTTTCTGATAAACTCATCATATACAGTCTATATAGAATCTGTAAAGAAGGAGGAGATCCTACATATGAAGAAAAAGAAGGTGAAATCCCCTTGGGCTCTTGCGGGGTTCCCGGTTTATATCATTGGTTTTTCACTTTTACTTGCTGGAAGCGCACCGGAGTGGCTAGAAACGGTGAGTAAAATCATGATTGTTCTTGGAGTCATTTTGCTTATTATTGCAGGAATTGATCTTAAAAAACGAAAAAAATCAGTACAAGCCTAAAAAACTGCCGTTTGGCAGTTTTTTTATTTGGAGAAAGGGTAACAAGATAACTAGATAAAAATGTTGAATTATTATTCTATTTGATGTATAAATATAATATAGAAAGCAACGGTATTGAAAGGAGAATGAACGTGTCCTACGTAATAAAAAAAGAGGTTCCGCTATTTGAGCAGTTTGCAGCTCTGCATGAAGCGAGCGGATTACATAAAAGTAAAAAAGGAAATTATACAAAAGAACAGCTGTTTGAAGCCGCAGCCAACAGCTGGTTTAGAGTCGGCATTTATGACAATGACCGATTAATTGCATTCGGCCGTATGATTTCAGACGGAATTTACCAAGCGCTTATTTGCGACGTAATGGTGGATCCCACATACCAAAACAAAGGGCTTGGAAAGCAAATTATCCAAGAGCTGTTGACGAAATGCCAAGAAAGCGGAATTGAATCGATTCAGCTGTTTGCAGCAAAAGGAAAGCATCATTTTTATAAAAAATTAGGGTTTCAAGAAAGAGAAGAAGACGCGCCAGGCATGTCGCTTGTTATATAAAAAAGCTCAGTGATCAATCATACTCACTGAGCTCTTTGTATTATGCAGTTTTTAAAACCGTACTTTTTTGGACTGAATTCCAAGCAACTTTTACTAAATAAACAACAAGCAAAACGTTTAGCATAGACGTAGCAAACATAGAAAACGGATAGGACGTACTGTTTTGCATATTGCTGTTACCGTATAAAACAAAAAAAGTGTTCATAAAAATACTGATGCTAAATCCAAAGGATAAGTAAAGCAAGTTTTTGTCTTTCAAATAAATATAAGCGAGCAAAGCAAGAGCTGCTGCTGGAAACAAGTAGCGTTCATGCATGCTTGAAGAAAACGTAAATACCCCGGAAATTTGAATAAGCGCTGCAAGAGCGGCGTATTTAAAGCTGCGCCCTTTTATATAAATAAGCCATGAAAAAACAGTTGTTGCGACGATAAAAATAAGTCCCCACGTATGATAGCTGAAAAACAGCAGCGTTGCAGAGCTGTCTTTATAGTTTGCGCCTATTAAACTAAAAAAGTTATAGGCGTTAACAGAAGCATACGGGTACTCTCCAATGGTGGATGAGAATAAATCAATAATCCACGCAGGACTTTTTCCTGCTGAAAAAGGCAATAAAATCACAGCAGCAGTAAAAGCCGCCGTTAAAGCAATACCGAAGAAATGTTTCACTTGCTTTAGGCGAATGAGTTCGAAAAATAAAATAGGCAGGATAATAATCGCCTGCGGCTTCATTAAGACCGCTGCTGTAAAAATAACGGCCGACGCGTAAATTCTTTTTTCCGTAATCATTACAATCGCTAGGACAATAAGCAAAGTGAAAAATGAATCGACTTGTCCCCAAAACGTTGAATTAACTAAAATGGCCGGATTAAATAAATACCCAATTGCTAACAGATAGGCAAAAGAAGGTGCCAAGTATTTACGAGCTAAACGATAGAGTAAATAAGATGTGACGACATCTGCTAAAATAGGCGGGATTTTAATCAACAGCGAAAAATACTGCTGAAAATCCGGTAAACTGCCAACTTTCCCAACGATAAACAAGATATAAATATAAAACGGCGGGTAATCGCTTCCGCTTTTAGCATAGAAATTTGAAAAATGATTAGCCGCAACCGATGCCCAGTTTTTGAAAAGAGATGCATCCATATGAGAGCCTACCCACGGAATCAGTGCAATCCGGATAAATAGTCCAGTGCCAAGTAATGACCATAAAATAACGCGAGAATGCCCTATCGAATGATGCCATTTCTTTTTCTTTAATAATCCGTAAACGAAAGCTGATGCTATAAAAAAGCCCACCGTATAAAGAGCGAGCGGTGCTTCATAGTCTTTATTAGCTCCTTGACTTCCGGCACCGTTATCCATAGATAGATTATGAAAAGGCGTTACGTGTTCTCCGGAATTACTAGACGAAGCGGGACCGTTTCCTGAAGGAAGACGATGATCCCTCGAATTATTATCAGAAGCAGATATACCATTCGTAATCTTTTTTAACTGATGACTTTCTTGAATCGAAAATAAATGTTCTTCTCCTTTGTAGTGTGATAGTGAAACGATACTGAAAACAAATGCTAAAAGAAAAGCAGCCATTACGATAAAAGCCGTTCTTTTTTGTAGTATGTTCATATAAAATCCTCCGATGACAATGTATCGAATAAGTAGTAGTGTGTATCCATACTATAAGGGGAGTTAGTGAAAATAAAGTGAAACTTCTTTAATAAAGAGCGGAAGAGAGAGCATAAAAAAACAAGGCCTTAGAAGACCTTGTTTTTTATATTGCTTATAGTACAGCATCAAACTTGTTTACTTTCCACTGTGAACCAGATTTATAAAATGTAACGGTGCGTTTTACACTTCCTCCGTCAACTGTTGGAACCGTAAATTGATAAGAGCGAACATCGGCGCGCTGATAAGTTAGTTTTGCTTTTGCTTTGTTCCACTCTAGCATGCTGAATCCGTCACCGACAGGACGAGCAAGCTTTCCGTTATATGTGATGTAGCGATAATTTGTTAATCCTTTTTGAATAGCACTGTTTGTAAACGTTTCAGATAAGTAGCTTACTAGTTTGCTTTTTGTATTAAAATCTTGACAAAGATATGAGTACTGAGTGCCTTTATAATTAAATGTTTTTTGAGTACATAAATTACCTTTAGATCCATGAAGTGCATTCCAGAAATGGTTGCTTGCGTTTGCTGCAATTTTTACCGCATTAGTCGTTGATAGATTTTGTGATGCTGCTTGAGCTGTAACTCCTGTGCTTAGTGAAAAGAAAAGAGCAAGTGATGCTAAGATTATTCCAAATTTTTTCATTTCCATTTCCCTCCTACTCATTCATTGAAATATATGTAACATTCATGCTGCTAATATTACAATTGTTACATTTATATTACAATACTTCTTTAAAGAAATAAAGAGTATTTCTTATATATGTTTGAATTATTCCCGTATTTTCTTAAATAAAACGTAGAATTAAAAGAAAACATATAAACAGTATGTCAATTATGTGTCACATATTTCGTCGCTTTACAAGTTCGTATATAATAGGAATAAACCGACCAGTATGCTGATGTAGGTAAATAGGTCAGGCACAAAAGGAGAACGTAGACTAATGGGTGTTTCAGAAGTAACATCAGGAATTATTATTACCACTGCTGTAATTGCTATTGTGATTATTACAGTCGGTGTTTTAGCTACAATGATTGCGATTGCGAAGAAAGCAAATAAAAAGTAAGTATGTAGAGGAGAGTTAGTATAATAACTAATTCTCTTTTTTTTGAAAAAAACCTATCGCTATTTTTATAATAAAAATGCATAAATAACGCGTGCATTATTCATAGAAAAAAGCAGGAAATTTACGTTTTGAAGCTAATAGATACATAAGGCAAACTGCGCACTTTCATTATAAAAATAATGGAAGGGGTTCTAACAGACTTCAAGTGATATCGCCTATTTTATGTCATAATGAATGATATTCATTAACACCGCATCTTAGACGCACTTTATAACCAAATAATGAGGAGAGTGGTTGAGTTGCAACGACAAAAAGTAGCAGTGAATGGAGAAAGGTTAAAAAATACGCTTGAACGATTTGCCGATTATGGACGAACACCTAATAACGGTGTAACCCGCCTAGCACTGTCAGAAGAAGATCGCCTAGCACGAGATTATTTTTGCTCATGCTGCCGGGATCTTGGAATGGATATTAAAATCGACGATCTTGGATGTATTTATGCCACGCTTGAAGGACTAGAAGATAAGCCGCCTGTTGTGATTGGCTCACACATGGACAGCGTAAAAAAAGGCGGAAGGTTTGATGGAATCCTCGGTGTAGTTGCAGGGTTAGAGTTAGTAAGGACGCTGGTTGAACATAATATTAAGCCGAAGGTGCCGATTACCATTGTTAACTTTACGAATGAAGAAGGAGCGCGTTTTGAGCCTTCTATGATGGCTTCAGGTATTTTATCGGGCAAGTTTCAAAAAGACGTTATGATGAAGAAGACAGATGTTGACGGCGTGACGTTTAAGCAAGCCCTTCAATCATGCGGATATGAAGGCGATACGAGTAGCCGTCTTACTGAAGCATCGGCATTTGTAGAATTACATATTGAGCAAGGGCCTATTTTAGAAAGAGAAGCCAAATCAATCGGTGTAGTCGAGTGCGTGCTAGGAATGGTATGCTATGAAATTGAAGTTACCGGGGAGTCAGATCACGCTGGGACGACGCCGATGGACATGCGGAAAGACGCACTTTTTGCAACTAATAACCTGATTGCTGAAGCTCGTCATGAGCTCGGCAGATTAGATTCAAATTTAGTCTATACAATGGGTCGTATGAACGTACTGCCTAATATTCATACCGTTATTCCAAATAAAGTTATTTTTTCGCTTGAAGCGAGACATACGGATGAAGATGTCATTGCATCTGTGGAAAAAATTATTCAATCACTGCCTGATCAAGCAGAGCTGTTAGAAGGCTGCGAAGTGCGGGTGACCAAGCTTTGGGGTCGCGATACCGTGTGGTTTGATAAAACGGTTTGCGATGAAGTGGAAGAGTCGGTTCGTTCGCTTGGGTATTCCTATAAGCGAATGGTAAGCGGAGCTGGACATGACGCACAGTTTTTAGCTAGCTATATTCCGACGGCTATGATTTTTATTCCGAGCGTAAACGGAAAAAGTCATTGTGAGGAAGAGTTCACTCCTTGGGAAGAATGTGAAAAAGGTGTAAACGTACTTTTAGAGACGGTGATGAAGTTAGCTCAGAAGTAATGAGATAAAAGAGTAAACCTGCGGAGGTTTGCTCTTTTTTAGTGCTTAGAAAGACTGCGAACTATCGCATTGAACTTTTGGTTTATTATGGCTACAATAAATGAGAAGCATCGGGATGGATGTGAAAAAAGGATGTGAAAAAAAGTGAGGTCTCCTCACTTACAGAAATGAAAATTACTATTATTATTGCAGATGATAATTCGTTTATTCGAGAAGGAATGAAAATTATATTAAATACATACGAGGAATTCGACGTTGTCGCTACTTTAAAAGATGGTCAGGAAGCGGTTCAATATTGCAAGAATCATTCCGTTGATATTGCATTGTTAGATGTAAGAATGCCTGTTATGGACGGTGTAGAGGCTACAAAGCTTATTTCAGAGTCAACGAAAGCAAAGCCGCTTATTTTAACTACGTTTGATGACGATGAATATATTATTGATGCCGTAAAAAACGGAGCTAAAGGCTACTTGTTAAAAAATACAGAACCAGAGCGCATTCGAGACGCAATCAAAAGCGTGTTCAACGGGCATACGGTTCTTCAAGATGTTGTGCTTGATAAAATCAAATCAAGTTTAAACGCTGCAACTGAGCGCGAGTCAAAAGCGGATATGACACAGTTTACAGAGCGTGAAACGAGCATTATGACGCTGATTGCCAAGGGGCTTTCAAATAAAGAAATTTCTAAAACACTTTTTATTTCAGAAGGTACCGTAGCAAACTATATTAGTTCGATTTTAAGTAAGACAGGACTGGAGCACCGTACTCAAATTGCTATTTACTATTTAACCGGTAAAGGGAAGTAGGGCTATGGAAGTTGGATTAATGATGACTAAGCTCATCCTTATACTGTTTTTGGCTATTACGTACATTCAGTTTAATTATGTACACTCGATTTCAGCTATTGTGTTAGCACTGCTTCTTTACAGCTGTGTTAACATTGCAGCGTCCATTGTGAAAAAGAGCGTGTTCAAGCGCATGTTTATTGTTAGTTCAATTGTCCTTATTCTATATTGTGCGTATAAACTTCATCCTTTGTTTTTTCTTCTTTTGCCGCTAAACCTTTGTGAGCTTATTGGAGAATCAGTCGTAAAAAAATGGATGGTGCTGCTGCTTGTTTTGCTTCCAATACTGCTTGTTCCCTCTGATATTAGCGCGCTGTATGTGTTAGTCGCTGCGTTTACTTTCTTTATTTATACAGGAGCAGCTCTTTATCAAAAGAGGACAATCAATTATGAACAAAAGCTTGATGAAATGAGAGTAAGTATGCAAAAGCTGCAAAAGCATGTGAATGAAAATAAAGAGTATGTGAGACAGTCTCAATATGCTTCAAAATTAGAAGAGCGAAATCGATTATCGCAGGAAATTCACGATAAGATTGGTCATTCAATGACTGGAGCACTTATTCAAATGGAGGCAGCAAAGCATGTAATGAAGCAAGATGAAGAAAAAGCGCTGTCTCTTCTTCAAAATGCAATTACAATTTCGAAAGAAGGCATTGAAGAAATCAGGTTAACGTTAAAAAGTATAAAGCCTCCCGCTGAGCAAATAGGAATCAGCAGGCTTAAATTATTTATTGGAGAATTTGAGGCTAAACATAGTATCGCACTGCCTCTTGTATACAAAGGGAATTTGGATCTTATCACCCCTCTTCAGTGGAAAATTATCCATGAAAATATAACGGAAGCTATTACGAATGCCTTAAAATATGCAGAAGCAACGATGATTGCCATTGAGCTTCATGTATTAAATAAAATGGTTAAAGTAGAAGTCAAAGACAATGGAAAAGGGGCTCACTTGTTTCAAAAAGGCCTTGGCATAGCAGGAATGGAAGAACGAGCTGCTTCCATTAACGGGACGGTGATTGTTGACGGGGCAAACGGTTTTTCTGTTACCACGCTGCTGCCGATAGGTGAGAAACTTCATACATAAATAATGAGATTTCTCATGGAGAAAAGGTGAACTTATGCACTGACGTAAGTTTGCCTTTTTTTCATAAAATAAGGATATACCAACACACTAGAGGTGAAATGATGAACGTATTATCGATTCAAAAATTAACAAAGAAATTTGGAGATTTTATTGCGGTAGATAATTTGTCTTTACAAGTAGAAGAAGGAGATATATTCGGCTTTTTAGGAACAAACGGAGCAGGAAAAAGCACAACGATTCATATGGTGGCTAGTCTGCTTCAAAGCAACAGCGGCGATATTGAAGTACTTGGGAAAAATATAAAGAAACACCGAAATTTCGCAAAGATGAACATTGGAATTGTTCCGCAGGACTTAGCGATTTATGAAGATTTGACAGCCTATGAAAATGTGAAGTTTTTTGCAGGTCTCTACGGATTAAGAGGATCACTTCTTAACGAACGAGTCGAAGAAGCTTTAGCGTTTGTAGGGCTTTTAGATAAACAAAAGGCGTATCCGAAAAGCTTTTCAGGAGGAATGAAAAGAAGGTTAAATATCGCATGCGCAATTGCTCATCGACCGAAGCTGATCATTATGGATGAACCGACGGTTGGCATTGATCCTCAGTCGCGAAATTATATTTTAACATCTGTAAAAAAGCTAAATGAAATGGGAAGCACAATCATTTATACGAGTCACTATATGGAAGAAGTAGAAGAGGTATGTACAAAGATTGCGATTATTGATCACGGCAAAATTATTGCTGAAGGAACAAAAGAGCAGCTGAAAGCTATTATCACTGATACAAAAGATATTTGGATTGAAGTAAAAGAAGCGGACGATATAGATTGCAGCGGTCTAAAAGAAATTCCAGGCGTAACAGCCGTTACGTATGAAGATGGAATCATTAAAATTAATTCAAGCGCCGAAGTGAATAACTTGAACAAAGTCATTCATTATTTAATGACGCATCATATCGAAATTAAAGCAGTCAAGGAGCAAGCACCAAATTTAGAGACGGTCTTTCTGACGCTCACAGGACGCAGTTTAAGAGATTTATAAAAGAAAGGAGGAATAACGAATGAATATTATTGCAATTGCTTTGAAAGAAATGAAAAGTGATCTGCGGGATAAGCGTGCATTTATCTTTATGATTCTTTTTCCGCTAGCTCTTGTCCTTATTTTAGGAACAGCTTTGTCCCAAGCCTTTAATAATGACATGACGATAGACGACAGTTACGTTCTCTATAAAATCGACACAAGTAATGAAGAATCTGCTGCTTTTAAGCAGTTTGCTGCCCATGCAGAAAAATCGGGCATTCATTTTAAAGCGCTGAAAAAAAATCAGGATGGAAAAAAAGAAGTAAAAGAGCAGCGCTATACAGCTTATGTAGAAGTGAAAGAAGGAGACATTCATCTCTACGGAAATGAAGAAAACAGCATTGAATTCAACATGGTCCAAGGTATGTTAAGCACTTTTGTGGATAAGTATAACGTGGCTATGGAAGTGGCAAAAGTAAACCCTCAGCAAGTGGATAATCTGCTCCATGCGTCTAAGCATGACTATATTCAAGAAACATCTCTTCATTCTCAAAAACAGCCAAATTCAATAGACTACTACGCCATTTCAATGACAACTATGATTGTTTTGTACGGATCTATCTCAGCGAGTTATTTAATTAGAGGAGAGCGTATGCGAAATACAGCAAGTCGATTAGTAGCCGCGCCGATTAAAACTGCTGAAATTTTTGTCGGGAAAATTTTAGGTACTGTTTTTGTTCACGCTATTTGTGTGTTAGTGGTCATTATGTCGACTAAATATTTTTTTGATGCCAACTGGGGAGATCATTTACTCCTAGTACTGCTTATGTTAGTATCACAGATTCTTTTTTCCATTAGCTTTGGATTAGGAGTTAGCTACCTTACGAAGACAGAAGCGGCGTCAAGAGCGATTATTATGGTTGTTATTCAAGTGTCGTGTATTGTGGGAGGAACCTATTTTCAAAATGGATCTGGAGAGGGATTCGTCAATGTATCACCTTTAACCTGGATGAATAATGGACTTATTAAATTGATTTATACAAATGGTATCGGCGCTTCTCTTTCAGTTATCGGGTTGAACGTAGGCTTCTCTATTTTATTCCTGGGCATAGCAATTGTGCTTTTGAGAAAAAGAGAGGGGTTATAACATGAAAAATATCATGTGGCTTGTCACAAATATGCTAAGAAATATGCTGCTTAGAAACAAAAGGACGCTTGTGCTTGTTATTGGTTTGCCTATTGCAGGTGTTTTAATGTCCGTTCTTATTTATGGAAATGCAGGAGGGACTTCGGTGAATATCGGAGTTGTCAATCACGATTCAACGGATATTACAAAAGATACCGTTCAGTTTTTAAAAGGACTGCATAAAACAAATGTTAAAATGCTTACGGACAAAGAAGTGGATCATGACATTACGTCAAAGAAAGTTGATGCGGTTATTACCTTTGAAAAAGGGTTTTCTGACAGCGTCAAAGCGAACAAACCAGATCATATTACAATCACTTCAATAAAAGGAGCAGAAGTAACGAGCTTTATTAAGTCTTATTTGTATCAATATATTGACAATATTTCTTCGCTGAATCAAGCTGCTGAAGGCGACGATGCTGCGTTTAAACAAATGTATGAGAATTATCAAAAAGCGCCATTCCACGTCTCTACGCACGCCCTTGAAGACAAAGGAACCGATCAAAATATTGTCAAGCAGACAATTGGGTATTTAATTATGTTTATGCTTTTTTCTGCGGTGAATTTATCGGCTCTTATCACAAAAGAAAAAGAGCAGCGAACGTATTTTAGACTGTTAGCTTCGCCAGTTAGCGCAAGGCAATACGTGATATCCAATGTTATTACAAATATGATTTTATTAACTCTGCAAGTAATGATTACACTTGTTTGTATTACGACTCTTTTTCACGTAGATATGAACATTCCCGTGTGGCAGCTGTTTTTCATTTTAGTTTTGTTTGGTCTAGTAGCCATCGGCTTGTCTCTTGTAATTATCGCTTTTACAGAAAGTTCAAAAGCAGCGAATGGTCTTCAGACGCTTATCATCACGCCAACTTGTTTACTGTCCGGCTGCTTTTTCCCGCCTGAATTTATGCCGGATGTGATGCAGAAAATAGCCGACTTTCTTCCTCAAACGTGGGTATTAAGTACGTTAAAAAGTGTTCAACAAGGAGCTGATTTAAGCAGCCTATGGTTAAATATCAGCATTTTACTAGCTTTTGCACTTGTTTTTTTCCTGCTGTCTATTTATAAATTAAATCGAAATAATACTGTTCAAAAGTTTATTTAAATGGTAAAGTCAGAGAATACCTCTGGCTTTTTTTGTAATTTTTAAAAATTTACAAAAAAAGATTGAAAAATATAAGATGAAATTTTAGAATGAAAGAGGAAAGGGGTATACAAAAAGAGAATAAATAGGGGAGAAAAACGAAGTTCATGTTGGTTTTTTGCATAAACAAATGAAATCGCTTACATAAGTCAGCATGAAAATACGGAAGGAGAGATTGTCAGCGAGATAACAAAGGGGGAAAAACAGTGGGAATTTATGAACTACTTGTACCACGAACGGTTTTATATGGAGAAGGATCATTTTCTAAAATTGGAGAACAGGCTGCACTGCTTGGGACAAAGGCATTGCTTATAAGTGATGACGTTATGGTGAAAGCAGGCAATGTAGAAACTTGCCGTCGTTACTTAGCCGAGGCTGGCATGGACTGTGCCGTGTATACAGGCGTAAATTCAGAGCCGACAGATATTCATCTAGATGAAGCGCTTGTTATATGTAAAACGGAGCAGTGCGATGTGGTTATTGCCTTAGGGGGAGGCAGCTGTATCGATACTGGAAAAGCGGTTGCCATTATGATGACAAATGAAGGGCATCTACGAACATATTTTCAAAATCAACAAGATTTTCAAGATAGTCCTCTTCCTTTGGTTGCCGTGCCTACGACTGCTGGAACAGGCTCAGAAGTGACGAAAGCGACGGTTATTACAGACACGGCGTACGATGTGAAAATGATGCTCGCAAGGCCTCAATTATTGCCTGATACAGCCATTGTTGATCCGTTATTAACTCTATCATGTCCAAAACACGTAACGGCAGCTACAGGAATTGATGCACTCAGTCATGCAGTGGAAGCGTATTTGTCTAAAAAAGCACATCCTTTTACAGATTCACTTGCGCTTCAAGCAATTGAGTTAATCATGAAAAATATCCGTCTTGTGTACAGAAATGGAGAAAATGTTCAAGCAAGAAACGAAATGGCCTATGCATCTATGCTGGCAGGAATGGCGTTTTCAAATTCATCTGTTGCTCTAGTGCACGGTATGTCAAGACCTATTGGCGCGTTATTCCATGTGCCGCACGGTATTTCTAATGCGATGCTTCTGCCTGCGGTTTTGGACTATACAAAAGAGGCTTCAATCGATCGTTTAGGTGAAATAGGACAAGCTCTTTTTCCGAACGTATCATATACAAAAAAAGAAGGAGCAGATGTGTTAATTGAAGCCATCAAGCAGCTTTGTATCGACTTAGAGATTCCTAATCTTCAATCGTGGGGCATTGATCGCCAGCTATTTTACGCGGCGGTTGAGAAAATGGCAGCGGATGCGATTCAAAGCGGAAGTCCTGCTAACCATCCGGTTGTACCGACGGCAGAAGAAATTATCCAGCTGTATTACACGTGCTATGAATATGAGTTTGAGTCTGCACTTTATAAAAAATAAGATAAATTCAAAACAAATTGAATGAGGGATGAAAGGGGAAACGTTATGGATTTGCTGATTATTTTGCTGTCTCTGGGGCTTTTGATGCTGGTTGCTTACCGCGGATTTTCAGTTATTTTGTTTGCTCCACTGTGTGCGCTGCTAGCCGTTATTTTAACGGAACCAAGCTATGCACTCCCGTTTTTCTCAAACGTTTTTATGGAGAAAATGGTTGGGTTTATTAAAAACTACTTCCCTGTCTTTCTATTAGGAGCAGTCTTCGGAAAGATGGTAGAAATGTCTGGAGTCGCTGAATCGATTGCGAAAACAATTGTTAAAGTAGTAGGGGCTAAACGCGCCATCTTGGCTATTGTTTTAATGGGAGCAATCTTAACCTACAGCGGCGTAAGTTTATTCGTTGTTGCGTTTGCAGTTTATCCGTTTGCGGCTAACTTATTCCGCGAAGCGAATATTCCAAAACGATTAGTACCGGGAACGATTGCATTAGGAGCTATTTCGTTTACCATGGATGCACTTCCGGGTACGCCGCAAATTCAAAACGTTATTCCAACGACTTTTTTTAAAACAGACATCTATGCTGCTCCGACACTGGGGATTATCGGATCGGTGATTGTCTTTAGCTTAGGTCTTTGGTATTTAGAAAGCCGAAGCAAAAAAGCAAGAAAAGCTGGAGAAGGCTACTACGGGTTTAATAATGAACTAGCGGCTGCTGCAGAGCTAGAAAAAGAGTCTGTGCCTTCTACAGAACCTAAATATGACCCTAGCGTAGCAAGACAGATTCTTGCATTTGTTCCGCTCGTGCTTGTAGGGGTTGCAAACAAATTTTTTACTGTTTCTATTCCAAAGTGGTACCCAGACGGTTTTGATTTTGCCAAAATTGGTCTTGAAGCGTTCGGAAAAGTAGATTTAACCGCAGTTGTTGGTATTTGGTCAGTAGAATTGGCACTTGTTATTGGAATTATTACAACGATTGCGTATGACTGGAAGAGAGTGACTACCGGTTTCCAAGCGGGTCTTAACGCAAGTATTGGCGGAGCGCTTCTCGCTGCGATGAACACGGGAGCTGAGTATGGCTTTGGAGGCGTTATATCATCTCTTCCTGGCTTTGCAACCGTTCGTGATGGTATTTCACATACCTTTACAAATCCGCTTGTCAATGGAGCCGTTACGACAAACATTTTAGCCGGTATTACGGGCTCTGCTTCTGGAGGTATGGGAATTGCGCTTAGTGCGATGGGAGATAAGTATGTAGAAGCTATTAATCAGTACAACATTCCTCCTGAAGTTATGCACAGAGTTGTAGCGATGGCATCAGGCGGTATGGATACGCTTCCTCATAACGGAGCCGTTATTACCCTGCTTGCTATTACCGGGTTAACCCACAAGCAGTCTTACCGAGATATCTTTGCCATCACTGTTATAAAAACGCTTGCATGTTTCTTGATTATTGGAATCTACAGCTTAACTGGACTGGTATAACAAATAAAGAGGCTGAGTTTAGTTAAAGAAAAATCCGAACGATGAATCGTTCGGATTTTTTTATTGTTGCAGTGATTTAGTTATATATCAAGCTTTTGGCTCTAAAACAGATTCTTTGACTTTCTAAACTGTAAGTATTATGATTACACTACTTTCTGCAGTACTATATGCCGTTACATTAATTCTTAGCATGTTTATGAAGAAAGGAGAATGACTGTGAAGCTATTTGAAGGAAATTTAAAAGTAGGTGACTGGGTCAAAGGAAAGTCTCGCGACGGTGAACTTATATACGGATATATTAAAACGATTAATCCATCTAAAAAAGCA
Source organism: Priestia sp. YIM B13552 (assembly GCF_042787775.1). Lineage (NCBI taxonomy): Bacteria > Bacillati > Bacillota > Bacilli > Caryophanales > Bacillaceae > Priestia > Priestia sp. YIM B13552. The sequence goes on from NZ_JBHZOU010000003.1 coordinate 161,728, forward strand.
GCACTAATCAACGTTGTGAAAAGTGATGATGAAAAAATGGTCGGCACAACCATTGGCATGATGGATGAAAAAATAGAGAAGCTGCCCCTTCAAAAAACGGCGCACGAAGAGCAGATTCTTTCACTGATTGACCTTGCGCTGCTAACAAAAGATAAGGCTTGGTTTAGTGAATTAACAGCTGAATTAAAAAGATTACAAGATAAAAAGCAAGGCTGACATTCCTGATAAGGAATGAAGGCCCTGCTTTTTTTATTATTCATAGGGGAAAAGCAGGAATGGAAAGCCGCTTGCGAGAAGAAGTAAGTGACAACATTAAGAAAGAAAAGGTGATAAAAGATGAGTAAACGTGTCTTGATTTTAACAGGAGATGCCGTGGAGGCATTAGAAGTTTTTTATCCGTATTATCGCTGTTTAGAAGAAGATATTCAGTGTACCATTGCTTCTCCCGTGAAAAAGAAGCTCCAAACGGTTGTTCATGATTTCCTTCCAGAAATGGAAACATTCACAGAGAAAACGGGATATAAAATTGATTCTCACGCTTCTGTCGATGAAGTGGATCCTGCCGATTATGATGGTCTTATTATTCCTGGAGGACGGGCGCCTGAATACATTCGAATGAACACAAAAGTTCAGGAAATCGCTGCGCATTTTTTAAAAGAAAATAAACCTTTAGGCGTTATTTGTCATGGTCAGCTCGTGTTAACGACGGTTAGAGAGTATCTGCAGGACAGAGAAGTGACAGCGTATCCTGCTTGCCGACCGGAAGTAGAAGCGGCGGGTGCTGTATTTGTGGAACAGACGCTTCACGTAGACGGAAACCTAGTAACCGGACAAGCTTGGCCGGATTTACCTAAATTTATGAAAGAGTTTTTTAACGTGCTAAAAAAAGCTGAAAAAGTGAACGCATAATAAAAAAAGCGGGCTGGGAGAAAATCATTCTTTCAGCTCTTTTAATTGATGATAGGTGAGGTGTAAACAACGTGCAGCTAGTGTCTGAACTGTCGAAGAAAATTATAAAAGAAGTACAGCTTGTGATGAAAGAACATGTAATTGTAACGGATATACGGGGAATTATTATTGCGTCTACAGAAGAAAAGCGGGTTGGTTTTTTTCATGAAGGCGCTTGGAACGTGATGCAAAAAAAGCAAAAACTATATATCTCCAAAAAAGAAGCAGCAGATTTAAAAGGAGTTAAGCCAGGAATTAATTTGCCTATCAGTTATCAAGGAGACATTATTGGCGTTATTGGCATTACAGGTACTCCAGAAGCTGTTGAGCCTTTTGCAGACATTATTCGAAGATTAACAGAGCTAATTATTCGCGAGGCATATTACATAGAAACAAAGGAATGGGAAAATAAAGGAGTAGAAGCTTTTTTTCGTGAATGGATTTATAGCCAGCAAGTAGATGCAGAATTTATTGAACGAGGCCATATTTTAGGAGTACAAGTAGACAGTGCTTATTGCTGCACGCTGTTTCAAATTGATTCATCTCTTTCGAAAAAGAAGCAGAAGCAGGTGCAAGAAATGATTCGCTACTGGTTTGAAAGTCATAAAGCTGAAGGAGATTATATCGCAAATTGGGGATACGATCGCTTGCTTTTACTTAAAGAGGCTGTAGGTGAAAAGGCAAGGCAAGGATTTAAAGAAGAATTAATAAAATGTCAGCAGTATATTCAAGCAAACAACCAAGTTATGATCACTATTGGTGTAGGAAAGCCAGCGGAGCAATTTAATTTGCATGCTTCATATGAAGAAGCGAAAAAAGCGCTTAAAGTGGCTTCAAAACGTCAAACCGTTGTTTTTTATGAGGAGCTGCTGATGGACATGATTTTAGAAGACGTTTCTGAACCTGTAAAAAAGGAATTCTTGAGTCGAGTGCTTTCTTCCATTCAAAAAGAAAAAGAGCTTCTCGAAACGCTGAAATGCTATTTAGCCAACGATCAATCTTTGAAAAAAACGGCGTTTGATTTACATATTCATATTAATACGCTTCATTACCGCTTGAAGCAAATGAAAGAACTAACAGACATTGATCCAAAAAGCGTAAAGGGTATCACGCTTTTTTACCTTGCGCTGTCTCTATTAGAATAAGTGCGCCCTTCGTTAGATAAACATACAAAAAATGAGTTTTTAAAGCGCTTTTTTTTAGTTTTTTATCCATAGCCCCTCGTGGCTTCTGCAACTATAATAAGATTAAGAGATATATAAGGAGGAACGTTATGCTTAATGAACGAACAAAAGCAAAGCTCATTGAAGTTGTAGGATCAGCCAACTTTCAAGATAGCAGTGAAGCAAGACTCGTGTACTCTTATGACGCAACACCTAACTTTCAGTCGCTTCCTGATGCGATTATTATGCCTGAAAACAAAGATCAAGTGAAAAGAATTTTAACGATATGCAACGAAGATCATGTTCCTATTGTGCCAAGAGGTTCAGGCACAAATTTAAGCGCAGGAACGTGTCCAACGCAAGGCGGAATTGTTCTTACATTTAACCGAATGAATAAAATTCTGGAAATTGATGAAGAAAATTTAACCGCTACCGTGCAGCCAGGTGTTATAACCTTAGATTTAATTAACGCTGTAGAGGCAAAAGGTTTATTTTACCCTCCTGATCCAAGCTCTATGAAAATATCAACCATCGGAGGAAACATCAATGAATGCTCAGGAGGATTACGAGGCTTAAAATACGGCGTAACAAAAGATTACGTTCTTGGTCTTGAAGTAGTTCTTGCAAACGGCGACTGCATTAAGACGGGAGGCAAGTTAGCTAAAGATGTAGCTGGCTACGATTTAACGAACTTGTTTGTCGGGTCTGAAGGAACGCTTGGCGTCGTGACAGAAGCGATTTTAAAGCTCATTCCAATACCTGAAACAAAACAAACTCTGCTCGCGCTGTTTGAAGACATGGACGCAGCTGCTAAGACGGTTTCAGCAATTGTCGCCAATAAGATTATTCCGGCTACGCTTGAATTTTTAGATCAGCCGACGTGTGAAGTAGTAGAAGATTTTGCCCAAGTTGGGCTTCCAACTGATGTAAACGCTGTCTTATTGATTGAACAAGACGGTCCGCCGGAAGTGGTGAGTCGGGATATTGAAATGATTTCCCGCATCTGCAGCGAAGGAAATGCTGTATCTGTAAAAGTAGCGGCTTCGCAAGCAGAAGCAGAAGCGTTAAGTACAGCAAGAAGATCAGCTCTTTCTGCTTTAGCGCGAATGAAGCCAACGACGATTTTAGAAGATGCAACCGTCCCGCGGTCTAAAATTAGTGAAATGGTCAAAGCGATTAATGAAATTGCTGTAACATATAACGTTAAGATCTGTACGTTTGGTCATGCAGGAGACGGAAATCTGCATCCGACTTGTTTAACAGATGCGCGTGACGAAGAAGAGCTTCACCGCGTCGAACAAGCTTTTGAAGCGATTTTTCATAAAGCCATTGAGCTTGGAGGAACGATTACAGGTGAACACGGAGTTGGAGAAATGAAAGCACCGTATTTAGCGCTGAAGATGGGCGGAGAAGGAGTAGCTGCGATGAAAGCAATTAAGTATGCTTTGGACCCGCAAGGAATTATGAATCCAGGGAAAATTTTTGCTAAAGACACGAGAAAAAGAGTGGTGGTTCGTTCATGACGGCAACAAAAGACATTCAGCAAGCGTTCAAAGAACGGTTAGATTATGACGAGTTAATGAATTGTATGAGATGCGGTTTTTGTTTGCCAAGCTGTCCGACGTATGGCCAAACGAATCAATATGAAGCAGCGTCACCGCGCGGAAGAATTGCTTTGATGAAAGGAGTGGTAGACGGACTTATTGAACCTGATGAATCCGTTGAAAAGCAATTGAATCTTTGCCTTGGCTGCCGAGCGTGTGAGCCTGTTTGTCCTTCGGGTGTGAAGTACGGACACTTATTAGAAGAAGCGCGTGATATTATTCAGCAGAAAAAAAGACATAAATGGCCGGTAAAAGCGCTCAGGCATATGGTGTTCGAACAGCTTTTCCCGCATAAAGAACGATTAAAAAATGTACATTCTCTGCTTGCTTTCTATCAAAGAAGCGGCTTGCAAAAAGCTGTTCAAAAAACAAACATACTAAACGTCCTTCCTGGTAATCTAGCACAAATGGAAAAAACGCTTCCGCCTGTGCCAACCAAAAAAGAAATGAAGAAACGACCGTTTTTATTTGAAGCAGAAGGAACAAGAGAGCGTACGGTTGCTTTTTTTACAGGCTGTTTAATGGATACGATGTTTATGGAAACAAACAACGCCACGATTGCACTTTTACAAAAAGCGGGGTGTAAGGTCGTTATACCAGAAGTGCAGACGTGCTGTGGCGCGCTGCATGCGCACGGAGGAGAAAAAGATCAGGCAAAGAAGTTAGCGAAACAAAATATTATGGCGTTTGAATCCATTCAAGCGGATGATATTGTTCTTAATGCGGGAGGCTGCGGTGCGCTGTTGGTAGAATACGATCATTTATTAAAAGAGGAACCGGAATGGAAAGAAAGAGCAGCGGCTTTTTCTGCCAAAGTCAAAGATTTTTCAGAGATTTTATTGCAGCAGCAGTTTATGGAAAAACAAAAGTTATCGCTGCCAAGTCAAATTATTACGTATCAAGACTCGTGTCATTTAAGAAACGTGATGAAAACGTCCAGCGCACCGAGAAAACTGATCCAAGCGATTAACGGAACGGTGTTTAATGAAATGGAAAATGCGGATCATTGCTGTGGCTCAGCCGGTATTTATAATCTAACGGAACAAGAGATGTCTATGCAAATTTTAGATTATAAAATGGAAAAAGTGAAAGAAGCCCATGCCCATACGATTGTAACAGCGAACCCGGGCTGTCTCATTCAAATGAAGCTAGGCGTAGTCAGAGAAGGAGTAGAAGAAAGTGTAAGGGCCGTTCATCTTGCAGATTTACTTCTTGAAGCAGTAGAAAGCAAATAAAAAGGCCGGACGTGTCCGGCCTTTTTATTATTTGAACAGCTGAGAAACAATTTCGTACGAACGAAGGCGAGCTTTGTGATCGTAAATTTGAGCGTTAATCATCAGTTCATCTGCTTCTGTTTCTTCAATAAACTGTTCAAGCTTGACTTTAATCGTCTCAGGACTTCCGACAATAGAAGAGCCCAGCTGCTGTTGAAGAGAAGCTTTTTCAAAGTCCGTCCATAGTTCATCCATATTATCCACAGGAGCTTTGAGTTTCCCCGGTGTGTTTCGAATTAAATTTAGAAACTGCTGCTGCATAGAAGTAGCCAAACGTTCAGCTTCTTTATCTGTATCAGCAGCGATTACGTTTACACCTAACATTGCATATGGTTTCTCTAACACGTCGGACGGCTTAAAATAACGGCGATACATGTTAAGAGCTGTCATTGTATTATTAGGTGAGAAGTGACTTGCAAATGAAAATGGCAAGCCTAGTTGTGCAGAAAGCTGTGCGCTAAAACCGCTTGAGCCAAGCAGCCAAATCGGAATATTTAAACCTTGACCTGGAACAGCTTTAACGCGCATCTGACTTTCTGAAGCCGGTTTAAAGTATTCTTGCAGTTCAGCCAGCTGTTCTGGGAAGTCACTCCCGTCGCTTCTGCGATCGCGTCGCAGAGCTTGTGCTGTCAGCTGATCTGTCCCTGGCGCTCTTCCTAAGCCTAAATCAATACGTCCTGGAAATAGTGATTCAAGCGTGCCAAAATGCTCAGCAATAACAAGCGGAGAATGGTTAGGAAGCATAATACCTCCAGAGCCTACGCGAATGCGTGACGTGCCTGCAGCTACATGACCAATTACAACAGATGTAGCGGAGCTTGCGATACCTGTCATATTATGATGTTCAGCTAGCCAATAGCGGTTATACCCCCATTTTTCAGCGTGCTGAGCTAAATCTAATGTATTTCTAAGTGAGTCAGATACAGTTCCTCCTTCAACTACAGGAGAAAGATCCAATACGGAAATCGGAATATCTTTTAATGCTTTACTCATCAATTTCATCTTCTTTCTTTAAAGACTTCATAGGCCTTGTTATTTCAATGGAATACAAGTATTTTAACAATAATCTTTCGAGTTCCAAAATATTTTGCTTCGGTTATTTCCCTTTACGTTATTGCTCTTTATTTACATAAGCTTTTGAGAAACAAAAAGCTTGTACGCTATAGGGCAGAAGCCGCCTCTTTCTATAAAAAGCTGTCATATTTTATAGTAGAAGGGAGGATGAACATGGTTACTTTAAATGAACTAAAAAGCAAGCAGTACGATATGATATACAGCTTAGGCTATAACTGTTTTCCAGGGATATACATGAAAAAATATTCTTTGCGAAAACAAGCCGGCGTGATTGATTGGTGTATTAGTATTTCTCTTTCTCATGTTAACCAGCTGTTGAAAAATCGCTGTAAAGACTTATTTGTATATGAACACTTAACCTATATCAGTTCTTTCGGAGATGGTTCCACGCTTAGACTGCGTGATAAGGTGTATCAAATTGATTCTGCTCATGATTTTCCGTCGTCTATTAATACGGAGACTAACTGGCTTTCATATAATGAAGTCAAAGAAAAATATGAACGGAGAACGGAGCGATTTTTAACGTCAATGGAGACTAGTTCTTGTATATTGTTTATTCGCATGGGCGGAACGTATGAAGAAGCGAAAGAACTAGAGCATATTTTAAAGAGAATGGTCAAAAACGATTTCTATATACTGCTGCTGACAAACAGTGAAAAAGAACTTTTGTCCGAAGCTAACTGGGACTTGCCTTATACATGTGTTTTACATGCACCTATTTTTTCAATGGACGTGCTGCGCGATGATCAAGTATGGGAAGAGCTCTTAAGCGGGCTTGTTATAAAATAAAAGAAACTCTTTTTGCTTAATACGGGAATGAAAAAGCTCGTTTTTTTCATAGACTTTGTTATATCTGTGTATCAAAGGAGATGAAAAGATGGAGTCCAATGTGCGGAAGGCGATAAAAGAAATTGTATTGCTGCTGCTAGAACAAGACCAGCGCTGGAATGAGTATCTAGTACAGCTGGAGGATTTGAAAATACAAGTGGATTTGAATAGTTCCGCATATGAAGTTCTGAGAAAGATGACGGGTAATTACGAAGTGCTGCTTGAACATATGGATCTTATTCAGCAGTTTGAAAATCATTCTAAAAGTGAAACGGCGCTGAATGACTTAGTTACTATCGTTATGAAGCATTACTCATTAAAAAATTCATAAGCCTGCTTTGTGCAGGTTTATGGAGTTTAAGCTCTCAATGGAATTCGGTAGAGATAATCGTTTATAATAAGTACATAGGGTGATGAAAGGGTGATCGATATGGAAGAGAAACAAGAAATTGTACCCGTTCGGACAGAGGAAACAGCCAAATATTATTCGGAAGAAAAATTTTGGGACAAGCTTAAAAAGTTTGGTAAAAAAGCGGGAGCAAACGTTGTTTATGCCGTATTGCTTTTATACTACACGCTGCAAAAACCTGATATTCCCCCAAAAGCAAAAGCAATCATTATAGGAGCGTTAGGTTATTTTATTCTTCCTTTAGATTTAATTCCGGACTTTGCAGCAGGAGTTGGATTTACAGATGATTTAGGAGCTCTGGGGCTTGCATTGATTCAAGTTGCCATGTACATTGATGAAGGTGTTAAACTGAAAGCAAAAGAAAAAATTAAAACGTGGTTTTCAGAAGAACACAATTTTTCCATTATTGATGCTAAAATAAAGTAACGTTATGATCTACATGTAATTATTAAATAAAGTAAGCAAAAGAAGGTGATAGATGAATCATCTTCTTTTTAATCGATAATATATAGGTCTTTTTGACTAATTTAATCCGTTTTATGTAAAAAAAACAGGATTAAAATATTTTTTTCACTAAAAGTTTAAGCAATGTAATTGAATAATTCCCCTACAAATGTTAAGTTAAAACATGTTCATAAATTCGTCACAGAAAGCAATATACAAATAAGTAAGATTGTTTGTAAAAACTTTGTGAAATTATGGAACTTTTTAACTGAGAGTTTCAAACTCTTAGAGATTCTTCCTCATCAATCAGAAGTAGCTTTCTTTCGTCACAAGATTAAGCATCTTTCATTTGAAGGTGTTTTTTTTCAGCCTAAGTAAGCCAACAACATGATTGTATGACAAGTTTTTGCTAAGGTTGTAGAGTTACTGTATTGTATGACAAGTTTTGTGTGATTTGATTTAACTAAATGAACAGCTTCGAAGTAAATAAATGATTGCAGAAAAACAAAGTCCATGCGTTTTCATGAACCATTATACGTTACTTCATATTTGTAGAGATGTTTAGCAAAAAGGGAGATGAATGGCCTGACGTAAACAATATCCATAGACAAGCCTTAGAAGATAATTATCTTTCTAAGAAAGCAAATTTATATGATTGAGTCTAATCTAAACAATGGAGTGTTCAAAAATGGAAATTAGTCAAATCTTTATTATTTTAACCCCAATCTTTTTTGTTATTTTGTTAGGTTATTTAGCAGGGTATTTCAAAAAGTTTGATGCAACAACATCTAAAGGGTTAAACACGCTTGTAACAAAATTTGCGTTACCTGCACATCTATTCGTTGGTATTACAACAACATCAAAACAAACGCTTATTGAAAAATGGCCGTTTTTATTAGCATTAGTTCTTGGTATTATTGGATTTTATGTTCTTTTCTTACTTGTTGCAAAATATGTATTCAAATACTCACTAACAGGCGCGTCTATGTTCTCTTTAAACTCTACGCAGCCAACGTTTGCGTTCATGGGTATTCCCGTATTAGGTAGCTTGTTTGGCGCAGATGTAGTAGCAATTCCAATCGCCATTACGGGTATTGTAGTAAATGCGATGCTTGATCCTTTAGCAACTATTATTGGTACGGTCGGACAGCGCGAAAGAAGTGAAGGGGATTCAGAAGAAAGCTTATTTAAAGTAACGATTAAATCAATCTTACACGGTCTTTCTGAACCATTAGCTTGTGTTCCGTTAATCGCAGTAGTATTAGTATTATGTGGGTTCCAGTCTCCAGATTTACTTTCAAGCAGTTTAGATCAAATTGGTTCAATTACATCTGGTGCGGCACTATTCGCAGTTGGGGTAACAATTGGTATCCGTAAAATTCAATTTAGCCCAGCGGCATTTGGTATTGCGATTTTAAAAGTTGCTATTCAGCCGCTTGTAATGTTAGGAATTGCAACAGCAATGGGCCTATCATCAGCTGACATCGTAAAATTAGTATTATTAGTAGCGTTCCCAGGTTCAGCTGTAGCAGCGATGATTTCAGTTCGCTTTGACAGCTTAGCTGGTGAAACAGCTTCAGCATTCGTACTTAGTGCCATTATGTCACTTGTTACATTACCGCTGTTAATTTCTTGGTTAATGTAGTCACATATATCAATATAGAACATAAAAAAAGACTTTGCTATTTTAGCAAAGTCTTTTTTGTGCATCTATATTTAAAAAAGCTTTAAAAATTCTTGAGCGATTTTGGGAAGATAACTGTCGGTACGCCACGTAACTAAAGGCTCAATTACAAATGGATTATCTTCTATACTTAGAATTTTAATATGTTCTAGTGAAAAAGAGGAAAGCATTGAATAAGGAACAATGGCAGCACCAAGGCCACGACATACTAAATTAAGAAGCATCGCTGAATCATGGCATTCGCATAAAATGTTGGGTATTACAGCTATCTTTTCAAATTCCTTCACAATGCGATTATATATGCTTATTTCCCGATTTGAACGAAGAAGAATAAGAGGGAGAGAAGCAATTTCAGCGACTGAAATCTTTTCTGTTGCATAACCACTTTCTTTAGGAACAGCTACAACAAAAACATCTGGTGCAAGTGTTTTTGTTTTGACATGTTGATAAGGTAAGTTAGTAGTAGTGACTGCTACATCGATTTTTCCTTCCGTTAATAACTCGTTTAAGTGAGCTGGTTCGTTTTCATAGATGTTAAATGTGCTGTTTGGATACTGTTTTTGAATAAGAGTTAGCTTATCGAGAACCGTTGATGCACAGTAGATCGTACATCCGATTTCAAGCTTTTCATTTGTTACGTTTTTACATTCCTGTACTTCTAATACTGATTTTTCGACCCTTTGCACAATTTCTTTCGCTCGTTTTAAAAAAAGCTCTCCTTCTACCGTTAACAATAAGCGCTTGTTATTATTTCGTTCAAAAAGTAAAAGGCCCAGCTCATTTTCGAGCTGTTTTAGCTGCCTGCTTAAAGGAGGCTGAGCCATATGCAGGCGCTTTGCTGCTTTGGTCACATTTAATTCTTCAGCTATGACAATAAAATAATGCAGCTGTCTTAATTCCACTGTATTCAACTCCATACTTTAAAGGTATTATTATATATTTTATCAATATTTTAATTGTATGGAAAATGAGTGTAAAGTTAAATGTGTAACCAAAGCAGAGGGGAGAAAGAGAGATGAAAATAGCTGTAGGAATCACAGGAGCCACGGGAGCTATTCTAGGTATTCGAATTTTAGAGCTTTTGAAGAAGGCTTCTGTTGAAACGCATTTAGTCATGTCGACTTGGGCTCATGCCACAATTAAGTTAGAAACACCGTATAGCGTTCAGCAAGTAGAAGCGCTAGCAGATTATTGTTATTCATATCAAGACCAAGCAGCAAAAATTTCGAGCGGTTCTTTTCGTATAGACGGAATGATTGTTAGTCCTTGCAGCATGAAAACATTAGCATCTATTCGAATGGGACTAGCAGATAACTTAATAGCGAGAACGGCAGATGTGATGTTAAAAGAAAGAAAGCCACTTGTGCTACTTCCTCGAGAAACGCCTTTGAATACGATTCATTTAGAAAACATGCTGGATCTTTCAAAAATGGGCGCTATCCTTGTGCCTCCTATGCCGGCATTTTATAACAAGCCTGAAACGATTGATGATATTGTCACTCATATTGCTGTTCGAACGTTAGATCAATTAGGAATTGAGCTTCCTGAGGCAAAAAGATGGAATGGAATTAAACATTTATCACAAGGAGGAAAATAAACATGGCTTATAAAGACTTTAGAGATTTCCTTAATACGCTACATAAAGAAGGGCAGCTACTGACGATTACAGATGAAGTGCAGCCTGACCCAGATTTGGGTTCAGCAGGTCAAGCCATCAGTAATTTAGGAGACCAAACGCCGGGATTATTATTTACCAATATTTATGGGTACAACAATGCAAAGGTAGCCCTAAACGTAATGGGTTCCTGGTCAAATCACGCGTTAATGATGGGAATGCCTAAATCAACTCCTGTAAAAGAACAGTTCTTTGAGTTTGCTCGGAGATATGAAAAATTTCCTGTCAAAGTAAAAAGAGAAGAAACGGCGCCATTTCATGAGTGTGAGATTAAAGATGATATTAACTTATTCGACCTTTTGCCGTTGTTTCGCTTGAATCAAGGAGACGGAGGCTACTATCTAGATAAAGCGTGCGTTATTTCTCGTGATCAGAATGATAAGGAGAACTTTGGCAAGCAAAACGTAGGTATATATCGTATGCAGGTTAAAGGGAAAGACCGTCTAGGCATTCAGCCTGTGCCACAGCATGATATTGCTATTCACTTGAAACAAGCCGAAGAAAAAGGTGAAAACCTCTCTGTATCAATTGCTTTAGGATGTGAACCTGCGATTGTCACAGCAGCCGCTACGCCTCTTCATTACGATCAATCAGAGTATGAAATGGCAGGAGCTATTCAAGGTGAACCGTACAGAATTGTGAAATCTCAGCTTTCTGATTTAGATGTACCTTGGGGAGCAGAAGTGATTTTAGAGGGAGAAATTTTAGCCGGTGAACGTGAATATGAAGGTCCTTTTGGCGAATTTACAGGTCATTACTCCGGCGGCAGAAGCATGCCTGTTATCAAAATCAATCGTGTATACCATCGCAAAGATCCTATTTTTGAAAGTCTATATATCGGTATGCCTTGGACAGAAACAGATTATTTAATTGGAATCAATACAAGCGTTCCTTTATATCAGCAGCTAAAAGAAGCATATCCTGAAGAGATTGAAGCGGTGAACGCGATGTATACTCACGGTCTCGTTGCTATTATTTCAACGAAAAGCCGATACGGAGGATTTGCTAAGGCGGTTGGTATGAGGGCATTGACTACGCCGCATGGATTAGGATACTGCAAGCTAGTTATTTTAGTAGACGAAGATGTGGATCCGTTTAATTTACCGCAAGTCATGTGGGCGCTATCGACAAAAATGCACCCAAAACATGATGTTATAACAGTGCCTAATCTTTCAGTTCTGCCACTTGATCCAGGATCTGAGCCGGCTGGTATTACAGATAAAATGATTTTGGATGCTACAACACCGATTGCACCTGAAACAAGAGGCCACTATTCTCAGCCTTTAGATACACCACTTGAAACTGAAAAATGGGAAAAAATCTTAACGAATATGATGCAAAAATAAACAAGGAGGAATCGACATGTATACTTGTCCAAGATGTGAAACCAAACAAGCGAACTTAGTATCTAAATCACCAGTTGAAGGAGCCTGGGAAATTTATTTATGCAGCGTGTGTTTGTTTACCTGGCGTTCTTCTGAACCTGAGACGATCACCAATCCTGAAAAATACCCTCGACCATTTAAAGTCAATCCAAAAGACGTACCGCTGGCAACGCACGTGCCTCCTGTGCCACCCCGATCTTAATCAGCAAAGGTGGTAAGTAAAATGGATAAAGCAGAGCTGCCAAGAGCCGTGCGGGTATTTTTAAATGGAAAAGATCTAGAAAGGAAGCAGCATGATGCGATGTTGCTATCTACAGTGACATCCGAGGGTTTTCCTCATGTAGCAATGATTAGCGCAGGAGAGCTGGTGGCTATTAGCTCTTCACGCGTCAAGCTATTAGTATGGAAAGATACAACATCTTCAACAAACATGATACAGAATCATAAGGCAACCGTTACATTAGTTGTTGAAGGAAAAGCTTATTACATTAAATTTTCCCTAAAAAAAGAAGCTCCTGTGTCATCAGGCTATGAGCTATTTACGGGAGAAGTAGCCGCTGTTAAAGAAGATTACGCAAAATATGCAGTTTTAACATCAGGAATTCAATTTCAGCTTCATGATTCCAAAGAGGTACTGAGCCGCTGGAAACAATCAATTGAGGCTGTTCTTTCTACCGAAAAAACCGATTCTTAAAAATAAGAATCGGTTTTTTAGCTGTAGTGAAATTTTTTTAAATAGCATGCTAGCTGAACTTTTAATAGGTGTTCACTGTTTGTAAATGATATGTTCATTTTTTCTTCAATTTTTTTCAACCGCTGATAGAGTGTATTAACATGAATATGAAGCTGCTTAGCTGTAAGTGAAGCAGAGCGGTTATTATCGAAATACGCTTCTAGCGTTTGCTCTAAAGGTTCGTCGTTTAAATGATTGTTCTTAAGAGGGAGAAATACTTCATCAATAAAGGTTTTGACTTCTTCTTTTGATTGATTAATAAATAGCCGGTTAATTCCTATTTCCTCATACAACATGCATCCATCTTGCTGCTGAGACAGAAGGTAAGAGATAGCTTTTTCAGCTTCACTATAACTTTTTCCTATTTGAGTAAAATGAGAATACCGACTTCCAATCCCTGTTTTTACATGACATTCATTGTAGTAACGCCATTTTGAGAGTAAATCCTCTAATTGATTGATAATAGCATGATGTTTTTCATAAGGATCAAGCGTAAATACAATGGTTACTTTGGTGTCGAATCCGTATACGACCGGTGCTTTTGAGCTGAAAACCGATTTGATGTCAGATACAAGGCGATGAAGGTGTAAGTTTAAGAGCTGCAGGTCCGCTTGTGAACGAATGGTAATGAGAGCGACTAGAATATGCTTTTTTGTATCAATGTTTAGCTCAGCTGCTTTTTGATACAGCAAAGTGGTGTCATAACACGATAAGTATTCACTAAATAATTCATGTGTTCGCTTGTAAAATAAATCAACTAACGTTTGTTTTTTCAGCATTTCTAATGCAATAACAGAGCTGCTTTGTTCGAGTGCCACTTGATCTAGAGAGGAAAGATCTCCTTGATTTGCCTGCATAATAAGTAACCCTAAGAGCGTGTCAATGCCGTGTATGGGGTGAATATAAACACTGTGTGCCTCAATAGTATAAAAACAAGGCTTTGTATGTGAAAGAAAATGTGTGTGAAATTCAGCTATTTTTGTGTCTATATCAAAGAATTTCAAGAAGCCATAGGTCTTATTATCAACAAAATCTACAATGGTGACAGGGGATGTAACCATTCGGCGCAATTCGGTAAGTATTGGTTCAATTCCTTTACTTTGAAGTGAAACATTCATGAAGGTGCGATGAATTTGATCCCGGCGTATTAAAAGTTCATTTTGTTTTTTTACATCTTCAAAAAGCGCTGAGTTTAAGAGAGCAATCGATACTTGATCGGAAAAGCTTTCTAACAATTCTTTATCCTCTTCATTTAAAAGGGGGGTTGTACCATTTTGATAAATAATGAGTACGCATACCGTCTGTTCTTCCATACAAATGGGGACAGAAATAATAGATTGAATGTTTGTAAACGTATAGGACTGATTAAGATAATGAATATTATCGTCAGTCATAGTAGAAGAATCGCGTAATATATCTTTTAAGTTCGTATACATATAGCTTTTATTATGCTGAAATGTCTTTCCAATAATTCCTTCGCCAACTTTCATTTTCATGTTTTGAATTTCATTGTTTGGCCCCCCGGACCAGGCGCGAGGCAAAAGAAATTGAGTGGAAGAATCAAACATCCACAGCACGCCCATATCCGCAACAGAAATAACTGAAAGAGCATTTTCAAGAATTCTTGTTAATAGATAATCTGAGTCTTGTAAAAGTGAAATTTCCTTAATGCTTTTCATAAGCACGTTTAAAATGTGCTCATGCCGCTCCAGCTTTTTTTGCAGCACATAAGGAGAAAAGGTAGCCGATAGCTGTTTTATTTGTGGGGGTGTCCAGTCGTGCTTAGCAAATATGCGAACAACAAACGCATAGCGATTTGGAAAGGACAAGTAAATTTCCTCGAACTCTTCATATGCCATATGCTTTTGAAAGGAATCACTGCCGTTATGTAGGCTAGTGGGAGGAGGGTAAGTCAGGGATGAACATGAAGAACTGGAAAAAATCACGTTAAAATTTGCAGAATCAATACTTGTCCAAATTTGATAAGGACTATTTTTGATAATAGATGTAAGATAACCTTTCATATTAGCTAATAAATCACTCATGTTAACAACCCCTTATAGACTACTTAATGTAAAAAAATACATAGTTATAGTTCTTATTATATAGAAATACACATTGAAAAAATAGTCAGAATTTTTTAATATTTATATAACGAATTGATTTGTTACAAAACATTACATTAAATGAAATAAAAAGGAGATGAGTGCATTTATGCTAGCAAGGTCGAACTGGAAATACGTCATTTTATTTTTATTATTTTTAGGCTGGTCGCTTGGAAACTTAGATCGTTTTATTATTAACTACGCTATTTTAGATATTTCGAAAGATCTACATCTGAATGCTTCTTCTACAGGCATCATCTTAAGCAGCTTTTTTGCAGGATACGCACTGATGCAAATACCTGGAGGGTGGCTAGCAGACCGCTTTGGATTTAAAAAAGTCATTACAATCGCCGTGCTTTTATGGTCGTTGTTTACGGTTTTTACCGGCATGGCCTGGTCTTTTGCTTCTATTATTATCATTCGCTTTTTATTTGGTTTAGGGGAAGGGAGTTATTTTCCATCTGCATCAAAAGGAATCGCAGGGTGGTTTCCTCAGCAAGAACGCAGTAGAGCCATGTCCTTCTTGTTATCGTCAGGTACGATTATGGGCGTGGTTACACCAATTCTAGCGACGCAGCTGATGCAAACGATAAGCTGGAGAAGTATCTTTTATATCATAGGAGCCATCGGACTCGTTATTACAGTTCTGTTTGTTTTTTTACTGAAAGAAAAGCAGCAGAGAGAAAAAACAGAGACTTCTGCTATTCCTGCTAAGCAGATGACATTAAAAGAAATTATCAAAACTCCGATGATTTGGAATTTATTTATTGCATACTTCAGTATCTACGCCATTAACTGGGGGCTCATGTCGTGGATGCCTACATATTTAGCCGAAGTAAGGCATCTGAATTTAACGGACATCGGTTTTCTTTCCGCTATCCCAGCATTTGCAGGCATTATCGGAATGTTTGTTAGCGGCTTTGTTTTAGACAAGCTTCCGGACGGAAAAGACAAGACGATAGCGGCGGTGTTTGGTTTACTGATGGGTATTTTTCTTTGCTTCATGGCCATTTCACCTAGCGTAGGCATGTTTATCGTTTTTCAAAGTGCAGTCACCTTGCTGTTTTCGTTTAATGTGATTTTAATCGCTTCAGCTCCTTTAAAAATGTTGCCTGAATCAGTGGTCGGTTCAGCAAATGGTTTTATCAATACAGGAGCTCAAGCAGCCGGCGTATTAACACCGATGCTCATTGGCTTTTTAGTACAATCGTTTGGCGGGTCGTATAATGCAGCATTTGCTTTATTAATTATCTGCGCTCTTGTCTGTGCTATTTCGTTGTTTTCGATTCGACCTGCAAAAGTGGTAGTGGACGCACAAAATGCTGTTAAATAATGAAGAAAAAGGAGAGTGTCTCATGGATATTATTAAAGAAGTCGAACAACTTATTGAAAAAAAGCGAAACGAGCTAACTCAAATCAGTGATCAAATATGGGAATATGCAGAGACGAGGTTTGAAGAGTATAAGTCTGCACAGCTGATTTGCGACATGTTAGAAAAAGAAGAGTTTACGCTTCGTACACATATTGCTAACCTTGAAACAGGTTTTATTGGAAGTTACGGGAGCGGTTATCCGATCATCGCTATTCTCGGTGAATACGATGCGCTTACCGGGCTGAGTCAAAAAGATAAGTGTGCAGTAGCAGATCCGGTCAAAAAAAACGGAAATGGCCATGGGTGTGGACATAACCTACTTGGCGTAGGCTCACTAGCAGCTGCACTTGCTGTCAAAGAATATTTAAAAGAAAAAAATGTCCCGGGGACCGTTCGATACTATGGTTGTCCAGCTGAAGAAAGTGGTTACGGAAAGACGTATATGGTACGAGAAGGATTTTTTCAAGATGTAGACGTCGCGTTTTCATGGCATCCCGCTACCGTTAATGGTGTTATGCATACGTCATCGAATGCGGTTATGCAAGCAACTTTTAAATTTAAAGGAAGAAGCAGTCATGCAGCTGCTAGTCCTCACCTTGGTAGAAGCGCTTTAGACGCTGTAGAGTTGATGAATATTGGTGTGAATTATATGCGTGAACATATGATAGATGAAGCGCGCGTACACTATGCCATTACAAACAGCGGAGGCATTTCTCCTAATGTTGTTCAAGCAGAAGCGGAAGTGATGTACTTAATTCGTGCTCCGAAGCCATCTCAAGTAAAAGAACTTTATGAACGGGTTGTGAAAATTGCAAAGGGAGCGGCTTTAATGACTGAAACACAAATGGAACAGGAAATTCAAGGAGCCTGCGCTAATCTAATTCCAAATCAAACAATGGAGCAGCTCATGCATAAGCAAATGATGCAGATAAATTTGGCTGAAGTGAAACATGAAGAAATAGCTTTTGCCAAAGCTATTTACGAGTCTACATCCGCCGAAGATAAAGAAGCAGCAAAAAAACAAGTGGGTTCACTGCTAGACAGAGCTTTAGCGGATCATCCAGTCTTCAACCAAATTGCTCCTATGTCTAAAAATGTTTCCTTCATGACAGGATCAACGGATGTCGCAGACGTTAGCTGGAATGTTCCCACTGCACAGTGCGTGACCGCAACGTGGGCTTATGCTACGCCGTTTCATACATGGCAAGCTGTTGCTCAAGGGAAAACGGAGTATGCCCATGATGCGATGTTATTGGCTGGAAAAGCCATCGCGGCTACGGCGATTGAAATGATAGAAAATCAAGAGCTGATTAGTCAAGCCAAACAAGAGCTGGAGGATAGACTAGAAGGGGAAAGCTATGAATGTCTTGTGCCTTCACATATACATCCACCTAATTACTCAGAAAGTGAGCAGGAAGACTATAGCGTGGTATAAAAAACGAGATGGGAAAAAACGTATTTTCGTGTAAGGAAGATCCGAACGATAAATCGTTCGGATTTTTTTATTGTTAGGTTGAACACAGGTTTCATTTATCCCGTTTTTTCGTCTCTAGATTGTATTGATGTAGTTATGGCTCAATCTCTTTTTTGTTTTCATTAAAAATAAATGGTTAAAAATATATCTCTTTGCTGAACCTAACCCTATCTAATTGTTTTAGGAAAAGAGGTAAAGAAACATGAGAGCATATAAAGTAGAAAAAGATGGGTCAATTTCAACTTCACTAAAAGGAAAATCAGTTTTATCCACTTCTTATTTAAATAAAGGTTCTGCTTTTACTGAAGAAGAAAGAGAAAACCTTCATCTGCAGGGACTTCTTCCTCCAACGGTTTTAACGTTAGAAGAACAGGCAAAAAGAGCATATGAACAGTTCAAAAAAGCACCGAATGATCTTCAAAAAAATAATTCGTTGAATGACCTACATAATCGGAACGTTGTCTTATTTTATCGTTTATTAACCGATCATTTAAGTGAAATGCTTCCCATTATTTACACGCCTACTGTAGGTCAATCCATCCAAGAATACAGCCATGAATACCATCGACCTGATGGACTATATTTATCCGTAAATGAAGCGGATCGATTAAGTGATGCGATTGAAAACTTAGGACTCGACAGCGAAGATATTGATTTGCTCGTTGTAACGGATTCAGAAAGTATTCTCGGCATTGGGGACTGGGGTGTAGGAGGGATAAATATTGCAGTTGGAAAGTTAGCGGTCTATACGGCTGCAGCAGGAATTGACCCAAGCCGCGTACTGCCTGTTGTTCTTGACATGGGGACCAATAACAAAAAGCTTCTTGAAGATCCTTTGTATTTAGGAAATCGTCATGAACGAGTAAAAGGAGAAGACTATAATCGTTTTATTGCTCAATTTGTAAAAGAAATAACGACCAAGTTTCCTAAAGCGCTTCTTCATTGGGAGGATCTTGGGAATATTAATGCGCGTCACATTATGAAAGAATACGGCGATAAAATTTTAACGTTTAATGATGATATTCAAGGAACGGGAGTAATTACTCTTGCAGCCGTTTTAACAGCGGTGCGCATTACAGGAACGCCCCTAAAAGATCAAAGGGTTGTTGTATTTGGACCGGGATCTGCTGGAATTGGGAATGCTGATCGTATTCATAGTGCGATGATGCTTGAAGGGCTGTCTGAAGAAGAAGCATATGATCGTTTTTGGGCATATGATTACAGAGGTCTGTTAACCGAAGATATGGAAGATTTAGCTCCTTTTCAACAGCCGTATGTTCGCCAAAATGAAGAGATTAAAGAATGGGAAAAAGACGATGAAAATAAAATTTCACTGTTGGAGCTTGTCAAGCAAGTGAAGCCAACAATTTTAATTGGAACGTCAGGCGTCACGGATGCTTTTACTGAAGAAATCATTAAAGAAATGGCAAAACATGTAGAGCGCCCGGTGATTATGCCTCTTTCCAACCCTACTAAACTTGCTGAAGCTGTTCCGGAAAATATTATAAAATGGACGGAAGGAAAAGCCCTTATTGCAACGGGAAGTCCATTTGAACCCGTTGAATATAACGGGAACACTTATGAAATCGGACAGGCTAATAATGCGTTTGTGTTTCCGGGTCTTGGTTTAGGTGCAATTGTGGTTCGCGCTCAAAAGTTTACTGAATCTATGTTTGCAGAAGCAGCCAATGCAGTAGCGCGTATAGCAGAAACAGACACAAAAGGAGATACGCTTCTTCCCAACATTAAAGATCTTCAAAAAGTATCAAAGGCGGTTGCTGTAGCAGTTGCTGATGCTGCTGTAAAAGATAACGTAGCAACTGTTACCAAGCAAAATGTAAATGAACTTGTAGAAGCAGCGGTATGGCAGCCTGTTTATAAACCGGTTAAGGCAAAAGATGAATGAGGTGAATGATAAATGAGCATAGGTCAAATTTTCCTCATTCTCGCGCCTATCTTTTTTGTCATTTTGCTTGGTTATTTAGCAGGGCACTTTAAAAAATTTGATAAGCAAACGTCTAAGGGGCTCAACACATTAGTAACGAAGTTTGCGCTTCCTGCACACTTATTTGTAGGTGTAACGACAACGCCAAGAAAAACACTCATAGACGAATGGCCGTTTTTAGTAGCGCTGATTTTAGGAATCGTCGGGTTTTACCTCATTATCTTGCTTGTCGTGAAGTATGCAGGGAAGAATACGTTAACTGCCTCTTCTATGTTTGCCTTAAACTCAGCTCAGCCAACGTTTGCTTTTATGGGCATTCCAGTACTCGGAGGATTGTTTGGTGCAGGCGCAGTAGCGATTCCAATTGCTATAACAGGAATCGTGGTGAATGCGATTTTAGATCCGCTGGCAACGATTTTAGGAACCGTTGGACAACGGGGGCGAAAAGAAGGGGAAGAGAAAACAAGTTTATTTAAAGTAACGGTTCATTCCATTTTGCATGGTTTATCTGAGCCTTTGGCATGTGTACCGTTAATTGGAGTGATTTTAACCCTTTGCGGTTTTCAGTCACCTAAACTTTTACAGGATATGCTTGATCAAATCGGAAGTATTACATCGGGAGCAGCTTTGTTTGCGGTAGGAGTAACGATTGGAATTGGAAAAATTAACTTTAGTAAAGGGGCGCTTGGGATAGCCGTCTTAAAAGTAGCGGTTCAACCCATCGTTATGCTCGGAATTGCAGTATGGATAGGGTTGTCTTCAGATGAAGTGACAAAAGCTATTTTACTGGTAGCTTTTCCTGGGTCTGCTGTAGCAGCGATGATTGCTTTGCGGTTTGAAAGCTTGGAAAACGAAACGGCATCTGCTTTTGTTATTAGTGCCATTTTATCGTTGATTACGCTGCCGCTTCTTATTTCTTGGCTTATGTAAATAAAAAAACGAAAGAGGAGAATTCCTCTTTCGTTTTAAGACGGATTAATAAGCTAATGCAAATAATCCTTTGATATGAGATAAGTAACGAACGTTACTTGCTTCTTTCATAAGTGATGCTGGTAAACCTTTTAATTGCGTTTTGTTTCCGCCGATTGTACCAATTGCATCTTTGCGTCCAAGACTTCCTAGTGTACCAGAGAAGACAGGAACGAATGATTCCATTGCTCCGCCGCGAATAGCTACTGCTAAGTTCACGCCTACAACTTCACCCATTTGCCAAGCTAATTGAGCAGTAGGTGGGTAAGGGCGACCTTCTGGACCCATTACAACCGCTGAGTCACCAGCAAGGAATACATCTTTATGAGATGTAGATTGTAAGAATTCATTTACAAGTGCACGACCGCGGTTTACTTCGATACCTGAGTTAGCAACTACAGAGTTGCCTTGAACTCCGCCAGTCCATACCATTGTTTTTGTTTCAATTTTGCTGCCGTCTTTAAGTTCAACAGTTGTAGCATCCATTTTTGTTACAGGTGTACCAGTAACAAATGTAACGCCACGTTTTGTTAAGCTTGATTGAGCGCGCTCTACTAATTCAGCAGGGAAGCCTGGAAGAACTGTAGGAGCTGCTTCTACACAGTATAGAGAAATTTCTTTTGGATCAACACCGTGTTTTAGACATAGGCTTGGCATTAAGTCAGCGTATTCACCAACAAGTTCGATACCTGTTAATCCGCCGCCGCCAACTACGATTGTACCGTCAGCTTTATTTTTTGTTTTGCTGTATTCAGCGATACAAGCTTCTACGTGTGCACGTAAACGGTTTGCATCATTTACTGATTTAAGAACGAAGCTGTGCTCTTCTAAACCAGGGATACCGAAGTAAGCAGTTTCACTACCTAAAGCTGTAACAAGGTAGTCGTAGCTTAATTTTGTACCATCTTCAAGAGATACTTCACGTTGATCTGGTGAGATTTCTTTTACCGTTGCAATTTTTAAATCAACGTTGTAGTTTTTAAGTAATTTATCAAGTGGTAAAGCTACCGCTTGTTCAGAAACGCCGCCTACAGCTAGACGGTGTAATTCTGTAATGATTTGGTGAGTAGCAAAACGGTTCACTACTGTAATTTTTGCTTCATCCGCACTTAGGTGTTGGCGAGCTGTCATTGCAGTTAATAAACCACCGTAACCGCCGCCTAAAATTAAAATATGTTTTGACATAGTCGATCCTCCGTCCACACTTTTTAATGAAAATTATTTTTGTTTTTCGTTTGTAATGTCTAAATACGCTTGTGCAAAGCGGAATAGTTTTTGAGCTTGTGGATCTTTAAGCATGCGTAATAAACCGAATAAACCGATTGAATTAGAAGCATTTGCTTCTGCACGATCGTTTGCTTCGATTGCAGTAGCTGCAAGACCTTTTACTGTTCCTTCTACCGGCTCGATAAATTCTTTTACTCCACCAAGTAGATCTTCTTTTAATACGTCGTCAGTTAATAATGATTGCGCAACGTCGTAAGTTTTTGTAAGCACCGTTACCATTTCAGATAATTTTGGTAAATTATCTACAAGAACAGTAAGAGCTTCTTGTACTTCAGGCTTTAACAATTGATCTAACACATCCGCTTGACCTTTGTTAACTGCCGCTTCTGTTTGTACAGCAGCATTTTCCTCTGCAGCTGATTTTTGAATAGTTGATTGAGACATGAAAAGTCCTCCTTTGCTGGATACTGTTGCATATGTAGTTCCTAGTTATCTGCTAGACTTTCAAACTACATTGTGAAGTTGTGAAATCTTGCACATAATTCTATTTTAATTTTAATACGAGATAAAATCAACTCATTTCGTTGAAAAAATAAGTGAAGAACCTCGTAACCCTTTGTTTAATAAAAGTTTATAAAAAATAAAACGAATAATTGCCTAGGTAAATAAAATTAAAATAGGGAACTAACATGATTCCTCTTCCTACGATAAAACAAATAACGTCATATTTCAACACATACGAACTTAATATTCTATAAGTATTAAAAAGATAGGGCGCATTTACTATTTAAAGAGTTTTCAAAAAATTACATTGACTTACTATAGTGTTCTACATATAATCAAAATATAACATCTTATGTAAGGAGATATAACATGGTTATAGTGGATGAACTTTATCATAATGTGGTCATTACGTTGCCTCAATTAAAATTAATTGAATTTATAATGAAGTTAAAAGAAGCTAAAGCACAAGAAATAGAAGATATAAAAACGAAAATTAGTAAATACGAAGAGAAGAAACGTGCTGAAGAAGCTTGGTATCAATCACTATCACCGTTTCGTAAATTTTTTACCGGGCGTCCTTTAAGTCAGCATCAAGCGGTCGAGTATATGGTATACGTAAAGGAGCGCTTTAAAAAAATTGATCACCTTAAAGCACAAATGCGAGAACTT
This sequence comes from Priestia sp. YIM B13552, assembly GCF_042787775.1. Lineage (NCBI taxonomy): Bacteria > Bacillati > Bacillota > Bacilli > Caryophanales > Bacillaceae > Priestia > Priestia sp. YIM B13552. The sequence goes on from NZ_JBHZOU010000003.1 coordinate 185,214, forward strand.
CATGAAGTTCTTGAATTAATAAAAGCGGAAAATGAAGAAACAAGTGAAATTACGCTTTCGCCTGCTATTGTACAAGAAATAAAACGATTAAAAAGCAGTGGAGGCGTTGGGATATGAGTGTTAATGAACTAAGTTTAGGTATAAATACAACGTGGGTTGTATTAACAGCCGCGATGATTTTGTTAATGGAAGGCGGCTTTGCCTTGCTAGAGGCAGGTTTTGTCCGCTATAAAAATAGCGTGAATATTATTATGAAAGTATTCGCTGATATTACAATAGGAACGCTTTGTTTCTATTTAATTGGTTTTGGATTAATGTACGGCGATGATTTAGGTGGAGTTGTCGGTAAAAGCGGTTTTGCGCTCTCGGGTAATTTATCGCACCTTGACATTCCAATTGGGCTTGAAACGTTTTGGCTGTTTCAATGTGCGTTTGTTATTGCGGTCATTTCTATCGTTTCTGGAGCGGTAGCAGAACGAATTAATTTCCGCGCATATCTTTTATATGCGATTTTGATGACTACATTTATTTATCCTATAGCCGGCCACTGGATTTGGGGAGGCGGATGGATTAGTAAGTTAGGGATGCTTGATTTTGCTGGTTCGGCAGTTATTCATGCTCTTGGCGGTTTTTCAGCTTTAGCAGCTGCAATAATGATTGGACCGAGAAAAGGGAAGTTCACGAAAAATGGAATCAGTTCTGTTTCTCTTCCAAGCAATTTGCCGCTTGCATCAGTGGGTGCTTTTTTATTATGGTTTGGATGGTTCGGGTTTAATGCAGGAAGTACGCTAAGTGCTACTGACGTTAGAATTGGTCACATTGCTATTGTCACAATGTTATCAGCAGCAGCAGGCGGAGCAGCTACTTTATTTTATACTTTATTTCGCTACAACCGTTCAGATGCACCTTCTGTGATAAATGGATCGCTTGCCGGACTGGTTGGCATTACGGCCGGGTGCGCTTTTGTTAACACATCATCTGCTATTTTTATTGGAGCTGTATCTGGTTTATTAATGATGGCAGCTACAAACTGGCTCGAAGCACGTCAAATCGACGATCCTGTAGGAGCTTTTCCTGTACACGCTGCTTCGGGAATATGGGGCACGTTGGCTGTAGGCTTGTTTTCTACAGACGGCGGTGTGTTTACAGGAGGGAGCTGGACATTATTTGGCGTTCAATTTCTTGGGTTAATCGCTCTATGCGCTTGGGGATTTGTTACGACGTGGATAGGGTTAAAGGTTATTTCCTTGGTGGTTCCGCTTCGATCTACGGAAGAAGAAGAAGAAGTGGGCTTAGATATCAGCTACCACGGTATCATGGCAGCTCATCAGGCTCCTGAATTTATTGAATATGAAAACTACTATGCGGAAGTAAAAGAAAAAGCCGCAGATTCGTAATAAAAGGCCGCGCTTTATAACAAAAGGGCGGCCTTTTTATGTGAAAAAAAATAGATTAAAATACTTGGTTTAAATGATTGAAAAGTCAGAATATTTGTGTTATATTATAAAAAAGCCAAGGAGTTGATTTCTTATGAAAAAGAATTTACTTAATTCACCGCAAAAATCCAACGGAAAGGTGCTTGATGCATTATTCGCTGAGATGATTCTAGACAAGGCGATTGCAGAATTTCGTAAAGCACAGCTAAAAGAAGAAATCGACCGCACGCTATTGATGAAAAATAAAGAAGAGTTTTTAAAACTCTCATCAGAACTTAAACAAATTTCTTAATTACTTACTATACTTCACACACCATCTATTTTAGATGGTGTGTTTTATTTTTGATACCTACTAAAAGGGATTAATTAGTAATAATTATGAATATATTCCTATTTAAAACTTTATTTACATTAATTGTATTGACTTCTTTTATGGATTTTTTTAACATAAACAAGAATTAAAGAGGAGGGGTTTGGTTGGGACATCTATTATTAGTAGATAGCTTGATTGCAGGTATTGTTTGTATTGTGTTAGGAATTTTATTTAGAGCTCATAAAACAAGCAAATTTTTGTATGGCATAGGGATTGGGTTTGGTCTTATTTTTGTGATCGGGACAGTCACTCATTCTCCATCTAATACAGAAACTTCATCAGTTACAGCTGAGAAAGTAGAAGCAAATCAAAAAGACAGTAAAGACACGTCAGAACTTAAAGCTCTCGTTACTAAGGGAATGACAGATAAGGAATTTCAAAAAGAAAAAGAGAAAGCCGCTTTTCAACAGTCAGACTTAATTGCGTTAGGTAACGGAGAAGTCGGATATGTGATTAAAGCTGAAGACGATTACGTTGTAGCTGATACGAATGGCAAAACGATTTCAAGCATTGAAACGTTTAAAACGGCTGATGAAGTAGAACAGTATGAATTAAACGAAGTTAAAAAAGTACATAAAGATGTAAGAACAGTTTATGCTCATTATAAGGCTTCAGATTTAGAAAGCTTAGAAGATTTTGATCAAAAAATTAATGAAGTGCTGAAGCGCGTTAATCTTACAAAAAAAGAGTTTAATGAACTAAAATTAAAGGATGTTAAAACATTAACTTCTCATGAAATAGAAGTAATGAAGGCTATACGTGATTCTGTTTCTCCCCTTACAAAAGATACGCTGCTGCAAAAAACGATTCCTGCTAAAGATATTGAAAAGTATGTAGATGGATCTTATACAGCAGTGGGGGGGTATGTAGCTAAAGCTGAAGATGTTCATGATATTACTTCTTACAAAGATTTTGTTGAAAGCTTACGTTTAGATTACATCGATGGTTCAGGCAAAAGGCCGTTTCCTGAAGAAGGATCGACGTATGGTGTAATCAAATTTAAATCGCAAGCGGTAAGCCACGTTGATATTCCCTACGGAACTGTGTTCGGAGGAAAAACAACAGACGGACCTCCATGTACGCTTAATGGGTTTACAGGATCTCGAAACGGGGAAACCGTTCCAGAGTTCAAATTCGATAACTATTATCCACCAGCAAACGGAGCGGAACTATACCAAGTGGTAAATGGGGAAGAAGTACTTGTGGCTACCTATGTGGCAGAAGAAAAACGATTTGTACCAGCGGTTGTTAACCCAATGTAAAGGACTGGTTTTTTGTGATTCGAAAAGGTTTGTATGCAGCATATAATGAACGAGATTACGAATGTTATGAAACGGAAAACGGGGGTGTAAAGCTAATTAGCTATGATAAAGGCGATGTAGCAAATGGATTCATTCCATACAATGATACGACTTTCACAAAAGAAGTTCCTCGTGATGCTGTTGAAGAAGTGTTTTTTGTAGCTCCGTATGCTACTTATCAAAATGAAACGTTTGGTGTGTCAGATGCTTCTAATCATCGAGTGCTTTTGACCACATCTGAAAAAGAAAAAGCGGATAAATATCATTTTCAACGTACGGATAAATATCTATACGAAAAACATGTGTTAAGAGAAGAAGTGAAGTTGATGGAGAAAAAAACTCCTTATTCATAATACGCCATAATAAAAAGAGGATGCGAGTGCATCCTCTTTTTATTTAATCAATTTTCTTGAAGTGTTTCTGTTCGTATTATCATTTGTACGAAGGAAGGTAATGCCAAGACCGATTAATCCTCCTACAATAGCAGGAACTACCCAGCCGAGACCCACTCCGTACATAGGTAGAATCGATGTAAACAGATCGTTTACTGCCGCAATTTTGAATCCAGCAGCATTTAAGCCATCAAATAAACTAACGATAAACGTGAACAGAAGGCTCATTTGGTAAACTTCAGAACGTCCTTTAAATAAAGGATGTAAGAATGTTAAAGCAATTAACACAATAGCTAACGGATAAATAGCTGTTAAGACGGGAACCGAAATAGCGATTAATTCCGTTAAACCAAAGTTCGCTACAACGGCGCTGAATGCTGATAAAATAACAGCAATCAACTTATAAGAAACACTTGGAAACAGCTTGTGGAAAAAAGATGAACAAGATGTTACAAGACCTACACTTGTTGTTAAACAAGCAACGGTAATCATCAGACCTAAAAGAATTCCTCCGTAAGAGCCAAAGTAGTAATTTGATACTTCAGCCAAAACCGTACCTCCGTTATCAAGACGTCCAAGCTCTGATACGCTTGAAGCACCCATATAGGACAATGCACTATAAATAAGAGCTAAAATAACGGCAGCGATAGCCGTAGCTTTTGCACAAATTGTGATAATTTGTCGGTTGGTTTTTGCTCCTTTTTCTTTAATTGCATTAATAATAATAATTCCAAAAACAAATGATGCTAGTGTATCCATTGTTAAGTAGCCTTCTTGGAAGCCTTTAAAAAATGAGTGTGTTGTGTAAGCTTCGCTTGGTGCTTCAAATTTTCCAATTGGGTTCACAACGGCTACAACTACCAATATTCCAATAAACGTTAATTTAATAGGTGTTAAAACTTTTCCTACTAAATCGACAATTTTCGCAGGATTTAGCGAAAAAAAGCAGGTAATAGTAAAGAAAATTACCGTGAAAATGATAAGGGGAAGGTGCCCTGAATTTTCTGATAAAAAAGGCTTAACGCCGATTTCGAATGAAACGCTTCCCGTTCTTGGCATCGCAAAAAGCGGTCCGATTGCCAAGTATAAAATCGTAGTAAAGATAATACCGAAAGCTGGGTGTACGCGACTAGCTAAAGACTGCAGATCCTCTTTTCCAGAAAAACCAAATGCGAGAACGCCTAGAAGAGGCAGACCTACACCCGTTACTAAAAATCCAGCGTTTGCTGACCAAATATTGCTTCCAGCAGACTGACCTAACATTGCAGGGAAGATTAAATTACCTGCGCCGAAGAATAGGGCAAAAAGCATAAAGCCAATAACCACTATAAATGAAAAAGGAACTTTGTTTGACACGTTAAAACCTCCAAAATTATAAATGCTTTTTATTATCGTGTTGAATAATTAAAATTTTCAGAATTTTATATTCGAATAATAAAAATAAACATGTATCGTATTATACTAACCTAAAATGCATATTTCAATATAAAATTTTATTTTTTTAATTTATTCGCTGAAATAGCAAAAATAGAAAAATTCTTAGCAAAAAAATCTCAATATACAACAATTATTTGATATGATAAAACAGAACCGTGGCTTTTAAAAATTCGCATGTGCGGCCTTACATCCTTTTAGTAAAGAACTGTTTACATAAGGTGCTGTAAGGATGTATATTTATACACGGTTCACGGAACCGCATATGCTCGATGGATGAAAGTCAACTGTGCGAAAGGAGCAAGAAAGTGAAAAGGTTAGGTCTAGCAACTCAGATTCTAATTGGACTGATTTTAGGCGTAGCTGTAGGTGCTATCTTTTACGGAAGCGATACAGCCATTTCTATTTTACAGCCGATTGGAGACATATTTATTCATTTAATTAAGATGATTGTCGTACCGATTGTGATTTCAGCATTAATCGTAGCGGTCGCAGGAGTAGGCGATATCAAAAAATTAGGTAAGCTTGGCGGAAAAACAATTCTTTATTTTGAAATTGTTACAACCATTGCTATTGTAGTGGGGATTATTGCCGCGAACTTATTTCACCCTGGTGCAGGGGTTGATATGGGACATATTGAAAAAAGCGATATTTCTCAATATGAGGCAACGGCAAAAACGTCTGAAAGTACAGGGATTGCTCAAGAGCTTCTTCATATTGTTCCGACAAACGTCTTTCAATCGGTAGCAGAAGGCGATCTTTTACCAATCATTTTATTTTCCGTACTGTTTGGTGTAGGCGTAGCTTCGATTGGAGAGAGAGGAAAACCTGTTTTAGCCTTTTTTGAAGGCGTCTTGGATGCAATGTTTTGGGTAACTAATTTGGTGATGAAGTTTGCTCCAGTAGGTGTATTTGCACTTATTGGTGTTAATATTATAAAGTTTGGTGTCGGATCACTTATTCCATTAGGAAAATTAGTGTTCGCCGTTTACTTCACCATGATTTTCTTTGTGCTTGTGGTTCTTGGAATTATTGCTAAAATGGCTGGAACAAGCATGTTTACGCTGATAAAAGTGTTAAAAGACGAGCTGCTTCTTGCTTTTACAACGGCAAGTTCAGAAGCCGTTTTACCGTCTCTTATCAAAAAGATGGAAGACTTCGGCTGTTCTAAATCGGTTACATCGTTTGTTATTCCAACGGGCTACACGTTTAATTTAGATGGTTCAACCATTTATCAGGCGCTGGCATCGCTGTTTATTGCTCAAATGTACGGCATCGACCTTTCCATTATGGATCAAATTCAGCTCCTTCTTGTGCTAATGTTAACCTCAAAAGGAATGGCTGGTGTACCAGGGGCATCGTTTGTAGTTGTACTTGCTACACTTGAATCTATGGGCTTCCCTCTTGAAGGCATGGCATTTATTGCAGGAATTGACCGCATTCTTGATATGATGCGTACCACAGTTAACGTAGTAGGAAATGCTTTAGCTGCTATTGTAATGTCCAAGTCTGAAGGCGAGTTTGATAAGCAAAAATCATTAAATTACACAAATGAATTAAAGAAATCAAACATAGCTTAAAACAAAAAAGCCGGGCATCTGCCCGGCTTTTTTGTTTGGAGCTGCCTGTTATCTTTTTTGAAACATATGGTAAAATAAAAGAAATGAGAGACAAAGGAAGTGTCATAATGACGGAAACTGTTCAGTTAATTAAAAAGCTTGTTTCGATTCCCAGTCCTTCTGGAAATACAGAAAAGGTAATTTCATTTGTCGAAGACTATGTAAAAGAGCTAAATATTCAAACGTATCGCAATCGAAAAGGGGGCTTAGTCGCTACTATTCCCGGTAAAGATACAGATCACCACCGCATGCTGACGGCTCATGTCGATACATTAGGTGCTATGGTAAAAGAAATCAAACCGAGTGGACGTCTGAAAATCGACCTGATTGGAGGGTTTCGCTACAATTCTATTGAAGGAGAATATTGTGAAATTGAAACTTCATCAGGAGAAGTATTTAAAGGAACCATCCTTATGCATCAAACATCTGTTCATGTGTATAAAGATGCAGGGAAAGCTGAGCGGAATCAAGAAAATATAGAAATTCGATTGGATGAAAAAGTACATAGCGCAGAAGATGTTCGCAGTCTTGGAATTGAAGTCGGCGACTTTGTTTCGTTTGATCCTCGTGTAGAAATAACAAAAAGCGGTTTTATTAAATCTCGTCATCTCGATGATAAAGCAAGCGTAGCTTTATTGCTTCAGCTCATGAAAATAATTCAAGAAGAACAGATCGAACTGCCATACACTACGCATTTTCTCATTTCAAATAATGAAGAAATTGGATACGGAGGAAATTCGAACATTACGCCTCAAACAGTAGAATACTTAGCGGTTGATATGGGTGCTATGGGAGATGGACAATCTACTGATGAATACACCGTGTCTATTTGTGTAAAAGATTCAAGCGGCCCATATCATTACGGTTTGAGAAAGCATTTAGTGGAGCTAGCTAAGCAGCATGATATTCAGTACAAATTAGATATTTATCCGTTTTACGGATCAGATGCTTCTGCTGCTATTCGTGCCGGACACGATATCGTACACGGCTTGATTGGTCCAGGAATTGATTCTTCTCATGCGTTTGAGAGAACGCATCAAGATTCATTGAATCATACGTATAAGCTTCTCTATTACTATGTTCAGTCGAACATGATTCTGCTTTAAGAAAGGGATATTTAATTAGTGTATTTTTATGCAAAGGAAAGAACAGAACGGGATTGTGATGTCTGTTCTTTCCTTTCTTAAAAAAGAAGCCGGCTGTCTGGCTTCTTTTTTTTTATAAATACTATATATTTTTTTACTGGTGAATCAACAGTTGGTTAAAAAAGCACCTTTTTAAAAAGGTACAATACTGCTTAAACCTTTTGTACATTTTGTTCATTTACAGAAGTTAAAATGTTTTTAAATTTTTAAAAGTTTCTTGTGACAAGTTTTGTAGAATGGGTTTTCAAAAGGAAATGGTTTCGTCATAATGTGGATATAGCGATCACTACAATAATCGGAGGCGAATCTTTTCATGTGGGTACTGACGGTATATGCTGGAAAAGAAATGAAAATGTTTGAATTTGAAACTGAAAAGCAGGCGAGAGAAGCTTTTGCCAAAACAAATGGCTGTAAAGTTCTTTCAGAAGTCGTGTATTATAATGATCCTCATTTAACATTGGTAGCTATATAAGTAGAAAAACAAGAGCTGATTTTTTGCTCTTGTTTTTTTATGGCTCTTTATATCCTATAAAAAGAATAGAGTTGAAATAAAAAAAAATGTACGCTATGATATGGTAGTTACTTCTATTATTCTGATAGTTTAAAAGGTTCATATATATCAAACAGCAACAGTAAAGATGCCAAGAAGGCTTAATAGGGAAACTGGTGAAAGACCAGTACTGCCCCCGCAACTGTAAGTGTGGACGAACGAGTATAACCACTGTGGAAAAATCACGGGAAGGTTCTCAAGTAGAATGATACACAAGTCAGGAGACCTGTCTTTATTGTGAAGTTTCTATTTCTCCGGGGAGCGGGAAGGGAAACGTTGGCTTAAAGTGGCATTCGTGTACACTCTTATTCTGACGTTTTACCCGCTCGCATATTAGCGAAGCGGGTTTTTCTCGTATCGCAAAACTACATATCGTGCAAAAAAGGTGCGCAATGTCCACATTGCGTTAAATGGGAAGTCTGGTGTGAAGCCAGCGCGGTACCCGCCACTGTGAAGATGAGCTGATTGCATATGCCACTGTATTCGGGAAGGCGCAATCAAGTGATGAATCGAAGTCAGGAAACCAGCCTTTTTCTAATGCGAAGCTTACCCTACGGGATATAGGTGGAAGTGCAAAAACTTAGTTTGAATTTTTCTGCGCCTCTATCATTGATAGAGGCGCTTTTTTTAGTAAAGGAGCGAATGAGTGTGACGACGTGGAACTTAAATGGAACAAAACATCACGTATTGATTTGTAATGGAAGCAGCTGTATGAGAAAAGGTGGAGAAGAAGCCACGCAAGCTATTCGAAATAAAGTGACAGAACTGGATTTGGATGAAACGGTTCATACAACGCGTACACGTTGTAACGGACGATGCAAAGATGCTCCTGTAGCTATCGTCTATCCTTCAGGAGATTGGTACAAGCAGGTCACTGAAACCGTGGCTCATCGGATTGTCGAAGAACATTTAGCAGGAGGCTGCAGTATAAAGGAATCGCTTATTTATGAATATGATCAAAATGGTTTCGTTTCTCCGGAAAACAGTGACTCCATAGAAGGAATTGACAAAGTAAAAAGTAACGCATAAAGGAGGAGCTAGCATGAAAGGTAAACTTTTAGTTATTGGATTTGGGCCGGGAAGCTTTGAACATATTACACAGCGAGCAAGAGAAGCCATTCAAGAAAGTGATATGATCATCGGTTACAAAACCTATGTGGAATTAATTCAAGGACTGTTAACGAATCAGCAAATTATTAGTACGGGAATGACCGAAGAAGTAAGCCGTGCACAGGAAGCTGTAAAGCAAGCTGAAGCAGGAAAAACCGTAGCTGTCATTTCGAGCGGAGATGCGGGAGTATACGGAATGGCAGGCCTTGTGTATGAAGTGTTGATTGAAAAAGGCTGGAAAAAAGAAACGGGCGTAGAGCTGGAAGTAATTCCTGGCATTTCGGCTATCAATTCATGCGCATCTCTCCTTGGAGCGCCCGTGATGCACGATGCTTGTACAATTAGTTTAAGTGACCACCTTACGCCTTGGGAGCTAATCGAAAAAAGAATTGAAGCAGCTGCACAAGCAGATTTTGTAGTGGCTTTTTACAACCCAAAGAGCGGAAGACGAACAAGACAAATTGTTGAAGCGCAAAGAATTCTATTAAAGTATCGTTCCCCTGATACGCCTGTTGGTCTTGTGAAAAGCGCTTATCGTGACCGTGAAGAAGTCGTAATGACCAACTTAAAAGACATGTTAAATCATGAAATTGGCATGCTGACTACCGTTGTTGTCGGAAATTCATCTACGTTCTTTTACGACGATTTAATGATTACACCGCGCGGATATCAGCGAAAATATACCCTCAACCAAACGGAGCAGCCGCTAAGACCGCATCAGCGACTTCGAAAAGAAGCAGAACCATGGGCTCTCGATCAAGAAGAGACTGTAAAGCAAACAGCTTCGACTATTGAAGCAGTTCAGACCAAAACAGAAGAAACAGCAACTTCACGAGCTCTTGCAGAAGAAGCGCTTCAAGCAATTTTAGGTGAACCTACTTCTGCGGTCGTACGTCAGCCAGTACAGTCTATTTTCGAAGTGGCGGTTAGTCCAGGACTTGCTAATAAGAAATTCACGCCTGTTCAAATGACAACACTAGCAGAAGTTGTTGGTGAAAAAGGTACGATGGAGTATACACCTGACCATCAAATCAAACTGCAAATCCCAACGGCTCAGCCAGATGTGATTATTAAAAAGCTCCAAGCAGCTTCCTTTTTACTATCTCCGGTCGGAGATGTGTTCACAATTAAAGCGTGTGATTTTTGTGACGGAGAAAAAAGCGATGCTATTCCACATACGGAAGAATTACAAAAACGCCTCGGGGGAATGGACATGCCAAAAGAGCTGAAGCTTGGTATTAATGGATGCGGTATGGCTTGCTATGGCGCTGTTCAAGAAGATATCGGCATTGTCTATAGAAAAGGTGCGTTTGATTTATTTTTAGGAGCTAAAACGGTTGGACGCAATGCGCATTCAGGTCAAATTGTGGCGGAAGGTATAGCGCCTGACGACATTGTTGAAATAGTGGAGAACATTGTCCATGAATATAAAGAAAAAGGTCATCCTAATGAGCGGTTTCATAAATTCTTTAAGCGTGTGAAGAACGTTTATGGATTCGACTATCAAGATATAACACCAAAAATAAAAGTAGAACCAGCTCCGTGTGGAGATTAAAAAATGGGAGGGCATTATATGAAATCAGTTTTATTTGTCGGTCATGGAAGCAGAGATCCTGAAGGGAACGATCAAATTCGCGAATTTATTTCGACTATGAAGCATGATTGGGACGCATCTATTTTAGTAGAAACGTGTTTTCTAGAATTTGAACGCCCAAATGTAAGTCAAGGCATTGATACATGTGTGGCAAAAGGAGCACAAGATGTAGTTGTAATTCCAATTATGCTCTTGCCTGCGGGCCACTCTAAAATACATATTCCGGCGGCTATAGATGAAGCTAAGGAAAAATATCCACACGTAAACTTCGTATACGGACGTCCCATTGGCGTTCATGAAGAAGTCCTTGAAATTTTAAAAACGAGATTACAAGAATCAGGAGAGAATTTAGAAACTCCAGCTGAAGACACGGCTGTTATCGTCTTAGGGCGAGGAGGAAGTGATCCTGATGCAAACAGTGATTTATATAAAATTACGCGCCTTCTTTGGGAAAAAACAAACTATAAAATCGTTGAAACTTCTTTTATGGGCGTAACTGCTCCGCTGATTGATGAAGGGGTAGAGCGATGTTTAAAACTAGGCGCTAAAAAAGTGGTTATTCTCCCGTATTTCTTATTTACAGGAGTACTAATTAAGCGTTTGGAAGAAATGGTGACGCAGTATAAAATGCAGCATGAAAACATTGAGTTTAAGCTCGCCGGCTATTTCGGTTTTCACCCAAAACTGCAGACAATTTTAAAAGAACGTGCTGAAGAAGGATTAGAAGGTGAAGTGAAAATGAACTGCGATACGTGTCAATATCGCCTCGGCATTATGGAGCATATTGATCACCATCATCATCACGATCATGACCATGATCACGGACACCATCACCACGATCACCATCATGACCACGACCACCATGAAGATAAGGTCGGCGGGCTAAAATGATTTTATTGTTAGCCGGAACTAGCGATGCACGTGCATTAGCCGTGCAAGTAAAAAAAGCAGGTCATGAGGTTACGGCAACGGTTGTAACCGAAAACGCAGCTATCGAATTACAGCGTGCAGAAGTGAAAGTGAAAATTGGACGTCTCACAAAAGAAGATATGATGGATTTTGTAAACGAACATCGTGTAAAAGCTATTGTGGATGCAAGTCATCCCTTTGCGGAAGAAGCGTCTAAAAATGCTATCGGCGCAGCTGCTGAAACAGCGATTCCTTACATACGCTATGAGCGGGCTTCGCAGGCTTTTACCTATGATAATATGACAATGGTTTCTACGTATGAAGAAGCAGCAGAAGTAGCAGCTGTGAAAAAAGGAGTTATTATGCTCACAACAGGCAGCAAAACGCTGCAGGTTTTTACAGAAAAGCTGCTTCCTCTTTCAGATGTACGGCTTGTGGCTCGTATGCTTCCAAGGCTGGATAATATGGAAAAGTGCCAGCAATTGGGATTCCCGCAAAAAAATATTATTGCTATTCAAGGGCCGTTTACAAAAGAGTTTGATCGAGCGCTGTATAAGCAATACGGAGTGACGGTCATGGTCACAAAAGAAAGCGGAAAAGTTGGATCTGTGGATGAAAAAGTGGAAGCAGCTAAAGAGTTAGGCTTAGATATTATTATGATTGGGCGACCGAAAATTGAGTATGGAACCGTGTATTCCACTTTTGAAGAAGTGGTTCATGCTTTAGTAAACCAAAATAGGAGTTGATTGAGATGGATTTTCGTACAGAATTTAAACCGTTAACTGTTCAGCCTCAGCAAATAGAAGGAAAAAGTTTTGAGATGATTACAGAAGAGCTTGGGCCTCATCCGTTTACAGACGAACAGTACCCAATTGTTCAGCGCGTAATTCATGCGTCTGCAGACTTTGAACTTGGGCGCAGCATGCTGTTTCATCCGGATGCGATTCAAGCAGGAATTAAAGCTATTCGCAGCGGCAAGCAAGTGGTTGCAGATGTACAAATGGTGCAAGTAGGAACAAACAAGCAGCGAATTGAAAAACACGGCGGTGAAATCAAAGTTTATATTTCGGATCCGGACGTAATGGAAGAAGCAAAGCGCTTAAATACAACGCGTGCAATTATTTCGATGCGAAAAGCCATCAAAGAAGCAGACGGTGGAATTTTTGCAATTGGGAACGCACCCACAGCTTTACTTGAATTAATTCGTTTGATTAAAGAAGGAGAAGCGAAGCCTGGGCTTGTTATTGGTCTGCCGGTAGGATTTGTTTCAGCAGCTGAATCTAAAGAAGAACTTGCAAAACTTGACGTACCGTTTATTACAAACATCGGGCGAAAAGGCGGCAGTACGGTAACGGTTGCTGCATTAAATGCAATTTCAATTCTTGCAGATCAGGTGTAACGCATGAAGGAAGTACCAAAAGAACCTAAGAAACTCAGAGAAGGCTATACGACGGGCGCTTGTGCAACGGCAGCTACGAGAGCAGCTCTGCTTACGCTAATTTCAGGAGAAGTGCAAGATGAGTCAACGATTTACCTACCTGTCGGCCGCTTTGCTACGTTTCATCTTGAAGAATGCGAGTATCGCACAAGCAGTGCTGTAGCCAGCATCATTAAAGATGCTGGAGACGATCCCGATGCCACGCACGGAGCGCTGATTATTTCTGAAGTTTCGTGGTGTAATGGTGCAGACATTATCATTGATGGAGGAGTGGGAGTAGGGCGTGTGACAAAGCCCGGTCTCCCAGTTCCTGTCGGTGAGGCAGCCATTAACCCTGTTCCAAGAAAGATGCTGAAAGAAACGGCTGAACAGCTTCTAGCCCAATACAATATACAAAAAGGCGTTAAGATTGTCATCTCGGTTCCTGAAGGAGAAGAAATGGCGAAAAAGACATTAAATGCGCGTCTAGGTATTTTAGGAGGCATTTCGATACTGGGGACGCGGGGGATTGTCGTTCCGTTCTCGACAGCTGCTTATAAAGCAAGTATCGTTCAGGCCATCAGCGTTGCTAAAGCGAGTAACTGTGAGCACGTTGTCATTACGACAGGGGGCCGAAGCGAAAAGTATGGAATGAAACAGTTCCCTGAACTTCCGGAAGAAGCATTTATCGAAATGGGAGATTTTGTTGGATTTACGTTAAAACAATGTAAAAAGCAAGGAATGAAAAAAGTGTCGCTCGTAGGCATGATGGGAAAGTTTTCAAAAGTCGCGCAGGGCGTTATGATGGTTCATTCAAAAAGTGCGCCCATTGATTTTAATTTTTTAGCAAAAGCTGCTTCTGAGTCAGGCGCTTCTGCTGAACTGGTAGAGGAAATAAAAGGTGCAAACACAGCTTCTCAAGTGGGAGATTTAATGACGCAAAGCGGTCATCATCAGTTTTTTGAAAAACTGTGCGAGTACTGCTGTTTATCAGCATTAAAGGAAGTAGGGGACGGAATCGATGTCGATACGTCTCTTTACACATTAAAAGGAGATTTTTTAGGACAGGCGGTGCAACATGGCAATTAAAATTATTGGAATTGGTGACGATGGGAAGTTAAGTTTGCTTCCGATGTATGAACAGTGGGTGTATGAAAGTGATGTGCTAATTGGAGGAAAGCGTCACCTGGATTTTTTTCAAGATTTCGAAGGAGAAAAAGTAGCGATTGAAGGGGGTCTTTCTCCTCTTGTTGAACGTTTAAAAAACGAAGAAGGAAATGTGGTTGTGTTAGCCTCAGGCGACCCGTTATTTTACGGAATAGGAAGCTATCTTTCTACAAAGCTAGACGTTGAAATATATCCTTATTTAAGCTCTATTCAGCTTGCGTTCTCACGTTTAAAAGAGCGATGGCAAGACGCTTATTTTACAAGCGTGCACGGCAGAAGTATAAAGGGACTCGCTCAGCGCATAGACGGTCATAAAAAAGTAGCGATTTTAACAGATGGGCAAAATTCTCCTAGTGCTCTGGCAAACTACTTATTGTCATTTGGCATGACGGAATACAAGATGTTTGTAGCAGAGAATTTAGGAGGAGAAACGGAGCGCTGTCAGCTGCTTACGCTGGAAGAAGCGGCGAATCAACTCTTTTCCCCGCTTAATGTCGTGATATTAAAGCAGGTAGAAAAAAGCCCAATTTGGCCTCTTGGAATAGAGGACGATGAATTTATTCAACGCAAGCCGGACAAAGGACTTATTACTAAAAAAGAAGTTCGTACACTTAGTATTAGCGCCCTGCAGCTAAAGAGAGACAGCGTCGTATGGGATATCGGAACATGTACGGGTTCAGTCGCAATTGAAGCGGCTAAAATTGCGCGTGAAGGACAAATCTTTGCCGTGGAAAAAAATGAAGCAGACTTAGAAAACTGCAGAGAAAATCTATTGAAATTTCGAGTAGACGCCCACACTGTGCACGGAAAAGCACCGGAAGGGTTAAGTGAGTTTGCTAATCCTGATGCGGTGTTTATTGGAGGGACAGCAGGAGGCATGGAAACCATTTTGGACGTGTGCTGCAGCCGATTAAATGCAGGAGGGCGCATCGTATTAAATGCCGTAACGATTGAAAATTTAGCAGAAGCGATGAAAGCTTTTAAAGAGCGAGGATTCGAGACTGCTGTTACGCTTGCACAAATTTCAAGAAGCAAGCCCATTTTACATTTAACGCGATTTGACGCTTTAAACCCCATTTATATTATTACAGCCAAAAGAGGAGAATGAATATGATTGGAACATTGTACGGACTTGGAGTTGGACCGGGAGATCCAGAACTGATTACAGTAAAAGCATTTCGCAAATTAAAAGAATCACCCGTTATCGCGTACCCGAAAAAACAAAAAGGAAGCAAAAGCTACGCCCAAAAAATTATTGATGTCTATTTCAGTGCAAATGAAAAAGATATGCTCGGCCTTGTGTTTCCAATGACAAAAGATCCTGCTATTTTGGAAAGAAAATGGACCGAAACGGTAGAACGAGTATGGGAAAAGCTCCAGGAAGGAAAAGATGTAGCATTTGTCACAGAAGGCGACCCTATGCTTTACAGTACGTTTATTCACATGATGCGTCTAATGCAAGAACGTCACCCTGAAGCTCCGATTCAAGTAATTCCTGGTATTTCATCCATCAATGGAGCTGCATCTCGTTTAGGTATTCCGTTAGCAGACGGTGATGAACACGTAGCAATTGTTCCTGCTCGTGAAGATTATGAAACAATGAAAAAAGTATTAATGGAAAACGACTGCGTCATTTTTATTAAAGTGGCCAAAGTCATCGATTTTATGGTCGGTCTTTTAAAAGAGCTTGATCTGCTTGAAAAAGCGTCAGTGGTGACAAAAGTAACGTCAGATGAAGAAATTATCTGGAAAGCTTCAGAACTAGAAGGAGCGGATTTACAATACTTAACGCTAATGGTGGTGCGAAAATGAAGTTATACATAATCGGAGCTGGACCCGGAGATCCAGATTTAATTACCGTAAAAGGCTTAAAATTACTTCAGCAGGCAGATGTTGTCTTGTACGCTGACTCACTGGTAAGTCAAGAGCTAGTTGCTAAGTCTAAACCAGGAGCTGAAGTGTTAAAAACAGCGGGTATGCATTTAGAAGAAATGGTCGGTACGATGCTTGAGCGCATGCGTGAAGGAAAAATGGTTGTAAGAGTACATACCGGAGATCCCGCTATGTACGGAGCCATTATGGAACAAATGGTACTTTTAAAAAGAGAAGGCGTTGATATTGAAATTATTCCGGGCGTCAGCTCCGTATTCGCTGCTGCAGCAGCGGCTGAAGCGGAATTAACCATTCCAGATTTGACTCAAACAGTTATTTTAACTCGTGCTGAAGGAAGAACGCCTGTGCCTGAGTTTGAAAAATTAACTGATTTAGCAAAACATAAATGTACGATTGCGTTATTTTTAAGCGCGACGCTCACAAAAAAAGTAATGAAAGAATTTATAAACGCCGGTTGGAGTGAAGACACGCCGGTTGTAGTAGTCTATAAAGCAACGTGGCCAGATGAAAAAATTGTTCGCACAACGGTAAAAGACCTAGATGATGCTATGCGAACAAACGGCATTCGCAAGCAGGCGATGATTTTGGCAGGCTGGGCACTTGATCCACACATTCATGACAAAGATTATCGTTCAAAACTTTATGACAAAACATTTACCCATGGCTTTCGAAGAGGAGTGAAGTCGGAATGATTCAACTCCAAGAAGGAAAAAAAGCCCTCATTACACAGCGCGGAGATTATGCCGTTGTAGCTATCACAAAACACGGCGTAGAAATTGCAAGAAATCTAGGCCGCACTTTTCAGCAGTCTGACGTGTATTACATGAGCAAATTTGAAAAAGGAGACGAACAAGAGCAGAACATTCAGCTGTTTTCAGGAAGCGTTCGGATGCTTTTGCCTTCTCTTTTTGAATCCTATAAAGGACTTATTATTATTATCTCACTCGGAGCAGTTGTGCGTATGATTGCCCCTATTTTAAAAGATAAGAAAACGGATCCTGCGGTTGTTGTCATTGATGATAAAGGTGAAAATGTCATCAGCGTGCTTTCAGGTCATATCGGAGGAGCAAATGAGCTTACGCGTGAAGTTGCGGCAGCTCTTGAAGCTCATCCTGTTATTACAACAGCATCCGATGTGCAAAAAACAATTCCAGTTGATTTATTTGGTAAGCGCTTTGGATGGGTGTGGGAATCAGCAGAAAAACTAACGCCTGTCAGCGCTTCTGTGGTGAATGAAGAAGAAATAGCAGTGGTTCAAGAATCAGGTGAAAAGAACTGGTGGCATTATGAACACCCTGTTCCAGCTAACATTAAAACGTATTCATCGATTCAGACAGCTCTTGAAGCATCGCCACATGCAGCCTTGGTTGTAACGCATCGCAATTTAGAAGAAGAGGAAGAAGCGATCTTAGAAAACGGTGTTCTTTACCGTCCAAAAGTACTGGCGATTGGGATGGGATGCAATCGATGGACAAGTACAGCGGAAATTGAAACCGTTATTGAAAAAACGCTTGCTGAACTTCAGTTTTCAATGAAAAGTGTAAAAGCATTATGTACAATAGAGTTAAAGAAAGATGAAGAAGGGCTGTTAGAAGTGGCATCTAAGTACGGCTGGGAGTTTGTCTATTATTCGCCCCAAGAGCTAAACAGCATAAGTATCCAACAGCCTTCAGATACTGTCTTTAAATATACAGGTGCATATGGCGTCAGTGAACCTGCTGCTATGTTATACAGCGGTGCTGATAAGCTTGAACTTGTGAAGAAAAAGTCAGGGAATGTAACCATTTCAGTGGCACTTATTCCATATGACTAAAGGAGAGAGCAACATGTCAAACAGAAGACTCGTCATTGCCGGTACCGGAAGTGGCGTAGGGAAAACAACACTTACAATCGGGCTGATGGCAGCATTAAGACAAGCTGGTTACAGAGTTCAAGGGTTTAAATGCGGACCCGATTATATTGATCCAACGTATCATACGGCTGTTACAGAACGAGCGTCTCGAAATATAGACAGCTGGATGCTTGAACACGATATGGTTAGAGAAATTGTCGCTCGCGCTAGTGAAGATGCTGATATTTCCATCATGGAAGGAGTTATGGGATTTTTCGATGGGAAAAACCCGTTAACGAACGAAGGAACAACAGCAGAAATCAGCTTAATCACCAATAGCCCTGTCCTTTTAGTCGTCAATTGTGCTAGTATGGCTAGAAGTGCAGCGGCGATTGTAAAAGGGTTTCAGCAATTTTTACCGGAAGCTAACATCGTTGGTGTAATTGCTAACCGGGTTGGAAGTGAAGGACATTATAAACTTGTTAAGGCAGCGATTGAGCAGGAATGTCATATCCCTGTAGTAGGCTACTTGAAAAGAAACGATGATCTTACGATTCCTGAACGTCACCTCGGGCTCATTCCGTCGATTGAACGAGGAGAGTTAACACCGTTTTTTGAACAGTTAGGAAAGCTTGTTCATGATACAATTGATATCGAAAAAGTATATGAACTGGCTTTAGCTCCTAAAATAGAAATTAATGAGCCTATCTTTACAAAGCCGTCCGTACCTCAAGTGAAAATTGCTGTAGCGAGAGATGCCGCTTTTAACTTTTATTATGAAGAAAATTTCGAATTGTTAAAAGCTTACGGAGCAGAGCTTGTAGAATTTTCGCCTTTAAAAGGAGAAATGGTTCCACAAGATGCTGACGGTCTTTATATAGGAGGCGGATTTCCAGAAGAATTTGCTGAAACGCTGGCTAAGCAAATCGACGTTAAAAATTCTGTTCGAGCAGCCATCCAAAAAGGGATTCCTACACTAGCTGAGTGCGGAGGCTTTATGTTTTTAACAGATGGTATTGTCACAACAGATGATACATGCCATGAAATGGTGGGGCTTATTCCCGGACAAGTAAGAATGCAGACAAAATTAGCTGCTTTAGGGTACCGAGAAGTAACGGGAAAGCAGGGGAATTTTTTATTTAAAGGCGATATACAAGCTAAAGGCCATGAATTTCATTATTCAACTTTTCATTCAGAGAAAGAGTTTTCGCCTGCCTATGATACAAAAGGGATGCGAGGAATGAAAGAAGAAGGCTATATGAACAATAATTTAATTGCCGGCTATACGCACTTTCATTTCGGCTCTTCTACGAAGATGGTAGAAAACTGGGTGGAACAGTGTAAAGCGGTAAAAAAAGAAAGAAGAGATGCCGTGTGACAGTTGGAAAAGTATATTTAGTAGGAGCAGGACCAGGAGATCCGAAGCTAATAACCGTATATGGAATGGAGTGTATTCAAGAAGCGGATGTTATTTTATATGACCGCTTAGCCAACGAACAGTTGTTAAACTATGCTAAAAAAGACGCCGAGCTTATTTTTTGCGGGAAATTACCGGGCAAGCACGGAGTCATCCAAGATCGTATTCACGAACTGCTTGTTGAAAAAGCGCTTCAAGGAAAAGTAGTGACGCGCTTAAAAGGAGGCGATCCTTTTGTGTTTGGCCGCGGAGCAGAGGAAGCTGAAGTGCTTGCTACTCAAGGAATTCCTTACGAAGTAGTGCCTGGTATCACGTCAGGAATTGCAGCTCCAGCTTATGCAGGAATTCCTGTTACCCATAGAGATCATGCCACTTCTTTTGCGATTGTAACGGGTCATGGAAGAGAAGAAAAAGGAAAAGATTATTTAAATTGGTCAGCGCTTGCTCAAGGAATAGATACAATTGCGTTTTACATGGGCGTTGGAAATTTACCTCATATATGCAAGCAGTTGATGGACCATGGACGAGATAAACATACGCCAGTAGCGCTTGTTCAATGGGGAACGACGAAGTATCAGCGCACCGTAACGGGAACGCTTGCCACAATCGAAGAAATAGCAAAAAAAGCAGAAATTGCTCATCCTGCTATCGTGCTTGTAGGTGAAGTAGTGACAATTAGAGAAAAAATAAAATGGTTCGAAGAAAGAGCGGAAAATATTCTGCTTTAATGTTAAAAGGAGGAGACAATATGACGATTATCTCACAGCTAAAAGAACGAAGAGCGGTACGAGATCATGAAGCGCGTGAAGTGGAGCAAGAGAAAATCGAACAGCTGCTTGAAGCAGCAACATGGGCTCCAAATGACCGAATGAGAGAGCCTTGGAGCTTTTATGTGATTCAAGGAGAAGCAAAAAAGAAGTATGAAGAACTGGCTGAAGCTTATTTAAAGGAGCGCTTTCCTACAAAGCCCCATTTAGTAGAAAGTTCGTTAAAAGCAGTAAAAAATACGCCTGTACATATCGTCGTAACTGCTGACACAGTTGAAGGAGACGACGAAGCCACTGAAGACAACAAATATGCGGTTTCATGCGCGATTCATTCCATGTGGCTAGCAGCTAAAGAACTAGGTCTTGGATTCGTTTGGAGAACAAGAGGCGTTGGTCTTGTTCGAGACGAGAGATTGCATGAGTTTATCGGCAAGCCTTCAGGTAAAGTCGTAGTAGGAAACGTATTTTTAGGTTACCCAAATGAAGAGTCTCTTACAAAAATGAAAGAGCCTGCTAGAACACCGTTTACAGAAAAAACAACATGGCTGTAAACTGAAATTCGAAGAAAAAGAGGTTTTTAGATTGAAAGACAAACGGGGTCTTACGTTAATTTATACCGGAGACGGTAAAGGAAAAACAACCGCTGCTTTAGGTCTTGCGTTGCGCGCTACGGGACGCGGACAAAAAGTATTAATGATTCAATTTATTAAATCTCCTCAGCGTACATATGGCGAAAAGCTGATGTTTGACAGAATAGGAATTGAAATGATTCAAACAGGAGTCGGCTTTACGTGGACAAAAACACCGCCTGAACATCGTGAAGCTTTGCAAAAAGCTTGGGCGCTAACGAAGGAAAAAGTCTTCTCGAACGAATATGATGTAGTTATTTTAGACGAGTTAAATAATGCACTGGCTATCGAGAAATTTCCTATTGATGATGTGCTACCGCTACACGAAGTAATTGATCTTATTCAAAAGCGCCCTGAGCATATGCATTTGGTCATTACCGGGCGTTCTGCCAAAAAAGAAGTGATGGATGCAGCAGATCTTGTGACGGAAATGAAGCCTCATAAACACTATTATGATGAAGGAATTCCGGCTGTAAAAGGAATTGAATTTTAAAAAGCCCTCAGTGAAGAGGGCTTTTTTTATTGAGCAGGAGCATCTACTTTTTCAGCTTGCCAGTAAAATTGGCTAATGACATCAGACAGTGCTTTTGCTGTGTTGGTTAATTCATCAAAGTTATTATCAACCCCGCCCACTTCAATTAAAATCGCATTTTTAGAAACATCTTGGTTATATACACCGTTACCGCTGGATTTGTTTTTGCCAATAACTCCGCGGCTTAACCCAGGGTATTTCTTTTCAAGACCTTCATGAAGCGCTTTTGCCATTTTTAAGTTTTGTTCAAAGTTTTGATTCGCTTTCCCTAAAACAAACACAACTTTTGCATACGATTTATTGTTAATCTTAATGGTTGTATTATCTTTTCGAAGCGAATCTCGATGCAAATCGATAAAGTAAGTTAAATCTCTATTCTCAGTCATCGCCGTTTCAATGACTGTGCGAGACATGGCGTACGATTGGTTGGTGTTCCAGCCTTTTTCTTTTAATTTCTGTCCAATATTGGTTTGATCCACTTCTGCCCCAATTCCCTGAGCCTCTAAATCTTTTCCTAGCATATTTGCGACTATATTAATATTGGTTTTGCTATCTACTGCTTTATTAGCATCTGGATCACCTTCAAGTCCTAACAGAGGCAAGTAAGATTCCCAGCTGTGTGTATGATAAATATAAAATACCTTTTTTCCGCCAGTTGTATTATTATTTGGAGCGTTCGTACCATCGTTTTCTTTAGGTTGCTGAACTTTTGTAGTAGAATTTCTTTCTTTTAGCGTTTCATCTAGCGGCGGTGCAGATTCTCTAGGGAAGTTGGTGAAATTTGTGCCTTCACCGGCGATGATAATATTGGAGTCGTAAATACTGAATCCAGGCAGTTCTGAACCAAACAAGCTTCTCGCGTCTTCTGCTCGAATACTTGTTGATAACTCGAGCAGTGTAGAAGAAAGACCTGGAGGCGAGTAATTTTTATCAAAAGCCGTTGAAAAGTGGTGGTTTTCCTGGCTCATCAAATAATAAAGGCTTTCTGCTTTATGCTTTGATAACGTTTGATAGACAATAGAAGAATTGAACTGTTCTTTAAATGCTGAGTAACTTACTAGAACAATGATAGATGATGTCATTAAAACAACGGATAAAATAACAAGAACCATCTTATATGTTAACACTACAAAATTGGCGCGATTACTAGATTTCAATGGCGAAATCTCCTCTCTATGTCAGCGTCAGGCTAATAGGTATGAAGGACTTTGCTAATCTAGTAATGATTATATGAATGGAGGTTTCTAATTATGATAAGCATTTAATAGAGAAAGTAGTCTTCAAAATCAAAAAAGAAGAATCACGTGAGATACAATCTCATATTCTCCGTGATTCTTCTTCAAATAGACGTCGGATGGCTTCTCCTTTTGGAGTGAGGCTGAATCCTTTTTTCTCTTTTTTAAGCATCTGATAGTTTTGTAATTCTTGTAAATACGTAACAATGCGCTTGCGCTTTATGGAATTTAATAATCCAAACGCGGGTATTATATCGAGCTCTTTTTGACGAATACTGTTAGTAGAAACGCCTTCTAAAATTTGTACGTAAACCTGCTGAGTTTCCGTGTTTTTTAAGGTATCTATAAGTGTTAATAGCCGTAACATTTGGTTTGAATCAAAAGTTATTTGACCGATTTTTAGCGGAGTCGAAAGCAGGTCCTGACGCTGCTTATGAAGTTCATTTTCTATCTTAGCGCTTATTTCTGTCAGCTTCGTTTCTATTTCGTTTGGACTCATATAACATGTAAATTTGTTTGTTTCCTGCAGCAGGGTGACATCTGGAAAATCCCACTGTGAAAACCATTGAATGGAACCAACTTTGAGATTGGCATTCGGTGTCTTTACTTGTAATACGTTTTGAATGAAGGAAAGAAAGGGCTCGTTTTTCTGTAAAACTTGTTCTTCATTAAGTTGATAAGTGGTTAGGCTGCACAATTTGTCTTGGATCTCTTTGATGTGCACTTCATGATGCTTTAAAAGACTTTTCCATTTAAAAAAGACAAGCAGTTTTTGAATTACTTCTTCATTTTCATCTATAATCTCTTCGAACTGCCGCTGAGTTGTAGCTAATCGTTTCGCTGCTAGCACTACATTATACTCATCATCGAGTGAAATAGTATCATTTGTGACATCATATGTTACGGCGAGACCCCTGTTTTCTGAAGTTAAGCGAATGATCTCGTTTTCTCCGTGAACAGTTAATACCGTATCTTCCGTATCTGAAAAACCTCTCTCAAAGGCGGTGGAAGAAAGAGAGCGAAAAGGTCTCATAATGATTTCAATCCGATTGCGCCAAAAAGCAATTTGCTCAGGGTTTTTCATAATAAAAAGCAAAGGTGATTTTTTTGATTGTTCAATTGCTTCAATCACATCTGCATTTCGATGATAAAGGGAAATGAGCGGATGTTTGAAGAAACACTTATTAATATGTTGAATCCATTCTTCTTTGGAAGAATCATGTATCCTAGCGCAAAACATGTAATCTTTCATAATACTTCCGAGGTAGTTTTCCAACTCATTTTTAGTTAAAACCGTAAAATCTTGAGAATAAAGCTCATCATGATGAATAGGAATGCCGCGATTCTTATTATATTCTTTCCATAGGAATGAAGTTGGTTTCCAAAAGTGAGGATAAACGTCTTCATTTTTATCAATTGCGACGGGAAAACCGCCCCTATGACTTCCATATAAGAACGTTTGAAAAAGGACTATATCTTCTTGAGATAACTCATTCATTGCTCGTTCAAAGTAGTCATTTAAACGTCCAAGCAGCCCTTTAGTATGTTTACTTCCTACGGACCGAATCGATTTATTTTTGCGTCCGAGCGGAAGGAATGTTAAGTGGTTGTAAGCTGTAAAATCAACAGGCAAATTTTCTGGTAAAGTCATTTGTCTAGCTCCTTTCATTTATTGAGTATTTTACCTATTAAAGAAGAGAAGAAAAAGTTTTAGTGTGTCTTGAATATAAGAGTTATTTTTTAAAATTTTCTGTTAATTAATCTGTAGAAATTAAGAAAAGGGATTCAAAGTGATTTTGAATGGGTATAGTAATAAAAATTTTGACACATATTATCGAATATATATGAATGTTGTCAAAAAAAACAACAAAAGTGATGATTCATCCAAAGGAGGAAGCTTATGGAGAATAAAGGTCCGTTTAAAAAGACGATATCCCTATTAGACTTAACATTGATTGGATTAGGGGCTATTTTTGGCTCCGCTTGGCTGTTTGCCGTTAGTAATGTCGCTACGCAAGCCGGTCCTGCAGGAAGTTTTTCTTGGGTTATTGGTGGAGTTATTATTTTATTAATAGGCCTTGTATACGCTGAGCTAGGGGCTGCCTTGCCTCGTACAGGAGGAATTATTCGATATCCTGTTTATTCACATGGTCATCTTGTAGGCTATATGATTTCATTTATTACGATTGTAGCGTACACTAGCTTAATCGCTATCGAAGTAACAGCTGTGAGACAGTATGTGGCCTATTGGTTTCCGGGTTTAACAAAATCTGGATCTGATTCACCGACCATATCTGGATGGATTCTACAATTTGTGTTGCTTTGCTTATTCTTTTTACTCAATTACTGGAGTGTAAAAGCATTTGCAAAATCGAATATTATCATTTCTATTTTTAAATATTTTGTACCGCTTACAGTAATCGTAACGCTGGCATTTTATTTTAAGTCAGGAAACTTTACGATGGGAGAGTTTGCTCCCGGGGGGTTTGATGGTATCCAGGCCGCCATTGCCACAGGCGGGGTTATGTTCGCCTACTTAGGCCTTCATCCAATTGTATCGGTAGCTGGAGAGGTGAAAAATCCTCAGCGTAATATTCCAATTGCTCTTGTGATTTGTATCATTCTAGCAGCTCTCATTTATACTGCCCTACAAGTATTATTTATCGGAGCTATTCCATCTGACATGATTAAAGGCGGTTGGTCCGGCATTCAAGATAAATTCTCACTGCCGTTTAAAGACATCGCTGTTGTTCTTGGCCTTGGCTGGCTAGCAACACTTGTTATTTTAGACGCTATTTTATCACCGGGTGGTAACGGTAATATTTTTATGAATACAACATCTAGACTTATCTATGCTTGGTCTCGTAATGGTACGCTATTTAAAACGTTTGCTCATGTGGATAAAAAAACAGGGATTCCTCGATCGTCTCTATGGCTTTCATTAGGACTTTCGATTTTTTGGACACTGCCATTTCCTTCATGGAATGCACTCGTAAACGTATGCTCTGTTGCGCTTATTCTTTCTTACGCGATTGCACCAATTTCATCAGCGGCCTTTATGGTGAATGCAAAAGATTTGGAAAAGCCTTTTAAATTAAGAGGAATGAGTATAATTGGTCCATTATCCTTTATTTTTGCTTCCTTTATTGTCTACTGGTCAGGATGGAAGACTATTTCATGGCTGTTAACTTCTCAATTGGTTATGTTTGTTATATATTTGATTTTTGCTAAATATGTGCCTAAAAACGAAGTAAGTCTTCGTCAGCAGATTAAATCAACTTGGTGGTTAGTTGCTTATTATATCATCATGCTCTTTATTTCTTATATTGGTTCGTTCGGCGGAGGAAAGGGTTTGATCGATACGCCTGTAGACTTAATTATTATAGCGGTCGTATCTCTTGGGATTTATTATTGGGCTAAATATACCGGCCTTCCAAAAGCGCTTATTGATTACGATCACCATCCTGAACAGGAAGAAAAAGCACCTGTATAACCTGTAAAGCAGCGATATTCGCTGCTTTTTTCTATGTTATTTGAACATGAATTTCTAAAGTTTGTCGTATAATTTAGTAGGAAAGAAGGAATTAGCACATTATTGTTTAATTAATGTAATGTAACCGTTTTAAATCCAACGCTTGGAGGAAGAGTATGATTGAAAAAATAATAAATTCACTTCGAAAGCGGCTGTGGGAAAACAATAATGTTATAGAAGTGTGTAAAAATGAAGGAGAAGTATACAGAACCACGTGTGCTTTTTTTGATGGAGTAAGCAAGAATCAACTGAATGTTTTTGAAGAAGAAATGCATGTATCACTTCCTGAAGACTACAAGCAGTTTTTACAGCTAACAAATGGGTGTAATTTGTTCATTGATGCTGACAAAAAAATAGCAGGGAATCTTTATAGCTTAGAAGATGTAAGAGAAACAGCTTATAAAAGTCAGAGTCTTTATATGACAATTGGGTCTGTCGGAGAAGAAGAGATTATCATTGACTCTAAAAAATCAGCGCACTCTGCATATATAATAGTAAAAAAGCGGAAGGCATCGTTTCAAGATGCACATGTATTACATATGAATTTTCAGAAATGGCTGGATTGTTTTATAGTGAGTCAAGGGAATTGTTTTTGGCACTGGAATGGGCTTTGTAATAAAGCTCATTCAACGGATAAAAAGACAACGGCTCAATAATATTATCTTCTAATAAATAAACGAGCACACTAGTGTGCTCGTTTATTTATTAGAAGGAAGACGTTCCCAACCGTATGCTTCGTCTTCAACTTTAGTTTCTCCAAACTGACTTGTACGATTCAAGATTTTTTTGCCGCCTAATTTTTTATAAAACTGAGTCGCTTTCTTATTTTTCTTCATAGCCCAAATAATCATAGACGTATATTGCTGATCAGCAAATTCTTTTACTGAATGAGAAAATAGAAGATGACCAATTCCTTGGCTTTGCACTTCCTTGCAAACGTATAGCGCGTATATTTCAGCGCGTGACAAATGAGGCTTACCCGCTGAAAAGCCGACGATCTCTCCTCGTTCATCGATAGCGAGCAAAATAAAATGAGAAGGATCGGTAAGAAAAAGGGACCATTTTTCTCTACTTTGTTCATAAGACAAGTTGTTTAAATAAGCATCAGGTACTAACTCTTTGTATGTAATGCGCCAGCTGTCTACGTACAGACGGGCAACAGAAGGGATGTGAGAGGAAGTAGCTTTAATAATTTTCATTAAAAAATCTCCTTTTTTAAAATATTAAGGCATATAGTATACCTTTCAGCCTAAGAATATTATGAAAAATAGATCATAATTTTCCAGTAATTCATAAAATGGTAAAAAAGGTGGTGTTCATTCTCACTCTATCACGGTAAAGTGAGAATATACATTTGTTTTGTTGTTTTAATTTTTGCTACATGTATAATGTCTAACGATCTATTTGTTATTCACCTTTACTAGTCTATCAAATAGTTTTGTTAAAGCCAAAGGGGCACAGGGTAAGAAATGTCAATTCAACTGCGTTTTGTTTTAACGTATATCAGTATTGTGTTTGTCTTTATTATTTTGCTTTTTTTATCGGGCTTTCTCATTTTCTTCTCTATTACTGGAGACGCCGATTTTGTAAGAAAACTGTACAGTCACTCCTATGAGTACAAATTGTTAACGCCAGAAGAAGAAAATGCATTCTTGGATTTAAAGTTATTGAGTGAAGAAAAACCGGAGCAGCTGCTGCGGCCGGATATGGTTAAAAAATATGAATTTGAAAATATTGATATTGTGATTCAAAAAAACACAGAGGTTGTATATGCTTCAGAATCCATTAAAGGAGAAAACCTTCGTAAATACTTGCCAAAGAATCAAAAAAGTAAAGGAAATCATTCGTATCAGCAGGACATGCTGCGCATAGGCAAGCAGTACTTTACATATATCAACCTTGATTTTCCTTTCTCGAATCAAGAAAAAGGAAGCATTTACGTTTTGCGAAAAATCAGCCCTTATGTAGGTATTATTAATCGAATTTTCCCTTTTTTAATCTTTCTACTATTAATTTTAGTCATTGTTATTATTGGATTTTTAAACTATCTTGTTTCAAGAAGCATTATTAAACCTATTCGTGAATTAAAAGAAGCGGCTGAAAAAATAAAACAAGGTGATCTTCACTTTGAGATCTCTGCTAATTCAAAGGATGAAATAGGCGAATTAACGCAAGCTTTTGAAGAAATGAGGCAAAAACTAAAATCTTCTGTTGAACTGCAAATTCAATATGAAGATAATCGAAAGCAGCTGCTTTCAAGTATTTCACACGATTTACGAACTCCTATTACTTCCATTGTAGGATATGTAGAAGGAATTCAAGATGGAGTAGCTAATACGCCGGATAAGCTTTCTAAATATTTGTTAACGATTTCAACAAAAGCAAAAGACATGAATGCGTTAATCGATGAGCTATTTTTATTTTCTAAATTGGATTTGCACGAAATTCCATTTGTGTTTAAAAAACTTAATATTTCAGCATTTATGGAAAGTTATGTGCAAGAGCTTCAGTTTGAAATGAGCGAACATGATATTGATGTTTTATTTTCTAATGATTCTCTAACGACACTGTATGCAAAGGCAGATGCTGAGCAGCTGCGGAGAGTTTTAATAAATTTAACAACCAACAGCATTAAATTTATGGATAAAGAAAGAAGAAGAATCGATATCGTTCTTTCTGCTACCGAAAGTGAACTCATTATTGAAGTAAAAGACAACGGCTCTGGGATTTCACCGGAAGCATTAGCGCATATTTTTGACCGGTTTTATCGAGCAGAACAGTCCCGCAATAGCAATACTGGAGGAAGTGGACTTGGACTGGCCATTGCAAAACAAATTGTTGAACGCCACGGGGGAGACATCTGGGCACTAAGTAAGCTTGGCGAAGGAACAAGTATTTTCTTTTCTTTGCAAAAAATGAATGAAAATGGTGATACACATGAAGAAGATATTATTAGTTGAAGATGAAGTAAGTATTGCTGAATTGCAAAGAGATTATTTAGAAATTAACGATTTTGAAATAGACGTTCAATATAGCGGGGATAAGGGATTAGAAAAAGCGTTAAATGAACATTTTGACCTGGTTATTTTGGATATTATGCTTCCTAAAGTGAGCGGATTTGAAGTGTGCAAGCAAATTCGAGCTGCAAAAGATATTCCAATCATTTTAGTTTCAGCTAAAAAAGAAGAAATTGATAAAATTAGAGGTCTCGGGCTAGGTGCAGATGACTATATTACCAAGCCATTCAGCCCTGGGGAGCTGGTCGCAAGGGTTAAAGCGCATTTAGCGAGATATGAAAGACTCTCTGATAAGCAGGAAAAGCGTATGATTCGCATTCATGGCTTAGCGATTGACACGCCCGCTAGAAGAGTATTTGTGAATGACAAAGAAGTGTTTTTTACAGCGAAGGAATTCGATTTGCTGAAGTTTATCGTTTCTCATCCAAATCAAGTATTAAGTAAAGAACATCTATTTGAAAAAATATGGGGATTCGATTCTTCAGGAGATATTTCAACCGTAACAGTTCACATTCGAAAACTAAGAGAAAAGTTAGAAGAAAACCCAGCAGACCCTCAGTACCTAGAAACGGTTTGGGGAGCAGGGTACCGGTTTAATATTTAAAAAAAAGAGATCCGAACGATTAATCGTTCGGATCTCTTTTTTATTACGTAGTAACGATTCTATGACGAGCTTTAATCTTACTCACGGGAGGTTCGGAAGAAAATATATTTTTTTCACCGATTTTATCATATAGACCGGTTGACTTTAACATTTCTTTCGGCTGGTGCTGTAAGCCAGAAATAACGACTTGGCTATGCGAATCTTTCAAACGTTCGACTACCTTCGATAGTAAAGCTTCTCCAGATGTATCAATAAAGGATACTTGGCTCATTCGAAGCAATAAAACTTTCGGTTTCGCTTCAGCGATGTTATCAAAGGAATCTTCTAATACTTCAGCCGATCCAAAGAAAAGAGATCCTTGCATGGTATATTCCATCAACTCAGATTTGTGAGCATTTTCAGATGTTTCCGCTAAAACTTTTGAAATCTTCAGTGATCCGCTCATTCGTTTCACGAACATAACAATAGCTAAAAGTAGACCCACGCCTACACCTGTTGTTAAATCGATTGAAACTGTTAATAAAAACGTAGCTACAAGTACAAATGAATCAGCTGACTTGGTTTTTAAAATATGCGCAAATTCTTTACGCTCACTCATATTCCAAGCCACAAACATTAAAATAGGTGCCATACTTGCCAGCGGAATGTTTGATGCATAAGGAGCCAGCATCACAAGGACCAATAAAACAACTAAGCCGTGTATAACTCCTGATAACGGAGAAGCTGCGCCGTTTTTGATATTGGTCGCTGTTCTGGCAATGGCACCAGTTGCTGGAATTCCGCCAAATAGCGAGGTAGCGATATTAGCAATTCCTTGGCCCACAAGCTCTTTATTGCTATTATGCTTGGTTTTGGCCATATTATCAGCAACAACAGCTGATAGTAAAGATTCAATACCTCCAAGCATCGCAATTACGCAGGCAGCCGGAAATAGCATCACGATGTTATCCCATGTTAAATCTGGGAAGCTAAAAGATGGTAGTTTACTCGGAATAGCACCGTAAGTAGAGCCAATCGTTGCAACTTTTCCTGGGAACAGTGTAATGGCTACAAGTGTGGAAATAAGAAGACCTAGAAGAGCACCGGGAATTTTAGGTAAAAACTTTGGCGTTATAATCACGATAGCTAAACAAATAGCGGCTATGATGACGCTGTAAATGTTAATCGTTGCAATTTTTCGTAGGATTTCAATCATATTTAAATGAAATTCCTCATGTTTTGCAATTCCCTTTAATCCTAAAAAGTTAGCGATCTGACCTGAGAAAATAATAATCGCAATTCCTGCTGTAAATCCAATCGTCACAGGGCGCGGAATAAACTTTATAAATTTACCTAGCTTAAATATTCCGAGCAGCGTAATCATAATTCCAGCCATAAAGCCGGCAATAATGAGATTCTCATAACCATATTGCATGACAACTCCAAGCAGCACCGGAACAAATGCACCTGTTGGACCTGCAATTTGAAATTTAGATCCGCCTAATATGGAAACCATAATTCCTGCGATAATGGTTGTATAAATCCCGTATTCAGGTCTTACACCAGAAGCGATGGCAAAGGCCATTGCTAAAGGAATAGCAACGACCCCAACAACCAAACCGGCGATAATATCTTTTTGTAAATGCCCTGCTGAATAGCCTTGAAATCGGTTATCTTTTAGCATTCGATAAAATCCTCCTTCATGAGCTTACGGTTTCAGCTTGGTCTTGGGAATAGCCGTTTACAACAACGTCAAGTTTGCCTGTTGAGGGATGAATAACCATTCCAGAAACAAGCACGTCTTTTGGTAATAAAGGGTGATTTCGAATCATATCCACACTGTTTTCGACACTATCCTCTACACATTCAAACCCAGTCAGCCATGATTCTAAATCAATACCGGCATATTTTAGATTACGAATTTGTTCCGCGCTGATCCCTCTTTGTTCAGCAGAGGCTAAAATAGCTTCAGCTTTCATGCCCGTCATTCCACATTCATGATGACCGATGACACATACTTCATCAGCTTGCAAAGCGTAGACGGCAACTAATATACTTCTCATGACGCTGCCAAAGGGATGGGAGATAACAGCTCCGGCATTTTTCACTATTTTTGCATCTCCATTTTTTAGCCCCATGGCTTTAGGAAGTAATTCTAACAAACGTGTATCCATACAAGTTAAGATGACTATTTTTTTGTTAGGAAATTTGGATGTTTGAAAAGCCTCAAATTGATTATTTGTTACAAATTTTTCATTAAACTTTAAAACTTCAGATAGACAAGTCATTGTTTTCCTCCTGCGTTATTTATTTTTAACTTATTTTTTAGTCTAAAGATAAAGTTTAAAAACGAACTAAATAAAATATTAAAATTTTCTTAAAATATTCAGAAAAAACTTGTAAATAAATCACATTTATATGCGTGAAATTATGTAAGCGTATTCTTTCTTTGTTTTGACGAAAAAATAGGAATTATATGTTAAAATGGTACAAAGTTGGAATTGTCTAAAAGAATGGTAGGGAGGAGGAAGGCAAAAGTGAAGGCTCTTATAGCAATAGGCTTTATTTTTTGTTGTTTAGCAGGGTGCAGTTCTAATGCTCAAGTCACCAACGACAAAGAAATGGGGGAGAATATTCAGCAATTATTTGAAAAAAAAGGTGTAAGGTCAGTGGATGTATCGAAGTTAAGTGATTTTAAATGGGAAAAAGGATATTTATTCACAAACAAAAGCAAGAAAGCCGACGTAGAAAAACTTGTAAACGCACCGATCAGTGAAGAGGTAATGAAAAAAATATCTGCTGCTAATCAAATGCTTGTGTTTGTACACGAAGGAGAAGTTGTCCGCTATGTAGAACTACCCCAAGATTTCATAGCACATAATAAAAACCAACTTGAGTTTTCATTTTATCATTCTGAACTAAAATTTAATAAAAAAAGGGAGGGCAAGCTTATAAAAGCAGGAGATAAAACGTTAAGTTCAGAAGATGCTTTAGCTGTAGAATCAATTATGAAACAAATTCAATGGAAAAAAGCTGATTACACTGTCGCTCTTGACCCAGATGTACAGCTTACTTATGAAGGAGTCGTATACAATGTACGATTCACCTCCGAGAGTGCGGAACTTACTTCTAAAAGACGAGGAGTATATGGTAAAGTTACAGGAGAAACAGCACAGCAGCTATATGACATATTGATGTAACCTATTGATTTATCAATAGGTTTTTTTGTGCACATATTTTTAAATTTACATAAAATGTCTCGATATTATTGACATTAACGTTAACGTTAATCTATAATGGTGATAGATAGTTGACGTTAACGTTAATGTTTGAGGGAGGTGAAGGGGAAAATATGTATCTAATCGATGACGTAACGAAAATGACTGGTTTGACCAAGCGTGCTCTTCGGTATTATGAAGAGATTGGACTCATTTTGCCCCCGCAGCGTACAAAAGGAAATGCACGGATTTATTCCGAAGAAGAGGTAAGAGAACTAAAAAAAGTAGCAGAAGCAAAAGAAGTTCTCGGTTTTTCTTTACAGGAGCTGCAGCAGTTTATGTCGCTCAAAAGAATGATTGAAGAAAGAAGTGAGCAGCAAGGATTATCAGCGAAAGAGATAACTAAAATAGAAAATTTACTGGAAAATCAAATCAAGATGATTGATTTTAAAGTGGTTAAAATGCAGGCATTTAAAACAGAATTAAAACAAATGCGAGAATCTGCTATGAAAATACATGAAAAAACAAAAGGAGAGATGAAAGAGTGGAAGGACAGCATTCAAATAACCGATTAGGTCAAATTATTACGGTAGTAGCTACTTTTTTAGCATTTATGGGAATCGGGGTAGTAGATCCGATTTTACCAGAGATTGCTAAGCAAATTGGAGCTTCTCATTGGCAAGTAGAAATGTTATTTACTTCCTATTTGTTAATGATGGCTATTATGATGATTCCAGCAGGCATCTTAGCATCACGTGTAGGAGACAAGCGTTTGATGGTAACAGGACTTATCATTGTAACGATTTTTGCAGCACTATGCGGGTTTTCTAACAATATTCCTCAGCTTTCTATTTTCCGAGCAGGATGGGGACTTGGTAATTCGTTTTTCTTTGCAACAGCTATGACGCTGCTTATTGCATTATCAGGTGAAGTGAAAAAAGCAGTAGGATTATATGAAGCTGCGATTGGTTTGGGAATGGCCGGAGGACCGCTTGTAGGAGGCGTGTTAGGAAATGCTTCTTGGAGATTGCCGTTTTTCGGTACAAGTGCTTTAATTTTTATCGCCTTTATTTTAGTATTAACGATTGTTAAACAGCCTACAAGCACTAAGCCTCGTAAAGCAGCGGGTTTTAAAGACATGGTTAAACTTTATAAATTAAAACCATTTACTCAAGGCGCTGTATCAGGCATGCTTTATTACTACGGGTTTTTTACAGTGTTAGCTTATACGCCGCTTATTCTATCGATCGGAGCTCTTCAAATTGGCTTTGTTTTCTTTGGATGGGGATTATGTTTAGCTTATGGATCAGCGGTTTTAGCACATCAGTTAGAGAAAAGATATCAGCCAAAACAAGTGTTACATGTTAGCTTAATTGTTTTTTCACTTATTTTAATTTGTTTATTTGCCTTTGATGCAACATGGTTGCGCATTGTCTTAATCATGGCAGCAGGTCTTGTATCAGGACTTAATAATGCATTATTTACGAGTCATGTAATGGAAGTATCTCCTTATGAACGAGGAATTACATCTGGAGGATATAATTTCTTAAGATGGTTAGGTGCAGCTTTTGCTCCTTTATTATCAGGAGTTATCGGCAATGCCGTAGCGCCTCAAGCTCCTTTTCTCGTAGCAGCGATTCTTGGGTTGCTAGCTTTTGTTATTATGGTTATAAAAGTAAAAACAGCTTCTCAAACGAATGAAGCTGTATCTAAATAAACGTTGAAATAAAAGGCTTTTTCTTGTAAAAAGCCTTTTATTTTGTTTTATGTTATAATAGTAAAAACGTTTTTAATCATAAAAATGAAACTCTTTACCCACTTGTACGTATACTTTATATGTACATAAATCTTTTTAGGAGCGTGATGCCCATGGCCACCTGTCAAAATTGTAATCATAAATGGAACTGGAGGACAACCTTTAAACAACTGTTAACATTTAGAAACGTTTTAGAATGCCCACACTGTGACAAACAACAGTATATCTCTGCAAAATCCCAAAAGCGATTATCAATCTACTCATTTGCACCCCTTATTATTTGGCTTATTCTCTCACTATTTGACTTTTCCTTTCCATCCATTGTTGTCGCGGAGCTTATTTTCTTCATAGCAGCGGTTGTTATGATGCCACTTTCTTATGAAGTAAGCAGCGAAGAAGAACCCTTGTGGTAATAAAAAAACCTTCCGTTTTAACGGAAGGTTTTTTTATGCGGCTTTACCGTCTAGCTGTTGTCCGTGATGGCGCTGATAATACACCCACCCAGCATTCAATAGTAGAAGAACACTGGTTGTTAAGAATACGTAAGGAATTCCTTTAGCTCCGGCAATTTGTCCGCCAATGACTGGACCGGCTAAATTCCCAAAATATTGCGCTGTTTGATTATAGCCAAACATTTTACCGGTAATCGAGTCCGGCACAATTTTCTTTAAATAAGAATTAATAGAAGGTAATAATCCTCCCATTGCAAAACCGAGTAAAAAACGAAGTAAGAATAGCTGCCAAGTACTATGCACAAAGGCCTGTAAGCCGCAAATAACTGCTACGATGAGCAGGCATATTTGAAGTACATTTTGAGGACCAACGCGATCGCTGACTTTGCCGAGTCTTGATGCAGCTAAAATATTTGATATTCCTGTTGCCGCCACGACAAAACCTGAAATAAGGGCAAGGTGATCGGTATGAGTAGACAGTTGTTTTACATACAGTGTAACGATTGGCTGAATAGCCATAACTGCAAGCTGCAGTAAAAAAGTTGTAACAAATATACCAATCACAGCCTTTGAATTTTTTAGAGATAGTAACCCAATGTTAGATTCTTTCGTCGTTTTCGCCGTCTCTTTTTTGTCTTCTTGAATTAAATTTACAATTAAAAAAGACAAAAACATAAATGCACCCGTCACGAAAAAGACGTGACGCAATCCAATTGTATCTCCTAAATAGCCCCCTACTAGCGGTCCTAATAAAGATCCTGATACAGCCCCTGTAGATAACGTACCTAATGCTTTACCACTATGCTCTTTAGGTGTTTGAGTCGCTACTAACGTAATGGCTGCAGAGATGAAGCCGGAAACAGCGCCCATTAAAAAGCGCAGTCCGACAAGCTGATAGACATTTTGCACAAAACCAATAGAAGTCATAACAATTGCCATACCCAAGCTTGCGCGAAGGAGCATAAGCTTTCGCCCGTATTTATCGGCTAAACTCCCCCATAAAGGAGAAACAATAGCCGCCATTAAAAAGGTAGCTCCAAACGCAATACCAGCCCATCTGCTGATGGAACTCGTATCGTGAACTCCCAGCTTTTCAATATAAAGCGGTAAAAACGGAATAACTAAACTCATCCCGGCTGTGGTGCAAAAAGAACCGAACCAGCAAATGTACAAGTTTCGTTTCCATAATTCCATTCTATTTCCTTCTTTCGTTGTGCCGCATAGCGTAAAAACAACAAAAGAGCGAAACCATATGGCCTGCTCTTTTAGCATACATGCAGCATCTTTTTATCGGTTTAAATTATACCATATATCAGAAATATTTAAAAATAAAATGATTCACTTAGTGAAATATTACCGTGAAATGAAAACAGAAAGATGTCCTGTGTTTACGCTTGGCTTAGAACATAAAGTGACCCTTGGTTCACTCATTACTTTATGCTGTGACAGTGGAATTATGTAAAGAACTTATACTTCACTAAAAACTGCGTCAGATAATCTGTCCAAAATATACGTTATACCCACAAATTTTGTCTATTTATCAAATAATGTGTAAAACAACCTGACAAAAAGAATGAATTTTCTGTTTTTTAATTCTATATTAAAACTATGTTCTCATTATTCATAATGTGGAGAGTGTTTTAAGGAGGAGTGTATATTGGAGCAGATGATTAGTACAATAAGTGAAATGATTTGGAGTACGCCGATGCTTTATCTATGTATAGGAGTGGGACTTTTATTTACTATTCTCACTAGATTTGTACAAGTTCGATATTTGAAAGATATGGTTACTTTATTGTTTAATGGAAAAAGTTCTGAATCGGGCGTTTCGTCTTTTCAAGCGTTAACACTTGCTTTATCAGGGCGCGTGGGAGTTGGAAATATTGCGGGAGTTGCAACAGCCATTGCATTCGGTGGTCCAGGAGCAGTTTTTTGGATGTGGTTTATTGCTTTTATAGGTTCAGCTAGTGCATTTATTGAATCAACACTTGCTCAAATTTATAAAGTAAAAGATAAAGGAGAATACCGAGGTGGGCCTGCTTATTATATTGAAAAAGGCATGGGAAAGAAGTGGTACGCACTGATTTTCGCTTTTGCCGCACTGCTAGCTATGAGTGTACTTGGACCAGGAGTGCAAGCAAATTCAATTACAGCAGGGTTAAATAATGCATTTTCAATACCGCCTTTAACGTCTGGGATTGTACTTGTTGTTATTTTAGGATTAATTATCTTTGGAGGCGTTAAGCGTATTGCTGCCGTGGCACAATATGTTGTTCCGTTTATGGCCATTGGATATGTTCTTGTTTCGTTAGTGATTATCGGATTGAACATTCAAGCTTTACCAGGAGTTATTGCTTTAATCTTTAAAAGTGCGTTTGCACTTGATTCTACGTTCGGTGGAATTATTGGCATGGCTATAGCGTGGGGAGTCAAGCGAGGTGTATATTCAAATGAAGCGGGTCAAGGTACCGGAGCTCACCCCGCGGGAGCAGCGGAAGTCTCACATCCTGCCAAGCAAGGTCTGGTACAAGCTTTTTCAGTTTATATTGATACGCTGCTTGTATGCTCTGCTACAGCCTTTATGATTTTAATTACAGGTTCTTACAGCACCCAAGGGCCAGATGGTTCGTTCATTGTGGATCATTTAAAAGGAGTTGAAGCCGGGCCTCAATATACGCAGCAAGCAGTTGAGACGGTGCTTCCTGGATTCGGATCAGGGTTTGTAGCTGTTTCTCTCGTGTTTTTCGCCTTTACTACGATTATGTCACAATATTATATTGCGGAAACGAACTTAGCTTACGTATTGAAAGGCAAACAAAATAAAATAGTATCCATGTTCCTTAAGGCAGCTCTTTTAGCCACTACTTTATACGGATCTATCCGAACGGCTGAAACTGCATGGGCGTTAGCAGATATTGGAGTTGGAATAATGGTTTGGCTCAATTTAATTGCAATTTTGATTTTAGCTAAGCCTGCTTTAATAACTTTAAAAGATTATCGCCAGCAGAGAAAACTAGGGATAGACCCTATCTTTTCTCCAAGGAAATTAGGAATTCAAAATGCTGATTATTGGGACGAGGAATATCAGCATAATCAAGATAAGGAAAATGTTTCATAAATCAAAAAAGCCAGCTGGGGTTATCCCGTTGGTTTTTTTTAGTTTATGAAGAAGCTCTTTTGACCGCTTGAAGATGGTAATGATTCGTTCTTTTCGGGTATAATGTGGCGTGAAGCGTCCTCAATTTATTTTCGTTTGAGTATTTATTTATAATAGAAGACATATAAAGGGACGGTGGTATGTAAATGACTAAAAAAGAAAATGAATCCATTTATATTCAGCAGCATTTAGCAAATGAACGAACGTATTTAGCGTGGATTCGAACGTCTGTTGCCACACTCGGCATTGGCTTTGTTGCAGGCGGCCTACATTTCAATTCCGGAAAAAAATTAAGTGAAGCAGCCGATACTCTTATTATTGCTGTTATCATCTTTTCTTTAGCTGCAAGTGCAGGTTTGCTTCTCTTCTCAACCTATCATTATTTTTCAACACGCAAAAAAATTAACAGCCAAACGTATCAATCTTCTCACGCTTTGGTTATTTTTGTTTCAATGATTATGCTGATGCTGATCGGCGCTCTTATGTTTTACTTTTTTAACATTGCGTAAAAAAGTTTAAGATGTAAGAAAAAAGGGAAAGCAGTCTCAGAGAATTTACGGTTTTATGAAAGAAAAAGAAGATCTATTGATATGGTGGTAATGGCAGATGTAATTATAATAATATCTTCTTTATGAACCGGCTGTATAATTTTACAGGTTAAATTCTTTGTTAACCGCGGATAATGGAAAAGGAAAGCTTTATAAGCCGAAACTTATCCAATACATGTTGAACATAAAAATTGAATATGAATTTCACTACAGGGTGAAGCGAAAGTAAAGGAGAACGCTGTTATGATTCAAACATCTAAGACCGTTGCCGCTCGTTTTTTTACGGAGCGTTTCTTTGATCAGGCTGCTCAAACAGCCTACTATTTTTTGTTATCTTTTGTACCGTTTATTATCTTTCTTTTTTCTCTGCTGAGTTTCTTTCCAATTGATACAAACAATTTGCTGATATTTATTGAACCATTTACGCCTAAAAGCGCCTACGACGTAATTGAACGGTCAATTGAAACAGTTAACAATAGCGGGAAAAAAGTTTTATCTTTTAGTTTATTAGCGACTTTTTGGCTCGCATCTATGGCTATACAATCTTTGGTTCGCTCGTTAAATGACGCGTATCATATTCAAAGAAAACAAACGTTTTTGCGCGGTTTAATCAATGATTTGATTTTAACTTTTGGTTTTATGGTTGTGGTAGCTATTTCATTGTTTGTACCAATTATTGAAGAGGTCATTCGACATTTGGTCCTAACAAAAGTCCATGTTCCTGATATATGGTTTCAAAGCTGGACGACAATTAGATGGGGAATTGGGACATTATTTTTATTAGGCTTCTTCATTCTTTTTTACAAACTGATGCCAAGCGCAAGAGTAACGTGGAAAGATGTACTTCCAGGGGCTGTTTTCTCCACGCTAGGATGGCAAGTTGTATCTACCGGATTCGGATACTATGTCCAGTTTGGAAGCTACTCGCAAATCTATGGTCAGCTTGGAAGTATTATTATTTTAATGGTCTGGTTTTATTTAACCGCCGCTATTTTATTAATTGGCGGTTTAATAAACGGTAATAAGTTCATCAAAGCTCACAGGACAACGTATAGAGACGCAGAAAATGACTAGGGAAACCTAGTCGTTTTTTTTATATTCAGTTTTACAGTTAGAAAGTTTATCAAAAAAATATTGCGGGTAACTATTGAATATCTCGTTGCCTTCCCTTTACACACAACAAAAAAGCAGTAGGAGTTCACGTTGAGATGAGGTGGAAAATTGAATAATTTTAATCGGTTTTTAATCGCAATTATTGGAATTGCAGGACTGATTTGTTCAGGTATGTTAGCACTGATGGTTTATAGGGTTCCTCACCTTTCAAACTGGTTAGAAAAGTGGCAGCATCAGGAGTGGTTTTACTACACAATTTTATCAATAAGCGCATTTTTAGCAGTTATTTTTATTATTTTTCTTTTAACAGGCATATTTAGCAGACCGCCTAAGAAGAATTTAGCAATTGTAACTGGTGAAGGCAAAATAACAATTTCTAAAGCAACGATCGAATCTACAGCTTTACGAGCAATTAGAAGCTTTCAGGGAATACGCTCTCCTGAAGTCCAGGCCTCTATTCATTCTCGGAAAGAAAAAGTTAGTCTGTATATCAACTGTTCGTTGTTTGGACGAGATGGACTACCAACACTAGGAAAAGAGATGCAGCTTGAAACAAAACGCGCCGTGGAGGCCTTACTCGAGCTTCCCGTTCACTCCGTCCGTATTGACTTAACAGATACACAAACACGAAAGAAAGAGCGTGTTGTGTGATGAAGGAGGGACATAATGAGTACTCCAAATAAATTGATTCCGTACCGTGGCCGAGTACTTGGTATTCTGGCAGGTTTAGTGTTGGCAATTTTGCTATTAACAATTGGTTTTGGCCCCACGCTGCTAATTGTAGCTTTTATGGGAATTGGTTATATAATCGGGAAGTGGAGAGACGGTCATTTAGACATAAATGCTTGGGTAGGATTCTTTACTAAAGGAAGATAGAAAATCACTTTAAGGGAGATGTTAGTTATGGCAGTTAATGAAACAAATACAGCAGTAAAATCTCAGGAAAATACACATCAAAATACATTAACATTTGAAGATCAAGTCATTAAAAAAATTGCTGGAATTGCAGCTAATGAAATTAAAGGAATTTTATCAATGAGCGGCGGATTTATGAGCGGGTTAACAGATCGCTTCCGCAGCACTGAAGATATCACAAAAGGGATTAACGCTGAAGTAGGAGAAAAGCAAGTTGCCCTTGATTTAAAAGTAATTGTCGAATACGGAAAAAATGTTCCAGCCATTTTCTCTGAAACTGTTAATAACGTAAAAAAATCAGTTCACGATATGACGGGATTAGAGGTAGTAGAAGTAAATATGCATGTAGAGGACGTAATGACTCGCTCTGAATTTGAAGCGAAAACGGATCGAGACAAAGAGCAGGAGTCAAAGCGTGATCTTGAATAAAATATAAAAGGTAAACACTTCCATTCATCATATATTCTTTGTATGATGAATGAGAAGTGTTTTTTTATGGGAGGGAGAATTCTGTGATTCTGGTTAGTTCCTGCTTAGCAGGTCAAGCTTGCAGATATAATGGAAGCAGTGCCTTAGTTAAGGAAATTGAAGCGCTCGTTGAAAATAAAGAAGCGGTGATGATGTGTCCGGAACTGTTAGGTGGATTTCACACGCCTAGAGAACCGGCAGAAATTATAAAAGGAACGGGAATAGACGTAATAAACGGAAATGCGCGAGTTATTGAACGATCGGGAAAAGACGTGACAGATATATACATAGACGGGGCCTATAAGGCACTGAGCATCGCAAAAGAAATAAAAGCTACTGTTATTGTACTAAAAGAAAACAGCCCTTCATGTGGAAGTGAACATATATATAACGGAGCATTTTCAAATGTTAAATTAGCCGGTGAAGGGGTAACGACTGCGTTGCTAAGAAAGCATGGTTTTATCGTCATGTCCGAATCTCAATTTGCAGCTGAAATGCATGGAGACCCATCATAATCAAAAAAAGCGTACACTATATGTGTACGCTTTTTTTATAAAAGCTTATTTACTGTGAAGCGTATCTGCTGTGCTTTCTGTTCGTGTTACCGCATAAAGAGAGCAGAAAAGACCAAGCAAAACAAAAATAGACCCGACCCAGCCGTTATAAATAACAGAGTATTGATTAACGACAATTCCTCCAACATAGGAGCCGATCGCAATTCCTACGTGTGAAATCGCTGCATTAGTGCTGATTAAAATGTCCGACGTGTCGCGTGCACTATGGATAATTAAATTGCTTTGAGCTGGTGAAACCGCCCAGCTGAGTGCACTCCAAATGATCATAAGAAGCAAGAACACAATAAATGGTAAATGAACGCCAAAAGGCATAGCAATCATGCTAACAAAAAAGAGAGCAATCATGGTGATAACAGATGAAGAAGGGTTCCATTTATCAGAAACAGCTCCTCCAAGTCCTCCTCCTGCCACGGCAGCAAGACCGAAAATACCATAAATAATGGTCACCATCGTTGTATTTAATCCTAGTGTTTCTTGTAAAAATGGTGTGAAGTACGCATAAAGCGTTAAATGGCCCGCAAGTACAAATAATGTTGCTAGGTGAATAGCGAGCATTTTTTTATTGCGTAAAGCTTTTACCTGAGTTTTTAACGGTACAATTGGAGCAGGAGCTAGACGCTCCATTGTAAACCAAACGGTAATCATAATAATGGCAGTCAAAATTGCAATCATAACAAATACTTGACGCCAGCCAAGCGCATTTCCAATCAAAATACCAAGAGGAATGCCTAAAACAAGTGAGCCGCTGATTCCCATAAATACGATGCCAATTGCTCTGCCCTGGTATTCAGGTTTTACCATTCTAGAAGCCATTGTGGTAGATAGTACAATGATAAAAGAACCGCTCGCAGCAGCAAGAATACGTCCAATCAGTAGCATATAATAGCCCGAACTGTAGGCTGAAAATACATTGCTCAATAAGAAAATAAATAATGTCCACATATAAACTTTTTTACGCTCTATCTTAGCCGTCACATTTAGTAAAATCGGCGCAGACAAGGCATAAACAAACGAATAAATAGAGATTAAATAACCTGCTTTTGCTAATGATACCTGAAATGCATCGGCAATTAAGTCTAAGATGCCTCCTAGAATTAATTCGACCGTTCCAACAACAAAAGAAGCAATCGCAAGTATGTAAACTTTTTTATTCATCAAAAAACCCCCTCTTTAAAAAGTTACAACTAGAATAGTAACCTTTTTTAGAAGGGATTTCAATAGGTAATATTAAAAAGGTTACTAATTCATTAGTAACCTTTTTAATATCGCAGGCGAGTAAGCAGATCCATGATCTCAGAATCTTGAAGAAGCTGCTCTTGATATTTCTTTGTAATATGGGTAAGTGCAACGTCATGATAAAAGAAATCAGCAAAAACTTTTACAAGCGGCTGGGACATGGTTTTTATTGCTTTCCATGTCTCATGTTCAATGCCGGCAAATAAAAGGTAAGCATCGTCAACAATAATCAACTGCGACGGCTCAAGGTTTTTATGATCATCTATTGGATTTAATGTATGTAAATGTTTGAGGGCAGTCTGCAAGTTTCCTATGGTTAAGACCTCGACGTTTACGCCTTGTTTCTCTTTTTCTTCTAGCAATGAGCGGTAATGTGCTAACTCATCATTCCACGCGGATAAAATAATAGAAGATTCCGCTTCATGAATCAATTGTTCGATGTGAGCAGAAATAGAGGATTTATCTTTTAAACTCCAAACATGATCATCTGTAAACGTTTTTTTAATTTTATATGTTTTTAATTCATTAATGTCATTTTCAAAATCAGCAGTAAGTTTTTGAATGACGGTTTGAAGGGCTACCGCTGAGTAAAGTTTCTTTTTCCCGGACAATGTATTTACTACAATACCTTTATCAATTAAACGATTAAGCACTTCATAAATTTTTGCTTTTGGAACATGCGAATACGTAACAATTGAACTAGCATCCAGCGGGCCATCATTCGCAAGCAGCGCTTCATATACTTGACTTTCATACTGAGAAAAACCAAATTTTTGCAGCATAATTTTCTATTCATCATCCTTTCTTTTTTTAAGTATATCACGGTTTGTAAAAGTATTACTAATTCTAAACATATCTTGTTAAACTATGTTCTAAATAATTAATAAAAATAAAAAATACGCTATTAAATGGCTTGTACTACGATAAAACTATTTTTAATCAGGTGCTTTTCATACTAAAACATTCATCATCGGGTAAAGAAAAGAAAGAGGTGAAAAAAATGAAGAAAAATGAAAAACTACTGTTGAAAAAAATGAACATAAAACAGCAACGAGAAGTGGCTGCTCAGCTTGAAGACGTACTGGATTCCTTACTGTCTCTTGAAGAAAAATTATGCTCAGCACCTGATAATAAGGAGTGGCTGTCTTTACAAGCTCAGCTTGAAAAAAGAGAACATGAGCTGAAATTTAAGCATAAAATGCTGTGCGAAGAATGGACAGCACTATAAAAGACAGGCATTTTGTCTGTCTTTTATTGTATCTAAATTTTCATGACCCGGATAGGACTCACCATCAAAATAGCTAAAATAATCATAAGATAAGGATTCACATAATAAAACATACCAAGCAGTGCGATAATTAGAGC
This sequence comes from Priestia sp. YIM B13552, assembly GCF_042787775.1. NCBI lineage: Bacteria > Bacillati > Bacillota > Bacilli > Caryophanales > Bacillaceae > Priestia > Priestia sp. YIM B13552. The sequence continues at coordinate 229,900 of NZ_JBHZOU010000003.1, forward strand.
TGGAAAAGGAATAGGCAGCCCTATAAAATAACCTACGGTTGGATTTGCACTAAATTTAGCTAATCTTAATGCGCCCATGCTTGGATAAATCATAAAAGCGAGTACGGTTAGCCAAGAGTGGGGAGAAAGAGTATGAAATAGCATTGCAGGCGCTACGCCAAAGCTGATAATATCAGCCAAAGAATCTAGCTCTACACCAAACTCGCTGTTAACTTTCAGCTTTCTCGCAATTTTGCCGTCAAATAAATCGAAAAAAGCGGCTAGAAAAATAAAAAGAGCAGCTAAGCGTTCGTAGCTGTTCATATTAAAGGCTATGGAAAATACGCCGCTTAGCAAATTTCCAATCGTAAAGAGATTCGGAACCCATTTTAACAGTCGAAGAATCAATGTCATACAACCGCCTTTCACAGTGTGTACAATTAGTGTAACTGTTAAATCGTATTATTATGTGAGATACAAGATAAAAAGAAGGTAGTATTGAAAACTGGGTGTCGTTTCTGTAATATATATCGTATAATACGATAATAATTGAAAATACGATATAAAGGAGCAGGATCATGAAAGTAGAGGAGTTAAACAGCTATTGGACGTCTATTTATTATCATTTGCACTATACGCATCAAGAGAAAATTACACACCAAACCATACGTCTTTTACAGCATATCGACAAATCATCTTCGGTTGGAATAAAAGAAATTGCGGATTATTTACACGTTTCACATAATACGGCATCTGAACACGTAAAGAGAAATATTGATAAAGGGTATGTATATAAAAATAGAGATATACATGATGAAAGAAAAGTAATTCTGCATTTAACAGAAGCAGGAAAAGACCTATTAAAACGGAATTCAAGCTTGGATGAAGAAAAAGTATCAGCTATTTTACGCGAAATGACAGCATCTGAAAAGCAGCTGATTCAACAGGCTTTTCAGTTATTGAGCGAGCGTGCAAAACATGTATAGTATCATCAAAATTTTAATGTCGGCTCTTATTATTGCAGGGGTAACAGAAATGGCCAAAAGATTTCCGACATACGGTGGAATTGTGGCTGCCCTTCCAATTGTGAGCTTACTAAGTATTGTATGGTTATCAGTGCAAGGAGAAAAAAAGGAAGTGGTCAGTCAGTTTACACTCGGCGTTCTTTATGGACTGCCAGGCACTATTTTACTACTTGCTGTCGTCTATATTTGTTTAAAAAACTCCCTTCATTTGTTTATGAGTTTATCAATAGGAGTTATGTGTTGGGGCTTGTTTTTAGGCCTTCAAAAGATAGTGATTAAACTAATTACTACATAAACTATTGGAATTTAATCCAATTTTCTGTAAAATAAAAGCCTAAGTAAAAGATAGGGGCTGAGTAGAGTTGAGTTTAGCAGAGAAAAAGTTAGGAATTGACCGAGTTGTTTTTATCGGCAGAACGTTTGAAGAGTATAGCGCCATGTTTAATTTGAATGAAAAGTATTTAAAAGGAAAAAAAGTGTTAGATTGTGCTAGCGGGGCCTGTTCTTTTACTGCTCATGCCATGCAGCAAGGTACGGAGGCTACTAGCTGCGATATTGCCTATAAATTTACGGCAGAAGAGCTTGAAAAGAAAGGAAGCCTGGATTTAATTCATACGATGAATCAAATGCAGCACGTACAGGAGCAGTATGTGTGGAAGTATTTTTCGTCTATTGATGATTTAACTGAACATCGAAAAAGAGCATTAAAAGATTGTATTGCTCATATGAAAAAGAACCCCGAAGCCTATCAGTACGGAGCACTTCCTAATTTGCCGTTTCAAAAGAACGAGTTTGATTTAACGCTTTGTGCTAACTTTTTATTTATGTACAGTGACCGGTTAGAATATACGTTTCATTTAGAGGCTTTAAAAGAACTGATACGCGTTACAAAAGAGGAAGTACGTTTGTTTCCTTTAACGGACCTGAGCGGCAAGATTTCTACCTATTTGCCGCAGCTGTTAGAAGAGATTGCGCCTCTAGTAAAAGGAACAGAAATAGCAGACGTCCCGTACGAATTTCAAAAAGGTGCCAATCAAATGCTGAAAATATATGTATAACAAATATAACGAAAGCCGCTTTTAGTTAAAGCGGCTTTTTAACATTCAAACGTTTTTTGGCAGTTTGAGTATGCTTCGTTATAGTTTCAGATCCAAGCGCTTTAGCTAAACCGAACAAAGGCATATTCACGTATACTGATTCATAATTTCCTGCAGGAATGACGTACGTTTCATGATAAATGCCAACTGCATTCGTTTTTGAAGCCTGTTTATAAAAAGAATTCCAAGCTTTTAAGTGCTGAGGACCTTTGGCATAGGAGGTCAATTGATCAACTGACTCCCAATATTGAATCAGCGTAATGGTTCTTAAATTAAAAGATCCTTGCAAAGATAAAAAGCCAAGATTTTTGTTTGCATACAACTCTCGAATCATAGGAGGCATTGCTTTAAATACAGGGAGCCATTTGTGTACGGCTGTCCATTTATTAATACGCATTCCTATAACAAAGACGACCAGATCCTGACCGGGCTTAGCCATTACACGATTGGAATGAATCATAAATTCTGCGCCTCCTCATCATATAATTTATTAATCGTATCTTTGCACCATTCCATCGAAGCACGAGTTGTTCGTTTACCGTAGTCTAGGGTAATAAGCCAATACGTTCTGTCGGGAGAAGGGCTGTTAGAAATGCTGTCTTCGATTCCGCAATACATGTAATAACGTTCAGTTAGTTTCTGCTGAGCGTTTTTTAACTGGGAAATTGTGAGCTGCTTTTCTTGCTGACTACTAAAAAAGAGTTTTAACAAAATTTCATTTCTTTCGGAAGGGAGCTGCTTAATAGGTTCACGCAGCCAATCTTGCAGAACTTCTTTTCCTTTAGTTGTTATGACATACTCTTTTTTATCTGGTTTATCAGTTTGAGCAACGGAATTAACCGTTGCTAGTTCATTATTCACAAGCTTTTGTAAAGTGGGATAAATTTGGCCATAACTGATTTTCCAAAAATGATTTAAACTTCGATCCATTAACTGCTTAATTTCATAACCAGTTCTGCATTCCGTGGTAAGCAGTCCTAAAATTGCATATGTTGTTTGATTTTCCTTCATTTATTTTCCTCACCTATATCTTTTTGATATATATATATTACCATAAACAGGATAACATTCAATAAAAAAACGCGAGAGTTATGCACTCTCGCGTCTAAAAAAAGGTTTGTATTGCTGAACCATCATTTGCGAAGCAGCAATAAATAAAAAGATAAAGCCTCCACACATTAGCAACATGACAGCACCTATTCTCCATAAAAGCTTTGGCATCAGCATATCTCCTTTTTTGAAGTTATTACCTATAGTGTAAAGAATAGCGTGCAAAAATTCTAGTCATAACTAGATATAATTTTATGACTTTTTTAAACTGACTCTTCCTTTGGGTCGTCTTCTAGATCCTCTTCGTCAAAAATAGGAACTTCCGTATATGTTTCTTCTTTTTCTGAAACGGAAGGAGAACCCTTTGTATCCTCTTGTCCTGGCTTCGCTGTGCCAGAAGAAATATCTGATTTTGCGTTTTTTAACTCTTCCATATCTTTTTGAATTTGGTCCGTGAAATCTTTTGGTATCGCTCCGCTTCCGTATGTAGCTCCGATGTTTAAAGTACCGCCGAGTTCTTTAATGCCAACTTGGCCAATATTATTGTTTTGTTCGTATTTATCAAGAAAAAATTTATCAATATGAATAGGTGGGGGAGCATTTCCTAAGAGTGCCGCTTTTTGCTGAATCCCTTTTATTTCTTCTTGAAGGGCAGACGTTCGTTTTAGCATGTCCACCTGTACTTCAGTTACAAGCGACATGCTGCGTTCTAATGCTGAAACTCTGTTATCTAATTCTGTCATTCTTTCGATATAAGGAGCCATTTGCTTCTTTACAGATTGTTCTACTAACCGAGTTATATCCATGTAAGGTATAGCTTCTATCTTTTTATCGCGAGGAGGTTGTGTGGAGATCACTTGTTCCAATTGCGCTACTTTTTCTTTTAAAAAATGAAGCTGTTTAGCAGTTTCTTGCATGTCTTTTGCATACGTTTGTTCCGTATCTTTATGAGTGCTTCTTTGTGAAGGTGAAGAAGCATTGGAGTGCGTGGGCTGAGCCTCTAGCTTTTTTTTGAGCATGATGAGAGAACCAATTTGCGGTTCAAGTTTTAAAAAACGGTTCATGTGAACTTCAAGCGTGTTAATGCGCTTGATTTGATGTTTGAAGTCCGCTAGCTCAGTGTGAAGCTGTTGGTTAGTCTGTTTGGGGTTAAAAAATCCTTTCATAGACATTTCGCTTCTCCTCATCTTGGGCTTATTTCCTCTGTAATCACAGTTAGATAAATACATAGTGAGCCAGTTTAGAAGTGAACGTTAAATTTTTCGCATTTATAAATACTTATGTGCAGCATTAAAATTCATTCGTAAAACTACTAAACCTTATTCAATGTGAATACGTTCTTCTTGGAAAAACTGCCTGTGATAAGAAAGGATAAGCAGCCCGTTTTCAAATTTTGCACGCAGATGATGTGCATCGGTGGGCTCTGGCAACTCAATAATTCGGTTGAAATCTCCAGAAGGTCGTTCTTGTACAACCGGCTGTCCTGTGATGAGAGGGTGCGGTGAGCCTTTTAATAGAAGTCTGCTGCCTGAAACGGAAACGTGTAAGTTTTCTTTTAGATAACCAGGCAGGTCAGCGATAACAATGATCTCGTGAGGCGTAACGTAAATGTCAACAGGTGGAAAATTACTTTTAGAAGCCTGAGGTGCCTGATATGAATCAGGAGCATTCATATCCATATTTTCTTTCATAAATTCGTTAAAAGCAGTTTGATCAAAAACACCGTTCCAAAAGTCATTTGTTTGATAATTTTTAGCAAATTCCATCCACTGCATAAGTTTATCAAAGTCCATATGGTTTCCTCCTTACCACACATCATAAAAAGATGGAATTTGAATATAGTTTGAAAGGGGGGTGGTTTAAATGGCAGGTGCATCTATAAATATTAATATTTTAATGCTAAAGATAAATTCCTTTGAAAATGCGTCTGCAGTAAATATCGGACAGAATTTACTAGCAGACTGGAATAATTCAGATAAAAAAACACAGGGATTTGGGCAAAATTTTGGTGATGATAGCGGCTTTATAGGAACGAGAAGCTGTGTCGATGATCGAGATCAAATTGACAGCCCATCATCTTTTCAAAAAGTGCCCATTTCATAGAAAAAGCCTAATAAATATAGCCAGTTCAGATGCAGGTTATATTTATTAGGCTTCCGATTGAATGCTAATAGACGAATAGATGAAGATATGCTGCTAGTTGTGCGCAGTAGAGGCAGAGGAGATGAAAAAATTAAATTACGCTATTTTTAACTGAGTTTGAATCATTTACATCTGAGTCTATAATCCATGAGAATGGAGTTACGTTAGGAGAAAAATCTCCGTTTGATTCTCCTAGTCCTTGATTACGTTTATAAGATACGAACACGTCAAGCTGCTGATTAGGTCCTATACTTAAAACGGACGAATTGTCCATAACGTTCACTTTGAAAGCTTGTAAGTTAATGACCATAGGTGAAAAAATCATATGGTTTCCTCCTTATTTATCATTTTTTGTTGCAAATGCATCCACATAATCATTATCTACAGTTTTGTAAGCAGATCCTGCTGAAAAACATTGATCAGCGAGCTGTTGTCCGAAGGCCTGATTTTTCTTTGCTGTTACATACCTTGTAACTTTTAACGTATTTCCAATAGAAATACTGCTCGCTTCATCTACATTGTGAACGTTCAATTTTCCTAGGTTGATTTTTGTTGAGTCAAATAGCATACTATTCTCCTTTCAAACGACAGTTCTTCTAAGTCTTTAAAAGCTTATTGTAACTTCGGTGAAAATATGAATAGTACATGGCTCATTAAATGAGTAGAAGAGGTCTAATGTAGCGTATTATAGTTTGGTGTAAAGCGTGAAAAGATTTTAAAAATTCATGAGGAAAAGAAGGAAATAGTAAAAATGTACGGCATTTTACATGCTTTAGAAACATCAACCGTAAAAAGCGTATTATCACTCTGCACAGAAGCTGCCTATTTTTCTGTTCGTATCATTCCCTCTTCATTCATTAAGCCCCTAACGCTTTTCTTTTCTGTCATGTTTCATTAAAATGAACATAAACATATATGTAGAGAAAAGAATAATGTAGTGTTTTCTAACGTTATAAAATAGCTTACGATACGAAGAAAGCGTCTATAATAAAAGAAACGAAACTTTTGCGTGGTCAACTGACGATGCTTTTTATTTTTACAAACTGCAGTGAAGGCAGAAAGGAGAGAATTCGATGAGTTTGCGCGATCGGCTGCTGTATGTAGCGGAACATTACAAACAAATGGGTGGAGACGTACTTGTAAAACATGAAATAGAAAATATGCTTACACGCCGGCTTCCGATTTCTCTTTATCGATTGGAGCATATAAATCGAGAAGAAATGCGTATATCGGGCCACCACGCTGAAACATTTCCTTACGTGACCCTTGCCAATAAGAATATAGAGAGTGATGTGATAGTAGCATATTTATTCAGTGAAGACGGTCAGCGTATTTACTTAGTCATGATGAGAGGAGACTCAGAAGAAGGAACTGATCTGAAAGACATTCGTTTTTTTACTCCTGAACATGCCCGCGTATTGAAAGATAATCATATTGTCATTGGTACAAGCATGGAAGCGAAAAGCTTTGAGGATAGGGTAGCTCTTTACCTTCCTTACAATATAGCAGACTTACCTAACAATGATCAGCTTCAAGATGACTTGCATTTACTGCTGAGTATGCATGAACAGTATATAAAAACATACGGAATGAGCAAAGAGATAATTGGCGATAAAGACGCCATCGTCCACATTCATGAGTATATTAAGAAATCTGGATTTACATACGAACGACAAGATATAGCCAACGCCTACTTTGCTTTAAAGACCAAGCCTTTTATTGTTTTATCAGGAATGAGCGGGACGGGAAAAACAAAGCTTGCGCAGCTCTTGGCAGATAGTATCGGTGCCACGATTGAAAATGGCAGACAAGTGCTTATTCCAGTTCGGCCCGATTGGCACGATAGTTCAGATTTATTAGGGTATATTGATTTAAGAGGAGATTTTCGCAGAGGATCGTTTCTGTCGATTATGCAGCAAGCCATTCAGCATCCAGCTTACACATATGTTGCCATATTGGATGAAATGAATTTAGCTCGAGTTGAACATTATTTTAGCGACATTTTAAGCGTGATGGAAAGCAGGAGCTGGTCAAAAGGGAAAATCAAAACGGCTCCGTTATTCCCGGGACATAAGATGTTCCGAGATATTTATTTGCCATCCAATCTTCTCATTATCGGTACAATTAATATGGATGAAACAACTCATGGGTTTAGCCAAAAGTTGTTAGATCGTACCAACACCATTGAGTTAAATAAGATTCAACTAGATTCTTTTGATTTTTTAGATGATAAAGATCCGTCTCAGCACGGCATTCAAAATGTACAAATTCAAAGTCAATATGTTCACTTAAAAGATGCGTATGTTGAACATGCTGAGCTCATTCACGAAGTAACAAATGAACTGCTAACCGTCAATGAGATGCTTATAGAAGTCGATTTACAAATAGGTTACCGCGTACGCGACGAAATATGCTTTTATTTAATTTACGCGGTGAAAAGTGGAATGTTTACATTTGATCAGGCGTTTGATTTTCAGGTTTTGCAAAAAGTTTTGCCTCGTATTTCAGGAAGCGATGGGTACACATTTGATTTATTAAAAAACCTTTATTATTACTGTACAAATACGCTGTTAGATGATGAATTTGAGACAGCTGTCGTAAATGCAGATGGAATGAGATTTCCTAAAAGCGCACGCAAAATAATGGAGATGATGAGACGTTTTGAAGTATACGGATACACGTCATTTTGGATTAATACCGTACGTTGAAATTGAAACTGACACGTGTACGGTGGTTATAAAAGGGAAAAATAAGAAAAAAATAAAATCTGCAGAAGAAGTGATGTTTTTTTCTTGTACAGGAAAAGGAATTACACATGTAAAAGTATTAAATCAAACAAAAGGCATGATGACCTCAAAACCGCCGCTTGAGCCTTTATTTTTTGAAAATGAAACCTATCAAATTACAGTTGTTTCTAAAAATGAAACAAGCCTGGTTGTTAACCACGATTCAAAAGCAGTTGAACAAAGCTTTCAAAGCGTAGGATTTCCCTACATTTTAACAGGAAATATAAGCTTTCAAAATGAGGTAGGGTATTCTACGTTTCATGTCTACAGTGAAATAGAAAAAGAGCTGTCTTTTACTCTTGAAATTTTCCCATCAAAGATGAGCTACAAGACAGATTATGTACGCATGGTTGATGAAGTGAACGGATACATTCATGATTTGGCATACGATATGCTCCGTAAAACGTATATTGAAGCAAAATCGGTTTGGTCTAAACAAGCAACATGGACGGAATTTTATCATGTGCTCTCTCACTATATGAAACCCTTTCTTCATTCTGTTCGTCAGATTGAGAATCAGCCGTTTCAATCGGTAAAAGTTGAACATGAGCTCATGAGAGGAGATCAAATAAAAAAACAAGATAGCCAGGCTATATCATTTGTCCGAACACACCCTACCTATCTTGCATCTTCAAGCAGAGGAATTAAAATTAATCGGCATATAAAAGTAGTACCCACAAAAGCAATTGGCACAAGACATGTAGCTACCTATGATAATTTGGAAAATCAAAGTGTTAAATGGATGATGACGCAGCTGTATCACAAGCTAACTACACTAATTGACAAGTTGATAGAAGATAGATATGTAAAAAAAGAAGCGGTGTCGGCTCTAGAAACCAATCATACCGAATTAAAAAGGCTGCTAAACAATGTGTTCTGGCAAAGAGTGAAGACCATACAAGTTTCAACTCTTCCTTCTACACTCCGTACGGCACCCCGCTACCGGGAAGCAAGCAGATACTTTATGTTCTTAACGCGAGGGTTGGCTCTTAACGGAGAGTTTTACCACTTTTCATTAAAAGATATTGCAACTCTCTATGAATACTGGACGTATGTTAGTCTTTTAAAGAAGTTGCAAATTTACGGCAAACGAATAGAACAAAACATCATGACAACGACAGAACAAGGGTTGAATGTCAGGGTGCAGGCCTCTTACCATCGTTTTCAGGTGGGAAAAGCAGAAGTAACGCTATGGTATCAAAAAGAATACCATCATACTCATACCGTTATCCAAAAGCCGGACTTGCTGCTTGAAGTAAAGCAAGGGGAGAAAAAAAGTGTATATCTTTTTGACGCTAAGTATCGTATCAAACCAAATCACGATACGCCCTCTCCTAGAGAAGAAGATATTAATACCATGCACCGTTACCGAGACGCTATTGTAGAGGAAAATGGAATAAAACCGGTACAAACAGCGGTTGTGCTGTTTCCAGGGAAAGCAGAAGGCTATAAGCAGCATCATTTTTATAAAAGTATTGAACGCGTTGGAGTGGGTGCGCTGCCTTTTTTGCCGGGAGAGGAAGGGTTAGTAGAAGAATTTATTAAAACTATTTGTACGGAAGAACCAAATCTTTTCAGCGCTGATTAGGTAAATAGGTAGAACGTGAACAAGCCTTTTTTTTATACGTTGACATAGTGTTAAGTTTTTTATGTTTTGATGACATTTCGAGATTTTAGTTGTATTTTCCTGTTGAATTTTCTAGAATAGTAGAGAATAAAACCGTATCGAAAAGAAGTCGTATCATGTGCAGAGAACGTATCAGGAGGACAACGAAGTGAAAAAGATTCTACTATTCACGTTAGTAGCGCTATTGGCAACTTTTTTTATTGACAGGGTATACAGCGAACGCAACCAAGCGCAACTTCAGCAAACCGTAATTAATGAAATTAAAAAAACAAATCAAAGTAAAGAAGAAGCTTCCATCCTTGATTTTAATGAATTATGTGATTTTAGATGGGATAAAGTATATGTTTTTGGACCGGAAACGACCCGCAGTGAGGTAAATGAAAAGCTGGGCTTCAATTGGTCTGAAGCAAAAGCAAAAGGTATTGGAAAAGATAAAAAAGATAACTTTATTGTTTTTGTGGAAAATGATCAAGTAACGCAATATTTAAAAATACCGGCGTCATATGGAGCTATTGTTCCTAAGACTTCTGTTGCAAATGAAAGCTAACGAACTTCTTCGTTAGCTTTTTTTATGCTTTCTTTTTTAAGGGTGACGTTTTTTTCTCTGCTGTTGATTTTGTCGGCTGTAAAGTAGAAGGATCTATGCTCACCTTTAACATTTCCATTAAATGTCGAATATCTCGTTCTTCGCTTCCGCTTACTTTTGTAACTTCGCCTTGATTTATTTTTTGTTGAATGACGCTTTGTAAGGCATCTCGGTAGTTGTTTTTGTAAATAGATGGATTAAAAGAAGTAGATAGCTTATCAATTAATTCCACCGTCACTTGTGTATCACTTTCATTAACAGAAGAAGTAGTAGATAAGTTAGGCACATCTGTGACTGAACGAAGTTCTTCTTCAAAATGCATCGTGTGAAGAACGAGAGAGCCGCCCACGGAACGAATAATGGCGATTTGCTGTTTGGAATATAAAAATACATTGGCAATACCGACTTTATTCGTTATTTCAAGTGCATTTAATAACGTATAATAAGCTTTTAGGCTCGTTTCTTCAGGAGAAATATAGTAGGGCTTATCAAAAAACAGGGGATCAATGTCATCTAACGAAACAAAGTGCAACAATTCAACAGCTTTGTTTGCTGCAAAGGGCTCTTTGACACGATCAATTTCCTGTTGTGAAAGTACAACAAACTGACCGGTCGCGGTTTCGTATCCTTTAACCAGTTCATCGGATTCTACTTCTCGTCCACACGTTTGGCAATGTTTTTCTTGATGAATGGGTGTATGGCAAACGGAGTGCAGTGTGCGCAGCTTTACATCTTTTTCTTCAATTGCTCCGTGCAGTTTAATAGGGATGTCAATTAATCCAAAGCTGATTTTACCTTTCCAAGCAGTATGAAGCATAAATGTTCTCCTTTTACTCTTTTTTAGTAGTGTGCCGTAAAACAAATGAGATATCCAATTGTTTTGAAAAGGAAAACTTTCTAAAAAAACTATGTGCTAAATAAACAATTAAATAGTTCCAATAAAGCTGCAGAGACAACATCTGCAGCTTTATTGGAACTCAATAGGAACTATTGGCTGATTAGATTCATTTGTCTCATGTTTGGAAATCGTAATTTCAAGGATTTCGTTACTAAATGTAGCGGTAATCTTTTTATTCAACAATGAAAATGGAAAGTCAATTGTACGTTCAACGCTTTCTTCCATTTGTTCTCTTGCAAGCGTTCCTTGCTTTTCATCATGAAATTCTCTAAGGCAGTATTTTTTGGCTGTGAGCTGTAAGTGGTCAGCTTGTATCTGAACGATAATATCCTTAGGGTGATACCCTAATAATTCAGCTTCGACAATAAATGATTGTTCTGTTTCAAATAAATCTATACGAACGGAATCATAATCTAAATAACTCATAAAGGGATTTGAAAGCATGACTTCTAACAACTCTTGAAAGCCTTTTACAAACATTTGGTCTGCTGGCAGACGCTTGTTTTTCATTTCTACGTTCCTCCATTATTTAAACTGTTTCACTTTACTATCATATGCGCGTTTATGTACTTAGTGAACTCCTGTGCAAAGAATAAGCTTGAAGTACTAGCTGCCTTTTCTATGCATAAAAAAGCAAGCTCTGTAGAGAGCTTGCCGCTGTTTTACATATCATGTCCGCTATTGTGTTTTTGGCGAGAATGCTTACGGTTCTTTACTTTATGAGATCCGCTTAGCGGTTCGGGCTGTCCAGAATTGCTTTTTGGCGCATTTCTTCTGATGTCTTTGCTGCTGTTTTTGTTCATAGTTAAACCCTCCCTTTCATTTATTAGGGTGGGATAGTGACAGGGGATTTATCCGATGAAAAATTCCCCTTTCTAAAAATAGGTTTAGCAAAAACAGGAAATGGGAACAGAAAAAAAGCGTCATATATAATGACGCCTTCTCGTTAGATTTCATGGAGTTAAACGATTTTGCTTTTCTAACTAGTGATTAGTATACCCAATAAGAGATTGTTTTATTGATTTTTTTTGCGTTTTTTATTATTTTGTTTCTGTTGTTCCGTTAATGGTTCATTTGAAAACTCTTCATTATAACCCGCTCCTTTTCCTTGAGCGCTAGCCGCGTTAGCTCCAGGAATGACGTGGTTTGACTTGCGTTTAGCCATGTTGAATCACCTCCGTTTCTAGCATGCGTAAAAATCAATGAAATATGAATTATTAGAAAAATAAAAGGGGGATGGAAAAAGGTTATAAGTGAAACTTATGTTAATTAATAACATTCTTTTTATTTACTTATGTATAATATTATATTAAGATAGATGGTGAAGGGAATAGAGGATGGGGTAAGTAAATCCTTTATACATAGAATTTTAAGGGGGTAAAAGCAATGACTAAAAAAGACGTTTTTAACGCTCGTTCGTCATTCGATCTTAATGGCAGCACATATAATTATTACCGCTTACAAGCTTTAGAGGAAGCAGGTTTAGGTAACGTATCTAAGCTGCCGTATTCAATTAAAGTATTATTAGAATCTGTTCTTCGTCAGGTAGATGGCCGTGTTATTACAAAAGAACACGTCGAAAACCTTGCAAAATGGGGAACAAAAGATATCAAAGATATCGATGTTCCTTTCAAACCATCTCGTGTTATTCTTCAAGATTTCACTGGAGTTCCAGCGGTTGTAGACTTAGCGTCACTTCGTAAAGCAATGGCTGATTTAGGAGGAGATCCTGACAAAATCAATCCAGAAATTCCAGTAGACCTCGTTGTCGACCACTCCGTACAAGTTGATAAAGCAGGTACAGCTGACTCATTACGAATTAATATGGACCTTGAGTTTCAACGTAATACAGAGCGCTATAATTTCTTAAGCTGGGCTCAAAAATCATTTAATAACTATCGTGCAGTTCCGCCAGCTACTGGTATCGTGCATCAAGTAAATTTAGAATATTTAGCAAACGTTGTTCATGCTGTTGAAGAAGATGGCGAATTCGTAGCTTTCCCTGATTCTCTAGTAGGTACTGACTCTCATACAACGATGATTAATGGTATCGGTGTTTTAGGATGGGGTGTTGGCGGTATTGAAGCGGAAGCAGGCATGCTTGGTCAACCTTCTTATTTCCCAGTTCCTGAAGTAATCGGTGTTAAACTTGTTGGTGAATTACCAAACGGTACTACAGCTACAGACTTAGCGTTAAAAGTTACGCAAGTGCTTCGTCAAAAAGGAGTAGTCGGAAAATTCGTTGAATTCTTCGGTCCTGGCGTAGCTGAACTTCCATTAGCTGACCGTGCAACAATCGCTAATATGGCTCCTGAATACGGTGCAACATGTGGATTCTTCCCAGTTGACGCAGAAGCATTAGCATATATGCGTTTAACAGGAAGAGATGAAAAAGACATTCAGGTTGTCGAACAATATACAAAAGCAAATGGTTTATTCTTCACACCAGAAAATGAAGATCCAATTTTCACTGACGTTGTTGAGATTAACCTTGCTGAGATTGAAGCAAATCTTTCTGGTCCAAAGCGTCCGCAAGATTTAATTCCACTTTCTCAAATGCAAACAGAATTCAAGAAGGCTTTAACAGCTCCTGTTAGCAACCAAAGCTTCGGACTTGATGCTAAAGACGCGGATAAAGAAATTACGTTTAAGCTTGCAGACGGTTCAGAAACAACAATGAAAACAGGTGCCATTGCCATTGCGGCTATCACAAGCTGTACAAACACATCAAATCCTTACGTATTAGTAGCAGCTGGTTTGGTTGCGAAAAAAGCGGTAGAAAAAGGATTGGATGTTCCAGCTTACGTGAAAACTTCTTTAGCACCAGGTTCAAAAGTAGTAACGGCTTACCTGCAAAATTCAGGGCTGCTCCCATACTTAGATAAAATCGGCTTTAACATCGTAGGTTATGGCTGTACGACTTGTATCGGTAACTCTGGTCCATTAGAAGCTGAAATTGAAGCAGCGATTGCAGATAGCGACTTGCTTGTAACGTCTGTTCTTTCAGGAAACCGTAACTTTGAAGGACGTATTCATCCATTAGTAAAAGGTAACTACCTTGCTTCTCCGCCGCTTGTTGTAGCCTATGCACTGGCTGGAACAGTAGATGTAGATTTACAAAAAGATCCAATCGGCATTGATACAGACGGCAATGAAGTATTCTTTAGCGACATCTGGCCTTCTCAAGATGAAATTAAAGAAGTTGTTAGCCGTACCGTAACGCCTGAATTATTCCGTAACGAGTATGAGCGCGTATTCGATGATAACGAGCGATGGAATGAAATTAAAACAAGCGAAGATGCGCTTTATACGTGGGAGAATGATTCAACGTACATTCAAAACCCACCTTTCTTTGAAGGCTTATCAGAAGAACCAGGTGAAGTAGAGCCGTTAAATGATCTTCGCGTAGTAGCGAAATTTGGTGACTCAGTGACAACGGATCACATTTCACCAGCGGGTTCAATTGCAAAAACATCACCTGCAGGTCTTTACCTTCAAGAAAACGGTGTAGAGCCAAAAGACTTTAACTCATATGGTTCTCGTCGTGGTAACCATGAAGTGATGATGCGCGGTACGTTTGCAAACATCCGTATTAAAAACCAAGTAGCTCCTGGTACAGAAGGCGGCTGGACAACGTACTGGCCAACAAATGACGTAATGAGCATTTATGATGCTTGTATGAAATACAAAGAGCAAGATACAGGTCTTGTTGTACTTGCAGGCAAAGATTACGGCATGGGAAGTTCTCGTGACTGGGCAGCAAAAGGAACAAATCTTTTAGGTATTAAAACAGTAATCGCTGAAAGCTTCGAGCGTATTCACCGTTCAAACCTAGTATTAATGGGTGTTTTACCTCTTCAATTTAAAGATGGTGAAAGCGCGGATACATTAGGTTTAACTGGAAAAGAAACAATTGCAGTAGCAGTTGATGAAACAGTAAAACCACGTGATTTTATAAAAGTAACAGCAACTGATGAAGCCGGAAACAAAAAAGAATTTGAAGTACTGGTTCGTTTCGATAGTGAAGTTGAAATTGATTACTATCGCCACGGTGGTATCCTTCAAATGGTGCTTCGTGATAAATTACAGTCTAAAACACATGCGTAAGTTATAAAGAAAAAGAGCGGTTCTCGTGAGCCGCTCTTTTTTTATGCAAACGCACCGTTTTCGACAAAAAGTGAGAGGGAAATATGCTATATTATAAAAGAAAATGCCCTATAAAAGGATTATTTTAGTAGATATTGCACATATCTATTAGTACATAGATTATCACTTTTTAGAAGAAATAAAGGAGCCGATCATATGGTTAAAAAAATAATTGCGGTCTTGCTTATAGTAGGCTTTCTTAGCTACGCACTTTGGCAAGGGCTTTCTCCAAATGAAGCATCCGATAATTCTAACTTAAGCGAATACAAGGATTTAAATATTAAAAAAGGCGATAGTGCTCGTCAGGCTTCGGGTCAAGCTTATGGGTTGGAACCAAAAGATATAGCGCCTCCGTTTACACTGTCAGATACGAGCGGGAAATCCGTTCAATTATCGGACTTTAAAGGAAAAAAAGTTATTTTAAACTTTTGGGCAACATGGTGTCCGCCGTGTCAAAAAGAAATGCCCGATATGCAAGCGTTTTATGAGAAATATGGAAACGATGTACAGTTGCTTGCGGTTAATTTAACTTCGTCAGAAGGCAGTAAACAGGCAGTATCTAAGTTTCTTAAAGAAAAACAGTTTACGTTTCGTGTATTATTGGACGACCAAGATAGTGTAGGAAGTAAAAAATATCGAGTCTCCACCATTCCGACATCTTACTTTATAGATGAAGAAGGGAAAATTGTTCAACGAGTGAATGGTCCAATGACGCTTAAACAAATGGAAAACTTTGCTCAACAAGCAGCGAATTAACTTCGCTGCTTGTTTTATTAAACATGAAACTTATTTACTTTATCATCGTATATATAGATAAGTCAGTAAACATGTCAAATTTTCTTACAACTTTTCAAAAAGTATGTTTACTTATCTGACAAATTGGTTACAATATAGATAGTTATATGATATCAGTTTCTTTAGATTTTTCAGATTTTTCATAAAAATTACATAAAGTAGGTGTTGTGATCATGAGAAAATTACGCAAACGTTCATTTGAAGAGTTAGTGCAAGAAAATAAAACGCAGCTGTTAAAAGATCAGTCAGAAATTGAACGCATTGAAATGGAAATTGAAAAGCGGTTAGAAGATCGTATGCTTGAAAGAGCTGAATAACTTTAAAGTAAGTTGGTTAGAGTAACGGTGAGGAGGGGATAAGCATGGGAAATCCTAAAAAACAAAGCAAACCTTTTGTTCCGAATCACATCGGCACTCAACCGAGAGAAGCTGGTGGAAATAATGGAAAACAAATGCAAGATACATCCGGCAAGCATCCTCAAGTTATTCAAACCAAAGGTGAATGAATAAAAAGTCGCTGAATTCAGCGACTTTTTATTATTTGAATTCTACTGTGAATAAATAAACGTAAGGATTGCTCGAAATAAGCTCTTTAACGACTTCTTCATCGTCGGTTGAAAGCGGAGCAACTCGTATGCCACTGCCATCGTCACCAAATAAAGCAGCAATTGGATATGTTTTATTCATTTTTACCGTTTGTTTTTTCTCTAATCCAGTAAAGGAATAGCCGTTCATTTTTTTTGGCTTTTCCGCTTCTATTCCTAGGTTTGTATCGTTGCTGCCTACATTAAACATAACTTTGTGAGTATCATCATCGATTTTATATGTAATAGCAAACATGTCAAATTCTTTTGAAACAGTCAACCCTCCTGAAAATAAAGGTTCTTTGGCTTTTCCCTTTTCGTAGTAAGTAGCTTTTACATAAGCTTCTTTTGCGTCACTAGGAGCTTTCACATCGTATGCAATGATATTGCTTTTGTAGTCCAGGTTTGTCACAGCTAACATTTTTTCTTCATGTTTTGAGTAATGATGAGGCTTCATAAAGGCACTTGCTGTCAATTTTGATGCCAATGAGGTTTGCGACATAAAAAATACGGCAAGCACTGCAGTAAAGATGACGCTTAGTAATGTTATCATTCGTTTAGTCATAGAGATTCCCCCTTTGTATGTATATATTACCATATTATGTATGTTTTATATATACATTTTAACTTAATTATAATTATATTATGTAAACTAAAATCATTTTTTTCCACTTATAGAGATGAACAAATCCGGCATACTACAATTGTAACAAAGTTATTTTGAGGAGGAAGATACAATGGCATGGAATAAACCGAATCCAGACGATCGCAGTGATAACGTTGAAAAATTACAAACAATGGTGCAAAATACAATGAAAAACATTGAAGAAGCAGAAGAAGCTGCTGCATGCAGCAATGAAGAAGAGCGTCAGCGCATTCAGCAAAAAAATCACAATCGCGAAGTAAGTATCGAAGCAATGCGCAGCGAAATAAAAGATGAGTCAGAAGCTCGTCAAAATGGTTACGAAGGTACGATTTAATAAATAAAGCAACGAAAATAAGCAGCTAAAAATAAACGGTTTTAGCTGCTTTCTTTCTATATTTTTTTAGTAAGACAATACTAATACAAACTAGCGAAGAGGTTTATGTAGGTGAAAAAGCACGTGAAAAAGAAAGTACTAAGGATTTTGATCAGTTTACTTGTCGTCTTGATTATTGTGGGCTCTTATCAAACACATAAGCCCTTGCCTAAAGGAGTTTCATACGAAAGTAAGCCCCACAAAGTAGAAGATGTATTTCTTTTATCAGACCTAACGTATCAAGACCAGCAGACATCTGTTTCTGAACAACATATTTTTCAAGCAGTTACGAATGCGATTGATGACGCAAAAGCTTTTATTATTATGGATATGTTTCTATTTAACGGCTACTATAACCAAGGCGAAACGTTTCCTCACCTTAGTGATACGCTTGCAAGTAAGCTGATTGAAAAGAAACGAAAACATCCTACTATCGAAATCGTCTTTATTACAGATGAAATCAATACAACCTACGCCTCACATGATTCAAAGTGGTTAGATTCACTGCGGCTAAACGGAATCAAAGTGGTGCAAACCAATTTATCTAAGCTCAGAGACTCCATTCCACTGTATTCTGCAGTATGGAGAACTTTTATTCAATGGTTTGGTGAAAAAGGAAACGGCTGGATAACAAATCCGTTTGGTACCAATGCGCCTAAAGCGACGGTCCGTGCTTATTTAAAGTTGTTAAATGTAAAAGCTAATCATAGAAAAGTAGTAGCAACAGATCAAAGCGTTATTATCTCCTCTGCCAATCCTCATGATGCAAGTTTTTATAATTCTAACATGGCCTTTGAAGTAAAAGGGAATATCATTGGAGATGTGGTGAAAAGTGAACAAGCGGTGTCAGATTTTTCTTACGGAGGAAAGTTACCTCAGTATAAGAAGAAAGAAAAAGAAAAAGAAAAGGGAGACCTCTATGTTCAGCTGTTAACAGAAGGAAAAATCTATAAGCACGTATTACATGATTTACGTCATGCTAAAAAAGGAGACGATGTATGGCTTGGCATGTTTTATCTTGGAGATCGAGACGTAATAAAGGCGCTTTTGAAAGCTTCCAAACAAGGCGCAAACGTACGATTAATTTTAGATCCTAATGAAAATGCGTTTGGAAGAAAAAAGTTCGGACTGCCTAACCGTCCAGTAGCAGCAGAACTTGTGAAAAAATCTAAAGGCGATATTAAAGTTCGCTGGTATCATACGGGAAAAGAGCAGTATCATCCTAAAACTTTATTTATTCGGAACAAAAGAAAGGCAACGATTATTGCAGGAGCAGCAAATTTCACAAAACGAAATTTAGATGACTTGAATTTAGAAACGGATATTAAAGTATCAGGACCTTCTAACAAAAAGGTTATGACCGAACTAAACGCTTATTTTGACCGTTTATGGACAAATAAAGACTACACATATACACTTCCTTATAAAAAGTATGAAAATAAGATGACGCGGCTGGAAACACTGATATATCGCATTCAAAATGTGCTTAGTCTTACAACATATTGAGTTACAACCAAACTAGTAGGAGTATATTCTCCTTATATGGTAAGATAAAACAGGAACAGTGCAAGAGGAGGTAGAATCATGCTAGTGTCGAAGAAAGAAATCGAAGTGCGCTATGCAGAAACCGATCAGATGGGCGTTGTGTATCATGCTAACTATTTAGTATGGATGGAAATAGGTCGAACGCAGTTTATTAGTGATTTAGGTTTTAGCTATGCACAAATGGAAAGAGACGGTGTGCTGTCGCCAGTTATTGATATACAGGCTTCATATAAAAAGCCGCTTCATTATGGCGAGACAGCTGTAGTACATACTTGGGTTGAGAACTATGACGGTCTACGCGTTGTGTACGGCTACGAAATTTTTAATTCAAATGAAGAACTTGCGTTAACAGGAACATCGTCACACGTATGTGTGAAAAAAGAAAACTTTAAGCCTATTTCGATTCGCCGTAATTATCCGGAATGGCATAAAGCCTATGAAGATGCCAAAAAGCAGGGTTAAGCGCAAGAATAAAAAGCATCGATAAATCGATGCTTTTTTTCTTACGCTTCGTAATGAAAGTCAGGTTCTTTTGTTTCTTCATTATAATTTACGGTCAAATCATGACCGTCAAAGTACCAAAGGTCTTCATCTTCTACGAAGAATGTTAAACCGTCAACTTTTGTTTCAACGCCAACGTTTTTAGGAGAATCTGTGTTTACACCTAAAGAAAAACCTTTTTGAACGTTGCTGCATCCGCCGTAGCGAACAAAAAAGCGAATTGTTTCGTTTCCTTCTAGCATCATTTCATCTTTGTACCACGTAGCTGCTGCTTCTGTTACTGTTAATTTCATTCATTATGCTCCTTCCAATACTGCGGATACATTTATTATAGTAGAAAGGTAGATAAATTACCAATATATACGAATCCAGCTAGGAAGGAATGAGATAAAATAAAACGATTTAATATAGAGGTGAAGGCTTCATTTCTATATTAAATCGTTTCATTCTTTCATTTGAAATCATATTGTTTTCCAATGGTTTCCCAGCAGTGAACGCAGTAGCGGCTTCCTTCTAGCTGTGCATCCATTTTCTTATTTCGTTTGCAAATGGGGCATTTTTTCTTCACATCATTCACCTCCTTATTTTAGTATCAGTATAACTAATAAATAAGAAATGTATTCGCTTACAAGGTGGTTATAAAAAAAGAAATAAGAGGAAGATCCTCTTATTTCTTTTTACCTGACAAAAATGTGACTTTCGGTTCTGTTTTGTTAAGAATACGGGTAATGTTTGCGCGGTGTCTGTAAATGACAAAGGCTACAATTAAACCAATAATCATAATAAGCACGTAGTCTTGTTTAAACAGCGTGTAGATAAAGGTTAATACCCCGGTAATCATTGATGACAGTGATACATATTTCGTTATGTATAAGCAGATAAAAAAACATAATAGTACGAAAACAAATAAAAGAGGTTCATAACATAAAATCACTCCGGCGGACGTGGCAACAGCTTTCCCGCCTTTAAATTTCGCGAAAACAGGAAAAATATGACCAATGACAGCAAATAAACCAATGAAGAGAATGTTTTGATTCGTATTAAATAAAAGCGGTAAAGAAGCTGCTAGGGTTCCTTTTAGAATGTCTCCCAGCGTAACGATAATTCCGGCTTTTACACCCAATGTACGAAAGGAGTTGGTCCCGCCTAAATTGCCGCTTCCATGCTCTCGTATATCGATGCCGTATCCTAGTTTTCCAACAACTAGTCCAAAAGGAATAGAGCCCAAGATATAGGCAAGAATAGGTAATAAATAATTCATGTTTGAAAGCTCCTTTATTTCTATATCGTTTCTATTTTACCATGAGATACTTAAAAAAACATAGCTAGTTTTGGGTGAGAGACAATTATTTTAAAAAAAGAAGACGTTTACAAAAATAGAGAAAACGGGTACTATATGCAGGAAATCAACTGTAAATCGCGAATGTTGTTCAGTACATATTATATAGCTAAGAGAGGTAATAGACATGTCCATTAAAATTCCTTCCCGCCAAGAGCTTGGTAAAATATTAAAAAAAAGCAAGCGCATTGCTGTAGTAGGTTTATCAGATAACCCTCATCGAACGTCTTATATGGTTTCAGAAGCCATGCAGCAACAAGGCTACGAGATTATTCCGGTGAACCCGACAATAAACTCAGCGCTCGGCGTAAAAGCCGTATCTTCATTAAAAGAAATTGAAGGACATATTGATATCGTTAATGTATTTCGCCGCTCTGAGCATTTACTTGAAGTTGCAGAAGAGTTTTTAGAAGTAGATGCAGACGTATTTTGGGCACAATCTGGTTTAATTAATGAAGAAGCATATGACCTGCTCGCTAAAAAAGGGTATACTGTAGTTATGGATCGTTGTATAAAAGTTGAGCATGCTTTAACAAAGTAAGATCTATAAGCAGAACAACCAACCCATGCACACTGCTTGCATGGGTTTCACCATGCGTTGAAATAGTAAGAGCGTTTCCGCTACAATAGACGTTAGACAGCTAGCTTTATAATGCTTATAATCCATGAATACACAAGATATTGCTTTTATAATACGGAAATTTGTGCTAAAATCTTGTAAGTACGCAAAAATAGAAACATACGTTCTGTTGATGCGAACACTATAAAATTAAAAGATAGGATACATGATCATTTATTCTTAGACACGAAGCGCAAACGTTTGTGTTTCATACATAATGTAGTAATGTTCGTTGTGATGAAAGGGGTAGTATGAATGGCTCGGAAACAACAATTTAATTATAATGAAGATGCAATTCAAGTACTAGAAGGATTAGATGCCGTTCGTAAACGTCCTGGTATGTATATTGGAAGTACGGATACACGAGGTCTGCATCATTTAGTATATGAAATCGTCGACAACTCTGTCGATGAAGCTCTAGCAGGCTACGGAGAAGAAATTATTGTAACCATTCACAAAGATAATTCAATTTCTGTACAAGATAAAGGTCGAGGTATGCCAACGGGCATGCATAAACTAGGAAAACCAACGCCTGAAGTTATTTTAACCATCTTGCATGCAGGAGGTAAATTCGGACAGGGTGGATATAAAACAAGCGGAGGCTTACATGGAGTAGGTGCATCTGTTGTAAATGCGCTGTCTGAATGGTTGACTGTAACCATTCATAGAGATGGATTTATTTATGAACAGCGTTTTGAAAATGGAGGAAAGCCGGTTACGACGCTAGAAAAAATAGGGAAAACGAAAAAAACGGGAACAACGATTCATTTCAAACCGGATGCCACGATCTTTTCAACAACTGTGTATAATTATGACACGCTGTGTGAACGGCTCCGCGAATCGGCTTTTCTATTAAAAGGATTCAAAATAGAGTTAATCGATAAAAGACATGATCGTCACGATATCTTTCATTATGAAACAGGTATTCAAGCCTTCGTTTCATATTTAAATGAAGAAAAAGATTCACTTCATCCAGTCGTCTTTTTTGAAGGGATTCACCATAATATTGAAGTTGAATTTGCCTTTCAATTTAATGATGGTTATTCTGAAACCATTTTATCATTCGTTAATAATGTTCGTACCAAGGATGGTGGAACGCATGAGTCCGGTGCAAAAAGCGCTATGACCCGTGCATTTAATGAATACGCCCGTAAAGTAAGCTTGCTAAAAGAAAAAGATAAAAACTTAGAAGGAACAGATATACGAGAAGGCTTGGGAGCAATCGTTTCCGTTAGAATACCTGAAGAGTTGCTTCAGTTTGAAGGACAAACAAAAGGAAAGTTAGGTACAAGTGAAGCTCGTTCGTCCGTAGATGCAGTTATTTCTGAAAAACTTGCCTATTTCTTAGAAGAAAACCCGGACGTAAGCTCTCTTCTTGTAAAAAAAGCAATCAAAGCTGCTCAAGCGCGTGAAGCAGCACGAAAGGCAAGAGAAGATGCAAGAAACGGGAAGAAACGAAAGCGTCAAGAAACCGTTCTAAGCGGAAAGTTAACGCCTGCGCAATCAAGAAATCCTCAGCGAAACGAACTGTACTTAGTCGAAGGGGATTCCGCCGGAGGTTCAGCAAAACAAGGAAGGGATCGCCGCTTTCAAGCTGTGCTGCCACTGCGAGGGAAGGTTATCAATACCGAAAAAGCTAAGCTTCAAGATATTTTTAAAAACGAAGAAATTAGTACGATCATCCACGCGATAGGCGGAGGAGTAGGAGCAGATTTCACCATCGATGATATTAACTACGATAAAATAGTCATCATGACCGATGCGGATACGGATGGCGCTCATATTCAAGTGCTTCTGCTAACGTTTTTCTACCGCTATATGAAACCGCTTGTGGAAGCAGGAAAAGTATTTATTGCTCTTCCACCGCTCTATAAAGTAAGTAAAGGTTCAGGTAAAAAAGAAGTGGTTGAATATTCATGGAGTGACGAAGAATTGCAAGGTGCTATCGATAAGGTAGGAAGAGGGTATATGATTCAACGCTATAAAGGTCTCGGTGAAATGAACGCAGATCAGCTGTGGGAAACAACAATGAACCCAGAGACGCGTACGCTGATTCGTGTTCGTATTGACGATGCTGCCCGCGCTGATCGTCGTGTGACCACTTTGATGGGCGATAAAGTAGAACCTCGCAGAAAATGGATTGAAAGCAACGTAGCGTTTGGATTAGAAGAAGATCCAAATATTTTAGATAATGAAAATGTATTAACGGTCGCAGAGGAGGACGTACAATGACACAAACAGAACGCTTTTTAGATTTACCTCTTGAGGATGTACTAGGCGACCGTTTTGGTCGATACAGTAAATATATTATTCAAGAGCGTGCACTGCCGGATGCAAGAGACGGGTTAAAACCCGTTCAGCGCCGTATTTTATATGCAATGCACGTAGATGGAAATACAGCAGAAAAAGGCTTTCGCAAGTCAGCCAAAACTGTAGGGAATGTAATTGGTAACTATCACCCTCATGGTGATTCATCTGTATATGATGCCATGGTTCGAATGAGTCAAGAATGGAAAGTTAGAAATGTATTAATCGAAATGCATGGAAACAACGGAAGTATTGATGGAGATCCCCCAGCAGCAATGCGTTATACAGAAGCTCGCCTTTCATCGATTGCTGCAGAACTTCTACGAGATATTGACAAACAAACGGTTGAGTTTGTGTCTAACTTCGATGATACAAGCAGTGAACCAACTGTGTTACCGGCTATGTTTCCTAACTTGCTAGTAAATGGATCCACGGGTATTTCAGCTGGTTATGCTACAGAACTTCCTCCTCATCATTTAGGTGAAGTAATTGACGCAACGATCATGCGAATTGATAAACCAACGTGTACAATTGAAGAGTTGATGACGGCTATTCAAGGTCCTGATTTTCCTACGGGAGGAATCATTCAAGGGGTAGACGGGATTAAGAAAGCCTACGAGACAGGTAAAGGAAAAATTATTATTCGCGGAAAAACGGAAGTGGAGTCCATTCGCGGCGGAAAACAGCAAATTGTCATTACAGAAATTCCGTTTGAAGTAAACAAAGCCAACCTTGTTAAGAAAATGGATGAGCTTCGTTTAGATAAAAAAGTGGAAGGTATTGCTGAAGTTCGCGATGAAACGGATCGTACGGGTCTGCGCATCGTAGTAGAATTAAAAAAAGATGCAAATGCTCAAGGAGTACTTCACTATCTTTATAAAAATACGGATCTGCAAGTACCGTATAATTTTAACATGGTTGCTATTGCTAAAAAGCGACCAAAGCTTATGAGCTTGGCTAACATTCTTGATGCTTATATTGATCATCAAAGAGAAGTGGTAACAAATCGTTCTAAATATGAACTGCAAAAAGCACGTGAACGTGAACATATTGTAGCGGGATTGATTAAGGCCCTGTCGATTTTAGATGAAGTTATTGCGACGATTAGAGCTTCTAAAGATAAGCGCGACGCTAAAAATAATTTAATTGCCAAATATGAATTTACAGAACCTCAAGCAGAGGCGATTGTATCGCTTCAATTATACCGTTTGACAAATACGGACATCACAGCTCTACAAGCGGAAGCCGAAGAGCTAGGTGCTAAAATTAACGAGTTAGAAGAAATCTTACATAGCGAGAAAAAACTTTTTAATGTAATCAAAAAAGAATTACGCCGTGTAAAGAAGCAATATAGTACAGAACGCCGCTCAAAAATTGAAGCGGAAATCGAAGAAATTAAGATTAATCTAGAAGTGATGGTTCCATCTGAAGAAGTGATGGTGACAGTCACAAAAGACGGATACGTAAAACGAACAAGCCTTCGTTCTTACGCCGCGTCTAACGGGCAAGACTTCGGTATGAAAGATACGGACCGAATTTTAGCGAAGTATGAAATTAATACAACCGAAACGCTGCTCATCTTCACAAACAAAGGGAATTATTTATATATGCCAGTGCACGAACTTCCTGATATCAGGTGGAAAGACATGGGGCAGCATATCATGAACATTGTTCCAATTGATAAAGAAGAGCAAATTGTACGGGCGATACCGGTGAAAGAATTTAAAGAAAATCAGTATCTGCTTTTCTTTACGAAAAATGGTATGGTCAAAAAATCAGAATTACTTCAATATAAAGCACAGCGCTACTCCAAAGCCCTTGTCGCGGTTAATTTAAAAGGCGATGATGAAGTAATTGATGTATATCAAACGGATGGTAAAAAACAAGTGTTTATTGCCACTCGTTCTGGCTACGGATTGCGTTTCCCGGAAGAAGAAATCAATATTGTAGGAACTCGCGCTTCTGGTGTGAAAGGAATTAACTTAAAAGACGATGATTATGTTGTAAGCGGCGTTATCTTCGATGAAGATGAAGCTCTATCAACTGAATTATTTATCGCCACGCAGCGAGGAGCTGTGAAAAAGACAAAAATTACTGAGTTTGAAGAATCAGCACGAGCAAAACGAGGGCTAGTGATGGTCCGAGAACTAAAATCTAATCCGCATCAAATTGCAAAAGTAAAAGCAATTTCTAAAGAACATTACATGATAGTAGAATCATCCAAAGGTCAAATCGAGCAGGTTGATCCGTCTACAATGCGAGCTAGCGACCGATACAGCAACGGTTCATTCGTATTGGACCAAAGTGAAGCTGGCAATTTAATTGATGTGTGGCTGGAAGAAAAATAACAAAAAAAGTAGTAAAGTGTTAAAAACTTTACTACTTTTTTTGTCTAATATTTTTAAATTAAACTATGTTCTAAATAAACAATATAAAAGAATTTCCCTACTCATTATCCCAGATAAACATTATACATCTTCTACACAAGCCTCTAAGAAACTTTTGAATGTTCCAATTGTCCTACACATATATATAAAAGAACAACTAGGAGGTGTTATAGATGAACTACTTTATTCACGTAACTCCTAAGACTAAACTTTTTGTTCGAGATATTGGAAAAGGGGAACCCGTTCTTTTCCTTCACGGGTGGCCGGTTAACGCTAAAATGTACGAATACCAATTTACAACGTTGCCGGCCCGAGGTATTCGATGTATCGCTCCTGATCTTCGGGGATTCGGAAAATCAGATGCACCTTTCACCGGCTATTCTTATAATCAATTAGCGGATGATGTTCGCATGTTAGTAGAAAGACTGGAGCTTAAAAATTATACGCTCGTAGGCTTTTCTATGGGGGGAGCCATTGCCATTCGATATATGAGCAGACATTTAGGATATGGCGTGAAGAAGTTAATTTTATTAGGAGCAGCGGCTCCTAGTTTTATTCAAAAAACTGATTTTCCATATGGACTTCCTTCTGAAGAAGTAAATACAATTATTCAAAATACGTATAGAGATCGTCCTAACATGCTTGAAGAGTTTGGGAAAAAGTTTTTTAATCAGCCAACCAGTTCAGCTTTTAGAGGGTGGTTTCAAGATTTAGGTTTAGAGGCATCCGGTCATGGAACGATTAAAACTGCGGTGTCTTTACGAGACGAAGACTTACGGGAAGATTTAAGTCAAATTTTCGCTGAGACATATATATTACACGGGAAAAAAGATCAAATTTGTCCATTTGATCTTGCAAAAGTTATGAATCGTCATATTTCATTTTCTACACTTCTTCCATTTGAAAACAGTGGACACGGCCTTTTTTATGATGACCGTGAGAAAGTAAATGACACTCTTATTGAACTCATCGCTAAAAGCTCAGCCTACAAGTAAGGATATACATTTAAAACCGAACTGGCAGCCAAATAAAAAAAGTAAAAACCCGGCACCTAACGTAATGAAACGAAGAAGCTTAGGCGTGATAAATTTTCTTGTAAAATGAATGCTGCTGGCAATATTTAAATTCCAAAGAAGGATGCCAAAGATAATAAAGAAACTGTGAAAAAAGACAGATAGCCATGTTTGACTTTGGAGGCTTTCGCTTAAGCTTGACCCAAATACACCAAACCAAAACACAATATTTAAAGGATTCATAAGAGCAATGAAGAAACCTGTAAAAAACGACTTATCTCTTTTAATAGAGGGTTTATTTACATCTATTGAAAAGGAGCGAGAAACAGCTTGTTTCATACTTTGAAAGCCAACAAATGTGAGCATGACAAAACCAGTTGCATACAGGGTAACAGTAACAGCCTGCATCTGAACAAAAGGCGTTAAGCCTATTAAAATGAGGAGCATAAATAAAATGTCGGCCGTCATGCCTCCTAAACCAACTAGCCAAGAAGCCCAAAAACCTTTCGTCAGGCCTTTTTTAATCATCTCTATATTAATTGGACCTACCGGTGCTGCGAGACTAATACCTAGAATTATTTGTTTTATAGCAATCAAAAACCACTCCACAAACACAGCCTCCTTTCTAACTTGTCCAATAGTAGCTTATATATATATAGATTAGAGTTTTATAATTTAGAAGCGACATTTAGTTAAAAATGCTCATAAACTTTCTTTTCTTTAATACACATGTAACGTTGAGTTCCATAAGGAGGGTTTTAATGGCATCAAAAATGCTTTTTCGAGCCAATGAGATTTTAGAGTCAACGCACGTCCCGTTTTGGGGAAAAGATGCTTTTCAATATTTCCGAAGCGATATATTATCAGAAGAAAATCCATTTCCTTGTATATTAGGGGTAGAAGGCTTTAAAAAAGATTTACTGCGGTTTTCATTTGTGACTACTCCTTATAACTACCAAGATATTAGGAATGCAGCGTCGGCACTTAGAGAATACATAGATACTTTTAAAACCATAGGTCGCTATACATCCTTTGTGTTATTCTTTAAGCCTGAACATAAAGAACGTTCAATGGAAGAGTACGAAACGATGTTTTGGGATACGTTGACGTTTCTTCATCAAATTGATCAAAAGAAATGGCCGCAAGACATTCCAAAAGATCCAAAAGATCCATTATGGGAATTTTGCTTTCACGGAGAACCTATTTTTGTCGTCTGTAATACGCCTGCTCATTCTTTACGTAAAAGCCGTAAGAGCAGGGGATTTATGATTACATTTCAACCTCGGTGGGTGTTTGAAGGTATGACAGGAGATTCAAAAATAGGGCGGCACGTACAAAAGGTGGTCCGCGATCGGTTAAAAACATATGATGACGTATCAGCTCACCCTGAGTTAGGATGGTATGGACAGCAGGAAAACCGAGAGTGGAAGCAATATTTTTTACACGATGATAACAACTATACTACCGGACAGTGTCCGTTTAAATTAAAAAGGAGTGAGCAGCATGGACGTAAAAAAAGCCTCTATTAAAAAAGGAGTTGGCGGAAAGTTTGAAGAAGTAATTAAAGAACTGCTTCCGGCGTATACTGGATACGTTGAAGTACAGCATGATATTGCTTTTCAAACGCACCCATCTCATACCCATCCAACTGATGAAATTCTTCATATACTTGAAGGATCTATTTACTTTACAGTTGAACATGATACGGTTCTATGTCAGGCAGGAGATCGGATACATTTACCGAAACAGACGGTTCATTCGTCAAAAGCCGGTCCTGATGGGTGCACATACGTTATTTCCATTTTAAAATAAAGATGAAAGAAGATGATGCTTATGCTACGTTCCCGGCCAGTGCTGCTGCTTATTGATGTACAAGAAGGATTTTATTCACCACAGTGGGGGGAAAGAAACAATCTAGATGCAGAAAAACATATGCTGACGCTACTGCAAGCATGGAGGCGCCAAGACTATCCTGTTATTCACGTACAACATGCATCAGAAAATCCAGATTCTCCTTTACACCCCAGTTCGAAGGGGTTTCAGTTCAAAGAAGGGTTTGGTCCACAAGAAGACGAATACTTAATTCGCAAACACGTGAACAGCTGTTTCATTGGAACAGAGCTAGACAGTTATTTAAAAGCAAATGGTTATGATACGCTTATCTTAATAGGACTAACTACTAATCACTGCGTCTCCACGACTGCCCGCATGGCTGGAAATCTAGGGTACAGAACGTACGTTGTAAACGATGCAACAGCTTGCTTTGATGGTATGTCCTACGATGGAAAAACAAGGCTTCCTGCAGAAGATGTACATACATTCGCACTGTCTTCTTTGCATGAGGAGTTTGCGACGGTCGTTTCTACAAAAGAGACACTTCAAGTTCTTCAAACCTTTCAATATGCTCAAAATCACAACTGATGTGCATGTGCACATCGGTTTTTTATGTAGATTATGTTTATTAAAAGAAGTAAAATAAAGATAATTCTATACTATAAGGAGTTTGTACATATGATCATTCGTTATGCTAAAGAAGAAGATTTACCTATGCTTGTTGAAATTTATAACCAGTCTGTTCAAACAAGTGCTGCTACTTTTGACTTAACGCCTGTAACAGTAGAGCATAGAAGGAGCTGGTTTAATAATCATATTAGCAATGAACTTTTTCCGCTTATTGTCGCAGAAAAAGATGGGGTAGTAGCGGGCTATGCTTCGCTTTCTTCTTATCGAGATAAAGAGGCGTACATTCAAACGGTAGAGCTATCGATTTATATTGATAAAAACCAGCAGGGGCATGGCATTGGAAAAAAGCTTATGAAGCGAATTTTGGAATTAGCTAAAGAACTCAACCATCACGTTGTTATTTCAGGGATTACAAAAGGGAATGATATCAGTATCAAAATGCATGAGCAATTTAATTTTACATTTTGCGGAGAATTTAAAGAAGTAGGCTGGAAATTTAATCAGTGGCAAGATGTTCTTTTTTATCAGCTTATTTTATAAGATGTATGACACCTTTACACATTGTAACGTTTTAGTTTCATGTGTAAAGGTTATTAAAATAATAAGTCGTTTTATTATTTTAATACGAAAGGTGTTAGCTATCATGAATACACATTTTCAATATCAGTATCTAAGAGCTATTCCAAAAAGATGGTCAAAAAAAGAACTGCATATCCAGCTGAATAGAATCAAACACAACTCTGAACTATCTACTATAGCAGCAGATCCGCTTTTTTATCTGTTAGAATGTACCCATTCAGGCCTTCAAACTCAACAAGAAATCATAGACTACATCCAAAGCATTCCTACTCATCAACTTCCATCTTTTGTAACCCATTTAAGCAGGTTAATTCAGCATATTTATTATATAGAAGCTGCTGATTACTGTAATCGCCCCCTCAAAGGTTATATGCTTGTTATGAAAAATCAGCCCGCCTATATATCTCTTCATTTTGCTGATCAGATCACATAAAAAAGCTCTCTATTCAAAAGAATAGAGAGCTTTTTTATTCGTATTTTTTTACTGTTACTTGGCATTCTTTTAACGGAATAAGTTTTGACTTTTTCGTCCATTTGTATCCTAACCAAACAATTAAGAATAAAGGAAGTCCGATATAAGAAACAAGTACACCGTACCAGTCAATCGAATCACCCGTAAACGCCGAATAGTTTTGACCTAAAATGACAACAGCACATAAAATAAAGGCAAAGATAGGACCAAACGGGAAAAGTTTTGCATGATATGGAAGTTCACTCAAATCATGACCTTGAGCAACAAATGCTCTTCTAAAACGATAGTGGCTGATGGCAATTCCTAACCAAGCAATAAAACCAGACATACCAGAAGCGTTAAGTAACCACGTGTATACCGCACCGTCTCCAAAAAATGAAGCACCAAATGCAAGTGTACCGACAAGTGCCGTTGCGATTAAAGCATTAACCGGAACGCCTCGTTTATTTACTTTTGCTAAGAACCTCGGTGCTTTTCCATCTTTCGCTAAGTTCCAAAGCATACGCGTAGAAGCATACATACCTGAGTTACCAGCAGATAAAACGGCTGTTAAAATAACGGCATTGATAGCTGATGCTGCAAACGCCAGACCTGCTCGTTCGAATATTAAAGTAAATGGACTTACCCGCACATCATCACTTGCTAATGAATCCGCTGTGTATGGAATAAGCATCCCGATAACAAAAATAGCTAAAATATAAAATAACAAGATGCGCCAGAAGACTTGTTTAACTGCGCGAGGAACCGTTTTTTCCGGATCTTCACTTTCTCCAGCTGCGACTCCAAGCAACTCTGTTCCTTGGAATGAAAAACCAGCAGCCATAAAAATACCTAAGACAGTAAAGAATCCACCGTGAATGGGTCCATCACCAAGCGTGAAGTTTTTAAAACCTGGTGCTTCATTGTTAAAGATACCAAAAATCATCATAATACCAATAACTAAAAAGATGATAACCGTTACTACTTTAATTAACGAAAACCAAAATTCAGATTCACCAAATCCTTTTACAGAAAGGTAGTTAAGCCCAAACATAATTAATAAAAACAGGGCACTCCATAAAATAGAAGAAGAGTTTGGGAACCAAAATTTCATAATAAGGGCTCCAGCCGATAATTCAGCTGCAATCGTAATAGCCCAGTTATACCAATAGTTCCAGCCGAGAGCGAAACCAAAGGATGGATCTACAAACCGAGACGCATACGTACTAAACGAACCGGCTTCAGGCATATAAGCTGCGAGCTCCGCTAGGCTGGTCATCAAAAAGTAAACCATGACACCAATGATAGCGTAAGCTAAAAGCGCTCCCCCAGGTCCTGCTGTGTGAATTGCTCCACCACTTGCTAGGAATAAGCCGGTTCCGATGGCTCCTCCTAATGAAATCATCGTTAAGTGGCGAGATTTCAACCCACGTTTTAATTCTTGCTGCTCTTGCATAGATAAATACTCCTTTCGAATGTACGGAAAGAGACGGGATAACATAAAAAAAGCCCGCAGTATATGTGCGCGCTTTTAAATCTGAAAACCGCGTCAACCTTCCGTGAAGATAGCTCTTCACATCACTCGCATGATGTGACAGTTCTGTTCCTGTTCGGAGACAGCCCCAGCTTAAATCAACCGAGAAGTGATCTAAACTTCGGCAATTTTTCCTTTCAAGCAACATCCTCAATGTTCTCTGCATTTCCGTTGCTTTACTATTAAAAACTGCGACCTCTACCTCATCGATTAGGATGAGGGTTTTTTATATTCATTTGACATAAAAGAAGTATACCAAATACTAAAACGATTGTCATTATAAAAAATAGATTCAGAAAATAGAAACATCTTTGAAATCTCTCGAATCTATTTTGTTACATATGATATAATGGATGTTGTCATAATACTACATAAATATCCGAACGTACCACAGGGGGAGCCGCCGTGCTGAGAGTGAACAAATTGTTCAGACCCTTCGAACCTGTTAGTTAACGCTAGCGTAGGAATGTGGGAATAGTAGCATATATTTGCTTACTCCTGTGTAAACCGTTTGATATGAATGATTCAAAAACAGGAGTGAGAAACGTGAATAAAGCATTACCTTTACAGGCTAAAATTGAAATAGCTATTTTTGCAGCATTGGCACTTCTACTTGATCTTTTGCCTTCCATTAAGATTGCAACAGCTGTGAGTATTTCGTTCTCCATGGTGCCCATTTTTATTATGTGCTTTCGCTGGGGAGTAAAAGGCGGGGCTCTATCTG
The DNA here is from genome assembly GCF_042787775.1 of Priestia sp. YIM B13552. Classification (NCBI taxonomy): domain Bacteria; kingdom Bacillati; phylum Bacillota; class Bacilli; order Caryophanales; family Bacillaceae; genus Priestia; species Priestia sp. YIM B13552. The sequence continues at coordinate 263,095 of NZ_JBHZOU010000003.1, forward strand.
GTCTATTATGGGGGCTTTTACAGTTGGCAACAGGAACGGCTTATATTTTAACAGCGCTGCAAACGTTTATTGAATATATTGTGGCTTTTGCTTTTATAGGTTTTGGAGGTATTTTTTCGCAATCTATTAAAACAAATTTAGCTAACAATAACAGATCAAAAGCTTTTGTTTTGATTGTTTTATCCCTTATTATCGGCAGCTTCGCACGGTATTTCTGGCACTTTATTGCGGGTATTATTTTCTGGGGATCATATGCGCCAAAGGGCATGTCCGCTCTATGGTATTCTTTTTCAATGAACGGGATTTCAATGGTAGGATCACTAATAGCCTGCTTAATCATTCTTTCACTATTGATTCCATCGGCATCAAGAATGATTATAACTAAATCACACTCATCATAAGCAAAAAGACTAAATCTACCAAGATTTAGTCTTTTTTGTCATTTGTCACCTTTGTTTACACAAAAGTGTGTCAGGTTTGATAACATAGTTAGTGAAATATTCAAAAAACTGTTTTATGATAATCACCATATTCAAACGAGATAAGGGATTGATAGCATGCTACAGAAATGGATCACGAGCATAGGTTTAGATATTGGAACAAGTACAACAAAACTGATTGTAAGCAAGCTGTTAATAGCAAATCAACAAAATCAGTTTACGCTGCCAGGCTGTCAAATTATTGATCGTCGCGTAACGTATGCAAGTTCTATCTATACCACTCCTATGCTAAACGATGTTGAAATCGATGTTCAACGATTAACGGTACTACTAGAACAAGAGTATAAGAATGCAGGAATCTCCTTAGATCAAGTGGAGGCAGGTGCTGTGATCATCACAGGAGAAACGGCCAGAAAGAAAAATGCAGAAAGTATCGTTCACTATCTAGCCGAACATGCTGGGGATTTTGTTGTTGCAACAGCCGGCGCTGACTTAGAAGGAATATTAGCAGCAAAAGGATCAGGAGCAATCGAACGTTCTGCTGAAACAAATGCAGTAATTGCCAATATTGATGTAGGAGGAGGAACTGCTAACATCGCTTTATGTCAAAATGGAAAAGTTATAGAAACGTTTACACTGCATGTGGGAGGAAGATTAATTCGTCTGAATTCAGAAGGTTTTGTTACCTACGTTTCTTCTCATTTAACTGAATTTTTGAAAAATAATTCTTTAACACTGCGAGAAGGTGAAAAAGCAACATTTGAAAAGCTCTCGTCTATCTGTCAATTACTAGCTGAAGAAACCGTGAATTATGTAAATGCGCTGAATCAAAATTCCTCGCTGATCGTTTCTCCTCATACAAGATCTTCTATCCCCGAAATGATCATGGTTTCAGGAGGAGTAGGAGCAATGATGGAGAAGCAAAAGCCAAAAACAGTGAAGGAAGTGGCCATACATGGAGACGTTGGTCCGCTTCTAGCATATCATTTTCAATCCATCCAAGTATCTCAAGCCGCTGAGACAACGCGCGCTACTGTAATTGGGGCTGGTATGCAAAATACAGAAGTTAGCGGATCAACTGTATACATTGGGTCAAAGCGGCTGCCGTTAAAAAATATACCGATTGTAGAGATACCTGTTCAGCAAGAAGCGAAATGGAATCCGCTGATGTTTCAAGAAAGAGCTCGAGCGGCATGTATGCAGGCTTCAACTATTTTCAGCGCAGAAGATCCCCCCGCTGCTATTGCTTTATCTCATTTTCCTTACTGCAGCTATAAGATGCTTCAAGAATTAGCAAAAGTAATAAGCACTGAATTTATTGCTTGTTTTAAAGGAGCTAAGTGCCTCGTTGTTCTATGCGAGCAAGATATTGCAAAAGCTTTAGGACAAGCATTAGCTAAACAGAGGAAAGAGTTAGAAATTATTTGTTTAGATCAAATTGATTTTACACACGGAGATTACATTGATCTAGGGTTACCAGTAGCTGGAGAAGCGATCTCCGTTTCCGTTAAAACGCTCGCTTTTTCATCATAATCTACTAAATATACAAGGAGGAAACGATGTTTAAAACTACACGATTGTTAGGAGAAACATTTTCATTTTATAGCTTAAAAGAAATCATGGCCAAAGCAAACGAAGAACGTTCTGGAGATCAGCTCGCAGGAGTTAGCGCTGAGTCAATGAAAGAACGAATGGCAGCAAAGCAAGTCCTAGCTGATATCACACTTGCTGATATCAGAAACTATCCGCTGCTCAGCGCAGATGAAGACAACGTCTCGGCATTAATCGAAAGTCAGATTGATTCATCTGTTTACGATATTATTAAAAATTGGACAGTAGGGGATTTAAGAGAATATATTTTATCCGATCAGCATAGCGGAGAAGACCTTCTTGCACTTAGCCAAGGATTAAGCAGCGAAATGATTGCGGCGGCTACTAAAATTATGTCCAATTTAGATTTAATTCAAGGAGCTGCCAAGATAGAAGTGCAAACTACTTGTCAAACGACTATCGGCCAAAAAGGAGTATTGGCTTCTAGAGCCCAGCCTAATCATCCTTCAGATAATTTAAAAGGAATGAGAGCATCTCTATACGAAGCGTTAAGCTATGGAATTGGAGATGCGGTTATCGGAATTAACCCTGTTATTGACACAACGGATAATATCTACGCGCTTTTAAATGAAACAAAAAATATAATCAACGAATGGTCAATTCCTACTCAAAACTGTGTATTATCACACGTAACGAGTCAAATGAGAGCAATTGAAAAAGGAGCATCTGCTGACTTGATTTTTCAAAGTTTAGCAGGTACAGAAGCTGGTAATGATTCATTTGGAATTTCACTGTCTATGCTCGATGAAGCGACAGCGTTAATTCATGAAAAAGGAACGGCAAAAGGTCCAAACCGCTGGTATTTTGAAACAGGACAAGGTTCTGAACTGTCAGCAGAAGCTCACTATAACATTGATCAAGTAACGCTCGAAGCCAGATGCTACGGCTTAGCTCGTCACTACAAGCCTTTCTTAGTTAATACAGTTGTTGGATTTATTGGACCTGAATACTTATATAACAGCAAACAAGTTCTACGAGCTGGGTTAGAAGATCATTTTATGGGTAAAATGCACGGCCTGCCTATGGGAGTAGACGTATGTTACACCAACCACATGGATGCTGATCAAAATGATATGGATAATTTAAGTATGCTTCTGGGAACAGCTGGAGTGAACTTTGTCATAGGAGTGCCCATGGCTGATGACTGCATGCTAAACTACCAGTCTCTTAGTTATCATGACATCGCAACGGTACGTAACGTGTTAGGTCGTACCCCAACGCCGTTATTTCAAAAGTGGCTTGAAGATCAGCGTATTATGGACAACGGGCGCTTTACATCTAGAGCCGGAGACCCAACTATTTTTATGAATTTGATTTAAGGAAGGTGCTTACTATGATACCAAAGTCAAATCGCGATCCGCTTGAAACACTTAAACAATTTACCCCTGCCCGCATAGGTGTCGGCCGTACAGGAACAAGGCCGCTAACAAAAGACGTTTTATCTTTTCGCACGGATCACGCTGCAGCTGTAGACTCTGTATATGGAGTAGTTTCAGAAGATATTTTAGCCGAGTTTAACCTTTTCTCTGTGAATACACGTGTGGAGTCAAAAGAACATTATTTAAAACGGCCAGATCAAGGAAGGTTATTAGCAGATAACGCTAAGAAAGAAATTTTTAAAAACTGCGTGCAGCGGCCTGATGTACAAGTGGTAGTCTCGGATGGACTGAGCGCCAAGGCAATTGAAGAAAACATAAGCGACGTCTATCCAGCTTTAATTGACTCCCTGCAGTCATATGGACTTCATATCGGGACTTCATTTTTTGTAAAAGGGGGACGAGTTGCGTGTATGGATGAAATAGGCGAGATCATAAAGTCAAAAGCACTTGTGCTATTGATTGGGGAGCGACCTGGACTGGTCAGTGCTGAATCCATGAGTGCTTACATGTGCTATGAACCTAGCAAAGGCAAAAAAGAGTCTGATCGTATGGTTATTTCTAATATTCATAAAAGAGGGACGCCTCCTATTGAGGCAGCCGCACATATCGGTACCATGATTGACAAAATGATTAAGCAGCAAACAAGCGGTGTACATCTTATTGTCTAAACATCAAAAGGAGGAGAACGTATGGCGTTACAAAAACAATTGAAACCTATTCATTTATGGGCTATTTCAGTGGGCATGGTTATTTCAGGACAATACTTTGGGTGGAATTACGGGTTTGAACAAGGCGGGATTATTGGGCTTGCAATTGCAACCTTAATTGTAACTGTGTTTTACACAACGTTTATGTTCAGTTATGCAGAGCTTTCAACATCTATCCCGCAAGCCGGTGGACCTTCAGCTTATGCAAGAAGAGCACTTGGACCTTTTGGGGGATATATCGCAGGAATTGCCTGCTTGCTTGAATTTATTTTTGCTCCTCCTGCTATTGCCGTATCAACAGGAGCATACCTGCATTTTCTCATTCCAGCCGTTAACCCTGTATACGCAACGGTAGGTGCCTTTATTTTCTTTGTTTTATTAAATTTAATCGGGGTAAAAGAAGTAGCGGTGATTGAGCTTACAGCTACCATTGTTGCACTAATTGGTTTATCTATTTTTTATGTAGCTGGTTTGCCTCATGTACAAACATCAAATATTTTTAATGATCATTCATTTATTAACGGGCCAACAGGGGTACTAGCAGCTATTCCATTCGCTGTTTGGTTTTATCTGGCAATAGAAGGTGGAGCAATGGCAGCGGAAGAAGTGGAAAATCCTAAGAAAAACATTCCTAAAGGATTTATTGGAGCGATTATTACTCTAGCAACCGCAACGTTGTTTACACTATTTGTAACAGCAGGACTTGGCGGAGGAAGCGGGAAGCTAGCCGATTATCCACTTCCGCAGGCGCTGTCTTCTGTATACGGAAACGGCATTTCAACCGTTGTTGCTATTATCGGGCTATTCGGCTTGATTGCTAGCTTAAATGGAATCATCATGGGATTTTCAAGACAAACCTATGCGCTTGCACGAGATGGTTACTTCCCTAAATTTCTTGCTAAAACGAATAAAAAAGGAGTTCCTGTCGGCGGTTTGTTGATTCCGGGAGCAATCGGCGTGATTTGTGCAGGATCTGCAACGTTTGCCAATGCACTTATTATCTTATCCGTGTTCGGAGCAATGATGATGTACTGCATCAGTTTAGTTTCTCTTTTCATTTTACGCAAAAAAGAACCTAACCTGTCCCGTCCTTTTAAAGTGAACTACCCGGTCGTGCCAAGTATTGCCTTAGTATTAGGGATTCTGTGCTTGTACAGCATCATAAAATACAGTGTTCTTACAACAAATTTAATGCTGTTTGGCGTTTCTCTACCTTTAATTTATGTGATTCTTGGAATTTTCCTTCTTTCAATTATTTACTATGTCTTTTATGGCTCTAGACAGCTCAAAAAAGAAGCAGCCAATTCATATCAAGAAGCATCCATTAAATAGTAAGGAAAACGGCTCGCTGTAAAGGCAAGCCGTTTTTCTTGCGAAATTAAAGGGTTGAGCGTTTTTTTGTAGAATGATATACTAGGTCTGTTTGTTGGAAGAATATACATACATTTATATTAGATAAAGAAGGGGCAATTATGATGAACAAACGTAATACAATCATTATCACGGTTGTTTCATCTATTCTGTTATCAGCCTGTCAGCAAGAAGAAACATTAAAAGACGGAAATACAATGATAGTAGAAAAAGATGCAAAAAAAGTACTAAACGAACCAAAAACACAGGTAGAAAGCATTCAATCGATTGATTTAAATAAAGAAGCAATGAGCGGGAAATTTATTACAGCCTGGATGACTGATTACTTTTCAGCGTTTGGAAAGGCAGTGGATCAAAACTCTTTTGATGATTTAAAAGCTTTTTTGAAAGCTGACAGTTCTTTTTATAAAGAGCAAAACCTTCTTGTTGAAAATTTCACACGCCAAGGCATCGAGCAGAAGAAGCAAACGTTTCATATTGTCAATTGGTATGAAGAACCTAACCATGTATTCAAAATACAAACCCACGAGGAAAGCTTATTAAAACAGCCGGGTAAAGATCCTTATACTAAAATTTGTGACCGCCTTTATACAGCCGTTTATCAAAACGATACGTTAAAGTTATCGAATGTAGAACCATTTGACTTTTCATCTAAACCAAATGCAAGCACTGAAACTCCCACTACACAAACAACAGATTTACACGACTACGATGGAAAATGGACCACTGGCAATGATAACGGATCTCCTATCATTCAATTTCTTGCTACATCAAACTCGGAAGCAACGATTAAAATAAATTCGTACCAGCCACCTAGCAAAATCCGCGTGTCAACCGTTGAACAAAAAAATATTCGTTTTGAAAATAACCAAGCAGCCATTGAATATGAAAATGATGGACAAGGAAATAAAGGAACCATTGTCATTACGCTTAAAGAAAACTCCATTTCATTACTTGCTAAAACAGATCAAAATAAAAAGGCAAAGTGGGGAATTCCAAGCGGTGATTACGTGCTCGATACGTTTGAGAATTAAAGATCATTTTAAAAACAGACTAAATTCGGCATTGAGGAGGACACCTTATGCATAAAAAATGGACGATTGCATTCGTTCTACTGCTGCTAATGGTTTTAACAGCCTGTGAAGAAAAAGAAACAGTTAAGTTATCCAAACCAACCGAACCTTCCTCAGATGAAGTGATTCCAAAAGATCAAGCTAAGTCATCTATCAAGCCTGACCTTGTATCAGAAAAAAAAGCAGAAAAAACTGCGGTTGAGACGATGAACAAAATTTCAAGTACTTATAAAGAATTAGGCGAAGAGTACGAATGGGAAAATGAATCTAACCCTGCTGATTATGAAACGCTAAAAAAAGCGTTAACGCCATATGCAACTTCATCTTTAATTGCAACAAAGCTAAAAAGTATTTCTACTAATTATTACTGCAAAGAATGCAATATGAGCTTTTTTCCTGATGTAACTCATCTGATTCGATTTGAACTTATTAACAATCATGCTGGGCAATTTTCGATCTCGGCTATTGAGCCAATTAGTAAAGAAGGAAGCGGCGGACTGACCATTTACATGAATTTTAAATACGTTAATAAGCACTGGAAGTTAAACGAATGGGATGAAGTTACCTATCATCAAAAATACCTCAACATTACGGCCGATGAATATATCGAATACGTAAAGTCAATTAATCCTTCTAGTGATACTTCATACCAAGGTAAAACGACCCGTACAAATGAAAAAGGGGAAAAGGAAGAAATCTTGGTTTTCAAAGAGAACAACACAAAGTATGCCATCAGCAAAAACAGCTCTCAGCGAATCGACGATTTTAAAGAAGATGAAAAAGAAAAAGAAGAGAAGGAAGAAAAAGATTTTAATTTAAAAAACATCCAAAAAGTTGATCAAGAAACAGCGGATATTTTCATTGAACATTATTTACGAGATTTAACAAAGTCCATTAACACGAATAAATTTGAACACGTACAGCCTTATATCCAGCGGGATAGTGTTTTGTGGAATGATCAAAAGCAGCTTGTGAAAATGCTGTACGAAAGAGACATTCGAGAAGAACTCATTGATTATTCAGTATTGGACGTGGAATCTGTGAGTGAAGAAGAGGGCGAAGCGGTCTATACAATTCAAACGAAAGAAGTCATTTCAATTACAACGAACGGTCAAAGTCAGGAAAAAGAGTATTATCGAACCTATACCGTTTCCTACAGCAATAAACAGCTGCACCTGACTAAAATTGAATCACTTTAAAAAACATCACGCTCTGCGTGATGTTTTTTATTTACAGATAAGTTCGTAGGATATCAAGATAATTCTTTCCGATCATCTGCTCTTGGCAGTTTTTCGATCCATCCTTTTTTGATCATTATTCGGCCAAAAGAAGAGATGGTTTTTAAATCCCTTAAAATAGAAGCATCACAATGTCTGGCTACGTCTATTCTCATACTAGTTATCATAGCTGCAGCATAATATGTAGTAGCTAAATGAAACAAAAATCCCGCATGAAATACCATTAGTTTATCAGAAAATGGGGCTACGTCAGAATTTGTAATTTCAGAATCCATCAAGCGTGGAGACTGCAGGTTTTCTTGTTGAAGTAAGGAAGAAAAAATGTTTATATTCTTACTGGCTGTGTGCAAACATTCTTCCATAAAGCTATGGATATCTTTATCTTTCGTTACCTGTTTGAAGCCAATCACAAGCGCTTTAGCTGCGATACTCTTTTTTAAGTTAAAATAAATATTTCCAGCTTCCATTGAGTTCAACTGTCTTTTGTCTCCGAATAGGTCCATGACATATCCCCATTCTGTAATCGAGTGACCTCTTTCTGTTTTAGAAAAGTAGGGAGATCGTTGATAAATACCTTTCGATATAAGAATTTCAATAGATTTATTATAAAGGTCCATCGCATCAATATTGCATTGATAATAATGGTCACGTATATCTTTGCGTGCTGAAACACTAAAAGATATACTATATCCAGCCAACCCGTGCATGGTCATTTCGTGTATATATACTAACCAAAAGGTGTCCGTAAACAAAGGAGGAGCATCTAGATTTACATCTTTATCAGTAAAGCCGAGCGGCAAATCTAATTTTTCAGCTTTAAAAATATTTCTAAGCACGTGCAAATGTTTTTCAGCCAGTTCTAAAGTAAATTCAAAAAGAGTATAAACCTCAGAATCTTTAACCTTTGCTAACACATATTTACTAATACAAACAGACATGGTGTCTTGGATGTATTGTGCCCATAAACTTGTAATTTCTGATGACGTCAATCTATTTTTCTGATTATCCAAATTCGGTACCTCCAATTATTACTTAAACTCCTACTAGTGTTCCCAAAACATTGCTGTCTAACACAATTAAAATCCTTTAGTTAACTAACGCAAGATAACTCTTCCTTATCAAGCGTTCGTATGATAAAGTAGATAAATAAGCAGAAAACAGAATTATTTTTACATATAATGGATGTTTTTATTAAAATCTTTTAAAAACGGCTTTTTAAATTGAGTTTTGAGAGGTTTTTAAAAACTTTTAATGGTATTTGTTGCGAATTGATGAAAATTAGTTATATCAAATCCTAGATCGTTTTAAAGGGATATCTTTGTTTTTAATCATTAGGAGGGGTAAAATGGAAGAATTTGAATTGTCTCCTGCGAAAAATTCGTTTCGCCAGCTAAAAGAGCAGTGGGAAGAGGCAGAGCTGTTAGATGAAGATAACAACTTAAATTTAAAGCACGTTTCAGATGAAGAATTTATTCAGCTCTTTTTTTCAATGCGTATTATCAAAAAATCACTTTCTCCTCATACAATCAGATCTTACAATCAAGACATGAAAACGATTCTGTCTTTTTTCTATGAACGAGAGATTACATTAAAATCGATTGGATTTATGGAAGTCAAATTATTTAATGAAGAAATGATGAATCAATATGCCAATCGCACCGCTGCAAGAAAACTAGAATTTTTTAGAAGAATGCTAGAGTTTGGACACGCTACTCATTTTTATCCTTCGCTGTATACGACGTGGATTGAAAAACCATCTATTGCAAAAGGACATTACAGCGACAAGGAAAAACAAAATCGCACCGAGTACCGAGAGCTAACCGACCGGGAAGCCCAGGTGATTGTAAATGCGTTAGAATCAGTCGTGCGCATTCGTCAGTATGAAAAGGAATTCAAAGCGCGCAATCGCTTAATGGGAATGCTTTTATATATGAGCGGAATGCGTTCAAGTGAACTGCTGAGTTTAAATTGGGGAAGCTTCCGCGAAGACCGCCGCGGAAATTTGGTTGTAGATGTGATTGGTAAAGGAAAAAAGGAACGAACGATTCCCGTGTTTGATGATGTGAAAGAAACGCTTTTCACTTACCGGCAAGCGTTAAATGAAAGCACTGAATTAAGTCCTTTTGACACCGAACCGCTTTTTTATTCCATTAAAGAGTACTATCGTACCGGGGAAAAGAAGCGACTGTCCTATACAACGTTGTATCGAACGATTAAATCAGCTGTTTATAAAGTAAAAGGAAACGCGTCTATTTCTCCTCATTGGTTTCGTCACACCTTTATTACAAACAGTTTAGCTAATGACGTTCCGCTTGCGGTTGTGAAGCAAGTAGTAGGGCATTCTTCTATTGCTACAACGAACGTTTATCTTGAAAAACTTCAAGAAGATACGGTATACGACGCGTTTCGAAAATCGGGTTATCGCTAATTACTTATAATATTTTTATGTAAACTAAAAAACATATATTTTCATTTTTCCTGCTTATGCGTATGAAATAAGTTGTATAAATGAATAAGTTACTTTTCCTACAATATAATGATGGTAGAAAGTCGATAAAGGAGGGAGCTACCTATGACGGCTAAACATCCGCTTCACTACCATTTCGGAGAAGTAACGGAGCTTTTTCATTACATATACGAAGTTTGTGAAACAGCAGGTATTTATATTGACTGGAGCGGAACAGCCCAAACCGTTCAGCTATATCGAAGCAAAGAATCTTTTTTATCCGGAGAGCGCTACATTGGAGCGATTCAGTATGAGGGAAGCAATCAGTTTCAAAAAAGATGGCCTTCTACCGTCAGTTTGAGATTTCGACGTGCGAACTTGTCGTTTATTTTAAAATATTGTTTAGAACAAATTGAAGACTACCGCAAAGACACGAACAAAGAACCCTTCATTAATCCAAATGCAGAATCCATCGCGTTTAAATTCACCTCTTTAACAGATGAAACCAAACAAGTGATTTCAAAAATCAAAGAAGTGCTATGCATCGCCAACTACGTGTAAAACCCCGCAGAATGTTAGCTGTGGGGTTTTGGGTATTTAACGCAGGTCTTCTGCGTCTTGAAGCAATTGTTCGGCGCGGTGTTCAAGTTTTTGTAAGGTTTCGGTATAAATTTTCACCTGCTGCTCGTTTAATTCGGACGTTAATTCGAAAAATACCTGCTCCACAGCAGGCGTTACTTCTGTTTTTAACCGCAGGCCGTCTTCTGTTATTTGAATAAAAAACGAGCGGCGATCTTCTGGATTTCTGATACGCTGAATCCAATTTTGTTTTTCTAGTAAATCTAAAATTTTAGTCAGCGTCGCTTGATCTTTATCCGCTCGTTCAGCTAATTGTTTCTGCGTACTATATTCAGCTTCTGATACGCGTTTTAAAACGGTCCACTGTTCTGGTGTAATCCCAAAAGGGCGCAAGCGTGCGGCAACTACTCTGCTTAAGCGCTTACTTGTACGAACGGTGGGAATGCCGAACATTTCTTCTAACGATTCCATATAAAACCTCCTGCATACATACATGCTGTGATTATATCAGCTGTTTTTATTTCTGTAAATTTGTTTGTAAAGAGGATGCTTAATAAAAATAAATTTACAGAATAAATCGCAAATACACTAGACTTATTGTGTGTATCCTTGTAATCTAGTGTAAGAATAGTTAAACTTTTTCAAAAACAGTAGGGGGTACACACATCCATGATTAAAGCGGTATTTTTCGACTTAGACGACACGCTACTTTGGGACCAAAAAAGCGTAAAAGAAGCATTCGTTGCAACCTGTACATATGCAAGTGAGAAATATAATTTAAAACCTGAAGAACTAGAAGAAGCGGTGCGTAAGGAAGCAAGAGAATTATATGCTTCGTATGAAACCTATGAGTTTACGCAAATGATTGGCATTAATCCATTTGAAGGATTATGGGGGAATTTTTTAGACGATCATGATGAATTCCGCAAAATGAAAGATATTGTTCCTACTTATCGCAAAGAAGCTTGGACTCGAGGCCTTCGTACCCTAGGAATTCACGATGATGCTTTTGGAGCAGAGCTAGCCGAGCGTTTTCCGTTAGAGCGCCGCAAAACACCGTTTGTATACGAAGAAACGTTTGAAGTGCTTGATCAATTAAAAGGAAAGTACAAGCTGCTGCTGTTAACAAACGGTTCACCTGACTTACAAAATACCAAATTGGATATTACATCAGAACTAGTTCCATATTTTGATGAGATTGTGATTTCAGGTGCATTTGGCCGCGGTAAACCTGATCCATCTATTTTCGACCATGCTTTATCACTTATGGATTTAAAGAAAGATGAAGCGATTATGGTTGGAGATAATTTAATGACAGATATACTGGGTTCTTCTCGCGTAGGAATGAAATCTGTATGGATTAATCGTCACGATAAAGAGCGAAATGAAGTCATTCCTACTTATGAAATTACCCATTTAAGTGAACTGCATTCAATTTTAGATGAACTAAATTCATAATACGAACAAACAAAAAAAGAGGCGGAAATCGTCTCTTTTTTGTTGTGAAAATAAGCACAGCAGTCTTTGCAGGTCCTATATCCGTTCCAAATCTCACTGATCTCATTCACGTTGTACCAATCTTATCCTTGATTACCAGGTAAATACCATGTAGCATAGTATATAGACTAGTCATTGGAGGAATAACATGAAGAAAATAGTTACCAGAAGCCTTGTAGCGGCTGTTTTGTTCACAAGTCTCGCCGCTTGTGAAGACAAACAAGGCGATACTCACGTCACTTACAAAACCCCTCAACCTAAACATGCCCCGGGAGCAGACACCATTTCAGCAACAGATGAAACGATGGCCCCTGTAAGTCGGGTAGCTCAAGAAGATGAAACCGATGATCGATTAGCATTTGGAGAACGATCAAAACACGGTCAATATTATGTGTTCACAACGGATGCGCAATTTTATCCTGTTAAAGGAGCTAAACAAGTAAACACCCAGTACATTGTCGTATCCGTTCAGTTTCAGCGAACACCTAATGAACATTCGGCTGTAGTATTAAACGACACAACGTTTACATTACAAGACACAGCAACTTATCAAACCTACGAACCGTCTGATGGAGGAAATTTATCGACAGAAACCCCGCACACCCTGTGGACAGCTTTTTCATCACCGTCACTATCTGACGATGAACCACTTAACCTCGATGTTGCATTTAAAATTCCAAAAAAGGCCAACCATACGTATAACCTGTTAATTACACAGCAATCAGAACGAGCAGATGTGTTTAAGTTTGAAGAAGCCAAACAAGATTATTAATTACATACAGAAAAAGACGCCTATCTTTTGTTGTATAGAAAAAGAAGGCGTTTTTTTGTAAAACTATCTTGTTTCTCATAGAAAGAGCAAACGATAGACATAAAAAGAAAAAGAGAATAGACATAAAACGCGTTAGTGTAGTCAAGTTCAAAAAGAACGTGTATCATTGTAACTGCTGGTACCAAAAGATAGACATAAAATATAAATAAAAAAGTTATGAGAAAGGAAAAGGTGCGTACATCACGTTAAAGACATATGAACCATAAACATACAAAAACAACTACTGAATTTAGTAATAAAAAAATAAACATGCATTTAAATAGAAAGCTATCAGCCGCCATTATAGCTGCGTTTCTTTTTACTTTACTTTTTTGTTTTATGCCAGGTATAAAAGAATCAATTCCCAATTTTTCTATTAAAAAAACCAGTCCGAATTTCATTGATTTATTTCCTTTATACCTTTTATTTTTTACACCCTTCTTTTTAATAATGGGGACGTTAGGCACGGTTATCGTTGATTTATTAGTCAGTGCTTTTGTAAAAGACCGTAGTAAAAAAATTGATTTTATCATGTCATTCATATTTCACGCCATTTTTGGGTTATTAATGTTTGAATTCGGAATGCTGGGCGTCATTCTTATTTTTATTGTGGATCGCCTTCTTTCAATCCGTAAAGAAAACTATTCTTATTTATATCCACTGGGTTGCTTAGTACTGTCGGCCATTATTGGAACTCTCGTCTACTTCATTTTTACTATCGTTTAATAAAATATAATAAAAAAGAGACCCAATTGTTAGACTATATCTAACTTTTTAGGGTCTCTTTTTTTTCTTGAAAGTTTGATTTATTTACTATGCGAACGTTTGGTAAATCAAAAAGATATTTAAACAAATAACTAATGCTGCTATCACCCAAGCTACAGCCGTTGTAGCTTTATGATTAACCAATCCGCCCATGATTTTTTTGTTGCTTGTAAACATGATAAGAGGAACGAGCGCAAATGCAATTCCGAACGATAAAATAACTTGACTGACAACTAGTGCACTTGTTGGATTTACGCCAAACCCAATAATCAAAAGCGGTGGAATAATTGTAATGAACCGGCGAAGATATAAAGGAATTCTGCGTTTAATAAATCCTTGCATGATGACATCTCCAGACATTGTTCCGACCGAAGAACTTGAAAGTCCTGAAGATAATAATCCAACTCCGAAAGCAATAGCTGCAAAGGGACCAATTAAATGTTCAAATTGTGTAAAAGCCACGTCCAAATCTTGCACGTTTAGTCCGTTTTTAAAGAATAGAGCGGCTGCGACAATCAGCATGCTTGCATTAATTGCACCAGCGATAATCATGGCAATCACAATATCAATAAATTCAAAGCGGAAAATCGCTTTTTTCTCCGATTCTGTAGTTCCTACCACGCGGCGCTGCGTAAGAGCTGAGTGCAAATAAATTGCGTGTGGCATAACTGTAGCACCTAAAATCCCAGAAGCTAACAGCACGCTGTTTGTCCCGTGAAACTGAGGGACAAATAAGCCGTGGACAACACTTGCACCGTCTGGATGCGCAAGAAACATTTGAGTCCCAAAAGCTAATACCACAATAAAAACCATCGCCGCAATCGCTGCTTCTAGCAGTCGAACACCTCGTCTTTGTAACTCTAAAATAGCAAAAGAGCCTACCGCTGCGATAAGTGCAGCTGGGAACAAAGGAATATGAAATAATAAATAAATTCCAAGAGCAGCCCCGATAAATTCTGCTAAATCCGTCGCCATAATGACCAATTCCCCTTGTATCCAAAGCCCAAAAGAAACGAAGGACGGAAAGTGTTCCTGTGCTATCTCGGGTAAATTCAAGCCCGTTGCAATCCCTAATTTAGCTGATAACGATTGAATTAAGACAGCCATTAAGTTAGAAATTAATACAACCCAAAGCAGCATGTATCCGTATTGAGAGCCTGCTGCAATGTTAGTAGCAAAATTACCTGGATCAATATAAGCAACCGCTGCGATAAAAGCAGGCCCTAAGAAAGGTAATAATCGCTTAATTCCTTTTGTTTTACCCGACAATACGTCTTGAGCACTTAGCTGCATAGCTGATAATGCTTTACTGCCGTTTTGATCTTTCATGTCTAGTGCTCCTTTCTTTGATGAACAATAAATAGCCCAAGCTAATTTTTTTATATGAAGTATAAAATGTTTCCTTAATGCAAATTATATGCTAGCAAAGGTTCTTTTGACAATAAAAAAGTTTAGCGAAAAATATAGATCATCTTCAGCTGTTTTTTATCCCGTTTGGCACAATTCTTTAAATGCACAGCCGTGACAGGAGGCAGGCGTATCTGTTTGAGGGAAATGCTCAAGCGGAAGCGGCTGATTTACCTCTGAGTCTTCCAAAAACGTTTTCATATAATCAATGCTTGCATCAACTTGCTGAAGAACAGCTTCAATTTCGTGAAGAGTAAGCTGATACGTACGCGCACTGCCTGAAAGCAAGTATTCGTTCCGGACTTTTATCTGATCCACGGAAATATTATATTCGGCTAGCACATAGAGGGCGTATATCGCCAGTTGAAACAAATCATCTTTTGTTTGTTTACTTGTTTTCCAATCAACAATCGTAAATTCGTCTGTGACTGGATTTTTAAAAAGAGAATGAAAAGGCGCATATACTTTATGATCATACACATTTATAGAACGAAACGACTGATGGGGCTCCACTTCTAAAAAAGGTGAAGATACGATGTCGCCAAACGATTTACTTTGTAAAAAGTGATGTACACAAATGTGTACCCGTTTTTGCATGTCTTTAAGATCTTTTTTAGAAATATAGCCGTTTTCGTAGAATTCTAAAAGCATCTTATACTGAGCGGGCTTATGATACCAAAGCTCTCCATAGTCAGTAGAATCACGCAGTGCGTTATTTAGTAGCTGCTGCGCTTTCTCCGTTAAGCTCTGTTCATCTGGAACAATCTGTGTAGAGGTATAGTCAGAAATGGCCTCTGTAATCACTTGACGAACGGCTTGTCCGGCGTACATAGATAAAGTGGAAACCTTTTTTAGACGATAAGCGCTCTGAGACTGAGCAGAAGCGCTGTCAAGCCATCCGTTATGTGAGACATAATAATGATAGGCATACTTTCGTTTGCACGCTGCGACCATTTTATGTCTGGAGTACGACCATGAAAATTCAGGGAAATCAGTGATTTGAAACAAGCTATTCACATCCTTTTTCAAAAACTGCGCATAGGTTGGTCTATTAGTATATTCGTACATGAGTTAAAATAGACTAAAAATGTAGAGAGTGAATAGCTACGCATGCATATTATTTTGTGGATTCTCGTGAAATATGTATAAATAGAAAAAACTATTTAAAAATTGATTGCTTTTTTCTGTGGCGGATGTTATATTAATAAAGCGATGAGCTAATTTGTGTAAGTCGAAGGACATGCTTTCGAGCTAAACGTGTGAATGTGGTCACACGGTCCCCGCCACAAACGCATCAAAGACGTCCTGCGTGGACGTCTTTTTCATTTTATAAAAAAGAGAGCGCTAGCGCTCTCTTTTTTTTGTGGGATTATTTTCTGGAAGAGTTAAGGACTTTTATTTGAATGCTTTCACTATGTTTTTAATACTTCTTTTTTATTCCACACATCGTTTCCTGCTTGCAACAAGAGTTTTCTTATCCGATTTTCTCGACCAAACGTAAATATATATAAAACTTACTGTATTTGCACATTTGCCGCATATTGCATTGTTCCTCTTGTAGAGTTAATCGCAATATCAACAACGTACAAACCTTGATTTTTAGGAACCTTAAATTCATTATTTTTGACAAACAGCTTGGTTTTTTCACCGTTATCTCTCCATATATGCACACTCACACTACGAATATAAGCACCGTCTAAGTTCGAAAAATGGAGCTTAACTGATTGTTGCTGCTGCAATGGGATACTTTTTTGCTGCGATATGTATGTATATAAATCATATACGTTTATTTCTTTTTTTGTTGTTGAACGGCCGTTTGACCAGTTAATAGAACCTTTGTGAAGGTGATAGGTATGTTCGTTGACCGCAAGCGCAGCTTCAGGTTTGTTTTGATCGTATTCTTCCTCTAGAAAGAAAGCACTGTTCTTAAGTAAAAGTAAGAAGAACACTATAACAGCTCCTAGACCGCTTAAGACATATACACCACATTTTGCGGGTTGTACTTTCATAATAATTTCCTTTCACAGACCAATAATTAAGGAGGATAGGCACATAAAATTTCCACTTTTTCTATTCTAAACGATTACAAGTGAAATTACATTTATTGCTTTCTTTCTTCACAAAAAACAGGATAATAGTCATACGTTTTCTATAAAAGGTCTCCTTAGATCAAAATCAAACCTATAGAAAAGGAAGATAAATGGAAATTAAAAGAGGAAATCTAAAGAATTTACAGAAGTTGATAAGTGATTTAAAATTATACAAAGGAAAAAAGCATTTCAAAAAAAGGAGATTAGTAGGTTTTTTGTTCTACCTCCACTTCTTAAAAAGTCGTATTTTTCGTAAGAAACTGTAAAGCTATATTTTATAAAGGTGAACCAATACATATACAAACAAAAGGGACACAGAAAAAGGGGGATCAGCATGGAAATTAGAGAACTAGAATTACATGATGCTGCAAACTTTGTAGATTTGCTTAAACAGATTGAAGAAGAAAGTAAGTTTATGCTGTTTGAAAGCGGAGAGCGAAAGCTGAGTACAGATCAGCAGGAGAAAAACATCGAAATCTTTAAGCAACAGCCAAACTCTACGATTATTGTCGCAGAAGAAAGCGAGATGCTTGTGGGATATATAGCTGCAACAGGGGGGGAAGCTAACCGAAACGCTCACATCGCTTCTTTGACATTAGGCATTCGAAAGACGTTTCAAAATAAAGGGATTGGGACGGCTTTAATCGGTGCACTTGAAGAATGGGCGAGAGAACACCATATTCATCGTCTTGAACTTACAGTCGCTATACAGCATGAAAAGGCTCTTTCTTTATATGACAAAGTAGGATTCGAAATTGAAGGAACAAAAAAACATTCACTGCGAATTGGCGGTTTGTTCATTGATGAGTACTATATGTCTAAATTGCTGAACTAAAAAAGAAACGACGTTTAAAGACGCCGTTTCTTTTTTTTAACTTCCTCTATAAATTTGGTATCCCCACGGTGACACAAGCAAAGGGACGTGATAATGTTCTTGTTCAGAAGACAATCCGACTCGAACAGAAACTTGATTTAAAAAGGGCGGATTTGTTGTTTGGACCTCTTGTTTTTTATAATATTCCCCAATATGAAACAGAAGTTCGTAATCTCCTGATTCAAACTCTTCAGAAGAGAAGAGCGGAGTTACTAACCTCCCGTCTTCATTTGTAGTACCGTGTGAAATTTTTATTCGTTTACTTTCCGACTGAATATGATAAAAATCAACTTTGACAAAAGCAGCCGGACATCCGTGGGTAAGATCTAAAATATGCGTTGTGATTTTAGTCATGCTCGTTTCTTTGTCTCCTTATCTTCGGTGATTTTATCAGTTAAGCGAAAGAAAGCAATTTTATATACTTCTTCTAATGCTGTATCAAACTCCGTTTGCTCGGTATTTAGTAAACGACTTTGCATTGCCTCGTAGATATCTTCTTTTTGTTTACCTCGTACTGCTAAAATAAAAGGAAACGGAAACTTCTCCATATACGTTCTATTAAGAGAAGAAAACTGTTCATACTCATCTTGCGTTAAGTTTTGTAAGCCTGCTTTGGTTTGTTCTTCAGTAGAAGCAGATGTCATGGCAATATTTTCACCTAGATTTGGGTGAGCTTGCAGCAGCTTCAGCTGTTTTTCTACAGACGCTTGCGCTACAATTTTTTTCATCATGCCATGAAGTTGTTCAACGGAAGAGAAAGGGCCTTTAGAGTAAGCCTCTTCTGCAACCCAAGGTGAATGCTCAAATATATCACCAACTAGTGAAACAAAATGCTGCTTGCTAAGCTGATTTACATACTGCACAGATACGTTATTCATACTACACCACCTTTATTTTATTTCTGAATAATCTGTCTTCTCCAAAGAGACAGAAGGTACTTTTCGTTCAATTGATGCGTTAAAAAAGAGATTTAATAAAATGGCAGCTAAACTTCCCGTAATAACCCCATCACTTACAATCACGCGCAAAGCACTTGGGAGCTGAGTGAATAAATCAGGCACTACCGTTACGCCAAGGCCGAGTGAAAGAGAGCATGCGATAATCAGCAAATTTTCTTGTTTGGACAAATCAACAGCACTTAGCATTTTGATGCCTGATGAAATAACTAAACCAAACAACACAACCATTGCTCCTCCTAAAACAGGGGTGGGAATAATGGTTGTAAAAGCAGCTATTTTCGGAACAATCCCCAGTAATACGAGAATGAAGCCGGCTACTACCACTACATTTTTTGTTTTTACTTTCGATAATTGAACCAGTCCTACATTCTGAGCGAATGTATTGTAAGGGAAAGCGTTAAATAGCCCTCCAAGGACAATGGCAATTCCTTCTGCACGGTAGCCTTTTGTAAAATCCTTTTCCGTTAATTCCCGATCACACAGCTTTCCTAACGCTAAAAATACGCCTGTAGACTCAATAATAATGACCAAGCATACGAGAATCATTGTTAAAATAGGGCCGATTTCAAAAGTGGGCATCCCAAAATAAAAAGGAGCGGGAACGTGCAGCCAAGAAGCTTCATTAAAATTAGTAAAATCAACTTTTCCCATCAATACAGCGGCTATTGTTCCGGCTACAATTCCAATCAACACAGAAAGAGAACGAAGAAAACCGCTGAAAAATCGATTTAAAATTAAAATAAGCGCTACAACACCAAAAGAAAGAAGAAGATTAGAAAGAGAACCAAAATCTTTGCTTCCCACTCCTCCTGCCATATTTCGGACAGCGGATGGTACAAGCGATAAACCAATCATCGTCACAACTGTTCCGGTGACAACGGGAGGGAAAAATTTAATAATTTTGCCTAAAAAACTTGCTGCCAGGACGATGAAAATACCACCGGCAATAATCGCTCCGTAAACAGCGCTAATTCCATACTGAGTTCCAATTGCAATCATAGGAGTCACCGCTACAAATGAGCTTCCGAGTACAACAGGAAGACCAATCCCAAACCACCTGTTCGTCCATGCCTGCAGCAGCGTAGCTAGTCCGCATGTTAGTAAATCAATAGCTACGAGATAGGCTAAGTCATGCGCATTCAGGTTTAAGGCGCGTCCCACCATCAGCGGAACGAGAATGGCACCCGCATACATAGCAAGTACGTGCTGTAATCCCAATGAAGCTAGTCGAAACGGTCGATTTTGGTTATTCACCTAAAAACCTCCTTTAATTATATCGCATGTAATGTTAATAAATATTACATTTATAATGATACATTAATAGTAAAATGTTTTTTAAGGGATGTCATTAGTCAAGTTGACCAAAAACAGAGGTTTCAATATCTACTTTTTTACAATATATAGAGAAGCAGGTAAGCTATTGTGTAAAAAGATGTTACATTTATTTTTTAGTACCAGATATTAATATCAAGTGATATAATTTTGTATATATTTTCAAATAATAGAGGGAAGAGGAAATGTTTATGTATAATCTTGCGGCTCACGTATGTAAATTTTTATTAAAAAGAAGAGGGAAGCTTTACATAAGGAATAAAGAGTCTTTACCAACAGACACGGGCTTTGTGATCGCTTGTTCGCATAAGGGATGGGTAGACGTTGTAGCGCTTGGTGCGGCTGTTTTGCCTTACCAAATTCATTTTATGGCAAAAAAGGAGCTTTTTAATCATATACTCACTAGTAATGTATTAAAAAAACTCAACGCATTCCCAGTAGATCGTAACACCCCGGGACCCAGCAGCATTAAAACACCTATTAAATTAGCAAAACAAGGACATATCGTCGGGATTTTCCCTAGCGGCACGCGAACAGAGGAAGACGTTCCTCTGAAAAGAGGGGCAGTCACTATAGCGAGCATGGCAAAGGTTCCTATTGTACCCGCAGTGTACAAAGGACCTGCAAATGTAAAAGAACTATTTTCGAAGGATCCTATTGTTATCTCCTTTGGAAAACCTATCTACCTTGGGGAAGATAAACTGACAAAGGATCGCCTTGAGGACGTGTCAAACCATTTAACAGCTTCAATTCGTGCGTTAGAGGAAACAGCAAGATAACTTCATAGCGGAGGTGCACCATGAAGGATTGGGTACAGAGAAAGCTAAACGATGTAATTAGTGATGATGTGCAGGCAAAAATGAAAGAAAAGATGGCTGAAAGCGGGGTAACCGTTCCTATATCCGCTTCTATGCTCATGCGAATTTTTCAAAAGCAAATGACAAAGCAAGATCAAATTCAGCAATTTTCTATTTCATTTCAAGACTCCTATATTCACGTGAATGGAATTATTAAAAAATTTCTGGTGAGAATTCCATTTTCCATTGTGCTAGAACCTCTTGAGGCAAAAGAACGTACGCTTCTATTCAAAATCCATGAAATGAAACCTCTTAATCAAAATTGGATCAACTATCGAATTTTTCACAAGCCGCCTGTTACTACGTATGAAGAAAAACAAATTCATATCAATCTCAATGAAATTGATAAAGTGAAGGTCATTCCAGTGGGGAAAATCAAACAATTTTCAATACAAGATGAAAAGCTTCGAGTGAAAATTGGTTTATAAATAGTTGTAAATAAAATGTAGAAATAGTTTTTTTAGAAAGAAAACCTTTTCAATTCAGCACTTAATTCGATTAGGTGCTATTTCTTTATAATTTTCATAAAATTTTTAGAATTTTTCGTCTCTAACTATTGTGACACGCTTCCCTAAAGTTGTACAATGTAACTTATATAGAGGTTTAAGCGAAAAACCCGTAAATATAAAGAGCAAGGAGAAACAACTATGACAACTTATTCAATCGATGTAACACTAAGTCAAACAAAAAAAGAAAAGCCGCAATCTGATCAATTGCAATTCGGGAAAATCTTCACGGACCATATGTTCATTATGGATTATACAGAAGGCCAAGGATGGCACGATGCTCGTATTGTACCTTATCAACCTATCACATTAGATCCGGCATCCATGATCTTTCATTACGGGCAGTCTGTTTTTGAAGGACTAAAAGCATATGTAACAAAAAAAGAGCAAGTATTATTATTTAGACCAGATGAGAACTTCAAACGTTTAAATAAATCAAACGATCGTCTTTGTATTCCTCATGTTGATGAAGACTTAGCGCTAGAAGCGTTAAAGCAGCTGATTAAAATTGACCGCGAATGGATTCCTACTGCTGAAGGGACATCACTATACATTCGCCCGTTTGTCATCGCAACAGAGCCTTACTTAGGCGTAGCGCCATCTGACCGCTATCAATTTATCATTATTCTTTCTCCAGTTGGTTCATATTACAAAGAAGGGATTGCTCCTGTAAAAATTGCGGTTGAAAGTGAATTTGTTCGTGCTGTAGCCGGAGGGACAGGAACGGCTAAAACAGGCGGAAACTATGCTTCAAGCTTAAAAGCTCAGCAGCTTTCTGACTCAAAAGGCTATTCACAAGTACTGTGGTTAGACGGAGTTGAACGCAAGTACATTGAAGAAGTAGGAAGCATGAATATTTTCTTCAAAATCGATGGAGAAGTAGTAACGCCATCTGTGAACGGAAGCATTTTGGAAGGAATTACGCGTAAATCTATCATTGAGCTGCTAAAACACTGGGATATGCCTGTAACTGAGCGCCGTATTTCTATGGAAGAAATTAAGCAAGCTTATTCCGAAGGCAAACTAGAAGAGGCATTTGGAACAGGTACAGCTGCAGTTATTTCTCCAATTGGCGAACTATTTTGGAATAACGAGAAAATGGTCATTAACGATGGAAACACGGGAGAAGTATCACAAAAACTGTATGACACTCTAACAGGTATTCAAAATGGTACAGTGGAAGATCCATTCGGCTGGGCAGTGGAAGTAGAATAAATTTCGGTAATCGAATATCTTTTTACGTAAAAGAAGCGGGACAGCTCCCGCTTCTTTTTTTGTTTGTTGCCGAATAGTTCAAAAGAAACAAGTTATTTTTTGAATATTTAGAACTATTTATATACTTTTATTGTAAAATAAAATATAATTATCCTTATATAAGCAATACTTTGTCTTTATTGAAATTCATAGCATTACTTATTCGTTATAAGGGGGAGAACAAAATGCTTTTTTTATCACATGATGAAAAAATTAAACAGCTGGCTTCACACTTAGCTGAACGACTCGAAAGAGAATTAAACCAAGAAACCTCAGATGAACAAATGCACGTGCTCATCGGTTATTTATTTGCTTCTCATTTAATCGAGCACCGTCCTACGGGTTATTACGTAAGGTCTCAATACCCTGAGCAGCTAAAAGATTTATATGAAACTTTACACGTCCACCAATAAATTATCTCTTCCTCTTTTGTCCTATATCGTGTAGAATTTTAGAAAATATATGATTTTCTAGTTGATGGCAGAGCTAGGACATAGCGTGGTGTGGCATTTACCTTTAAATGATTAAGTAATGGCTTTAGAGGTGAATAATGTTAGCGCAGATCAAAGAAATGAGTTTAGATAAAAATCGTCGTAATCCACATTACCGCGTATTGTTGCAGTGTCCAGACGGGAGTGAACTATTCATTCACTTTAATTATACATACCGATCAAAAACATATTGGTCAAGAGATGTATATTACAACAATGTTCATAAAAAATCTCAGCTTGCTTGGTATACTCAAAGCGTAGAGGAAATGACTGCTCAGCAGTTTCTTGAAGAGCTAGGAGCTAAAGTAAATGAACATTTCAACTTTACACTGCGACGATAACCTAAAAAAGCGCCCTTTAACAAGGGGGCTTTTTTGGTTATCTTATATAAACAAGGACAAAATAATACATTTTCTCTTTAATAATAGTCACTGCTTCCTTACTTTTTCTTTATCAAAAGTGGCAAGATACTGCGTTTAAGTTAGCTATCAAGTGATGAAGAGACGGGTTGTGTTTTATCGCTAACTTTTATATAATGAGCGTATAAAACCCTCTATTTATATCGGAAATAGAGGTGTTTTTACTATGAAAAAGATACAAAATGGCAAAATATCTGCGGATGAACATCATTTTTCGCAAAAAAATTAAAATAATGTAAAAGTTTATGTTAAAATGGCAATGTTGCGTGAACGAATTAACTAACTTTACGCAAGAATGCTATTTACATACGTAAGAAGGAGAGAGATTTAAGATGGCAAAGACGTTAATTTTTGGGCATAAAAATCCTGACACAGATACAATCTGTTCTGCAATTGCATACGCTGATTTAAAGAATAAATTAGGTGTAGACGCTGAACCAATTCGATTAGGCGATATTAACGGTGAAACGCAATTTGCTCTTGAAAAGTTCAACGCTGAACTACCACGTTTCGTTGATGAAGTATCTAAAGAAACAAATGAAGTTATTTTGGTGGACCACAACGAACGTCAGCAAAGTGCAAACGATATTGATCAAGTTCGTGTGCTTGAAGTAATTGATCATCACCGTATTGCTAACTTTGAAACAGCAGATCCTTTATACTATCGTGCAGAGCCAGTGGGATGTACGGCAACGATCTTAAACAAGATGTATAAAGAAAACGGCGTAGAAATTGAACCTAACATCGCAGGTCTTATGCTATCAGCTATCATTTCTGATTCTTTATTATTCAAATCACCAACTTGCACAGACCAAGACGTTGCAGCTGCTAAAGAATTAGCGGAAATTGCAGGTGTAGATGCAGAAGAGTACGGATTAGCAATGCTGAAAGCTGGAGCTGACTTAGGCGATAAAACAGCTTCACAATTAATTTCATTAGATGCTAAAGAATTCAGCATGGGTACAAGTAAAGTAGAAATTGCACAAGTGAATGCAATTGATGTAAACGATGTTTTAGTGCGCAAAGTGGAATTGGAAGAAGCTATTACTAAAACAATCGAAGAAAAAGGATTACAATTATTCCTTTTAGTTGTTACAGATATTTTAAACAGCAACTCTACTGCATTAGCACTAGGTTCTGCTGCTTCAAAAGTAGAAGAAGCATACAACGTAACGCTTGAAAACAATACAGCTGTCTTAGAAGGCGTTGTATCACGTAAAAAGCAAGTAGTTCCTGTATTAACATCTGTATTTGCTTAATAAAAAAACGGTTCGTGTCTAAACACGAACCGTTTTTTTGTCCATTTGCACGTCAAGCCAATTTAGTATGTCGTCTATCACTTCATCTTTATTTAATTCATTAAGCAACTCATGACGGCACTGTGTAAAAAAGCGATAGCTTACGTCCTGCAATCCGGCTTTTTTAAAGTCGTTATATACTTTGAGTACCCCTTTTGTATAGCTGCCTACTGGATCATGTTCTCCAGATATTAAATAAACAGGCAGGTTTGATGGTACTAGCTTTATATTAGCTAAGTTAGAGATTTGTTTGATTCCTGTTAATAAGTCATAGAAAAATCCCGCTGTGAAAACTCCTCCGCAGTAAGGGTCATTTACATATAAATCTACAGCCTCATTATCTTGACTTAACCAATCAAAAGGTGTTCGAGCAGGATGAAAGGATTTGTTATACTGTCCAAAAGAAAGTTTATCAAGCAATGGACTAGCAGATCGTAATCCTTTTCTTTTTTTCTCTATTATCGCAGCTAATATGCCGCCCTTCAGTGAAAGGGAAGGAATGCTGCCAGTACCTGAGAGCATCACACCATGAATGTGCTCTGTATTCAATTGAATATATCTTCTCGTTAGAAAAGAACCCATGCTGTGACCGAAAAGAAAGATTGGTAAGCCGGAGTGTTCCGTTGAAATGTGCTTAGTCAGAGCAATCATGTCGTAAACTACGGTGTCAAAACCATTTTCTTCAGCAAAAAAACGCTTTTCTTCATCTTTTAAAGCTGTTTGACCGTGACCGCGGTGGTCATTTCCATATACGATGTAGCCATGTTGAGTTAATACATTAGCAAAGTATTCGTAGCGCCCAATATGTTCGGCCATCCCATGGGCTATTTGGACAACGCCTTTTGCAGAATTGTTTTCAAGATCCCATTTTTGTGCAAATATTTCTTTTTCCTGATGACCTCTGTAGTAAAAGGATTGTTTCATGCTCAGCATCCACCTTCTGCTTTCCTGTAAAATAAGGGATATATGTATATATTATACTAATTTATACAGGTGATTTTACTATTTTGAAATAAAAAATGATTATTTTGTCATAAACCTTTACAAACCTTTGTGTGATTTGTTAAATTAGTATTTATATTAAAAATTATTAAACAATTTAAAAAGATTCAATTTTTAATAGGTTAGATGAATACGGAGGGAATTATTGTGG
This sequence comes from Priestia sp. YIM B13552, assembly GCF_042787775.1. NCBI lineage: Bacteria > Bacillati > Bacillota > Bacilli > Caryophanales > Bacillaceae > Priestia > Priestia sp. YIM B13552. Next base: position 289,652 of record NZ_JBHZOU010000003.1, read on the forward strand.
CAGAATTAAGAAGTAACATGATCAAAAAAGGATTCGACAGAGCACCGCACCGCAGCCTACTGCGTGCAGCTGGTGTAAAAGAAGAGGATTTCGGCAAACCGTTTATTGCGGTTGTCAATTCATATATTGATATTGTACCAGGTCATGTTCACTTACAAGAGTTTGGTAAAATCGTAAAAGATGCGATTCGCGAAGCTGGTGGCGTACCTTTTGAAATGAACACTATCGGGGTAGATGACGGTATTGCGATGGGACATATCGGTATGCGCTATTCATTACCAAGTCGTGAAATCATTGCTGACTCAGTTGAAACGGTAGTATCTGCTCACTGGTTTGATGGAATGGTATGTATTCCAAACTGTGATAAAATCACGCCTGGGATGTTAATGGCTTCATTACGTCTGAATATTCCGACAGTTTTTGTTAGCGGCGGACCAATGAAGGCTGGCGTAACGAGCGACGGTCGTAAGATTTCTCTTTCTTCAGTATTTGAAGGCGTAGGAGCTCATCAAGCTGGTAAACTTGATGATAAAGGATTACTTGAATTAGAACAATTCGGCTGTCCGACATGCGGATCTTGTTCAGGGATGTTTACAGCGAACTCAATGAACTGCTTAGCTGAAGCGTTAGGACTTGCTTTACCTGGAAATGGTACAATCTTAGCAGTTGCTCCTGAACGTAGAGAATTCGTTAAGAAATCAGCTAAACAGCTTATGGAATTAATTAAATTAGATTTAAAACCACGTGATATCGTAACAGAAAAAGCAATCGACAACGCGTTTGCTTTGGACATGGCGTTAGGCGGTTCTACAAATACAGTTCTTCATACGCTAGCTCTTGCGAATGAAGCTGAAATTGAGTACCCATTAGAGCGTATTAATGAAGTAGCAGAACGCGTGCCTCACTTGGCAAAACTGGCTCCGGCTTCTGATGTATTTATTGAAGACTTACACGAAGCAGGAGGCGTATCAGCCGCTTTAAACGAGCTATCTAAAAAAGAAGGGGCTCTTCATTTAGATACGATGACAGTTACTGGAAAAACGCTAGGTGAAAACATTGCCGGATGCGATGTAAAAGACTATAACGTTATCCATCCAATCGATAAGCCGTTCACTGAAAAAGGCGGACTTGCTGTATTGTTTGGTAACTTAGCTCCAGACGGCGCAATCATTAAAACAGGCGGTGTTCAAGACGGCATTACTCGCCACGAAGGACCAGCAATTGTATTTGAGTCTCAAGATGAGGCGCTGCACGGTATTGCTAACGGAAAAGTAAAAGAAGGACATGTCGTAGTCATTCGTTATGAAGGACCAAAAGGCGGACCGGGAATGCCTGAAATGCTAGCTCCAACTTCTCAAATTATGGGAATGGGACTAGGTGCAAAAGTAGCACTATTAACAGACGGACGCTTCTCTGGCGCTTCACGTGGATTATCAATCGGCCACGCGTCTCCAGAAGCTGCTGAAGGCGGACCGCTAGCATTTGTCGAAGATGGCGATCACATCGTGATTGACATTGAAGATCGTTCGATGAATGTTCAAGTTTCTCCAGATGTTTGGGCAGAACGAAAAGCAAACTGGAAAGGCTTTGAGCCAAAAGTGAAAAAAGGCTATCTTGCAAGATATTCTAAACTTGTAACTTCTGCAAGCACGGGCGGAATTATGAAAATCTAATAGCAAAAAAAGGCTCTCAGCAGAGAGCCTTTTTCTTTACTAAAGTAACTGTGCAAAGAAGCATTTTTAACACGAAAATTCTTTTTTCATGATAACGTGTGGGATACCGTCTTCCATAAAGACATCTGAAACAGTCTTATAGCCTAATTTATGGTAAAAAGGTTCAGCCTGAACTTGACCGTGAAGCTTAGCTTGAGTTAATCCTTCTTTTTTCGCTGCTTCTTCTAAGCTGGCCACCACTTCTTTTCCGAGCCCGTATTTTCTAAATTCCTTTAATACGCATATCCGCTCTATTTTGGCGTAATCGTCTACTATGCGGAATCTACCAGAAGCTGCCGGTTCATTGTTATAGTAAATCAACATATGTTTTGCCGTTTGCTCATGTTCATCAAATTCATCTTTTAATGGTACGCCTTGTTCTTCAACAAAGACTGTTTTACGTATATGAAATACTTCTTCAAGCTGCTCTTTTGTTGTAACTTGCTTAATTTTCATCGAAAATCCTTCCTTTGCTGCGAATTTATGATTCTTTTTTGTATAATAAAGATATCTGATATAAAAGAGTATAAAGGAAAAACAAAATGTTGTAAATGCAACAAAAAAAACAACTAATGAACATATTACACAAATTTGTAGTCATTGCTCACTGTTTAAACAACCTCAGCAATAGTAAAATCAACTGAAACATGTTAAAAAAGCAAAGAAAAGGGATTATGAAGCGCCATGGCTCTACATAACTTGTAAAAAGAGAAATATTCACAATAGTAGTAGGATGAAAAAGGGGAATGTATCATGCAAATAACCTTAGTGTATAAAGATGAGCAATCGAATAAATTTTGGAAAGTTGAAAGAAGAGACAGCAAGTTAATCATTCACTTTGGAAAAGTTGATACAGCCGGTCGCATGCAAGTGAAAGAGTTTGCTTCCGCAGAAGCTTGTGAAGCGGAAGCTGAAAAGCTGATTCGTGCAAAATTGAAGAAAGGATATAAGCCTTTAACTTGTTCAATGCAAGTAATGAAAAACAGTACGATGTCAGAGGCTCTCTTTTGGGAACTGATAAAAAAGGCGAAGACAAAATTAGATGTCGACGAGCAAATGGAATGGCTCCGCTCAACGCTAGCAAAGCGTTCTGAAAAAGACATTTTCCGCTTTGATCAGCTATTAAATCAGCATTTTGATCAATCCTATAATTCTTCCTTGTGGGCAGCAGCTTATATTGTAATGGGCGGTTGTTCAGATGATTGTTTTGATTATTTTAGAGCCTGGCTTTTATATCAAGGAAAAGACATATATTATAAAGCAATTGAATCTCCTGAGACGATGATTTCTGTTCTTCAACCACTAGAAGCAGAAGGCTATGCTCCTCAATTAGAAGAATTACTTGCTGTAGCGTGCGAAGCTTACGAAGAAAAGACAGGTTTAGATAACGACTATTATTATGATAAATATGACCAGTTTGACCCAATGTGGTACGATGAGCAAGATTTGGATCTTGATTGGGATGAAGATGATGAGGACGGTTTACAGATGCGATTCCCTATGCTTTGGAGTCGCTATTGGAACAATCACCTCGAATACTAAAAAGAAGAGATGAAAATCTGTTTACAGACTTTCATCTCTTCTTTTCTTATTTTGATAGAGTGGGTGACGACGCGGTCTGAGATAGTTTTGTTTTTTTGTTTAACATACTATTTATGATCATTCCGATTACAATTATCGTCATACCAGCTAACGCGATCCCTGTTGGCATACGGCCATTTAATAAAAACACTTCGCCAAGAACGGTAAAAATCATGCTGCCCGATTGAGTTGCTTCGACCGCTCCAAGCAAACCTAAATTTTCTTTTGCCAAGTCTGTTGCGTAAAAGAACGTCATCGTAGCAATTACACCTGAACTCATTGCCAAGATGAAGGCTTGAGAAAATTGAGGAGCACTCGGAATACCTGTAGCAAAGAAGCCGTATATTGCATAAATAATGCTTAGCGGAATGCTTCCTAACGCCATTCCCAATACACGTTGGAACGTATCGAGCTTTCCGCTGCATATTTCCATCATTTTTCGGTTTCCAAGCGGATATAAAAATGCAGCGACAACAACAGGTAGAAACCCTAGAATAAACTGCATAGCCGTAATATTTTCTGATTCTTTTACCTGCATAAGAATCACGCCTACTAAAATAAACGCTGAAACACTAAGCGTTTTTAGCGGAATTTTCCCTCTTACTTTTTTATATCCTTCTGCAGTTTGAACTTTTATAAAAAACAACGGAGAAAGAAGAGCTCCTGCTAGAATGGTCACTTGCCACGTTCCCGCCACTAGCCATGATGGTCCGAAAAGTGAGGAAAAACTTAAGAGAGAATAAAAGCCTACTCCTGCAAGTGTACCCCAGCCAAGCCAAGCCCACGGATGTTTTTTCATTTCCTTCCACAGAGGCGTGAATTTCTTTTGCATCAGCACTAAAATGAGTAAAATAGGAATAGCGAATAAAAAGCGGAGGGATGCAGTCCATGCCCAACTCGTTCCAGATACATTCATTGCTCGGTTGACAATAAACGTAGCGGAAAAGAACATGGAAGATAATAGTCCCCATATTATTGCTTTCATTGTTTACCCTCCTTATTAAATATATTATAATATGTTAATCACCTAAAAAAGTTTATCATAATATACATAAGAAAGGAAGGAAGAAATGCATACAGAAGAGATGATTAAAAAAGTAGGCAGTGAATTACGAAAAATCAGGGTGCAAAATCATTTGACGCTGGATGAACTGGCTGAAAAGACAGGAGTCAGCAAACTCACATTAGGAAAAATTGAAAGAGGAGAGACCAATCCTACTTTAGGGGTGATGTGGAAAATAACCACAGGTTTAAATATTCCTTTAACCAAATTAGTGTCAGTAGAACCCTCAGTATCTCTATCTAAGTGCGGAGAGGGGTTTTCTCTCAAAGGACCAGATGAAGCTTGGAAAATTGAGTTTATGTTTCAAAATCAAATGGATTCGACGATTGAAATGTACCGAGCATTTCTTTCACCTCTTGCTACATACTGTCCTGAACCTCATCATAAAGGATTAATTGAAGTAGCAACGGTAATGGAAGGCAGAATTGAAATGAAAATAGAAGAAGAGCTATACGAACTAAAACAATTTGACTCTATAAAATTTGAAGGAAGTCATGTACACTCATACAAAAATCTTGAAGATCGTCCCGCTGTTCTGCATTTACTGCTAAAATATGAGGAATAAAACGGCAGAGCCGCAGTAAAACGAACCATAAAAAATGATTCGTTTTACTGCGGCTCTAATAGCTGTTTATTCATCAGCTTGTTTTGGTAGCTAATATATTTTTTTACTTTAATGATACTTAATGAATATTCTTCAATTAAACGGTGGATAGATTGAACCATACACTCTGGATAATGATGTTTTTTCTGTAAATATACTTTATACTTTCGAATTTGTCTTTCGAAATATAAAATAACTTGTTCAGGCGTTTTCACCAGTAAAGATTGCATGTATTCATTTACTTGCGTTTCAAGAAACGAATAGCGATTCGTGATAAAAAATGTCTTCATCTTATTTTCCTCCCTATATGTTAGTGGTACAAAAAAGAAACCCTTGTGCTAGGATTTCTTTTTTGCTTTTTATTTGAATCAGCTGTGCGCAACTTTTAGGCACTGATACTTGAAATCGAAGACTCTCTATATTTTTTTATTTTGCATTTTATATATGTAGGCGTTTCGCCGAAAAGATTTGCTACATGTGTAATAGCTCCATAATACGTTTTAGCATCCATCATTTCTTTATTCACAATATAGTCATACAGGGATGATTCAATATCATCAACAAAAGCTAAAATGTGACGCTTTTCGAATAGGAGTTGATAAAGTTCATTAATTAAGTATGGGCTTTGATCAAATTTGTCTTGAAGCTGCTCTACTCGGTACTTTGTCATAGGCACTTCACACAAGATAATGTATCGTAACTCTTCTAAAAATAATTTATTCATCTTTCTCACATCCCTATTCTGTTAATAATTATATAATAGCACTATGCCTTCATATTTGGAAGCGTTTTCAATGTATTAATTTTAATATTTTTTCTTCTCATTTCCTTTCGTTTTTTCTTTTCTTACGTGAATTATCTGTAGTATAGTTCGTTTTACGTAAAGACTCTAGCTAATTGTTAAACTACCTGACATACTTTTTGTAATTTTTATTATAGATGTCAAAAACTCTTACATACCTAAGAGGAAACACCTTAAAAATAAAGTCCTATGAGCCGGAATCGTCTTTAATTGTGATAAAATAAAAAATGGAAAATACATCATATAGGAGAGAGGCTATGGAAAAAGATCATATTTCAGAGCTTAAGATTTTAAAAGACATTGCCGAGATTTTAAATGAAGGCACTAACTTACATACAATGCTTCACGATGCTCTTTTAAAACTGCTGCAAATAACAGATTTACAAACAGGATGGATCTTTTTTATTGACGAAAATGGAAAACATGAGATGATTGCCGCTCAGCATTTGCCGCCGGCTTTATTAAATAAAACCGCTCAGCCTATGTGTAACGGAAGCTGCTGGTGTGTTGATCGGTATATGGATGGCCGGCTTCAAAAAGCGTCTAATATTATGGAGTGCAAGAGACTTGAAGATTCCGTCATTCATGAGTGGGGAGATACACACGACATTACTCATCACGCAACGGTTCCTTTACAAGCAGGGGATGAGCGCTTTGGATTATTAAATGTAGCTGCCCCTCATAAAATTCATTTTGAACAGCGAGAGCTTGATTTATTAGGATCTGTCGCTCTTCAAATTGGCACGGCTATCAAGCGGATTAAGCTGACTCAATCTCAGCAGGAAGTAAAACTTATTGAAGAAAGAAACAGACTGGCCAAAGATCTTCACGATTCTGTTAATCAGCTGTTATTTTCAATTAATGTCACAGCCAAAGCCGGAAGCAGCTTAGCGACAGATGTGCAGTTAAAAGAGACTTTTTCCTTAATCCAAGAAACCGCTCAGCATGCTCAAGTAGAAATGAAAGCATTAATTTGGCAGCTTCGTCCTCAAGGATTAGAAAACGGCATTGTCAGTGCGTTAAAAAGCTATGGTCAAATGCTAGGGCTTAACGTAAAAGAACAAATTAAAGGAGTGTCTGTTTTGCCTGCTGTGATTGAAGAAACACTGTGGAGAGTCGGGCAAGAAGCTTTTAATAATTGCCGAAAGCATGCGGGTACGGCAGAGGTACATTTAAACGTAAATATAAGCAAAGAACAAGTAATTATGAAAATTCAAGATAGCGGCAATGGATTTATATATAGCGCTTCAGCAGAATTGCCGACGCTTGGGTTAAAAACCATGCAGGAGCGAATAAACAGATTAAATGGCAATCTATCTGTTACAAGCAGCATAGGAAACGGAACGGTTGTGGAAGTATCTATTCCTCTTTCATAACAGAAAGGAGCGCATATGAAAATAAAGATTCTAATCGCAGATGATCACCACGTTGTCCGAAAAGGACTTGTCTTTTTCTTACAGACACAGCCAGACTTAGAAATTGTAGGAGAAGCTTCTAACGGAGAGGAAGCTTTAAAGTTAGCGACATCCCTAGATCCCCATATTGTTTTAATGGATTTATCGATGCCGGTTCTGGACGGAATCGAAGCAACAAAAGAATTAAAAAAACAAGCACCGCATATACAAGTTATGATTTTAACAAGCTTTTCGGATCAAGACCATGTGATACCGGCACTAGAAGCTGGAGCTTCAGGCTATCAGCTAAAAGAAAGTGACCCAGATGAACTTGTAGCCGCTATTCGAAAGCTAATGAACGGAGAAAATCAGCTTCATCCAAAAGTCACCACACACTTGCTAACACGGTTAACCAAAAGCAGCGAAAAGAAAGTCAATTTTATTGACCACTTAACGAAACGAGAAAAAGACGTATTAAAAGAAATTGCAAAAGGTAAAAGCAACAAAGAAATTGGTGCTTCCTTACATATTACAGAAAAAACAGTAAAAACACATGTATCTAATATTTTATCGAAGCTCGGTGTTCAAGACCGCACGCAAGCTGCTCTATATGCTGTGCAGCACGGCTTTTCCTAACCTACGACTTTAGTTGTAGGTTTTTCTCTGTGCTTCTCCGTCTATATTGGTAGCTTTCTTTCTATCAATAGCATGACGAAAAAAAGTTCAATCATTCCTATACTATACATATAACCAAACGACAGAGGAGTAGATAAGCATGAACATACTTATTATCAATGGAAGTCCTAGAGAAACAGGTCGAACAACACAAGTGACGAGAGAGCTTCACAACAGTTATCAAAGTTCTTTTTTAGATTTAAGCCAATTATCACTTCCTATATTCACAGGTGAACCTCATCAGTATGAAACAGAAGAAGTACAAGAGCTGATTGAAAAAATAGAAAAAGCAGATGGTATTTTACTTGCGACACCCGAGTACCATGGAGCTATGAGCGGAGCATTAAAAAACGCGTTGGACTTCTTAAACAGTGCGTATTTTGCGCATAAGCCCGTAGCACTTTTAGCAGTATCAGGAGGAGGAAAAGGAGGCATTAACGCTTTAAATAACCTTAGAACCGTTACACGCGCTTTGTACGCGAATGTTCTATCTAAGCAGCTGGTATTAGACCCTGCAGACATCGTGGAAAAAGGGACTTTACGAAAAAATGCAGCTGACGGAATTCATGAATTAGTTAATGAGCTGACTCTGTATACACAAGTGTCTAAGCAAATTTTAGAAGCTAAGCAAAATGTTTGATGAAGGCGCTCTATAAAGATGGGCGCTTTCAAGCCGTAGTAGCTGCTAATGTTTTATCCTCTATCGGCTCCGGTATTACGATGCTTGCCATTCCTTTACTGTTAGTTGCATCTCCAAATGGAAATAGACTATTTGGCGCGATTATGCTGATTATGACGGTGATTAGCTTTGTTGCTACCCCGTATATCGGCGTTCTTATTGATCGAATGTCACGAAAGAAACTGCTGTTAACCGTAGAATTGATAGGTTTTATCACGGTCATGTTATTTGTAATCGTCGGTTTTGTTACAGACTATTCAACGATTCACTACGTCATTTTGTACGGAACCGGAAACCTTTACTACACGTTTTTTTATCCAACGATTTTCGCTTTAAATCAAGAAGTTTTTTCAAAAGATGCGTTTCAATCATTAAACAGTATCATGGAAATACAAGGGCAGCTATCGAGTATGCTTGCAGGCGCTGTGGCCAGTTTAGTCATTACTCGTTGGTCGCTTCAATGGATTTTAACAATAGATGCAGCTACGTATATAGCTGCATTCCTTTGTCTGTTGAGTATTCCATATAAACAAAGCAGTGAACGAAGCGACAAGAAACACACTGCTATGAAAGAAGGTTTAACATTTATAAAAGAAAATCGCTCGGTCTCTATTTTTTTACTGCTTTCTTTTACGCCTTTCATCGCTGTGATGATGACGAACTATTTATTCCCTATTTATCTGACTCAAGAATTAAACGCAAGTCCAGCAGCATATGGGATTGAAAGTGCTGTATATGGTTTCGGGGCGTTAACAGCAGGGATATTTATCGTATCTATTATGAAAAGAACAGGCACAGAGCTAGCGATTATGCTTAATATAAGCCTTTTTACATTCGGAATATCTATCATCTTCTTTATGAAGCTTCTGCCGGTTTATTTTTCTATTGTGTTTCTTCTTGCTTTTGCAAATGCAGGTACAAGAGTAGCTCGAAATACGTTTATGATGCAGAAAATACCGAATATCATCGTGGGAAGAGTCGACAGCTTTTTTCGCTTTATCACGTTAGGTATTCGAATTTTACTGATTTTCTTCTTTACGTACGTTACGACTAACGATCGGATAGGACTGGCTTTTTTAGGACTTAGCCTGCTTTTATTATCATCGGCTGGAGCGGGCTGGATACTTTACAAAAGAAAACATCGAAAACAGTCTGCATTGCTTAAGAGTGTTTTATAATGTCTGTTGCATGTTATAATAGAGGAATTGACAAATAATGTTCAACGTTTATGACGTTGAACATTATTTGTTCTGAATAGAAATTAAACAGAAACAGCATTGACTGTTATGCGATTGGAAGATTGTGAAGCGATGATAAATAAAACATTAAACAGAGAACAATTAAAAGATTCGTACTCAAGCAGAACGTACTATAGAGGGCACACGTATTACAAGCAGGGACGTGTGCTTGATTTGGAATACAATGAACAGACCACTACGTGGACAGCATCCGTTCGAGGTGCGGAAATGTATACGGTAATGGTTGAACAAAAAGGAAATTCTTTTTATTCATTCTGCGATTGTCCTGCTTATCACGAGTTTTCAGAATGCAAACACGAAGTAGCTGTTTTATTAACCATTTGCGATGAGCGAGCAAAGCCGCAGCCAATTAAAACGAAGCCTTTTCGCCAAAGCAAAGAATACGAGAATGTAAATCACTTTATCGACTTATTTTCAAGCTATCAGCAAACCATAAGCGACCACAGAAAATATGCCGATAAAGATCCGTTGAAAGTAGAATTTATTTGCAAGTCTTACTCAGAAGAATTTTTACGTTCAGAAGGAATGTACGTAGCGCTTGAAATGAAAGTGGGCGTCGACCGGACGTATGTAGTAAAAAACATTCAAGAATTTTTAACAGACGTTAAAGAATTCCAAACTCACGAATTTACCAAGCGCTTCGAATATGACCCAGCGGAACATTTTTTTATAGAAGAAGATAGAAAAATCATTGAGCTGCTGATGGATATTATGACAAATGAATCATTTTATAAAAATTCTTATTCCATGTATCGTTCGTCTGCAAATAACAGAGAACTAATCATTCCCTCCATCATAGCCAAAGAGTTATTTCAATTGCTCAAAGATCGGAACTTTACATTTATTCATGACGGGCACTCATATGAAAATATTATCTTTGCTGAAAGCTCAGCTCCTTTTTCGTTTCAGTTAAATAAGCACCCGGCAGCTGGATTTGAACTAGACTTTACGGAGCTTCATCAAGCTTCGTTTTTTGATCGATACGGGTGGCTATTTTTAAACGGGACGTTTTATGAGCTATCTCAAGATCAGCGTATGCTTCTTGAAGGGCTTCGAAAAACGGCGCCTTTGAAGCCAGTCGTACCTATAGCAGAAGAGCAGATGGGCAATTTTTTATCACACGTCGTTCCAGGACTAAAAAAAGTGGGGAAAGTAGATATCGCAAAAGAAGTATCCCACCAGATTATTGCGCCTGAACTAAAAGCAAAAGTATTTATTGACGGGGAAGATGAACAGCTGTTTGTGACGCTTCGGTACCACTACGGAGAGATTTCAATTAATCCATTTTTATCTCAACCTGAAAAGTACGATAAAATCTTAATACGCGATTTAGAAAAAGAAGACCGCGTGATGGATTTAATTGAAACAGCTCCTTTAAACATTTATAAAAACCAGCTGTATTTAAATCAAGATGAATCATCTTTATATGAATTTTTGTTTCATATTGTTCCAAAACTTGATGAAATAGCGGATGTGTATATTACGGATGAGATGAAAGAATATGCTTATACGGATTTTTCTGCACCAGTAACAACGGTTGATATCAAAAACAGCAATGGATTATTAGAAATTAATTTTGATTTAGGAGACATTAATCATCAGACCGTTCAAGATGTTTTAAAATCTGTTTTAGAAAAGAAAAGCTATCATCGTCTAGATAACGGTGCGTTTATTCCTCTTGAAAACGAAGGCTTTGAGCATATTCAAAATCTGTTTCGTGAGCTAAACGTAACCGAGAAAGACTTAAAGGATAACTCATTGCAAGTACCTTTATACAGAGGAATGCAAGTAGAAGAGATTATGAGTGCGGGTAATAAATCAGCGGCTAAGTTCGGCTCAGCATTTAAAAGATTACTTACACAGCTTAAATCTCCAGAGGAAATGGATTGGGAAGTACCGGAATCCTTGCAGGCATCACTGCGTGATTATCAGTACAATGGGTTTAAGTGGTTTAAATCTCTGGCTCACTACTCTTTAGGAGGCGTGCTGGCTGATGATATGGGGCTTGGAAAAACGCTTCAAAGCATTGCCTATATCCTATCTGAAAAAGAGCTTGATGAAGATAGCAGTGCTTTTTTAATTGTTGTGCCGGCTTCCTTGATTTATAACTGGCGCAACGAATTGGAGAAATTTGCACCGAATTTAACGGTTCAAACCATTACAGGAACGCCGAGCGAGCGTGAGGAGAAGCTAAAACGCACAGCTGACGTATGGATTACATCTTACCCAACGCTGCGTCAAGATATCGATTTGTATCAGCATCTTCATTTTCATGCTTTAATTCTAGATGAGGCTCAAAGTATTAAAAATCATACAACGAAAACAGCAGTAGCTGTTAGGACTATTTCAGCTAAAAAACGTTTTGCGCTGAGCGGTACACCTATTGAAAACTCACTTGATGAGCTTTGGTCAATTTTTCAGACCATTCTTCCTGGCTTATTTCCAGGGCTTCGCCAGTTTAAAAACATGTCATCGGAGCAGGTCAGTCGAATTGTAAGACCATTTTTACTGCGACGAGTAAAAAAGGATGTGTTAAAAGAACTGCCTGATAAAATTGAAACAACTCATTTATCTGAGCTGACTAAAGAACAAAAAGAATTATATGTAGGGTATTTAGAACAGTTAAAATCATCTTTAGCCGGTGAAGATTTTAATAAAAACCGAATGAAGATCTTGGCGGGATTAACAAGACTTCGCCAGATTTGCTGTCATCCGTCTTTATTCGTTGAAAATTACGAAGGGGATTCAAGCAAATTAGAGCAGCTGCTTGAGATTACAAGAAATGCGGTTGCCAATGGAAAACGTTTGTTAATCTTTTCTCAGTTTACAAGCATGCTTCACATTATTCGAGAAGAGCTTCAAAAAGAAAATCTCTCATACTTTTATTTAGACGGTCAAACGCCATCAAAAGAACGAGTGGAAATGGCGGATCGGTTTAATAATGGAGAACAAGACATTTTCTTAATTTCATTAAAAGCCGGAGGCACGGGTTTAAATTTAACGGGAGCCGATACGGTTATTTTATATGACTTATGGTGGAACCCAGCGATTGAAGAACAAGCGGCAGGCCGTGCACACCGCATTGGACAAAAAAATGTTGTGCAGGTCATCAAGCTTATTTCTCAAGGAACCATCGAAGAAAAAATTTACGGCTTGCAGCAAAAGAAAAAAGAACTCATCGAACAGGTTATTCAGCCGGGAGAAACAATGCTTTCTAGCTTGACAGAAGAAGAGCTTCGAGAACTGCTTAGTATGTAGCAAAGGACGTGTAAAGAATGAAAAAATGGGCGTTTGTATCAGATTTTGATGGAACGATTTCAAAAAAAGATTTTTACTGGATTGTGATTGAAAAATATTTTCCAGAAGGTGAAAAACTTTTCCACCGGTGGAAAGCAGGAGAAATGAAAGATATTGATTTTTTATCTACTGTTTTTCAATCCATTCACCAAGAAGAACCAAAAATTTTAGAAGAAGTAGCGAATATTCCAATCGATGAATACGTGCCCGCTTTTATTAAAGCTGTTCAGAAAAACGGCGGAGATTTTTATATTTTAAGCGCTGGAACAACGTACTATATTAAACCGATTTTAGATAAATACGGTGTTGAAAAAGTGGAAGTTTATTCAAATGAAGGATATTTCCATCAAAACAACGTTCACTTGCGTCTAGACCCTGCTCACAGATGGCATTCAGAACGCTACGGCATAGATAAATCTGCTGTTATTAAAGAACTAAAAGAGACATATGAAACGATTTATTTTGCTGGAGACAGCGAGCCGGATTCGCATCCGGCAAAATATGCAGACGTCACATTTGCAAAAGATTCTTTGCAAGATTTACTGCGCGAACAAAACGTTTCATTTGTTCCGGTTGAAACATTTGAAGATATTGAGCAATATTTAATACAACACAAAGTGATAAGAAAAAGATAAAAACAGCGGTATTATTTGATTACTTCAAATAATACCGCTGTTCCTATTCCGCCTCCACTTCCTAAAGCTGCTATTACATATCGCACGTCACGGCGCTTGCTTTCATAAAAAAGACGCGTAGCTAAAATAGCTCCCGATGCTCCGTATGGGTGTCCTATCGTCAATGCTCCACCGCGAATATTCACTTTCTCTTCCGATATTCCCAGTTCTTGCATGCAAGCAACAACTTTAACAGCAAATGCTTCATTTATTTCAAATAAGTCAATATCATCTACCTTAAGAGAATTTCGCTTCAAGATATTTCTAATCGCAGAAACGGGCGCAATAGCAGGGTAAAGAGGTGACACTCCTGAAATATCAGCGTCAATAAAACGTAAAACGGGCTGAAAGCCTAAAGCGCGTGCTTTTTGCTCTTCCATCACAAGCGCAATGCAGGCTCCGTCGTTAATTCCACAGCTGTTGGCTGCAGTGACGGTGCCTTCTTTTTTTAAAAAGACGGGGCTGGCTTTTTGCAGCAGCTTTGTTAGGTTTCGTTTTTTCATAAATGCTTCATCGTGCATCACGTTTGGAAGAGGAAGCGTTTCTTCTTCAAACAACCTTTTTTCAAAAGCCTCCCAGCTTCTTTCATGACTTAAAAGAGCATATCTGTCCTGTTGATCTTTAGATATATTGTATCGCTGAGCTACGTTTTCTGCTGCGATCCCCATGTCAGGGTCACCAATTTTATCAGGAGAAAAACGTGCTCTTTTTTCAAAAGGAGAAGTACTTGTACTTTCAACGCCTCCAGCTAAATAACACGTTCCAGCGCCTGCTTTTATCAAATAGCTGGCCATTCGAATGGCCTCTAAGCCAGCTCCGCACTGACGGTCAATGGTCATTCCCGGGATAGAAAAAAGGAGGTCTGCTTCTAAAGCGGACAGCCTAGCTACGTTTCCTCCTGGACCTACAACATTCCCTAAAATAACGTCATCGATTTCATATTCAATTCCAGCGCTAAGATGTTTTAATAAAGGAGCCGTTAGCTCTTGAACATAAAAATCTTTCAGTAGACCGTTTTCTTTTCCAATGACCGTACGCTTCGCTTTTACAATTGCTGCTTGATAGATAAGTCATCACTTCCTTACATAGAAGTCGTGTTAGAACGACCAGGTACCGCTACTGCTTTTCGAACTTTTGTAATTAGATAAGCCGCGACCACTGCTTTTATACAGTCACCTGGAAGGTAAACGAAGCTTAGCTGAAGAGATTTTAGAAATGGAATGTGAAGCTGTAGTGCCTGTACAGGAATGCCGCATGCATATACCAACCCAATCCCAAATAACACATTTACGGCAAATGCTTTTGCAACCGTTACATTTTTTAATCGTGACAACGTCCATCCAATAAAGAAAGCTGCAAACACATAGCCAATGATATACCCAGCACTCGGACTCAAAAATACCCCGATTCCTCCGCGTCCTCCAGCAAGTAAAGGAACGCCAGCTGCTAGCAAACATAAAAAAATAAATTGACTTAAAGCTCCTAACCTAGCTCCAAGAATTCCCCCCGATAGCATGACACCCATAGGCTGAAGAGTAATTGGAACGGGTGTAAAAGATAAAAAAATAGGAGGGACGAGTCCTAGAGCTCCCATTATAGCCGTGAATAATGCAACGTACGTCATATCTTTTGTTTTCATCGTAAACCTCCGCTATGTATGATAAAACATGACTATCGTATCTTATAAAACTAAAATTAGTCAACTTAATTTTTATATAAGTTTACATTTTTATTTTCTCAAACCCGTATTTACGGTACACTAAAAGTAAAAGAAAAAGGGAGTTTAATCAGTAATGAAACGAATTGAAGAACTAATTTTTTATCAGTGTCAACAAACGCCTGGCAAACTGGCACTATCGGATTCTATTAATAAGCTAAGCTACGGTCAAATGTGGGATCATGTATGCAAAGCCGAAAATCAGCTGAAAGAAAAAGGGATGGAAAAAGGAGAGCTCGTTGCGTTAAGTATGCCAAACAATGCAGATGCTGTTGTGTCATTTTTAGCGATTTTAAAAGCGGGCGGAATTGTGATGCTTTTACATAATGAGCTAACAGAGGCTGAAGTGGATACCTATTTTTCTATTCAATCCCCGAATTGGCTATGGAAAACATCTTCTTTAACTAACATAACAAAAGAAAAACCAATCCTGCCCGTACGGCAAGTGAATGCACTGTCCGATTTATTTTTATTTGGATTTACCTCTGGATCAACAGGGAGACCAAAAGGGTTTGTAAAATCGCATTATTCTTGGTCTTCATCATTTCAAGAGTGGTCGGATATATTTTCTTTAGAGCAACACGACAAAGTGCTTGTTCCTTTACATATCTCGTATTCTGCCCAGCTTTACCCAGTTTTGCATGCGCTTTGCAGCGGTATGCACGCTATCATGCTAGAAGCGTTTACACCTTCGGCTGTTTTTAACAAGGAAGCTAGCTGTATGTCTATTACACCTGCATTAATTTCTCCATTGCTTCGTTATGTACAAAGCAGACCAAAAGAAAAACGACTTCTGCCAAAAACCGTGATTTCAGTAGGCAATAAATTATCTCCTTCCGTTCGAAAGAAATTTTCACAAGCATTTCCTAATGCCTATCTGTATGAATATTACGGATCTTCCGAAATGGGATTTGTTACGGTGCTTTCACCACATACAGCTGAAACGATGCCTCATACGGTAGGCTATCCTGTTAACAGTGTAGACGTTTTAATCCTGAATAAACGTGGAAAAGAAGTAGAAAAAGGAGACAAAGGGACACTATTTGTAAAAACAAATCAAGCATTTGAAGGATTTGCTAATGACAGCGAAGAAACGAACCGCTCATTTTTTAACGGATATGTTACGTCGCATGATATTGCGGTTCAGCTTCCAGACGGGAGCATTACCATCGTAGGAAGAGACAAAAATGTAATTAAAAGCAGCGGAAGCTTAGTGTATGCCGAAGAAATTGAAGAGCTGCTTTTACAAATACCGGGCGTTAGCGAAGCAGCCGTTTTTAGCGTAGCAGATGCTGAACGTTCAGAAGTAGTAGGTGCAGCAATTGTTTTAGAGAACATTTCTCTTTCTGATGTGAGACAAACGCTGACACAACGAGTATCTGCTTATAAAATCCCGCGCGTATGGAGAGTTTTAACGTCCTTTCCCCGAATGAAAAATGGTAAAATTGATAAAGCAACGATATACAGCTACTTTACAGAGAAAGAAGGGAAGACATATGATCTCATTTGAACCTATTACAGCTGACACGATGTATATTGTGTCAGAGATTATCAATTCAAACGAAGCTTATAACGTGTTAGAAAACGGTAAAAAAGAGCGGAGTGAAGAAGAGCTTTTTAAAGAGTATATGAATAAAAAAACGGACAGTTACTTTATAAAAGCCGACGATACATACGTAGGGGTTATCGATTACATGAAACAAAACCCAAATGATGACTATCCATGGATTGGGGCTTTTATTATTCATAGTGCCTACCACAATTTCAGTTTCGGAACGCAGGCGTATCTAGCGTTTGAAGACAAGCTAAAAGAAGAAGGAGTTTCCTTTCTTCGCCTTGGCGTTCTGTCCCAAAACCCTAGAGCCAAGCTGTTTTGGGAGCGCCTTGGTTTTACACAGTATGCCACTAAGCCGCTGCATCATAATCAAGTGAACTGTTTGGAAAAAGAGCTGTAAGAAAATCCGTGGATTATATCCACGGATTTTTTATTGTACATTAAATGGTCAAAAGAAAGAAAATATAGTAACGACTTTATTATTATCAGAGCCTTATGCTCCTATTGAAGACAACGTAAGCCTTCTATTCGACGCGACTTGAAGGATCTGCAATTGTACTCAATTTTAGCAGAAGAAAAGAAGCTGTTTTTAATATAAAATTAACTATTTGAACTGTTTAGCAGATGTATAAAAAACTGCTTTTTTATGCATTCTCTCTTCATCTATTTCTCTGAGAAAACCTTTCATATCAAGGTTGTATAAAAAGCTTCATATCTGCCTAAGAACCCTTACTCCCAAAAGGGTTCTTTTTTGTGGTATGTTCGAGAAGATGTATTATGTAAACTAGAAATGTATATGATATACATCCTTAAATTCTATTTTGATTGTATGTTACAATGTAATTATAAGGAAAAATAGGTGTATATAAATATGTTAACTGCAGTAGTTTTAACTATTCCAACTTTATCTTTGGCTTGGATTGTAGGACGAAGAGAGCAGCAACGCGAAAAATAATTGATTAGAAGAAAAAGCATTTGAGGTGATTTATATGCAAAGACAACAAGGTATTACTGTACTTTTACTAATGTTAGGAATGGCATCTATTTCTTTAGGGATGGCCCTAAAAAATGTATTTGAGTACTCTCCTGTTGTAGGGTGGCTTTTAGGAACTCTAATATTGATAGTTAATTCTATTTATACAGGTAAAAATATAAAAAAGAAAAGCAATACATAATTGAATTTAGAAGTGCTTGGATAACAATTATCCAAGCACTTTTTGTTCCTATAACTGTGATTATGTTAAGTAATTTTTTTTAGTGTATATAGATTATAAAGCCTAACCTAACACTTGAATTTTGTTGAAATTTAATTATAAGGAAAGTGAGGGCTTTTAAATGATTAAACTCAAGAATTATATTATAAAAACCCCCCCATTGGCTCCTGGGATATCATTCCTCATGATATTTGGAGGTCAATTTATTTTAGGGTACATGAGAGAAGATATTTTTTATACTTTTCATTTAACACTGGGAATTCTAGGCTTGTTTATGATCATAGCAAGTTTATTAATAAAAAAGAAAAAGCAGGAAAGTAAAAAGAGCATCTAACAGTATTATTAGATGCTCTTTTTGATGCTTAGAAATTACATTATGTAAACTTAATCTGTATACGATATGCATATTATAATAGGTCAATTAATGCAAAGATAATACTTAATATAAGTGAAAGAGTAAGTATTAACTTCCATTTAGTTTTCTTTTCTAACTGATATACATTCAGTTTTTCTAATGCAAATGAAACAAGCCACATCATAATTATTGTTTCAATAAATTCAACTATAAAATTAAAAATAAAGTCCATTTGTTCTCACTTTCTTGTTTTGAAATATTTACTTTTCTATTAAAACACTTATAGATAAACATTAAAATACTTTTATTCCTATAAATTACATAATGTTAATTAACATTATATTGGATAAATGTGTTAAATTTAATGATGTTAGGGGGGATATACTTGATTTATTTAGTTTGCACAATCATTTTTTCAATAATTATTATCTTCCAGATTGTTAAAAATAGAGATTTCATATGGTTATGTATGTTTATTCCTATGCTCATTGACCTTCTCATAGGAAAGATTCATTTTTTAAATTTTATAACCAATGGTTACAGGACTGTTATTTTTTTAATTCTTTTTATTGGAATATATTTCACTATGTTTTTATATGACATTGATAAAATAAATCCTAAAGAACAACCTGACAATTAAAATATATTTTAATTGTCAGGTTGTTCTTTGTACCGATAATCCGTTTTATGTTAACAGTTATAAAATCAAAAAGGGGTGCCGTTAGTTCTTAAAGGAAAAGAACTAACGGCACCCCTTTTTTAAGACCAGCATGTAACGTTTATTTTTGGATTCTTTATAAAAGTTATCTTTTCATAAGTATTTCTTAAGAATTGTTAAGGTTTTTCCTCGTATCGTATTAAGATTTTAGCATTAAACTACTGCTTATAACTTATCACCTGAAGAAACGAGGAGAAATAAATGAATGCCATGCATTTCATTCAAGAATTTATGAGACACCCGCGTGCAGTTGGAGCTATTATGCCGAGCTCTAAATCATTAGCTAAGAAAATGATGAAGCCTATACCATTTGAGGAAATAACGTGTATCATTGAATATGGTCCAGGAACAGGCGTATTTACAGAAGAAGTTGTTCAAAATAAACGGAAAGACACCATTTTCTTAGCGATAGAAGCCAATGAAACATTCTATAACATATTAAAGAAGAAATATGGACATATCGAGAATGTGTACATTATTCATGACTCTGCTGAGAATATAAGTGACTATTTAAAACAATATGGCATTGAAAAAGTAGACTATATCGTGTCTGGATTGCCTTTTACAAGCTTACCAGGAACTATTTCTACACAGATTTTAAATGAGACAGGATCTTTGCTGGGACCAGAAGGCAAGTTCATTACATTCCAGTATTCGAAAGTAAAACGCTCTTTCTTTGAATCCTTTTTTACTACGATTCAGTATGAAAAAGTGTATAGAAATGTTCCACCAGCTTATGTATTCGTATGTAATAACTAATCCTACTCCTGTTCTCTAGTTTATATTGAATTTAAGAATAGAAAGAGTGAAGAAACATGTCAGAAAGAACCATCCTTATTGTCGACGATGAAGCTGAAATTAGAAATATTATGTCCATTTATTTAAAAAATGAAGGATATCAAGTAGTAGATGTACCGGATGCTGAAACAGCTATGGATATGTTGAAAAAACAAAAAATTGACCTGATTATTCTAGATGTGATGATGCCCGGGATGAATGGGATAGATACTTGCTTAAAAATCAGAGAAGAATATACCATGCCCATTATTTTTTTATCAGCTAAATCAGAAGACATGGATAAAATTCACGGCCTGGCCAGTGGAGCAGAAGACTATGTTACAAAGCCCTTTAACCCATTAGAACTGATGGCGCGTGTGAAATCTCAACTTCGTCGATACTATATGCCCCCTGAAAGAGAGGTTTCTTCCCACTTCTTAGAAAAGGGAGACTTAAAAGTGGACGGAAGAACAAATGAAGTGTTTGTAAGAGATCGAGAGGTGCGTCTAACTCCTAAAGAATTTCAAATTCTCTCTTTATTACTTCAGCATCAAGGACAAGTATTTAGTATTCAACAGATTTATGAAACTGTATGGAAAGAACCCTTTTATAAGTCGGATAATACGATTATGGTCCATATGACAAAAATCAGAGACAAGATAGAAGAGAATCCTAAAAAACCAATCTATATTCAGACAGTATGGGGCGTAGGCTATAAAGCATGAAAACAAAAAATAATGCAGATAAGATTGGACGTCCATCAGTCAATTTGAACACAAAGTTATTCCTTATCTTTATTCTCTCCTTGGTCATATCTATTTTTAGCTTTTTTCTTTTCATCTTTATCAATCCTCAATTTGGGGATATTCGTAACCGGCAAATAGAGCAACAAAAAGAGGAAGAGACCGTTAGAAAGCTCCTTGCACAACTCACTCATTCCTTGGAAGAGAAGCACATGAACTTAGATGATATAGATCACATTGCTTCAACGCTAAATCCTATAGCGGATGCCCATTCTAATTTAGGGTTCTTAGTAGCAAATGGCAAAGGAGACGTTCTTTTTCATTCAAATAACCAAAAGATAAAAAATACCAATATACAATATTTACTTAAACAAAAGCTTGCAGATGAATCCACGGGCAATGAATCATTTAATACACATTATTCTTCTTTTATATCGCTTCTTTCCCTTCAAGGTGATATCGGATACCTCATTATTGAAGGACCTTCTTTTGATCCTATTTTTAGTCCGAATAGATATATTTATCAAGTCTATATGGGACTTGGAGGTAGTGTACTCATCTTTTTTGTCTTGTTTCTATTATGGACAAGGCCTATTACACGGTATATTAAGCAGATTGAAGAGGGAATCAACAGAATTGTGAACAAAGATTGGACGTATTCTATTCCCGTGAAAGGTAAAAATGAACTGTCATTCTTAGCTAAAAACATCAATTGGATGACCGAACAAATGAGGAAAAGGTTTGAAAAAGAACGTAAAGTTGAACAAGCAAAAAATGAATTAATCACGAATCTCTCGCATGATTTACGAACTCCACTGACCTCTATTATTGGATATCTGACACTCGTGAAAGATAAACAGTATAAAAATAGTGAGGAGCTAGAAAAATACATTCAAACTACCTACGGCATTTCATTCAAATTGAAAAATTTATTGGATGAACTATTCGAATATACAAAGTTGTCTTTACCTGACGTAGACATGCAATTTCAAGAAGTTGACTTAGGTGCAGTCCTATATCAGCTTGCAGGAGAGTATACTCCCATGTTTGAAAATCGTGGGCTTTCCGTAAAAGTAGAGATTCCTGATGAGGCTGTTTTTATCTCCCTAGATATTGAGAAAATGATTCGCGTTTTCGATAATTTACTCTCGAATGCTGAGAAATACAGCCACAAAAGTGGAGATATTGAGATAGACCTCTATACTAACGACAAGCAAGTTATTACACGTATTTCTAATACTACAGATCAAATTAATTCAGAGGAATTAAGTTATCTGTTTGATAAGTTTTATCGAATGGATAAAGCACGTTCTAGCGAAGTGGCAGGATCGGGCATTGGTCTTTCCATTGCCAAACGAATTGTCGAACTTCATCAAGGAGAAATATGGGCAGAAAGTGAGAAAGAAAAGATAACGATGTATGTTGCGTTGCCTTTTCCTCATGATAAAGAAGAGAAAGAAATTATTTATGAAGATTTATGAACTAATTAGATTAGCAGTAGAAATGATGTTTACACCAATTTCTGATAATGTTCTCATGCTAACTTTTTATGAAAAAACACCTTCGAGTGATTACCTGGTAATCACTCGAAGGTGTTTTTAATTATTTTACTAAAACCGTTGTATTCGCCGGAATCACAAGCTGATTCTTGACTTTTTTAGCACCTTTTTCACTAGCAAAAATCAATTTACCTTTCGCTGCTACAGATACTTTTACCGGTTGATTTGAAATATTATGATACACGCTAATGGATTTGCCTTTATACGTACGGCTATAAGCAACAACTTCTTTACTGTCTACTGAAATAGACTGAAGCGTTCCTTTTACTAACTCTTCATGCTGCTGACGCACGCGAATCATTTCACGGTAATGATTTAACAAAGAGTCCTTTTGTTTGGTTTGTGCTTCTACAGACACACCGTTGCGGCCTTTATTGTATACAGGTGTTTCCCAGCTAGTTTGTCCAAGTCCGTTTCCTTCGTACCAGCGGAACGGTTCACGGATTAACTCATCAGGCTTTTCACCAGTCATGCCGATTTCTTCACCGTAATAAATATACGGGTTGCCAGGAAGCGTAAGTAAGATAGAAGCAGCTGATTTTGCTTTGTTCACATCGCCGCTCAGCTCACTCATGACGCGATTTTGGTCATGGTTGGTTAAGAAAATTCCGTCAATTTTATTTGGATTGTATGATTTGAACAGCTCATCCGTTGCCGCTGCTGCAGTGGCGATTCCTTGATCATTTCCTGCTTTTACAGAGCTGACAATTTTTCCTGCCAAATCAAAGTTAAATAGGGAATCAAGCGATTGATAATAAGGAGCTACTACTTCCGGCTGATCCCATACTTCACCCGTTAGATATACGTTAGGGTTTTCTTTTTTCATTGCATCCCTAAACTCATTCCACCATAGGAGATTTTTCTTAGCTCCTTCAGGAGTTTGACCTTTAAAGATATGAAGGGCAGCATCTAAGCGGAAGCCGTCAACGCCTTGCTTTAGCCAAAACTTTCCGACGTTAATCATTTCTTTTCTTACTTCAGGGTTATCGTAATTTAAGTCAGGCATTCCTTCCCAGAACGTTCCGTAAAAATACTCTCCGTTTGGAGCTTTATGCCATACTTGCTGTCCCCAAGATCCTTTTTCATTCAAATCGGTATTTTTATCGGCCCAAATATAGTAATCTCTGTATTTGCTGTCTTTATCTTTTAATGCAGCTTGAAACCAAGGGTGTTCGCTGCTCGTATGATTCACAACAAGGTCCATAATGACTTTTACATCTCGTTTGTCTGCTTCTTTCATCAGCTTGCGAAAATCTTGCAGATTTCCGTACTGCGGATCAATGTTATAATAGTCCGTTACATCATATTTATGATAGCTAGGAGAAGGGTTGACTGGCATCATCCAAATCCCGTTTACTTGAAGATCATTCTTTGTATGAGAATTTCCGTCATTTAAATAGTCCAGCTTTTGTGTAAGACCTTTTAAATCACCATGTCCATCTTTATTTGCATCGTAAAAAGAGTTTACATACACCTCATAAAAGACACCGTTTTTATCTGCTGTTGGAGCTTTACCTTTATGTACAGTTTCTGCGTGAACGCCTGTTGATAAGCTAGCAGCCAGCGGCAGTGTTAGAGCTAAAGCTGTCCATTTTTTCCCTTTCATCGTTTCATCCCCTTTATTTGCAATCGTTTGCATAAATTGACTACAATTGAAATATAGCACCTATTTGAAAACGATTACAATGAAAATTTCATTTTGATTATTTTGAACTAGTAATTTTTCTGACAACCTAGTTATTTACTGTGTCTAATGGCATTAAGCGGCTGCGTTATATTAAGGCTATAGATAGAAGATAGCAATAAAATAAGGGATTATTATCCAAGTGAAAATAATGACTATGTCAAATATTCTGACAATGTTGTTGTTCAATTCATCATCTCGTGCTAAAATCCAAATATAACTGAAAAACGGTACTGAGGTTCCGGAAAACGGAACTCAAAGTATTGATGCAGATAATAAAGCTTGAATTTCATTTACTATCTGCAAATGATTACGCTTACATTAAAGGTGTTAAGGGGGAAAAACGCATTGAGTAAAGTAGATTTAAACTGTGATTTAGGGGAAAGCTTTGGTGCTTATCGTATTGGCAATGATGAAGCCATTTTAGAGCACGTGACGTCTGTGAACGTAGCCTGTGGATTTCACGCAGGGGATCCGAGCGTCATGAGAAAAACGGTAAAATTAGCCGCTGAAAAAAAAGTGCAAATTGGGGCTCACCCTGGTCTGCAGGACCTTATTGGTTTTGGACGCAGAAACATAAAGATTTCACCTCAGGAAGCCTACGATATCGTGGTCTATCAAATTGGGGCATTAAACGGTTTTTTGCAGGCAGAAGGGTTATCGATGCAGCATGTAAAACCTCACGGTGCACTATATAACATGGCTGCTAAAAACAAAGCGTTGTCTGAAGCAATAGCAAAAGCTGTTTACAACGTAAATCCTGAGCTGATTTTGTTTGGGTTATCTGGAAGTGAGCTGATTCAAGCAGGTAACAGAATTGGTTTAAAAACGGCTAACGAAGTATTTGCAGACCGTACCTATCAGTTAGACGGTTCTCTCACTGCTCGCACAGAACCAAATGCTTTAATTGAAAATGACGATGAAGCTGTTTCTCAAGTTATTACAATGGTGAAAGAAGGGAAGGTAAAGTCTCAGCAAGGTAAGGATGTAGAATTGCAGGCAGATACGATTTGCATCCATGGAGATGGAGCTCACGCACTTGAATTTGCCCGTCATGTCAACCGTTCTTTACGAGCATCAGAAGTGGTAGTTAAGGCTATTTCAAAATAAAAACTACATACTATCAGGAGGAAGATGATATTGGAGCCAATTAAAAAATCAACACCTCAGCAAAAGCTTTCGGCTGCGCCTAAAGTAAACTGGACGTTAATGCTTGGAGCCGCTTTTTTAATGGCCACATCGGCTATTGGACCGGGCTTTTTAACTCAAACTACCGTATTTACACAAAATTTAGCTGCAAGCTTCGGATTCGTTATTTTAATTTCAATTATTCTTGATATTTTTGCTCAAACCAACGTATGGAGAATTATTGCCGTTTCTGAAAAACGAGGACAAGAAATCGCCAACATGGTATTTCCTGGATTAGGATACGTGCTCGCTATTTTAATTGTTATTGGAGGACTTGCTTTCAATATTGGAAATATTGCCGGTGCCGGTCTTGGATTAAATGCGATTACCGGTATTTCTCCAACGGCCGGAGCTGCAATTAGTGCAGTTATTGCTGTATTAATCTTCGTTGTAAAAGAAGCTGGAAAAGCAATGGATCGCTTCACGCAAATTGCAGGTTTTGTCATGATTGGGCTGATGCTATATGTAGCCGCTACCACTTCACCTCCTGTTGGAGAAGCTGTAGTGAAATCTTTTACACCTGACAAAATCGACATCATTGCGATCGTTACGCTTGTTGGAGGAACAGTCGGTGGTTATATCACCTTTGCTGGCGGACATCGTCTTTTAGATGCCGGCGTAAAAGGCATCGATTCTTTACCTCAAGTAACAAAAAGTTCTGTAACAGGAATTCTTATCACTTCCGTTATGCGAATCGCTTTGTTTTTAGCTGTACTTGGCGTTGTGTCTAAAGGTTTACAAATTGACCCAGCCAATCCTCCAGCATCCGTGTTTCAGCTCGCAGCAGGAAACGTTGGGTATAAAATCTTTGGTATTGTTATGTGGTCTGCCGCTATTACGTCTGTGGTAGGAGCTGCTTATACATCCGTTTCGTTTATTCAAACGTTTAGTGAAAAACTTAATAAAAACTCAAACTGGATTATTATTGGATTTATTATTATTTCAACTCTGTCATTTGTCTTAATTGGAAAACCTGTAAAAGTTCTTCTTTTAGTTGGAGCAATCAATGGATTAATTCTGCCGATCGCTCTTGGAACATTACTGGTTGCTGCATACAAAAAAAGCATCGTTGGCGAGTATAAACATCCTTTATGGCTTACCATTTCTGGTGTACTTGTCGTTATTGTAATGGCTTTAATGGGCGGCTATACGTTAATGGATCAACTTCCTCAATTATTTAAATAAAACAATGTGCCCGCACGTAAGTTGCGTGCGGGCAATGATGGGAGATGGAAACATGATAACCCTTTCACAACTAACTCCAGCTGAACTTCGTCAGCAAATCCGTAACAATCAGCTTATTCAACCAACAGCAGGCATGGCAAACGGCTATGCTCAAGCTAATTTAGCTATTTTACCAAAGCAACAAGCTTTTGACTTTCTATTGTTCTGTCAGCGTAACCCTAAATCGTGTCCTCTTTTAGATGTCACAGACGCTGGATCTCCGGTGCCGAAGTTTGCAGCTCCGTCGGGAGATATTCGTACAGACATTCCAAAGTATCGAATCTATGAAAATGGGGAACTGGTAAAAGAAGTAACCGATATCACAGATTACTGGACAGAAGATATGGTAGCTTTCCTTATCGGCTGCAGCTTTACATTTGAGCACGCGCTTTTAAACAACGACATACCCGTTCGTCACATTGAAGAAAATTGTAATGTTCCTATGTATAAAACAAATATTTCATGCGCTGAAGCGGGAATATTTTACGGCTCAACGGTGGTTAGTATGCGGCCAATTCCTCAGCAAGATGTAGTGCGGGCAGCCCAAGTAACTTCACGGTTTCCAGCTGTGCACGGAGGACCTATTCACATTGGAAATCCCGCTGCGATAGGCATTGAAGACCTTCACTCTCCGGATTTTGGCGATGCTGTTTCAATTAAGGAAGGAGAAGTGCCCGTATTTTGGGCTTGTGGTGTAACTCCTCAAGCAGTAGCAATGGAAACAAAACCTTCTATTATGATTACGCATGCTCCGGGGCATATGTTTATCACAGATATTCGAGATGAAAAACTAGGTGTTTTATAAAAGAAAGAGGTGTAGATATGAATCAAACTGCAACAAAAGCATCGGCTGTTATTTCTCCGCTTGGTGATTCAGCGCTTGTAATAACGTTTGGAGATAGCATTCAGTACGACATTCATAAACAAATTAAAACGTGTAAAGATTCGATAGAATTAAAACCTTTCCCTGGATTTGTTGAGTGCGTGCCGGCATTTACAAACCTTACAATTTTCTATAACCCTCTTGAAGTGGTAGCAGCTGTAAAAAAGAAGGAGAAAAAAGAATTTGTGTCTCCCTTTGAAGTAGTGTCTTCTATCATTCAATGTAAACTAGAAAACGAACAGACAGAAAAAGAGTTAAACCATCGTACGGTTTCTATTCCAGTTTGCTACGGAGGAGAGTATGGACCTGACCTTGAATATGTCGCTCGTCACCATAACTTAACAACTGAAGAGGTAATTAGTATTCATTCTGAAGGCGAATACTTAGCATATATGATTGGATTTGCTCCTGGATTTCCATTTCTCGGAGGGTTATCTGAAAGAATTGCTACGCCTCGCCGGCCATCTCCTCGCACCTCTATTCCTGCTGGCTCGGTTGGTATTGCGGGGATGCAAACAGGGGTGTATCCTATTTCCACTCCCGGAGGATGGCAATTAATTGGGCAAACGCCGATTAAACTGTTTTTGCCAGAGCAAAATCCGCCAAGTTTGCTTCAAGCAGGAGATATTGTGAAGTTTAAACCCATCTCTAAAGAAGAATATCAAGAAATGCAGGCAAAGGAGGGTGAAAAATGAGTATGCGAGTCAGTAAAGCCGGATTATTAACGAGCATTCAAGATTTAGGAAGAAGAGGATTTCAGCAGCACGGTGTGATTGTAAGCGGAGCAATGGATTCTTATTCCCTTCGAATTGCTAATTTACTAGTTGGTAACGATGAAAAAGAAGCAGGACTTGAAGTTACGCTAATGGGGCCTACCCTTGAAATAGAAAGCGATTGTTTAGTAGCAATTACCGGAGGAGATTTAACTCCTTCGATCAACGGAAAGCCAGTCCCGATGTGGAAACCTTTATTTATTTCAAAAGGAAGCACTTTATCATTTGGCCCTTGCAAAACCGGGTGTCGTTCCTATCTATCTGTAGCAGGAGGATTTGCTATTGATGAAGTGTTAAATAGTAAAAGTACGTATTTAAGAGGTGAAATCGGGGGCTACAAAGGAAGAGCATTACAAGCAGACGATGTTTTACCTCTATCCGTTCCTGCTGCTTCAAAGCCTGCTTTTCTTTCAAATGAAGTGATAAACGGGGTATATACTTCTTCATGGTCCGTAAATTATAAAGAACTTGTTCACTTTACAAAAAAACCAGGTGTCCGTGTTATGAACGGCAGTCAATACGATTTATTTACACCTGAAAGCAAAAGTCATTTTACGAAAGAGCCTTTTAAAGTATCGAATCAATCAGACCGAATGGGCTATCGAATGGACGGACCTTCTCTTCAGCTTCAAGAAAAAAAAGAGTTATTGTCTGAAGCTGTTTCACAAGGTTCTGTTCAAGTCCCGCCGGATGGAAATCCCATCATTCTGTTAGCAGACCGTCAAACCACGGGGGGATACCCTAAAATTGCTCAAGTCATCACAGCGGATTTACCGCTTTTAGCTCAAGTAAAACCTGGAGAATCCATTTACTTTTCTCACATTTCGCTTCACGAAGCTGAAAGAATCTATTTAGAAAAAGAACAGATGCTTCAAGAATTGAAGATTGCTATTAACCTTGCGTCAACTAAATAACACAAAACGGGAGTGACAAGAAATGATAAACGTACGTGAATTGCAAGAAGTTGTTTCATTAATGAATGAATCTGGTATTCAAAAGCTTCATATTGAACATGAAGGAACAAAAGTTGTTATTGATAAAGCAGGAATTCCTTTAGAGGACACAGCTGTTAAAGAAGTGAAAACAGATGAAGTAAAAGCCGATGCCACTGAGCAAGCTCCTCAAGATTCTATGTCTGTAAACGCAGCAGAAAACAATGAAAAGCAAATTTTATCACCAATGGTCGGAACCTTTTACGCCAAGCCAGAAGCAGACGCCGATCCCTTTGTTCAAGTAGGACAAACAGTTGAACGTAAAGATGTTGTATGTGTGATTGAAGCGATGAAGCTGTTTAACGAAGTCGATGCGGGAATGGAAGGAGAAGTGCTTGAAATTCTTGTGAAAGACGGGGATGTTGTTGAGTTTGGACAGCCTTTATTTACCGTAAAGTCATACTAAAGTATACATACTGTCAGGAGGAGTCATTATGTTCAAAAAGGTCTTAATCGCAAACCGCGGCGAGATTGCAGTTCGTATCATTCGGGCTTGTAAAGAGATGGGGATTGCAACCGTGGCCGTGTATTCAGAAGCAGACAAAGATGCACTTCACGTGAAGCTAGCAGATGAGTCATTTTGTATTGGTAAAACGTCTTCTAAAGAAAGCTACTTAAATATTCGTAATTTACTTACCGTAGCGCAAGTAACCAAGGCAGACGCTATTCATCCAGGATACGGATTTTTAGCTGAAAATGCTGATTTTGCTGAGATGTGTGAATCCTATGACGTTACCTTTATTGGTCCAAAAGCAGAAGCCATCCGTAAAATGGGAGCAAAAGCTGTAGCACGAGATACAATGAAACAAGCCGGCGTGCCTATTGTACCTGGAACAGAAGGGTTGATTAAAGATAGCAGCTCAGCTATTCCAGTAGCAAGAGAAATAGGTTATCCAATCATCGTAAAAGCCACAGCTGGCGGTGGCGGAAAAGGAATGCGTCTAGCTCATAGCGAAGAAGAGCTAGAAAAAGCAATTCGTCAAGCACAGCATGAAGCAGAAACAGCCTTTGGAAACGGCGGCGTATATCTTGAAAAGTACCTAGAAGAACCAAAACATATCGAAATTCAAATCATTGCTGATGAAGAAGGGAATGTGGTTCATTTAGGGGAGCGAGATTGTTCGATTCAACGCCGTCATCAAAAATTGGTAGAAGAAGCTCCGTCTCCTGCGGTAGATGAAAACCTTCGTGCTAAAATGGGCAAAGCGGCTGTCTCGGCAGCTAAAGCAGTTGATTATACAGGTGTCGGAACAGTTGAGTTTCTGTTAGATAAGCACGGGCATTTTTACTTTATGGAAATGAACACACGAATTCAAGTTGAACACCCTGTTACAGAACTTGTAACAAACATTGACTTAATTAAAGAACAAATTTCAGTAGCAGCAGGCTACCCGCTATCATTTGCTCAGCAGGACGTTCAGTTGAAGGGATGGGCAATTGAATGCCGGATCAACGCAGAAAATCCGGCTAAAAACTTTATGCCTTCTCCTGGAAAAGTCGAGATGTATTTACCTCCTGGTGGCTACGGGGTTCGTGTAGACAGCGCCGTTTACCCAGGCTATGAAATTTCTCCATTTTATGATTCAATGGTAGCGAAATTAATTGTAACGGGGAAAGATCGAAATGAAGCGATTCAACGAATGAAACGCGCGCTCGAAGAATTTATCATTATAGGTATTCATACAACCATTCCTTTTCATTTAGAATTACTGAACCATCCTTCTTTTAAAGAAGGGGATTTTACAACCAAATTTCTAGAAAGTAACCCTATTTCAATTAAAGAACTAGAAACGGTTTAAGAAAGGAAAGTGCTCTTATAAGGGAGTGCTTTCCTTTTTTTCTTCATGTATAATAAAAAGAACATATGATTAGCTAGTAAGCTATACGTCTATCAAATACATGTATTCGTACAAATAAGGGAGAAGGTTTTATGCAAGCTAACAATAAAACAGTCGTTAAATCCATGCAAATTCTCACGCTTTTTATCAAGCACCCTAAGCTGACCTTCACAGAAATGATGGAATATTCAGGCGTTCCGAAAACTTCTTTGCACCGGATGGTTGGTTCGCTTGAAGAGATGGGATTTTTAACAAAAGACGAGCAAGGATACTATTCGCTAGGACTTTTATTCTTACAATTTGGTCAGCTAGTGGCTAATCGCTTAGATATTAGAAATATCGCAAAGCCTGTAATGGAAACGCTCCGAGACGAAGTAGAAGAAGCGGTTAATTTAATTGTACGAGATGGGAATGAAGCTATGTATATTGAAAAAGTAGATACACTTCATCCAGTGCGTCTTTATACATCAATTGGAAGGCGTTCACCTCTTTATGCAGGAGCTTGTTCACGCATTATCTTGGCGCATTTACCCGAAAAAGAACAAGAGGAATATATTACTCAAACGGAGCTAGCTCCAATAGGAATTGGAACCATTACAGATCAAAAAAAGCTAAGAAATGTATTAAAAGAAGCAAAAGAAAAAGGGTATACCATTAGCACCTCTGAATTAGAAAACTTTACAACATCCGTGAGCGCGCCGATTGTAAATCATCAAAATGAAGTGGTTGCAGGGATTAGCGTAGCGGGAATTGAAGCGAGATTTCAAGGAGACAGACTGCCGTTCATTATTCAAAAAGTAACAGAAGCGGCGAGCCTAATTTCTGAAAAACTCGGTTATCAAGGATCATTAAAGTAGCATACATAGAAAAATGGAGGTAGACCATTGAAACGATTAGAAGGTAAAACAGTCGCACTCGTAGGTCAGCGTAAAGTAGAAGAAATCAGCAAAATTGTTGAAAACCTTGGCGGGACCCCGCTTGTACGACCTGCACAAGGAACAATCTTTTTAGACGACACACATTTAGAAGCAGATATTAAAGAACTGGTAAAAGGAAATTATGAATGGTTTATTTTTACGACAGGGGTCGGTACAGAAATTCTTTACAAAACGGCAGAAAAGCTAGGGCTGGCCGACGAATTTCTTTCTTCTTTACAAGCAGCTCATATTGCTGCACGCGGGTATAAAACTGTAAATATGTTAAAAAAGCTAGGCATTACTCCAACTGTTCGAGATGATGATGGAAGTACAGCGGGACTAGTCAGGGCGCTTCATTCGTTTTCGTTTGAAGGAAAGCATGTAGCGCTTCAGCTTCACGGAGATCCTGTACCAAAATTGATTGACTTTCTTTCGAATCAAAAAGCCCAATTTAAAGAGATTTTACCGTATCAGCATATTCCGCCAAAAGCAGAAGTGATGGAACAGCTTATAAACGAATTAATAAGCGGAAAAATTGATGCTGTTAATTTCACAAGCGCTCCGCAGGCTCGCTTTTTATTTTCATTTGCAAGAGAACACGGACAAGCTGATCGCATTCGAGAACTCTTTAAAAGCTCTGTAGTAGCTGTATCTGTAGGAAAAGTAACCGCTGCTGCTTTAAAAGAAGAAGGAGTAGATCGTATTGTTATTCCTGATCAAGAAAGAATGGGAAGTGCAATTGTAGCTTTAGAACATTATTATCAGCAGCGTGATTAACAAAAGACCTTCTCGCTTCACAGTGAGAAGGTCTTTTGTATGACTTCATCCGAGCATTGTCGAATATTGTTTGATAATTACCTATCACCCTTTTTTTAAACACGTGGAAACAACAGATAAACATAGATTTGTTACTATTTCAGAAAATCATTTTCAAATACTGTAAAAATAGCAGAAAAAGGTAAAAAATAGACGTGGATGTTAAAAAATCATTACGTTCTCTTTAGCAACAACTTATATCCAACCAGCTTAAAAAATCTTGATCGCCTATTTTATCATGTTAAAAACAGTGCTGTGTAAAGCCCGGTAGATTATTTATTTTAACAGGGATATAAAGGTATATTTTTGCAGGTGAAAGATGAATGTATACACAAGCTTTAAATGTTACATTACTGAAATACAATTGTAATATTGTTATTCTTTTTTTCAACGTTTATCGTGGTATAATTTTCGTAGATTTTCATTAGCATATTTAGCTATTTATCGACAAATACAGTGAACTTTACATAAATTGTCATACTTTTATACATATTGATACATAATTAGAAATTACTAGTTTAACAGAGCGAGAAAGCGGAGGAATTCATATTGAAAAAGAAAATGCTTTTACTTAACACAACGGTTTTATTAGGCCTGGGAGGAGTTTTATCAACTCCAGCGTATGCTTCTACCATTCAGGATATGGAATCACAAAAATCTCAGATTCAAAATCAGCGTCAAGATGTGCAATCTAACATCAAAGCAGCTTCTGATGAATTAACAAGCCTTCAAGCAGAACAAGATCAAATGAAAGCACAGCTTGAGCGATTAACAATAGCAGAAGAAGAAAACAATAAAAAAGCCCAAAAAACAGAAGCCGATATTAAAGAAACGTCTAAACAAGTAGAGCAGCTTGAAAAAGAAATTAAGCTGCTTCAAGAAAAACTTGAAAAGCGAAACGATATTTTAAAAGATCGTGCACGTTCTCTGCAAGAAAGCGGCGGTAACGTAGAGTATTTACAAGTTTTACTTGGTTCTTCAAGCTTCAGTGATTTTGTAGACCGCGCGCTAGCTGTTTCAACTATTGTAGATGCAGACCGTGGTATTTTAAAAGAAACTAAAAATATGCAAGACGAATTAAAAACAAAACAAGCTGATGTTAAATCTAAGCTAGCTAGCTTAGAAGACATGAAGGCAGAACTAGATGAAATGACTGTCCAGCTAGCAGCTCAAAAGAAACAAAAAGATGCACTGGCAAAAGAACTAAAAGACAAAGAAGCAAAAAATGAAGAACTAAAGGCTTCTCTACAAGCAAAAGACAGCTCTCTTGCAAATGAACAGTCTACGCTTGAACAAAATATTAAAGATCAAAAAGCTGCAGAAGAAGCAGCAAGAAAAGCAGCTGAACAAGCGGCTAAAGAGGCAGCTAAGAAAGCAGCTGAGCAAGCTCAAAAAGCAGCGGCTGCGCCAGCTGAACAAGCCGATTCATCTTCTGCTAAGGCAGAAGCACCAAAAGCAAGCAGCAATGATGTGGCACCTACAAGCGCTCCGGCTCCAAAAGCTAGCAATGTTGTAACAGTAGGAAACCGCTGGATTGGAAACTCTGCTTACGTATTTGGCGGAGGACGCAGCCAGTCTGATATTAGCCGCGGTTTATTTGACTGCTCGTCATTTGTACACTGGGCATATTCTCAAGTAGGCGTTAACCTTGGACCTCTTGGATCTGTAAGTACAGAGACGTTAAAGCATGCGGGAACACAAGTGTCTTCTAGTCAAATGCAGCCTGGCGATCTTGTTTTCTTCGATACATATAAAAAAGACGGTCACGTTGGCATTTATGTAGGAGGCGGCAAGTTCATCGGTGCTCAAAGCTCAACAGGTGTTGCAATTGCAAACATGAGCAGCGGCTACTGGAAACAAAAATTCAACGGACGCGTAGTTCGTATTTAATAGGGTATAGTAAAAAGAAAACATCCCATCTGGATGTTTTCTTTTTATATTGTAAGGAGCGTATGACTATGAATTCTATTTTTGATCATATACAACCCAACTTAGATATTTTATTTGTCGGTTTTAATCCAAGCATCCGTTCAGGTGAAACGGGTCATCATTTTGCGAATCCAACCAATCGCTTCTGGACGATTCTTCACAAAGCAGGTTTGACAGATCGTAAATATCATCCGGAGGAAGATCACTCGCTGCTCCAGCTGGGGTACGGTTTAACAAATATTGTAGAGCGTCCTACAAAGGCAGCTGATGAGATTACAAAAGAAGAATATGCAGAAGGCAGAGAAATCTTAAAGGAAAAAATAGCTACATATACGCCTAAAATCGTTTGTTTTGTTGGAAAAGGTGTCTATCAGCAGTACAGCGGACGAAAGCAAGTAAAGTGGGGTAAACAAGAGAAATCGATGGTATCAGGAATAATGGACTTTGTTGCCCCGTCTTCAAGCGGGCTCGTTCGAATGAAAGTAGATGAAGTAGTCGCCATTTATGCAGAGCTTCCGAAGCTGCTGTGTACATTAAAATAGAGAAAGCCCTAGGGCTTTCTCTATTTTGTAAACGAAATATCAATTTGAATAATTTCCGATCGGCTTCCGATTCGAAGCGGAGGACCCCAAAAGCCAAATCCTGAAGAGACAATGGTATGCAGTTGGTTATTTTGCTTGTAGCCCCAATCAATTTCAAATAACCGCTTTGTGATCAAATGATTAGGTGCCATTTGTCCTCTGTGAGTATGGCCGCATAGAAGTAAATCCACTCCTGCTTGTTCCGCTTCTTTTAAGGAAAGCGGCTGATGATCCATTGCAATGACAGGAAGAGAACGATCCGTTTCACTCGCTAAATCGAAAAAGCTGTATCGGTTTTTGTCCGTCTTGTCTTTTCTGCCTATTAAATACAAGCTATCACCTATGTTTAACACTTCATCCATTAAAATAGGGATGTTCATTTCTTTCATTCTTTCCACAAACTGAGGGATCTTCCCGCCGTAATACTCATGGTTTCCCAAAATTCCATACGTGCCTAAAGGCGCTTTGAGCTGCTTCATCATAGAATCCATTTCTTTCTTAAAGAATACGTGGGGATCATCGTCAATAATATCTCCAGGAAGTAAAATAAGATCCGGCTGTATCTTTTGTACATGAGTGATTAACCGCTGCAAATGTTTTTTGCCGGACAATGTGCCAAAGTGCATATCAGATGCTACAGCAATGCGAAGGTTTTTCCGATTCGTCTTTTTAGCAAGCGAAATCGTATATTTTCTTACCACAGGACTGTAAGCATTATACGTACCGTAAGCAAAAATGAATAAAAAAGCGGCAATTATGAAAAATCCAATTGAATCGATAGCTGTAGAAAGCGAAGCGCCTAGAAGAGTAAGAATATATACGGCTAGATTACTTATAGGAAGCAAAAGCACCGAATATTGAATAAATCCTAACCAGTACGATCCCACAATTTTAAATATGCTCACTTGTTGAAACGCACGACTGATGATAAAGGAATAAGCAAAAAAGACAACGATTACCGTAAGAATCCATTTGTTTTCCACTTCAAACATTGTGTGAAGCCACATCCAAGCGTTCCATCCGATGTACAAAACGAATAAATTATATAAAATAACAACTAAAATAGACCTTACTAACACACTTACTTTCATACGCTAACCTCTTTTCTTTCATCCGTAATTCCACTATAGCTCATTTTTATTGCTTCAACAAAATTTTATCTCTTCTTCTTATCAATAAAATTTTTGCTTGTCACACAAACGAAAAAACACACCTATAAAACAAGGTGTGTTTTTTATATTAATGATGGTGATGCGCGTGGTGAAGGCTGCTAATCACAAATTCAGGCTCTGGAACGTGGAAATATTGAATCCATACGCCTTCTAAAAATTTCTCGCGTTTATCTAAAACGATATCGATATCTTTATCTGTTTTTACGATTTCATCATGTTCAGTCGGCTTATCGAATTTCCAATCATAATGCGCGTGATCACCGTGGTCGATAGTTACATATACACGAATCATTTTTCCTTGACCTTCTGGGCTAGCCAATGCATTTTTTAACACTTTTGCTGCGTTTCGATTAATTTTTACTTCCATTTTCAAAACTCCATTCTGTAACTTGGTATGTAACGTATTTTCGCAAACTTAAACGAAAAAGAGAAATTTTTTGCCTGACGCTCCGTATAGAGTTGCTTCATTCCAACGCAATACGCTACACTACACCATATTGAATGAAAAAGGAGCGTATCATAAATGAAGATTGTTATTTTAGGTGACACTCATATTCCAAAAAGAGCGAAACATTTTCCGAAAAGACTCTTAGCCGAACTGAAAACAGCTGATGCTATTATTCATACGGGGGATTTTCAAACGATAGATGTCTACAATGACCTGCGTGTGTTTGCTCCTGTACATGGGGTAATTGGAAATGTAGACAGTGAAGAGCTTCAGCAAGTACTTCCATCTTCATTACTTCTTCCGTTTGACGACGTTACGATTGGCGTAACCCACGGTCATGGCAAAGGAAAAACGACTGAAAAACGTGCACTTTTGGCATTTGAACATGAACAAGTCGACGCAGTAATTTTTGGTCATTCTCACATTCCTCTTCATAAACAAATTGGTGATATTACGTTATTTAATCCAGGTTCCGCTACTGACAAGCGGCGGGAAAAGCAATTTTCGTTTGGACTTCTGTACATACAAAAAAATACGCTGCGTTTTGAACATGTTTTTTATGATTCTAAAGACTAAAACAAGAGAGGACTCTTGTTTTAGCATTTTTACGTTGTATGGTCTAAATGAGCAATATATTCGTGAAGCTTATTTTCTTCGTAATCATTTAAGTCATGCATCGGAATAACCTGCTGAGTTTGAGGATCCGTTCCTCGTACTTCCGCAATTTTTACTCCTTCTTTATAGATATTAAAAATATCTTTTTCTTCCCCGCGCTGAACCTTTTCTGTTTCAAACATTGAAAAAGACTTGCTGTTTTTACTTTCTTCCATTAAAATCACCTACTTTTTTTATCGTACTCTTATCTTTTCACACCCATTGTTAATTATGTATACACTCGATGACTAAAGGAATATGAAGTCTTGCCGATAGAAAGAAAGTGCACGATCACTTTTAACTACGGAGAGAGAGGCTACATAGCATGGAGAGAGTAAGAAAAAAAAGGTCCCTTAATAACTTTAAGACAAAGCTGGGGCTAGCATTTGCAGCGATCTTATTAGTGCCATCTGTTACGATAGGGGTATCAGCTTACATAACAGCGAAACATGAAATTGAAAACCAAATTATTAACACAGCACAGCAAAATGTACAGTCCATTAATTCAGTGATTGACGATACCATTGGACCAAAAATTCATGATGTAGAGTTTTTTGCATCAGTGGTAAACAACGAGCGCTACAATGAAAAAGATATGGCTACTTTAAGCAAAGATTTTAACTTATATGCTTCGCTTCATCCAGAAGCCGTCAGCATTTTTACAGGAAATCAGCAGGGGAAGTTTATTCAATCGCCTAAAAAAGTGCTACAAGCAGGCTATGATCCCAGAAAACGAGATTGGTACAAGCTAGCCATGCAAAACAAAGGAAAAACAGTTGTCACTGAACCTTATCCATCAGCCTCTACAGGTCAGACCGTTATTACTGTAGCGAAAACAACGGCGGATGGCACAGGGGTTATTGCTTTAAATTTAGATATTAGCCGCATCAATAAAGCTGTCAGCAAAGTAAAAATCGGAGAAAAAGGATATCCATTTCTTTTAGATGGAGAAAGAAAATATATTGTTCACCCTACGGAAAAAGCAGGTACAAAAGCGACAGATTCTCTTTTTGACAAGCTTTATGCAAAGAGCTCTGGGTCTTTTGAATATACCTTTAACGGGGATGAAAAAAAGATGGTCTTTACGACAAATAAAACAACAAGCTGGAAAGTTGCAGGCACTATGTATTCATCAGAAGTTAGTGAAGCTGCACAGCCTATCTTTTACAAAACACTATTTATTATTGTAGCTTGTCTGATAATCGGGAGTCTTACCATTTTTGTTGTGTTGCAATCGATTATTAAACCGCTCAAACAGCTTAAGAATCAGGCTCTGAGCGTTAGTGAAGGAGATCTGACAACAGCGATTACCGTCAATTCAAAGGATGAAATCGGCGAGTTAGGGTATGCTTTTAGTCAGATGCAAAACAATCTTCGCACATTAATTCAAAATGTTGAAATGAGTGCAGAACAAGTGGCTTCTTCATCAGAAGAGCTAACGGCCAGCTCACAGCAAACGAGCGCTGCGACTGAACAAGTATCAGTTGCGATACAAGAAGTGGCTTCTAGCGCGGAAAAACAAACGGCTGTTATTGACCAAAATGCAGCTTCTTTAGATGAGATTGTTCAAGGAGTTTCTACCATTGCCAAGCGTACAGAAATTGTTTCTCAGCTATCAAATCACACAACGTCTGAAGCTGTAGAAGGGGGAAAAGCCGTGAGAGAAACGGTCGAACAAATGGAATCCATTTCTCAATCCGTCGAGCTGTCTAATACAACAATTCGTACTTTGTTTCAACGTTCAAAAGAAGTTGGAACCATTTTAGAAGTAATCAGCGGCATTGCTGCTCAAACAAATTTACTAGCCTTAAATGCTGCAATCGAAGCGGCACGAGCTGGAGAACATGGAAAAGGATTTTCCGTTGTAGCAGCGGAAGTGAGAAAGCTGGCAGAACAATCACAAGTGTCCGCGTCTCAAATTTCTGAGCTTATTCAAGCTATTCAACAAGATACTCAGGAATCTGTACATACAATGGAGCAAGTTACAAACAAAGTTGAAGAAGGACGAACAATATCACAAACGGCTATTCAAAAATTCGAACAAATTCTAAGCAGCATGAATGAAACGACTCCGCAAGTAGAAGAAGTGGCTGCGACTGCTCAGCAAATTTCAGCAGCGGTTGAAGAAGTGGCTCGTACAGCAGGTGAAATGGCGATCCTTGCTAAAGGAAATGCAGCTACATCTGAAGAAGTGGCCGCATCAACTGAAGAACAGCTGGCTTCAATGGAGGAAATTGCCGTTTCCGCACAATCTCTGTCTCAAATGGCAGAACAATTAACAGCGCTCATTAGCAAATTTAATTTGTAAACTTTCGTCAAATCGTCATAGACCTCTTTTATATTGGAAAAAGTAGAACATACACATATGAAAGAGGTGACAGTATGATGGAGCAAACAAAAATGACCTTTGAGCCAGCTTCAATTAACGATGATATGCATGCGAAGCTGAAACAGCTAGAAGAGCAGTTTCAACAAACGTTAGGAAAAAGAGTAGCTTTAGTTGCATACGAAGCTGAAAAATAAAGAAACAAAAAAGAAAAGACATTAGGTCTTTTCTTTTTTTGTTTCAATAAGGTTAACATACATTAAATTACAAGTTTTTTTCATATACTTTCTCAAAATGAACTATAACGAAGTGTAAAATTACACTTTTGTAGTGTTATTTCACTTTTAATATGGTGTAATTTCACAGAAATAAAGAAAGGAGCTTACAGTTTGTGATGAAGAAAAACGTGTTGTTAGGAACTTTTTTATCTTTTTATCTAGTAGGTTCATATGCCTCCTATCATATTTATAAACAGCAGCAAAGCCGTCCTGTAACGAAAGATGTTGCTCGGCTTCTTCCTACAAAAGTCAAAGAAATAAAGCATGGAACAACTGAAAAACAGCTAAAAGATTGGGTGAAAACCGCTTCACAGCATCATGAAAAAATAGCGATTTCAGGCATGCAGCACAGTCAAGGAGGGCAGACGTATTATCCGAATGCTATTTTACTTGATATGAAGCAGTACAATAAAATTGTAGATTACAAGCCACGTCAAAAGGAAATTACGGTTCAAAGCGGGACAACGTGGAATGATATTCAGCAATATATACATAAAGACGGTCTTGCTCTTCAGGTTATGCAATCACAAAATATTTTTACCGTTGGAGGTTCTATTAGCGTGAACGTACACGGCAGAGATATTCGATACGGTTCTTTAATGGATACGGTCAAGTCTATGCGTCTCCTGCAGGCCGACGGGTCTATTATCGAAATTAGCAGGACAAAACACCCTGAGCTGTTTTCTTTAGTAAACGGAGGCTACGGGTTATTTGGAGTCATTTTAGATGTGACGCTTCGTTTGACGGACGATGAATGGTACGAAGATGAAATTATCCGCTTAGATTATAGACAGTATACAGCGTATTTTAAAAACTACGTACAGCATAACCCTGACGTTCGTATGCATATGGCGCGTATTTCTGTTTCTCCTAATCAATTGCTAACAGATATGTACGTCACAAACTACCGTTTATCTTCTCAAAATACTTCTACTGTAAACGAACCGCTCAAAACAGAGAAAATAGTGGCGCTTCCTAAATTTATGCTAGGACTGTCTCGGTACAGTGACTGGGGAAAAGATATGCTGTGGGAAACACAAAAGGCTTATTTCTTAAAACAAAATGGACGGCTTGAAACAAGAAATAATGTTATGCGTTCTGAAAGTGATTTTATGGAATACGAAAGTGTTAGCCGGACGGAAGTTTTACAGGAATACTTCGTTCCGGTGGATGAATTTGCTTCTTACATCGATGATTTACGCGAAGTGTTAGCAACAGAGAAATTAAATTTACTGAACATTACTGTTCGCTATGTAGAAAAAGACAATAAAGCCGTCATGTCTTATGCAAAAGACGATATGTTTGCTCTCGTTTTCCTTATTAACCAGAAAAAAGACCATCAAGGCATGGCTGATACACAAAGAGTTGTCAGAAAAATGGTGGATGTAACGCTGCAGCATCAGGGAAGCTATTACTTGCCTTACTACGGCTACCCAAGCAAGAAGCAATTAGAAGAGGCTTACCCTCATACAACCGCCTTTTTTAATTTAAAAAGAAAATATGATCCAAAGGAAACGTTCGTTAATTTATTTTATAAGGAGTATGGAAAATGACGTA
The DNA here is from genome assembly GCF_042787775.1 of Priestia sp. YIM B13552. Lineage (NCBI taxonomy): Bacteria > Bacillati > Bacillota > Bacilli > Caryophanales > Bacillaceae > Priestia > Priestia sp. YIM B13552. Next base: position 331,290 of record NZ_JBHZOU010000003.1, read on the forward strand.
CAAACAACTCTTACACTCACAAAGCCTGATGATTACCGCAAGTAGTATTGTTTTTCCTTTTTACCTGTTACTGCTTCGAAATCTTGGCGATAGTTATTCACAATTTGGCTTAGCTTACGGAATTTTCGCTTTAACCGCAGCTTTGAGTCACCCTTTAATCGGTTCATGGAGTGACAGAGTAGGAGAAAAGCGCTTGCTCATTTTATATACGTTTGGGATGGCGGTTGTTATGCTTGTGATTCCCGTTCTATCAACTATTACGCAGGTGTATATCATTCAAGTTATAATGGGGCTACTTGGAGCTCTTCAAAAAACAGCAGAAAAAATAGCTTTATCTAGGCAGACAGATCGTGCTCATACGGGAAAACAAGTAGGACACTATCATTTATGGACCTCTATATGGGCAGCTTTAGCCGTGATTGCAACAGGGTATATCATTGATTTTCTGACAATCGGCAGCCTTTTTTACATCACTTCGTTTATGTACGTAGCGGCAGGGGTATTAATATGGAAAAAACCAAAAACAGTCGAGCTTGAACGTTGAACGCCACCATTCGCTGTAAAAGCATATATGGACAGGTCACTTGAATTTTTTAGTTCGTATTATAAGATACTATAAAAAATTTATGTTCTCCCGATATAAGTACTGAAAGGAGAAACGTTTATGCAAGGTATAAGTATATCAGGGCAAGATGCATGGTCTTCTATTATAGTATCGTTCGCTATTTTCATCATTATATGGGGTCTGATTCCAGGCTTAACTATAAAGTATGTATGTAAAAGTCAAACACTAGGTATAGCAAGTTTTTTTGTTGGTATTGCCTATGGGGTTAAAGCAGGTCATTTCCTTATTTAAATACGATTGGTGTAAGTAAGGAAGCTTAGACCGCTATTAGCTAAGTGGGAATCCCTTTTGTTTCCTGTTATTTTTTCAGAGCACTTCTCCATAATAACAGTTAAAGAGGTGAATCCAATGACAGATAACACAGATAACAATGTTGGGTTTAGAGTTAGCGGAGGCGAAGAGACGAGAAAAAAATCTACTGTTTCTAGTGAAGCTCCTATATCTAATGATGTACAACAAAATCAGAAACAAGATAACTACGAAAAGCTTAGCCACCAACTAAATTCATTATCTGATGATGAATTTAGAGCAGATCGTGATGAAGATTAAGGGTTTCCTATCAAAAAAGAATATTTAAATTAAATAAAGTATTATGAAAGTAAACTAATTGGATTCCATGACTTTAACGTGATAGCATTAACTACTGGTACAAACATACCACTTGACTATTTTGACATGCTATTTTGTCAAAAGTTCTTAGTTATTTCTTTGATAACTGAGAATCCATTTGTAACCTTTAAGTAGAGATATAAAGGTAATCCTTCACTTTAATAAGTGAAGGATTTTTTTTATCATTTCGTAATGGTTTTGCGATTGCTTGGATTAATGAGGATAAAGCAGATACATTGTATACAATGTAAACGTCGTCATGTATAATGTAACTTATTCTTAGTTGAAAACTTGAATAAGCAGGATAAACATACTCGAGATAAGCGGAGGCATACACCAGTGTCTAAGAAAATACATGATTTTAATGATATTATCCGAAAGCTGCGCAAAAAACTTTTTGGAAAAGGTCCAGAACGAATTCATACTGTATTTGTTCAAAATATGGCTATTTCAACTTTGTACGGCAACTTAACGCCAGCTGAACAATTTATCGCGAGAACAACCGAAGGTAAAGAGACAGTACATATGGCAAGAACGAAGCTTATTCAAAACCTTTATGCTTCATCTCCTCCAGAAGGACTTGAAGACTTGTTAGGAGCTAAGCTGGAGTACTTATTTTCTGATATCAAAGTAGAAGAAGATATCGCTGTTTCTGTGTTTGTGTTTAAAACCAATATTCAGTAGAACAACGTAAAATACATAATTTAATTAAATGAAAGAGAAGTAGGATCTGCTTGTTTTTTATTTGATTTTATTATAGATAATGATGACTGATATACTGTAAAGAAAGTGCAGGATTATTAGGCAGCATTCAAAAACCTTGTGTAAAAGGTGTTTTTGAGTGCTGCCTTTTTTAGTTAAGGAGGAGTTTTATGGCATTTCACAAGCCGGATAAAATGTTAAACATCGCTTTAGAAGCGGGGATTTCAAAAACGAAGCTATCTCTTTCTTCCATTCTCATGCTTGGGTTTTTAGGAGGCGCGTTTATTGCGCTTGGTTTTTTACTAGATGTGCGTGTGATTGGTAATTTACCAGCTGAATGGGGAAGTTTATCGAATCTTTTAGGAGGGGCCGTCTTTCCTGTAGGTCTTATGCTGGTCGTACTTGGGGGAGCGGAACTTATTACAGGGAATATGATGTCTGTTTCCATTGCCCTGTATGCAAGAAAAATTTCACTTCGTCACTTACTTCATAACTGGTTTTGGGTCACGCTTGCTAACTTTTTAGGTGCCGCATTTATTGCATATTTCTTTGGACATATTGTAGGTTTAACAGAAACAGGGCCTTTTTTAGATAAAACGGTAGCAATTGCTCAAGCTAAAATTGATGATTCGTTTTTTAAAACGCTTATTTCTGCTGTAGGCTGCAACTGGCTTGTATGTTTAGCTATTTGGCTTTCATACGGCGCTGACGATGTTACGGGGAAAATTCTTGGGATTTGGTTTCCGATTATGGCATTTGTTGCGATTGGCTTTCAGCACGTTGTAGCCAATATGTTTATTATTCCCGCCGCTATTTTTGCAGGTCATTTTACATGGATTGACTTTATTGCAAATATTGTCCCTACCTTTATCGGAAATATGATAGGAGGAGCTGTATTTGTAGGTCTTATTTATTTTTCTTCTTATCAACAGAAACAAAAAGAACAATTAAAAAAAGCTTCTTAAGCGGTTTTATCAGTTGTCATAAAAAAAAGCAGCCTCTTAGTAAAGAGGCTGCTTTTTTGATAATGAAAGGTGAAAAAATATACTTTTAACAATTTATGTATGATAACATATAAAACAATTAAGGTTCGGTAAATGTTCAAGTTCGTTTTTTTTATTTTCATAATAATATTATGGTTAACTAGATGGCAATGAATACATTCGCAAGGGAGAGAAAGAAAGAGTGAATATTGGTATAGGATTGATTCTGCTATCTGTTGCACTACTATTTCTTATATCAGGAATGTTTTTACGCAAAAAGAGAAAAAAGGTATGTAGCAACGGTTTGTTAATCGCAGGAACATTGATTTTATCAGCAGGTCTATTATTAATCACTGGTTTATATGATCCGTATGCAAATCATATTTAATAGCGTATTAAAGGAGAGTGAAAAAATTGAAGTTCATGTTTGCTGTTTTATTGATTATATTTGGCAGCATTTTAGTTGGGTTGACCAGTAACAGTCTAGGCGCGACAGGTAATAACATCATGCATTTATCTGGAATTGGGTGCCTTATAGCAGCTATTTTTATAGTGAAAGGCAAAAAAGATACTAAACGCCGTACAAAAAGGGAATGCGATGTTTGATCACGCATTCTTTTTTGATGTGAGCAGTTCTAGGCCTTTGTCGTCCACTTTTTCTTACGATTATTATAAAATAGAAAGTAACAGCGATACATACAGCAGTAAGGTGGTATTCAACAATGAAACAATCTAGCAAAACGATCGGTATTGCAGCGCATGTCGATGCAGGAAAGACAACGTTTTCCGAACAGCTTCTTTATCATACCAAAAGTATTAAACAGCGAGGAAGAGTTGACCACAAAGACTCCTTTCTTGATACCCATACGATTGAAAAAGAACGAGGAATTACGGTATTTGCCGATCAAGGAACTTTTTCATATAACGGTTCTACTTACTATTTAATTGATACGCCGGGCCACGTCGATTTCTCACCTGAAATGGAACGTTCTATTCAAGTGATGGACTATGCGATTGTTATCTTAAGTGCAGTAGAAGGAGTCGAAGGCCATACAGAAACCGTTTGGCAGCTGCTTCAAAAACATCGTGTGCCCGTATTCTTTTTCATCAATAAAATCGATCGTGTAGGAGCAGATCCTGAACGTGTTATAAACGATATTAAACATAACTTAACCCCCGATGTTTTTGACATAACGTCAGAGCTTATAGATAGCTCGTTAAGTGAGGAACTTATTGAATTTATAGCTGAAAAAGATGAAGAGCTTTTAGATGCATTTATGGAAGGCAAGAATGATCAAGCTTATTGGAAAGCAGCTATGCAAAAGCTTATTCAAACCAATCAGCTTTTCCCGTCTGCGAGTGGTTCAGCTTTACAAGATATCGGCATTGAAAGTTTTTTAGAGAAGCTCGATTTGCTAACAGAAACTCGCTACGCAAAGGAAGAAGCATTTTCAGGTCGTGTATATAAAATTCGGCACGATGAAAACGGCATGCGCATCACGTTTATCAAAGCTCTAAGCGGGACAATGCAGGTGCGTGATGAAGTGGCTTATGAAAAAAACGGAGAGCTATACGAAGAAAAAATCACTCAAATTCGTGCTTATAACGGAAGTACATTTAAAAACGTAAATGAAGGTTCAGCTGGCGAACTTTTTGCGGTTACAGGGTTGTCTTCAGCATCGATTGGAGATGGTCTTGGAACATTAAAAGAAAGCCGCTCCTACGAACTTTTGCCTACGTTAAAATCAAAAGTTGTTTTTGAGTCTTCTGTTCATCCAAAAGAAGGAATTAAACTTTTTCAATTATTAGATGCTGAAGACCCTTCTTTACATGTGACGTGGGAAGAAAGGACTCAAGAGCTTCATATTCATGTGATGGGAGCAATTCAGCTAGAAGTCCTCGAAAAACTGATAAAAGAACGTTTTAATATAAACGTACAGTTTGAAGAACCAGAAATTTTGTACAAAGAATCTATTCAAAATACAGTGATGGGCTACGGGCATTTTGAACCGTTAAAACACTATGCAGAAGTTCATTTGAAAATAGAAGCAGCGGAACGAAACAGCGGAATTACTTTTGAAAATGCTTGTCACGCCGACGATTTATCCGCGGGGTATCAAAATCTAGTCCGTCAGCATATATTTGAAAAGCCGCATCATGGTTTGTTAACGGGTTCACCTATTACTGATATAAAAGTGACATTATGTACCGGACGAGCTCACAACAAGCATACAAGCGGAGGAGATTTTAGAGAAGCAACGTACCGTGCACTGCGACAAGGGTTAGAAAAAGCAGAAAATATTGTGCTAGAACCGTATTATGATTTCAAAATTAAAGTGGATATTGATCAAATGGGGAGGGTATTAGCTGATGTTCAAAGCGCACAAGGTCGTTTTGATTCTCCTGTAACAACCGAAAACAAAGCGATTATTACAGGAAAAGTTCCTGTTGCTACTTTTATGAACTACGGTTCGACACTAGCATCTTTTACGCATGGAAAAGGAGCGATGTCTCTATTATTCGGAGGGTATGAACGCTGTCATAATGAAGCAGAAGTGATTGAACAAATCGGCTACAATAAAGAGGCGGATCCCGAATACAGTTCATCGTCCGTCTTTTGCGCAAAAGGACAGGGCTATACGGTTCCTTGGAAAGAAGCAGAAGAAAAAATGCACTGTTTATAAAAGCACTGTAGCGATTGCTACAGTGCTTTTTCGTAATGGGTTTTCATTAGTTATTTTCTTCATATCTTTACAATAAAAACCACATTATAGTATAGTTTACTTATATTTCTAAAAAAGAGGTGACAGAAACGTGGATGCTACTGTTAAAACAACTAAAAGCGGGGTAATAGGAGGGATTCTCGGAGGAATTTCACTTTTATATGTCATTATTAATACTTTATTGATCCTTAACTTTTTTACAGGACTAATTTTTGCTGAAAAACTTCAAGGTCTGCCTATTGTAGCTCCTATTTTTTTAGTTCCGCTCATGATTGTTCCTGCAATTATTGGTTTTTTTATAAAAAAAGACAAGCTCTGTCTATGGGCGATTATTTTAAATATCATCTTGTTTCTTGTACCAATTGGCTACCATGTCATCGGTACATTAGTATTCGACCATTAATTAAAAAACGAACAAACTTCAATATAAAGTTTGTTCGTTTTTTTTATATCACATAACCACTATTGAGCCGGAGCAGTAGCTGTACTGCTGTTTTCGTCTTTCACCATCATCCTTACGCCTTGTACAACCGCAATTCCTTCCCACTTATCAAGATCAGGTTCGAGAAATTCTAAAGCAAACGTGTGGGGACGTAATGACAGAAAAGAAGAGAGTGTGCGGACTTGAATAATAGGAACGCCGGAACGCAAAACGTCGAATTTGCGATCTGTTATATTCCCCGTAATTTCATATGTATCGCCATCGTTTCTGATATAAAGATATTTCTTTTTTAAAAAAGTAAATTTTCGCTGAATCATGCCAACTTCATTTCCGTGGTGATCAGAAATAATCAGCTTCGGCATAAGGGCAAACATTTTAGATTTACCTGTAAATATAATTTCTTCGTCCTTTAAAATCTCAAATTTATTAGCAATAGATAACTTATATGAGACATTTCCAATAACGTCTTGTGATTCATTATAAATAGGAGATTCACCTAACTCGAAAAACTTGTCTTGCAAGATAATCCCTTGTTTCTCCATTTAAAAACCCCTTTTTACAATATATTACCATATTTTACACCTTTTGAGTTTGGTAATACCATTTTCATGGGTATTATTAAATAAAGTTCGTCCTTACGTGCTACGGATAATGGAAAGAATGAAAATAGTCTTCAAAGCTCATAATGTGTAAAGGAGACCTGCTTGTTATAACACCAGGTGAACGTAAAGCAATTTGTTAGATATACATAAGGAGATGATACTTTATGCCTCAATGGCATCCGCATCGTGAACAAAAAAATTTACCTGATGAATTTCCTGTTAATCCGCTTTTTTCTCGACAAGGAGAAGTGACGATTCCAAGGCTGCGTATCGGTGATCAAGGTATGCTTCCAGAAACAGCTTATCAAATCATTCATGATGAAATTGCTTTAGACGGAAATGCCCGTTTAAATTTAGCTACGTTTGTTACTACTTGGATGGAGCCTGATGCAAAGCGTTTGTACGGAGAGTCTTTTGATAAGAATATGATCGATAAAGATGAGTATCCGCAGACAGCGGCTATTGAAGAGAGATGTGTACGTATTTTAGCGGATTTGTGGAATTCACCTAATCCTGATACAACGATGGGCGTTTCTACTACAGGTTCATCTGAAGCTTGTATGCTTGGTGGACTAGCGTTAAAAAGACGCTGGCAAAAACTGCGTAAAAGCAAAGGTCTATCAACAGAACGGCCGAACATTGTATTTAGTTCATCCGTTCAAGTGGTGTGGGAGAAGTTCGCAAACTATTGGGACGTAGAGCCTCGTTATGTGAACATTAATGCAGATCATCCCTATTTAGATCCAGAAGGCGTCATTAATGCAGTTGACGAAAATACAATTGGTGTCGTACCGATTCTTGGAGTGACGTATACAGGAGTTTACGAACCAATTGCTGCTATCGCCAAAGCATTAGATGAGTTACAGGAAAAAACAGGGTTAGATATTCCTATCCATGTAGATGCTGCTTCTGGAGGTTTTATCGCTCCATTTCTTCAACCAGACCTTATTTGGGATTTCCGTTTACCGCGAGTAAAGTCCATTAACGTCTCAGGACACAAGTATGGTTTAGTTTACCCTGGCTTAGGATGGGTGATTTGGAGAGAAAAAGAAGACTTGCCTGAAGATCTTATTTTCCGCGTTTCTTATTTAGGAGGCAACATGCCAACTTTTGCGCTCAACTTCTCTAGACCAGGAGCACAAGTTCTTTTGCAGTACTACAATTTCTTGCGTTTAGGTAAAGACGGCTATTATGCCGTGCAAAAAACCTCCCAAGAAAACGCGCTGTTTCTTAGCAAAGAAATTGGAGAAATGGAAGCATTCGAAATTCTTGCTGATGGTTCAGATATCCCGGTTCTTGCTTGGAAACTGAAAGAAGGATATACACCAAACTGGACGCTTTATGATTTGTCTAGACAACTGCGTACGTATGGATGGCAAGTGCCTGCTTATCCGCTGCCTGCAGATATGGAAGAAATAACAATCATGCGCATTGTTGTTAGAAATGGATTTTCAAGAGACCTTGCTCATTTATTTATGGTTAATTTCAAACAAGCCGTTGAATTTCTTAACTCGTTGGATAGACCTGTTCTTAAAGACACGAAATACGACAACGGATTTCATCATTAACATTTGTTACGAAAACACAAAGCCGTGTTCTGAAAAAGGTATATGGCTTTGTGTTTTTTTATGTATAAAAAGATAATTTTTTCAAAAAATTCCATAAATAACGAAAGAAAATATTCTTATATTTTCTTAATTTTGGTATAATAACCCCTAAGGTTTTATAGTTCTTTAGAATTATGTAAAACCTAAAAAAAGAGAAAAAAAGGGGATAATAGTCTATGAAAATGTTGAAAGTTGCTTTTGGTATTCCATTATTAGCTATATTGCTAGCAGCCTGTAGCGAGGAGTCCAGTGAAACTGTATCGCAAAAAGAAGAGCCTACAGAGAAATCAACAGCGGTTCATACGAAAGAAAATGGCAATAAAACGGCTGTAAAAGAATCATCGCCGAATACATTACAAACAAAAGCATCAACAATTAAAAAAGCAGTTAATTCTAAAGAAGCTGATCGCGATTACTTATTAAACGTAATGAATGGTTATCAGTATATCCAAGTAGGTGACAATCAGTATATTTACTACGGCATTAATCAAGAGCAAAATGTTTTTTGTATGATGGAAGTTAATTTTGACGCCAGTGGTGATTATGTAGAAAACATCAATTTTGTTGATAATGCTTCAGAAGAACAAATTGCTTTGCTTCAAAACCAAATACAAGAACAACAAAAGCAATTATCAGACCTTGAACAGCAGCAAATGGAAAAGGAATTAGATGATTACTATGCGCAGCTAGAAGAAGACCGACAAAAAGAAGAAGAGGCGCAGGCCAAAGCTGATGCAGAAGCTGAAGCTCAGGCAGAAGCAGATCGTAAAGCGGAGGAAGAACGTTTAGCAGAAGAAGAGAAGAAACAGCAGGAGGAAGAGGAGGCTCAGGCAAAAGTAGATGAGGAAGAAGCTGATGCTGAAGCTTCTTTAGAAGATGAGGCGCAAACAGAATCGGAATCAGAACCAGAGCAAGAAGAAGATACAGAAGCCCTTGAGGAAGAGGAAACAGCGGAACAAACAGTTTCCAAAGAGCAAGCTATCCAGCTAGTTCGTGATCAGCAAGGCATATCTGAAGATTCACCTTTCTTTGTAACATATGATCACCTTGACGACTCAGGAAACTATATTATCCATGTTTATGAAAATGTTGTGGATAATGAAGATACAGGAGAGGAACATACAGCTACACAAGGGTGGTATCAAGTAAGTCCTAGTGATGGGTCCATTACTGATGTTACGGTAGATGGTTACTAATAGAAAGAAAAAAGGTTTATTAAAAGAAGCGTTCCTAAAAAGGAATGGCTTCTTTTTTAAGGTATAATTTTATTATATAGGAATCTCCTGAAAAATGGAGCGATATAGATGAAATTGAAAGCTGTTACTACTTTCCTATTAGTAGTATTTTATTAGACTTGGAGGAGCACTTTTGCACAAATTAAAATGTATTTCGTTATTTATGTTTACTTTTTTATTTTTACAAGGATGCGAAGAAAAATCGAATTCGATGATTCAAAGTGAATCAGCTAAACCTGAAGTAATAAAAGAAGGAAAAAAAGAGAAGAAAAATATGACAGTGGTGTATGATAAAGCAAAATGGCATTATGAGGGAGACTTTCCAGAAGGGTTAGATGATGAACAAGGTTTTGTACATACGGGAATGTATCTGGGGTGGATTATTGAGAACCATTTATATAGCAAAGAATTTAAAGAAGCGGCTGCTAATGAAATCATCAAATTTAAACAAAAGAAAACGACAGGAACTGAAATATACATGAACTGGGATGGTGTATTTGTAAGTGATATGTTAAATGAGGAGGGTAATGCTTTTACAAAAGCCTATTTTGACTTTAAAGACGGTGTTTATTTGGATGATTATGAAGAAGTATTTCCTCATGTGAAATCTCTTTACGAAGTGAAAGACACATGGGGAAATTATGAAACGTTAAAACCGAAACTTAATAAGCGTTTTAATAGCTGGAAACATAAAAAAACAACGACCAAGGGGGATACGATGTTTACAATTGACGATTATATTAGTTCCTTAAAAGAAAGTCTTCAAAAAAATGAACATGTATTGATTGCAAACATAAAAGAGATACAGACTTTTCATTATTATGAAGGAATTGATTTGCTGGACTTTGAGATTTTTATGCAACCGTTTGATTTGTCTATTATGATGTTTTCTATGGATGATGAAGCGAATGAAGTTTTTTATGAAGGAAGTGATAGAAAGATCTTTGCAGGTAGTCACCCTTTATTTGACGAGACTCAATACTATGATCTTCCTGCTGAAAACTCGGACGCTTTTTGGGAGTTTTATGAACAAAATGAAGAAGCTATCGCTGCTGCTGAAGAAGAAACTATTGTAAGGTGGTTTGTTTCCTGCTGGAATAAAGCGGGTGGTAAAAGCTTTGAATTGCCTGTCTATTTAGACTTCCATGATGATATAAAATCTTTTGATTTACATAAGAACAAGTGGATAGATAGTGAAGAAAAGTGGGCTGAGTAAAAGTAGATTTACATACCCACTAAACCTAAGTGAAAATAAATAAGATCAAAGCAAGCGGGAAGTTTTATTCATTTCTAATTTTAAAGTTTGTTTTCCGCTTTCTTATAATATAAGGGGTGACTAGCTTTGAGAATTGTAGAGACGACTATTTTTACCATCGAACCTGATGATAATTGTTTAAATATCATTGATGCAGATTACAAAGATGAATATGGACTGGTCTTAGTTCAAAAACGCCATAATAGATTCGAATTGTCTGTAAACGGTACTACTCTTTATCCACGTTTAAAAATAAACTATCCTTTTGTCAGATGGATTGATTATAAGCATTTTTTGATAATGAATCCTAGAACTAAGGGAGAAAAGCACAATTTGTTTATTATGAATATCGATGGAGAAGTCATACGGTCATTCTATTGTGGAGATGCTGTGCAAGACGTAGCGGTTAGTAAAGAAGGAATATGGTGCAGCTATTTCGACGAAGGCGTTTTTGGTGAAGGGATATCAACAGAAGGGTTAGTATTATTTGATAATACAGGTTCCCCAACTTTTCAATATCACACTCATTTACCAGATGCTCCATCCATTGCAGATTGTTATGCAATTTGCAGAGGTAAAAATACGACACTTTGGTTATATCCATATACAGATTTTGAGTTAATTGAAGTAAATCCCGAGAAGAATTCTTTTATTGCACATCAAACTCCTGAAACGTTACATGGATCACAAGCAATAAGTATTAGAGGGAGAATATAGCTATTTTTACAGCCCATACAACAAGGAAGGAACTTTATACAGTTGGAAAGCAGAAGACAGTGGTGCTAAAAAAATAGGTAAGTTAAGCGGAACCCTTAGAGGACTAGATACAAGGCAAAAAGCTCATTTTATAGGGATTGAGGAAAAGAGCATAAAAGTTTACACCATCATCAACCCGAAAGAGTATTAAAACATAAAATTCGACTTACACAGATGCGTTTATTCAAGGGTTAGAATCTATTTTAACTCAGTATCCAATTAAAGAAATTTAAATTATATAAATCAAAGAGGTAATGTATTTTATGAAAAGTTGGTTCAAAAAACATTCTACTAATAAAAAACATGAGGATAGCAATACATATTGGCAATTAGATAATGTTTATGAAAGAAACAAAGAATCTCCTTATACATTTTACAAGCCAAGAAAAGCGGTGACGGATAAATTAAAAGCGGGAGACCTGGTGAAGTTAGTTTTCTTTAGTGATTCAGATACAGCTGGTTCCAAAGGAGAAAGAATGTGGGTGGAAATTACGGATAGAAACAAAGAGAACTTTGTTGGAAAGCTTGATAATGAACCTTATCATTTAAAGGGCTTAAAACTTGGTCAAATCCTGCATTTTGGCACTGAACATATTTGTGATACTGAATATGAAGACGATGACGCTGCAAAGATGGACTATTACTTTAATACCCTCGTAACAGTTAGCAATGATGTTTTAGAAAGAAACGAGTTTAATTTTCTGTTAAAAGATAAACCAAATGAACCAAATGATTCAGGATGGGTTATTTTTAGCGGATACGAAGAAGATGAATTTACTAGTAATCCAAATAATTTTCAAATTGTAGCTCTAGGAGTTGCTTTAAATGTTGATGACTCAATTTTAGCTTTTATAAATGAATCACCGCTATGTGCTTACGAAAGAAATGAGTTTGGGGAATTTGATAGAATTCATGACTACGATTGGGAAACATACCTTAGTGAGTGAAAGCTTGCAACTAGTAATTTTGAAAGTTTGTATGACAAGCGGATGGAGGGGAAGAAGTTGTTCTTTTTCCCTTTTTTTGCGCTTCTACATCAAATATAGCCACTTGAAACTCGGGATACAAAATTGTAAAGTTCTAGGATAAACCATAAGGAGTTACTTGATTACATATAAAATGATACGTACTGGCGTATTCAGGCGATTGTGATTAAGTGAGCGGTCATTTTAACCATTTGTAAGATATAATCTATAGCTTGTACTATTTCACATTTGACTTTAAAAGCATCATTCAGTCGATTTTTAAGAGTTCTGTTTACAGCCCCAAATTAAAATCACGAGAGTAAAACCAGCTCACTTGAAAACAAATCTATACACTTTAAAGAAAAAGCAAAAGGTGATAGACATTCCAAGGGTCTAAGAGCAAGGGAGACCCTAACGATTTTATTTCTTTTTCTAGTTTACATAATATATATTCTAGGAACCAATAGATGAAACGAAAATTCTGTCTCAATATAAAAGTATACTTATGATATTGAGACAGAATTTAAAAAATGAGATAGGGTTTGTGTTTATATGATTTAACTCACTAAACTAATTATCAGCAAGATTTGTTCAATTAGAACAAATCTTGCTATGATTTTATAGAATGCATATCGATTTCACCAGATTGTTTTTGGGTTTGATCAGTTCGATTTATATTTATAGATTTTGAAAAATAAATGAGTTTACTTGTAGGATTTAGATTTTATACTCATTTATTTTTTCTCATCGTATTCTCAATAAACTCTTTGCAAATTGATAAAATCTGTTTACGTTTAATCTTTTAAGGATTTATTTGCTACAGAACGTATATTTTTCATTCAGTACATATGTTTGTATTAAATGGATTTTTATTCATTTATAAAAGTGAAAACCTCGTATTTCCTGTAATAAAATACACAAATTAGTATTTTTATTCTGTCTGATTTCTTGTTAAAATCACTGAAAACCCCTTTCTTATCAGCTTTTTAGTGATTTTAGTTGTAGTTTCCTTTTTCATCGGGTATAATATTAAACAAATAGATGACGGTATAAATTGGATGTCATTATCCAGTTTTAAAGGAGCGATACTCATGAACATTACAATTTATTATGGAAATCATGAAGATAAAACAATTCATACAATGGATTGTCACGTAGATATCGATTTAGATGATGAAGATATGGTAGCTTTAACAGAAGCTCGTTAATGAATATATAAAAGGCTGTGGATGCTTTTCATCTGCAGCCTTTTATTTTTTGCTCCCCCTCTCCTCTTTAATTTCTACTAACCGCTACGTTTTACAAACCTTAGTTACTTTTATTATAAAATTTCAAATTCTCCGTTAACTTATCTTTACTTTTCGACACATTTTTTGTATCATTAGATAAGAACGTATGTTCGTTTGATTTTTATCGTATTGATGATCACAAGGAGTGTTTTTGAATGACGGTACGAAAAAGAAAAAGAAAGAAGCTCCCTCCTACCCTATCCAATACAGGCTTTATTGGAGCAACGTTTGCTGATACAAATGAATTAGCACGCAATGAATATCACTTTCCTCGTAAGCAAATGAAAATTACCCATCATGTCTTAGATGCCTTGCTTCAAGGGGCAACGCACTTATTTCAACAGCATAAAGTTGAAGCCGCTATCTCATGCGTGTACCTTCCTAAGTACAAGAAGATTGGTTTAGTCCTTTCTAAACAGCCTTTTGGCCGCAATGAAGGCATTGGGTATTTTATTAATTACTTAAAGGAAATCGGACATATTGAGTGGGATGAAAAAACGAAAGACTACGAAATACATAATACGAGTTTTATCGGCGTGGTATTTGCAGATCTAGAAAAAATTGCTAAGTTCACCTTCGACTTTGAGCTGGAATTGCTGTCGAAATTCGTTAAAGATTTAATTATTCCTGCCAAAGAGCTGTTCTTGCAGCATAATGTAAAAGCGTATCTCTCCGGCGTTGAAAATGAAGATCAGCATAAAGTAGGGTTTGTTTTATCGATCAAGCCTTATGATGAACGTAAGGAAGCAGACTTATATTTTGTGGAGTATTTAAAAGAACGTGGTTTATACGAAGAGGACGAGTCTGAAGAAGAGCTAGTACCTATTCATACAAAATGGAGCTTATTTAAATAACATACGTTATACCCGCTGTCTTAATAAGATAAGCGGGTCTTTTTTTGCTTTTTACTAAAACTCAAAACAAATTAGTAGCAAGTACTAATAGTTAGTAATATAATAATAGTAATGATAAAAATCATTGATATCTATAATATAAGGAGTCGTTTTTATGATTCAACTAAAAGATTTAGTTCCAAGTGAACATTACAACTTAACAGAGGAAATTGAAAAACATGCATCCGATCAGCTTGCGTTAAAGTGGCAGGACGCTGACGGTGCACGTGAAGAAATTACATATAATCAGCTGTTAGCAAAAGCCAATAAAGTGGCAAACGGGTTAACAGAGCTAGGTTTAACAAAAGGCGATCATGTCTTGGTTATTGCACCTCGCCTTATTGAATCGTACGCTATTTACTTAGCATGCTTAAAAGCAGGTATTATTGTAATTCCTTCTTCAGAACTATTACGCGCAAAAGATATCCAATATCGTTTACATCACGCTGAAGCAAAAGCGATTATTTCTTACCATCCTTTCTGCAATGAGATCGATAAGATTGAAAACTTCCCTACTTCTCTACAACATAAAATTACGTTTGGTGCTGATGTTACGTCATGGACGCGCTTAGAGTCACTTACAGCGGCTGCATCAGAACAGTTCCAAGCAGCTAAAACAACTAAGGATGATACGGCATTCCTTCCTTATACATCTGGTACAACAGGACAGCCAAAAGGCGTTGTTCATACTCATGGATGGGCTTATGCTCACCTTCGTATCGCAGCTGCTGAATGGTTAGATATTAAAAAAGGCGATACGGTCTGGGCAACAGCAGGTCCTGGTTGGCAAAAATGGATTTGGACTCCGTTTTTATCTGTACTTGGACAAGGTGCAACAGGCATTATCTATAACGGACGTTTTGAACCTAAAAAGTTTTTAGAAATTTTACAGGATGAAAAAGTAAACGTACTGTGCTGCACGCCAACAGAGTACCGCTTTATGGCTAAAATTGATGAGCTTGAACGTTTTGACCTGTCTCACCTTCATAGCGCTGTATCTGCAGGAGAACCGCTAAATGAAGAAGTGATTAATGTGTTTAAAAAATATTTTAATATCCAAGTACGTGATGGATACGGTCAAACGGAGAATACTCTTTTAATCGGTACATTAAAAGGTGTAAAAACAAAGATTGGTTCAATGGGTAAACCGATGCTTGAAGGGTTTGTAGAAATCATTAATGAAGACGGCCAACCTTGTGAGCCTGGAGAAGTTGGAGACATTGCCGTTCGTAGAGACCTCCCTTCTCTTTTCAAGCACTACTATAAAGACATGGAGCGCACTGAGAAAACGTATAAAGGAAACTACTATTTAACAGGTGACCGCGCTTCTAAAGATGAAGATAACTATTACTGGTTCCAAGGACGCGGAGATGATATCATTATCAGTTCCGGCTATACAATTGGGCCATTTGAAGTTGAAGATGCGTTAATTAAGCATCCAGCGGTGAAAGAATGTGCCGTTATAGCTAGCCCAGATGCTGATCGCGGCCATGTTGTAAAAGCATATGTTGTTCTTGTCGATCATGTAAAAACAACAGATGCAGGGTTTATTAAAGAGCTGCAAAATCACGTAAAGACTTTAACTGCACCTTACAAGTATCCTCGCGTAATTGAATTTATTGATGAATTGCCAAAAACTAATTCAGGTAAAATTCGACGTGTGGAACTTCGTGAACGCGAGCAACAAAAAGCATAATAAATGAAAAAAAGACGTATCTGTTAGGATACGTCTTTTTTTATTAGATAGCACGCTGTGAAGTACGAACATCTACCGTTAAAACACCCGTATTTACGTTTGCATATGCTTTAATGATGACAGGGTAATCTTTGTTATTTGTGAACTTAAAATCAGGTCCTCCCCACGATACGGTTGCATCTCTTCCTGCCGGTACATAACCTACATGTTTTGAATGGTGAGACCTAGCTGTCACTTGGAGACCAGCACCGTCAATAGCATTAAATAGCGTAGAAGATGTTTGGCAGATCCCTCCGCCAATTCCCATCACCAGCTGTTTGTTGATGATTTCAGGAGCAGGCTGATAGCCTCTTTCTGCTGTGCGCTCCCCAACTGTTTGATTATAAGAAAATGAATCTCCAGGACCTAATACAACGTTGTTAATGGCTTCTGCGGATAGCTGAACATTTCTGTTTCGACTTGTATCACTTGGACGAAACCGTGTAGAATACGAAGCTAGCGATACATCAGCGATCCCTTGAGCAGATGCTGCCGTTACATTTGGAGCGGTTTCGTAAATTGGAACCTTTACATCCAATTGTTTCGTATTTAAGTTCTGCAGATTTTTAACAAGCTCTGCTTCTTTTAAAATGATTTGTTTGGACCCGCCGGTTAACGATCCGTTTGCATCCATTTTTATGTTTTGCATAGGCGTGTCGATCCCTTTTGCCAGTTCAGACGCTAACTGTTTAATTTCTTGATCATATACACCTTTATCCTTGTAATGAACCGGCTTGAATTCTTTCATTACTTCTCCTGTACGGGAATCTTTTAACTGATACGTCAGTTCTTCGACTTTGAGGACTGGCTTTTTCTTTTTCTCAGCCTTTTTTTCTGGTTTTTTAGCCGCTTGTTTTTGTTCTATCGCAGCTGTTTGCTTTGCAGAATGATTGGTATACATGCTGTACGCAATAAACGCACTAACAATTGTCGCGCCAAGCAAAAGCGCCCCTAAGACTTTCTTCATGTAATTGAATCCCCCCATATCTCGGCTTTACCTCAATATGTTTTTTCTATAAAAATATGTATACATTCATTTTATACAAACATCTTGTAAAAGATGATCTGCCAAAGTGAATAATCACCATTTTTTATATTTTTTTTTTGTTCAACACACGAGGTAAAGCGGAATGATGTTCATAGACCCCATTTTTTCTTATGAACTCAATAGAAACAAATGTTGTATGCGTTTCCTATTATTACTATTCTTATATATAATAGCACGAAAACAAGGATTTTTTAACGAATTATGGTAATTATTTTAAAATTTTTCTGACAATTTTCGCGGTGTTGTTCATTTTTCTATGGGCATTATACATGGTATAATGGTAAAAATGGAATTTGTTTTATGAGGAGGATTTACGCTTGACTGAACGTTATAGCAAAGAAGAGATTAGTCATCAGCTAGAAAGTATAGATCATGTAAAAGAAGCTCTTTTAAAATATAAAAACACCGTAATCGGTGAGAAATATGATTTGCTTCCATACCATTTAACTTCAACAAAAGAGGCAATCTTAAAGACCATTCACGATAAAAAAAGCTGTATTGTTAGCGATATCACAAAAGTACTCGGGCTCTCACCTGGTGCTATCACCATTGTATTAAATCAATTAGAAGATGATGAGCTTGTGAATCGTATTTATAAAAAGCAAAACCGCCGAAGCGTGTGGGTAGAGTTGACAGAAAAAGGCGAAAAAGTTGTCGAAATATTGCAAGCTACTCGTGTCGATTTTTGGTCAGATTTACTTTCACACTTATCAGAAGAAGAAAGAGATCAATACTTTCACATTATGAAAAAAATATCTCAAAAATTACAGCAATAAATATAAAAAAAGCGGCTATAAAGGCCGCTTTTTTATTATGCGTATGCTAAGGCTTGTTTTTTCACTTCGTTTTTTAACACTTTTCCTACGCTGTTTTTAGGAAGTGATGAAACAAATACAACAGTTGGCACTTTGTATGGTGCTAATCGTTCTTTACAGAAGTTCACTACATCTTCTTCAGTTAAAGCAGATGCTTCTTGTTTAACAACAAATGCATATGGAACTTCGCCGTACACATCATCAGGCATGCCGACAACTGTCGCTTCTAACACACCATCTGCTGCTAGGACAACTTCTTCTACTTGATCTGGGTAGATGTTGTCTCCTCCATATACAATTACATCTTTATAGCGTCCTTCAATGTAAAGAAATCCGTCTTCATCTAATCGACCTGCATCACCCATCGCTAACCAGCCATCTTGTAAGACAGCGTTTGTTGCTTCTTCGTTTTGCCAGTAGCCTTTGAAAAGATAAGGGCTTCGTACGAGTACTTCACCTTTTTCTCCAGTTGAAACTTCTTGACGTGTTTCGGGGTCTACAATTTTAACTTCCACATGTGGAGCAGGTTTTCCAGCAGAGCTTACTTTCTTCCATCCCATTTGAGGATGCCATGAACTGATAATCCAAGCTTCTGTGCTTCCGTACCCTTGAGCTAAAATCATTCCGTTACGATCATATTGTTCAATTAAAGACTCAGATACTTTTGTTCCGCCTGACACAGCAAGTTTTAGAGGGAAATCATAGTGATCTCCTTTTTCAAGCTCTTCTACAATGTATTTTAATGCCGGTGGTAGTGCAAACAGCATTTTAATGTTTTCTTTTTCAATTACCTCAATTACTTTAGCTGGATCTGTTTCTTCAGAACATACCATTGTGTTTCCTGTGTTGATGCACATAAATAAAATGCTCATCGAACTCATGTGGAAGAATGGATGAACAAACAAATAACGCATGCTTTTATCAATATTTGCACGTTCTTCCTGTCCGCCAGAATTTAAAAAGGCACTTACCGATCCGTGTGCAATCATACATCCTTTTGACTTACCTGTTGTACCAGATGTGAACATCATCAATGCTAGATCTTCAGGAAGTACTTCAGGAAGTGCTTCTGGTGTGTTTGTATCATACGCTGAGAATTGAGCTGTAAATTCTTTTGCATTCTCAATTTTTAACGTAAAGCTAAGTCCATCCGTTTGTTCCGCTTTTTCTAATACAGACGTAAATTCGTTGTGGTGGATAATCGCTTTTAACTGTCCGCTCGTAATAATGCTATCAAGTTCATAAGGTGTCATGCTCTTACTTAATGGAACAACGACTGCTCCCACTTGTAAAATCCCCATTGTAACGACTGGGTAAGCAATGCTTGTATGAGCTAAAATACCAATACGATCTCCTTTTTGAATTCCTTTCTCTAAGAAGTAATGAGACAATTGATTCACTTTTTCATGAAATTCATTAAATGTATAACGTTCATTATGTTCAACTAGTGCTTCATGTTGAGGAGAAATCTCTGCACGTTCTGCGACTAAGTATTGTAATGTGTTCATTTTATCCTCTCCTTTGTCCGCTCGGACTAAATATTTCGTTCATAAATATTTTAATGACTAAAACATAATAACAAAAAAATTTTCCGAAGTAAAAGTTTAAAATTATCAAAATGTGTTTATATAGGTTGTATCGGGAAATGTTAAAAGAGATACTGTTTTTAAGAACTGTTGTATTACCAAGGGTTTGAGAAAATTTTACAAAATTTAAACAGTTCAGACACTGGGTTTAATGAACTATTTTTTTCCTTTTTTTGTTTGTAAATTAGTTTTTATTTCTTGTTTTTCATTTTTTTAATATATTTTCTTACTTTCCCCTTATTCACCGGATTTTGAGCTCATTTATTGAATGAAAACGGTGAATATGAAACAATAATATATAAGCATTTGGATTTGAAAGGAGCAAATTTAGACATGAAAGTTCTTGTAATTGGTGCGAATGGTCAGGTAGGCAAACATATTGTAAACATTTTGAATGAAAGTGATGTGCACACTGTACGTGCGATGGTTCGTAAAGAAGAACAAGCAAAAGAACTTGAGGCAAGAGGTATCGAAACGGCTTTTGCAAGCTTAGAAGGCACTGTACATGAAATTAAGGAAGTGATGAAAGGCTGTGACGCCGTTATCTTTAGTGCAGGATCAGGCGGAAATACAGGCCATGATAAGACACTTTTAATTGATTTAGACGGTGCGGTAAAAGCGATGGAAGCCGCAGAAGATTTAGGTATTAAACGATTTGTGATGGTAAGCGCACTTCAAGCACATCACCGTGAAAACTGGAATACTTCACTAATTCCTTACTATGTAGCCAAACATTATGCAGATAAAATCTTAGAAGCAAGCGGATTAACATATACAATTGTTCGACCAGGCGGATTGTTAAACGAACCAGGAACAGGACGTGTAGATGCTGGGGAGAACAAAGAGCGCGGATCCATTCCTCGCGAAGATGTAGCGCGTGTAGTAGTGGAAACGCTAAGTGAAGATCATACATTCGGACGTTCTTTTGATTTAGTTTCAGGCGATACGCCTATCGCAGAGGCTATTCAATCTATTTAATATAAAAAAAGCAGCGAATCCGTATTCGCTGCTTTTTATTTATCATTTAGTACATGTATTAAATGATAAATCACTTTTGCTGTCAGTCCCCATATGACTCGATCTTCATAGTAATAAAAATGTTCTTCCATCTCTCTTGTTTGCCAATTATAATTTTCACCACCAATAATCGCGTCATAAGGAAAATTATGTTCAGGTTCTACTCTAAAATGGATATTGTGTATATCAGGTTCGGTACGCTGAAAAAAAGAAAGAGGCACGGTAAATACTTCTGCTACTTCCGAAGGATTCGGTCGAAGTTCAAGCGACTCATCAATAAAACCTACATAAGGATAAATGATTGTTCCGAATTGAGAAACGATATAATCTAAAGCTTGTACTTGCTGAATAGATTCAGGCGTAATCCCTAACTCCTCAGATGTTTCACGGATAGCTGTTTCTTTTTCGTCTGCATCCGTCTTCTCGACACGCCCTCCTGGAAAACAAATTTCTCCGGGCTGTCTTCGTAAATCGAGCGCTCTTACCTCAAATAAAACATGTAGTTCCCCTTTTTTTTCAATAAGCGGAACAAGAATACCGAAGCGAGAAAACTGCTCCATTCCAAGAATTGTCGGTATCCGATTTTCTAACTTAGCTATAATACGGGATGCATCCATACGTCCACTTCCTTTCACAAAATGAATTATCAAAAGAATAGCGAGTTATAAGCTACGATGTCAACTAACCTGCAAAAGAAAGCTGTTATCTTTAGTATATGAAGAGATCCATTTAATTGACACTGCAATTGATAAAAATATATAACATAGATATAAATAAAAACAGATAGCACCGGCTACCTGTCTTTTTGTTTTGTCTTTAACAACCCATAAATAAGTAAAAAGAATGCAACCACACTGATAAGCAATCCTCCTACTTGCTTATCAGTGAGTCCAAAACGAAGCTGAAGCCAAAAGATAACCAAGCAAATCAAAATGACGCTAGTAGCTAAATAAAAGTAAATGCTGTAGAAAAACGGATTCGTTCTTTTCCGTTTGTAAACAAGTAGTGAGATGCCTATATACGTACCCAATAGTGTGAGTAATACAACAACTTCCGTTAATGTTCTCACCGCATTCTCCCCTCTCCCTTTTTTCTTCTATACCCCGTTTCTTCTTTCATCAAAAGGAAGTTTGACTAAGGTATTTACAAAAAACCGCCTTATAGCATAAGGCGGTTTCCTTCAATACGCTTTATCCTGGTTTGTATTATATATCAAGAGCAAAGGTAATGACCGCTTCACAAGCTAACTCGCTGTCTACAAATGCTTTTCCTTTTCCTCTTACAATCTTTCCGCGCTGCTTGAGAACCTCAAATTCTAAACGCAGTGTATCTCCTGGCCTTACTTGACGCTTAAAACGACATTCGTCTATTCCCGCTAAAAAGGCAAGTCTTCCTTTTTGTTGGTCATCCGCAGCCATAGCAAACCCACCGAGCTGGGCAAGAGCTTCGACAATAAGTACCCCTGGCATTACCATATAGTCCGGGAAGTGGCCTTGGAAAAAAGGTTCATTTGCTGTTACTTGTTTAATCCCTATCGCAAGCTTTCCTTCTTCTTGCTCTAAGATGCGATCAACAAGTAAAAAAGGATAGCGGTGTTGAATGGTATGTTTTATTTGTTTTATATCTTTCATATGTATCGCTCCTTTTTCTTATAATAAGGGGTCCTTGCCGTCAAATGCAGGAAACGTATCTGGATGAAGAAGCGCCGCGAGTTTTTTTAACCCTAACAGCAGCCTAGGTGAAGGACGACAATACAGCCATTCTTCTAGTACATGTACGCGATGTTCTTTAATGGCACACATATCGGACCAATCGGGTCTTTTATGTAAAATAGTCGGATTTACTTTGTTTGTCTGCACGCCTACCCAAGCCAGACAAATATGTTGTGGATTTCGTTTGAACACTTCTTCCCAATTACTCTGTACATTTGCTTCTTTATGATCAGCAAATATATTTTCTCCTCCCGCTAACTCACTAATTTCAGTCAGCCAGTTTGCTTTGCCAGGAGTAAAGACAGGTTTTGGCCACCATTCCCAGTATACAGTGGCTTTTTCATCAATTTGATTTGCAATCCCTTTATATGTAGAAAGAAACTGATCATAACGCTTTAACAGTTCAGCTGCTTTTGTTGCAATGTTTAATCGCTGACCTAAATCCTGTAGATTTTGACGGATATCTTCTAGCGAATTAGGATTATATACGACATAAGGAAGCTTTCGTTTTTTAAGTTCTTCAATATTTCGCTCCATTCCAGGAACGCTTAGTGATGCTAGGACTAAATCGGGTTTAGCTTCTTCCACCGCATCCATATTAATAGATAAATCGGGACCTAAACGCGGCAGACCTTGAATAGACTGCGGCCAATCGGAATAATCATCAATTGCTACGAGCAAATGCTCACATTTTAAATACGCTATTAGTTCTGTATTGCTTGGACAAAGCGAAACAATTCGCATAGTTCCCCTCCTGCATTCATTTCTTTTTTTCTATTATACAATAGATCCAAATATAAAAAGCAGAGACTTTCACTGAAGTCCCTGCTTTTCGTGCTCTTTATCCGCCCATCGCGTGATAAAAGAAGTAAAAGAAACCTAAACAGCCAAGTGAACTAATACTTGTAGTTAAAATGCCGATTGAAAGCAACACCTGTCCGTCTTTTTTTGGTTTATATCGCAGCATATAATAAAAAGCTAAACAGGTGCCAAGAAGTAAATAAATAGCCCATATGTAAGGTAGATTCTTTAGCTGAAAGATGTATCCTTGATTAAATAATAAACAGTAAATAAAAAAAAGATTTACGATAAAAAATATGGGAAGTACACTTTTCTTCATCTATTAAACCCTCTTCTATTCTTTATTTTCTGCTATAGTTGCTCTGTTTTGATTTCTCAGTTCATCCCGTATTTCACGTAAATATTGATTTCTCTCTTTCATTCGCTTTAACACTATAACGATAACAGCTATAATACCAGCAATGATTCCTATATAAAGAACTCCAAACACTAAGATAGGTACTACACCCCAAAGCTCCATCTCATCCCTCCTATTTTTTTGGTTATTACCTTATTTTACCGTATTTTGTAAAGTTGTCACGTCTTTTATCCATGAAAAAGGGAGTTTGAATATACATTCAAACTCCCTAAAGAGATAATAAAAAATAATATTTATTATAGCGCTTTGCTTTTGACACTCGCTCCCGTTCCGAAGAACTTATCAAAAATTTGATAAAGAGCAGACAGGCCAACTAACCAATAAATCGTTGTTACTAACCAATCCCAAGAGCCAAATAGCTCTTCTACTACATTCACGCCTAATGCTACAGCTAACCAATTTAAACCGCCTAAAATCACAAGAAGAGTCGTTAAACCTGAAAGAAATTTCACGTTGTCACCTCCTTGCGAACTGCATTAGGAAAAGCAGCTCATGTTACATCTTATGCGCTGTATAGATCAGTATATGCATAGGCGCTATGTAAAATAGTTATAAAGAATATGTGATTTATTCTTTTTTATTTTCTTATTGTGCAGCTGCAGCTTTCCCGATTTGTTTAATCGTTTCTACATGCATCGCTTCGTGATAGAAGCTGAATAAAAACGTTTCACCAACTGTTGTAAAGTTGATGCCGGCTTTGTTTGTAAAAGGTGTGATTAACTGCTTATCAAACTGCTGGGGCATGAACTCTTTAATACGATGTGCTTGATCTTTCAACACATTCGCAATTTCTTCAAGAGAAGGAGCAGCCTCCGTCCAATCTGCAGGTTTTGTTCCTGCGCCGAAAAAGCTTTCATAACTCTCTGGCGTTTGCATCGGTTCACCAGCTAAGCCAAACACAAGTTTTTCTTGAATAAAGGCAATGTGTCCAAGATTCCAGCGGATATTGTTATTGAATCCTTTTGGTGTGATGTCCGCTGCCTCTTCTGTTGTTTTTTCAAGGATACTAATCGTAATTCCTCTTACAACGTCCATATGTTTTAAAATCATGTTTTCCATCGTCTAATCTCTCCTTACGTTGTCGTATTAGATAAACTATTCAATGTCTATTGTGCACAAATTATCCCTTAAATGCCACTCATAACATTTAAACCTTAAAATAAAAGAAAATTCAAAAGAAACATCCCCCTATATAAAAACTAGGGGGATGTTTTAAGCAGAAGACTTCAAATTTGAGACAGGTCCTTTATTTGGCTTCGGTTTTAGCTGACCTAGCTTATTTTTTAGATAATCTTTTAATGCGCCGCGTTTTCTCTTGCGTCTTTTATCACGATTTTTAATGGTAATCTCCTCCTTTCCTTTTAGTTTTAAGACCTGTGTATTAAATGGATTCTTCTTTTATACATAAAATCCTTTTGAATTCTTAAATTTACCTTCATGTAATTCTTTCCTTTTTACAAAAAAAAGACCAAAGTATCAAAACCTTGATCAATCAAGCTACATACGTAATCGACCCAATGGTGGAAATAATAGCGCTGTTTCTGTCGTACCAAACAACAGGTTCGTATCTAACTGCAAAATAACTGAGGTGAGCGGTGTGAAGCCTGACAATTTCATCTGACAGGTAAGCTGATTGCTTTGCGTTGTCTTTTCTCTTTAAATTTAACACTTCAATAATTCTTTCCCGCGTTGTAATTCCAATTCCATGACCAAAATATAAAGTTTCATCTAATACAATTGTGTTTTCACCTTTCCACTGAGGAGTCTCAGGATTATAATCAGGGTTTTTAAAATACGCACAGTCTCCAGGCAAGTAGTCAGATCCTTTATAACCATGGAGCTCAAGATCTTCATCGTATTGCCAATCGTGTAAGTAAAGATCAGCAAAAAGCCTGTTAAAGTTTGCTTTTCCAATATTATTTAATACAGCTTTGTAAAAGATGATAATAACAGCCGTCGCACACTCAAACGCATATTCGTGTCCATTGTAAAAAATATCATCGATGGCCTGATGAGGAGAAACGGTAGGCAGTAGCTGAAACCCTCCGTTATCGGTTCGTTTCCAATACTTTTCGTTACACCTAGAACGTGCAAATGTAGCAAACCTGGCGCCGCTTTTACGCAGCAATACAGACGATTCAATAATTTGTAATTTAACAGATACATCAAAATCAAGCTGGTCAAATGTAGCATACTCATACACTTCCCTATAGGCATCCATCTGTTTTAAAATGTCTGCTTTTTCTTTCGTTAACGAACTATTATTTAGATCACTTATTTTCACAATTTGTTGGTTAACTTTAATCATAGACGTTCTCTCCTTTACAGAAAATGATATCAATCACTTTCTCTAACAGGATATTGATAAAAAAAGATTTTGTGTATCTTCATTTATTTAAAATCGTGAAGATTAAAAAAAACGATGAAAGAAAGTAATTTAACCAATAATCTTTTCTTTTGTTCCTTTTTGTCCTTTTGTAACCTTTTTAAATATAAAGCGAGCAACTAACACGTACAGTGGTAACACAATAATGACGGCAATAACATTTAAAATCCAAGGTATTGTCCCCATAAAAACGTTTGAAGATGCTTTATCATACCAGTTCACAATAAGTATTAAAAAGAAAACACTGGATATAAAAGTACTTATGTATCCCTTCTTATAGTTTGTACTTCTCACAGCAACAACAAAGCCAATTACCAATGAAATGCCTGCTGCAATTAAGACAAAAATCAAAAATAAGTTTGCTACCTTTTGAACGTCCATTACTTCCCTCTTTCCTATAAAATTTTCACTCCAGAATCTTCGTTACCTCACCTATAAAAAAAGTGAATTTAAGTACTTTAAACTCCCTAAAACAATTAACGCCTTTTTCTAGATACAATTCCTACAGTTAAAATTACAGTCATACCTACACCATATAGCGCTATGAAAGTATAAAGTGATTTTATGTAGCCAGCTGGATAAAGCGTAGCGCTCATTATTAATAAAAGTCCTAATATGTTTAATAACTTTGTTTTTTTAATTTTTATTTCACTCTCTTCCTTTCAATCTCGATAGCCCTTTTACTTATATAGAATTTAGAAGCTAAAATTTCTTGGCAATCTACTAGGTAAATGTTTATACTTCTTTTCGAAATGTCCCTCTTCATTAAATTTTGCTTAAAATGAACTTGTTCTCCACGAGCCTTTTAGTTAGTTCTGTTCTTTATTTTGATTAACCGCTCCATTTTGTTTTTGATCAAAAGTTACTATTAAATTGTATATAAAAATTAACAAACCACACCCAACCATAATCCAACGCATACTTCCTTGGAATGCAGAATTAAAAATGTTTGCTAAAGCTATTATAAGTCCTGTTGACATGTTAAGATAATTCCAAAACAAGCAAATCGCCCCTCCTTAACCATTGCTTCTTCTTTTCTTAGACCTTAATATAAATTCGTAGATGAACCAATAAATTAGAGGAAACAAAACAATAACGAGAAATCCGTTTTCAGCCGGTATATATTTGTAGATTAATAGCATAATAATTGCAAACACAAGGTAAGTTATCCAAAACCCTTTATCTCTTTTACTCATAATTACCACCTCTCTGTGAACTGAAATAGCATCCTAACGTCTAACGTACTTTCTATATACACAACCAAATCCTTTCTTAAAAAGTACGTTATTAGCGAACGCCATACCAAGATAAGCCTAATTTTTAAGTCTAGGCTTATCTTGGTACTACCTATTTAGCAAGAAATACTTCTTCATTCACATTTTCAAAAAACGACTTCAACCTAGAAAAGTCCTCCTTGTTTCCCCGTGTAGAGAAAATTTCTTGATCATTATGAACAACAACCATCGTAAGAGTTGATTTGAAAATTGTAAGGATTTGCTTTCCAGTTTTTATTTCTCTGATTTTATTGAATGGGATATGTAATATAATAGGCAACTTAGAGAAAACTTCTCCGTAAAAAAGTAGGCTTTTTTCTGTATAAGCTAAAACACCTCGAATAGGTACAGAATTTCCATTTGGTACACCTACAAGTCCCGAAAATCCACTTTCACATTCATAGTAAGTTAAAATAGATTCTCTAATTTCTTCGTCGCTATCTATCTTTTCTTTAAACTCTTTAGTTGCTCTTTCTTTTAAACTCATACTCTCTCCCCCTATAGAAATCACTTCTTTTTAAATTACAGCTAACTAAATTTTATAATAATTACACTTTTTTGTAAATTTTAGGTATCTGCCACCTGATTAATCTTTCTAGTTAAAATAATTCATACAAAAAAGTGCTTGGATATTTAAATACACAAGCACTTTTTGTTAATCTCCCCAAACTTCAAAAACTTTATAGGAAGGATACGTTTTTGGAGTTTGGGGAGGTTTACTAAACGCGTAATCTTCTTCAATTTTTATATTAACAAATTATCACATTTTTATTTTACTTTTTTTTCTAAATATGTTTTAATTATACACTAGTAACTTCTTAATTTGATGCGTAAGAACTCTACCAGTTACACTTGGTTATTTCTGTAACTACGCTCTTATAATTAAGAGAAAGGAAAATGCTAATGGCCTTCGTTAAAAAAATAAACATCTCGTCCGAAGCTAAATCAATGGGTATAGACTTCTATGTACCTTTTTTAATTATTTTAATTGTAATACTTTATACATGCTTTTCCCCTGATCTAGAAAGTCTTCAATATATATCAAGAATAATAGAATTTGTTGTATGTCCTATAGCCGGTTGGTGGTCCGTATACTTATTTTTAAATCACTCTGCTGATAAAGATAAAACAGCTGAGTTAACACCTAACTCCTCGAAACCTATTTTATCTTACGGCCTTATTAGAGTGACATCTTTCTTTCTTATTTTTCTAGCGGCATTTTTTGTATTACTGATTTCTATTACATTAAGGTACCCTTATCCTTACATATCATTATTTAATTTAACTATTATTTATGTTCCTCAAACTGTGTTGTACTGTTACTTAGGATTTTTCCTTATGGTATTATCACGAAACATTGCTATTCCGCTATTTATTTTATTAACATATATAGCGGTCAAATATTGGACGACTAGGGACATTCCGATATATAACGTAATGTCATTCTCTATAGATATGCAGTTGTATCCAAGGATTATCCTGTTAGCTGTAAAGAATATTGCATTAGCTATTGCTTTAGCGGTTGCAGGACATTTCATTTTGGTCAGACGAAAGAAGATATAAATATTAGTTTATACTAAAAAAGCTGAGCTCCTATTTACACTAGGTCTCAGCTTTTTTATTTCTTGAATGGGCTGAATTACAACATCGAAAGACTTAAAAAACATTAAAATGCAATTAACATTTTTTTATGCTTTTTCATAGTTGTCCTCCATTTCATACGTTTTTAATACTCAGGCTTAGCAACACCTAAATTCGATTCAAAATCAGTAAGGTACGTGCGGGCTCCGTTATATTTCTCTTCTTCTTCATAGTCATAATTATTACTTGTGTACGGATTGTTAACAATGTTTTTATATGATCTGAGGGTTTTTAATTGAGCATCCAAAGAATAATCAAAACCTTTCGTTGCTGTTTCCAACTGTTCAAGCTGTTCTTTACTAAAATCATCTCGATGCTTTTGTAATTCATCTTGCACTATACTCAGTTTGTATACCGGTCCATTCTTTATGTCATTAACCGTAGGTTTTATATCCCTGTTAGTTTCTTTTTGCGAAGAGTGAAGGTGATCATAGAAGAAGTCTATACTTTTATCGTTTCGATCGGTGGCATCTACAACAGAACGCATATTGTCCATCATTGTCACTTTATATATTGTTTTAGGGGAAGTGTATTTCGTATAAGCTTTTAAAGCCTCTTCTCCATTTAGTTTGTTCACATCTTTTTCAAGGTTATTGATACTTACCTCTAACTCGTCATTATTCATTTTATTAACCTTTGCAGTACTGTTAACGGACACAGATAACAAATTAAAATCATTTTTATAACTTTGAAACGTTTTTTCTACATCCTCATCTTTATTAATAAGACGATCACATTCATTTTGGAGAAACGTTAACTCTATTTTCATTTCTTTTTGGGCTTCTTCTTGTTTTGTACTTTTGCTAATTGATTCTTTTGAGGTACATCCCATTAAACTAAAAGCAACAATTAGAACAGCTACTCCTGCTGCTATCTTTCTTGAATTCTTCATTGTGAAACTCCATTTCTTTGTTGTTTAACTTTTACATACTGAACAACTATATCACATAAATGGATTATTTTAACTATTTATATTAAGATTAAAATTAAAGAAATTAATAAAATGGAGGTTTGTATGAAAAAGGTATATTCTGCATTACTCGCATCTCTACTGTCAGCCAGTATACTAACGGCTTGTTCAGCAACGAACGTACACAGTAAAAAAGACGTGGAATTCTATTCTAGTGAAGATGAAGCCTTTGAAAATGCAAAAAAAGAGTCTACAGGAATACAAGATATTATCGGTGAAAGCAAATATGTAGATAACGAAAAGATTGTTATCTATACAATTAAAGAAAAATCGAATGTAGGTGTAGGAACAGCTACATTAACTCAAAAGGATCAAAAAATCCGTTGGTATTTTAATGGGAATCCAGCTATTATCAAACAATCAAAGGGAAATACAGATATCACTAGTGAAATAACGACTCCAAAAGGTGTAAAGTACGATTTTTATGCCGGTACCCCAACAAAATCAAATATGACAATTGAAACCCGTACCGATACTGAAGTAGTCCCTCATATTGATAAAGAATATGATATTTATTATTACCTCTCCCCTGTTCCGAGAAATTAAGCAGCAATTTTTTTTACTAGTTAAGGGGGACATTATATATGAAAGGGTTTATAAAATTATCTCTGTTTACGTTTATTATCGTTGGATTATCAGGGTGTATAGGCGAAGAATATGACTTCTCTCCCCCTACGGTTACATTATCGGCCAATGATGTTTTGGATGTTGAACTGAAAGAAACTAATGTAGATTGGCGAGGCGAAGAAGGAAAACAGTACAGAAAGGAAACAAATACAAGGAATGGTATAAATAGAGCTAAAAAGCAGCAACAGCTAGCTGTAGCCCCTGAAACACCAGGAAATTTAAGGTTTGACAGCGAAGATTTTCTTGTTAATGACATTAGTTCTTATACAATAAGCACTAGTAATTCGAAGCAAGATATTAGTATAAACGAAC
Organism: Priestia sp. YIM B13552; assembly: GCF_042787775.1. Taxonomy (NCBI): domain Bacteria; kingdom Bacillati; phylum Bacillota; class Bacilli; order Caryophanales; family Bacillaceae; genus Priestia; species Priestia sp. YIM B13552. The sequence goes on from NZ_JBHZOU010000003.1 coordinate 362,318, forward strand.
AAGATAGAACTTTTACGTTCCCAAAGAAAAAAGGGAATTATGTTTATGTGCTAGAACTTCAAACTGATAGAGGCTACGCACAATATGTAGGGAACGTTGTTGTTAAATAAATAACATAGAAACTAATAAAACCCAATCTCTACAAAGAGATTGGGTCTTATTAATATTATAATATATCTAAATAAAACCCAATCTCTACAAAGAGATTGGGTCTTATTAATATTATAATATATCTACATGAGAAGTCACCTATTATCATTAGTAAGCTCTATAGAAAGATCTTGTCCAGATATTTTTCGACTTACGTATGAGAATAAAAAAGTGCTAACTACAAGCATTGATACTACTACAGAAAGAATCGTTTTATAAGCTATAACAAAATTCCCTGGATCCATTAATAGCAGAATTAATGTCACTAAAAGTCCCATTACAATTCCACATATTACTCCAATCGTAATATATAAATTCACCTGTGAAAGAATGACTTTACGAATGGATTTTGGCGTCATGCCCATCGCGCGTAAAATAGCAAATTCTTTTCGTTTTGAATAAATATTATTTGCCAATGAATTAAATACTCCTACCATGGTAGAAACAACCAACGTGGCAATAACAACTATAAAAATTCCCCAGCGCTGATAAAACATTTCGTTTGCTTCTTTAACAGATTGATCATAGCTGCTTACCTTTAATTCGGGATACTGGCTTTTTAAACCTTCAATTTCTTTTACAGCGGCCTTTACATCCGTAGCATCTATGTATAGGCGGTAAAAATCTACATCTTTAAACTTGTTGCTTTTCCAATCTAAAAATGCTTCATTATTGTCAAGAAGGTGATTAGGTATAGCTGTTACCACATAATCTCCCTTAGGTATTATATTTCTCTCTACCATTGATTCATCTTGATTTTCAACATACATACCTAAATGGAGTACCTGACCTACTTTTAAATCATGACTTTCAGCAAATTTTTCAGACACTATTATACTATTCTCTTTATTACTTCCTTTTACATACGAGAAGTGCTCTAGAAGTCCTTGCTTCTGCAATCTTTTCAAGTCAACCACGTTGTAACGAATATCCGCAACCTTTTTTGAATTTAAAATCTCTCCTAAGCCCTGATTACTCATGTTGCTAACGCTTTTTACGTTAGGTAATTGTTCAGCCTTTCTAGTTAGTTCTTCTACATCTATTTTTGAATCATCAAGGCGAGTTTCCACAATAATAGGCATTACATATTCTTTTTTTAAGTAGGTTAGTCCATTAATTTGTATGGTTCTAAATGTAATTGACCCAAATACAGTAATGATCATTAATCCGCATATTATTAAGATAATCATTGTGTTTTTTTTAACTTGGGGAATTAGGTTTTTTACCGCAATATAAAATTCTTTGCCAAATATTTTTTGTCCATATGGCAAAAACCATTTTAATCCTTTAGTCACTATGATAGGAAAGATTAGTATAAAGGCAAGCAAAACTAAAATAACTGTAATTAGCAACATCCCAGGTCCGTATGTGCCTCTTGTAGGAAATACTTGGCTTCCTATAACTAAAAATAAGGACAGTGCTAATAGTACCTTAAAAACTACTACTCTTGTCTTGGAAAAACCATAGTTAATTTTCTCGTTCGTCTGCATTGTTTTTAGGGGCAATACTTTTGTACTTCGATAAGCTGGAACGAGTAAAAAGAATTGAATAATAACAAACATTACAACTGTAAGGGTAACAGCAGTACCTACGTTAAAGTCAGATGGAAAGGAAGATATTTCTGACACTTTTCCTAACCAGCTATATAAGTACCTTTGACTACAAAAGGTTAGCAAAAATCCTACACCTGTACCTACGGTGTTTATAACGGTGCTTTGAAGTATGATAATCTTGCTAATCTGTTTAGCACTGGCTCCTATTGAACGCATAATGGCGAACTGATTCCTCATCTTGTAAAGCAAAATCTCAAAGTTTGAAATGAGAATAAGAGACGTGATAATTAACACCAATGCCGATAAAACAATAATAAATGTATGTAAGGATTGTAAATTATTTTGCACGCCTGCATCTTGTTCAGCTATATCAATACGTAAGTTCTTGTTATAAGATTTTATACGATCGGCCAACTTTAAGGCGCTCTCATTCTTGTGTGCCTTTATTAATAAATAAGTTGCTTCTGCGCTGCTTTTTTCTTTTGCTTGAATATAGTCTTTTACGTTTTTTTGATTAAGTATTAGCATATCTGGAGCTACCCCAGTAGCGGATAAATCTTTTACCGTTTCTGCTAATGTATATGTTTTGTTTTCTATAAGAACTTTATCTCCTACTTTTGCGTGTAAATCTTTAGCTAGTCCTTTGTTCATTGCGACAGAATTCTTATTCAACGGTTTGGAAAAGTGATACCGACTTTTAGCTAAATAATCATTTTCGACACCTACTGTATAGATAGAGGTATTTAGTTTATTTAGATTCAAATGAGCAATAGATACTTTTGATACCTTATCTACCATTTTATCCTGGTGAATTTCTTCCACTAAAGTCGATGTCAAAATTTTGCCTTGATCCATCTCAAACCCTACAGACAAATCCATCTCACCGTAAGTCTGTTTTAATTGACTTTTTAATGTGTCCTGCGCATTAAAAGAGAATAAAACCATACTAAGTACAAGCATCGTAGAAATAGCTATACTTACAATAGATGAAAACACTATAAATTTATTGGACTTAAATAAACGAAAAGCTAAACCTTGTAGTGTTTTCATATCTTAGGACTCTCGACTTTTGTAATAATCTTAAACTTCTCTAGTATATGATCCAAATCACTATTTCCGCTACAGATATATGTATCGACAATAGAGCCATCATGAAAGAATAGAACGCGATCTGCATAAGTAGCTACATTAGGGTCGTGAGTAACAAGAAGTATGCTTTGGCTAAGTTCATTTTTTGTAGTTACTAGTGTGTGTAGTATGACTTCGGAAGTATTAAAATCAAGGTTACCTGTAGGCTCGTCTGCCAGAATAATAGGTGGTTCAGTTATAATTGCTCTTCCTATAGCTACGCGCTGCTGTTGTCCACCTGACAGTTGTACAGGACGGTGTTTTTTCCAAGCTGTTAAGCCCAAGAGCTCGACAACGTTATTTACTTTTAAATCAATTACATCCGATGTAAGTCCCTTTAAAACGAGCGGCAGAGCTATGTTTTCTTCTACAGATAAATCCTTTAATAAGTGGAATGATTGAAAGATAAATCCAATATTATCTCTTCTGTACGCTGAAGCTTGAGGTTCTTGGAACATATCTTTTGAAAGCATTCCTTTTAATTTAATCGTTCCACTAGTTGGTTCATCCAGTGCTCCTAAAATGTTCAGCAGTGTGCTTTTTCCTGAACCACTTGTTCCCATAACAGCAACCATTTCACCTACCCTTAACTGAAAGGATATATCATTTAGTGCAGTAACTTCATAGCCCTCTCCTTTATAAACTTTAGTTAAATTTTTCACCTCTAAAATATGTTTATTTTTCACGTCTTCACCTCGAAGTAAGTTTCTTTTTTGTAGTAGCAAAGGTAGTTCACGCTTTTATTACATCTACCTCGTAAATCCCCACTATATCTAGTACGTTTCAAAACAGGAATAGTTTTACATTTTGTTAAAAAAGGAAAAATTTTTAGTTGTTTATAAGAAACACAAAAAAGTAGAAGTTTATTAGATAAGCTGCTACATTCAAATTCAAACAAAAACAGTGTTGTATTTGACTCTGTTTTCTTGCTTAAATTCACTTGAACTCACATAAAACATTTCTACTTTTACCCTTATGTCTTGTAGTCCCACACGTAAACAATTATACTTATTTTAGTAAATATTCATAAAAAAGGAAGGAGAGAAACGTCATGCCGCCAAATCCATCACACCATCCTATTATTCTATTTGATGGTGTTTGCAACCTTTGCAACGGATGGGTACAGTTTGTTATCAAACGAGATCCACGTGCTCTATTTCGTTTTGCGTCGCTTCAATCTGATACTGCGGGAACCTTGCTGCGTAAGCATAACCATGAGCATCCACCACTTCACTCGGTTATTCTTCTTATGAACGGGAATCTTTACACAGAGTCTACAGCTATCCTACATATTGTCCGCCAGCTTCGAGGACCCATTCAACTAATGGCGTGTTTCCAAGTGGTTCCCTCGTTCATTCGAAACCTGCTCTATCGTTTCATTGCACGTAATCGGTATAAGTGGTTTGGAAAACAAACGTCATGTATGTTGCCGACCCCTGAAGCCAAAATGCGATTTTTGGACTAAGCATACAAATGGAGGAAAACAATGCGTTTATCAACAAAAGAGAAATTTCGTTTAAGTATTCTTGCGACCCTAAGGTGGACCATGGCTATTACGTTTCTTATTTATGGAATGGCCAAAATCTACCCAGGACAATTTATAACAGGCGATTTCGTGTTTGATTCAACAAAAGATTCTGCGATGAAACTGGCGTGGTATTTCTTTGGGTATTCTGATTTCTACAACTATTTTATTGCCACTGGCGAATTATTAGCTGCGTTGTTATTGGTGATTCCGCGTACCGCGACACTAGGGAACATTATTTTTCTCCCCATTATTGCCAACATCACCGTCCTTAACTATTGTTTCAACATTCCTGCCAAAGTGGTGTGTGTTCCGCTTCTTGCGATGAGTTTGCTATTAGTATTGATGGAATACTCAAAGTTAAAAGGCATCTTCTTTGTCAACACTGCTACCCCAACGCAGAAAGTAGACGTTCAATCATCCGAAAGGAAGGTGACCGTTAAATGATCGTCTTTCTTTTGCCGCCCATTATCTTCGGTTTGGCGTGTACTTATTATTTTGGTCTTCGCAAAGAAGACTGAACACAGACAATTCCTATTTTGCTTTGACTAGTAGTTACGGAAACCAGAGAAGTTCGCGATAAGATACTAAAAAGAACTGCTGCAGGTAAACCCATAAAAGTGCAAATTGATGCCGCTGCATGGTGGCATTAAATTTCTTTATGCCACTTTTCAAAAACAATAAAAAAGGCAGCAGCTCATAAGTTGAGCTGCTGCCTTTTATTTATAGAAACATGGGAATAACCTTTTAACGATACCAAATCGTTTTATCTTGATATGGAATACGTTTTGATGAAGCTTCTTTATTAGGGTGGCCGACGTAAATTAAGCCTAAGAGCTTATCTCCGTCTTCTAGAGATAAAAAGTCATTCAGTTCTGACTGATAGACAATTTCACCGGTTCTCCAAATTGTAGCCAGACCTTGTTCTTCCGCTACTAATAGCATATTTTGTATGCTTGCCGCTACGGCAGAGATTTCTTCAATTTCAGGCACTTTTCCAGAAGGGCTTACTGCTACAGCAATAATGACAGGAGCGCGAAGCGGTCCTTTTTTTGCTTTTGTTGTTTTTTTCAACGCTTCTTCTTCACTTAAGTGAGCAGTTTTTTGCTTCATAATACGTTCCATTTCGTCTCCTAAATGAACGCGTGAATCCCCTGTAAACACGCGGAACTTCCAAGGCTCTGTCTTTTTATGATTAGGAGCCCAAGTGCCGGCTTCTAACATAAGGTTAATAGCATCTTCTGATACGTCTTTGTCTTGCATGGCCCCAATCGTTCTTCTAGCTTTAATAATATCTAATACGCTCATGCTTTCTGTCTCCTTTTCTACATTTAATTTATTAGTATAGGTATGTATATATCTTATATATAGAATAATTGAAAATCATTCTCACTGTCAATTGTTTTGCCCTTATTCGGGTCGCGATAAATATGCCAATTTTTTAAGCGTGTTTGTTTTTTTAGCAGGTTTTCTTTTAATTATTTGGCAGTTACAGCAGATAAAAAAAACGATTTGGAATATAGAGCCCAAATCGTTTTTTTATCTTATACCCAGCCGCGGAAACGGGAAGCTTCAGCTGATTTTTTGATTCCTGCCATGTAAGCAGCAAGTCTCATGTCTACGTTATTTTCTTGAGAGATTTGATAGACCGTTTCAAATGAATCCACCATTACCTTGCGTAACTTGTAAGCCACTTCTTCTTCAGACCAGTAGTAGCCTTGATTATTTTGCACCCATTCGAAGTATGAAACCGTTACGCCTCCAGCACTCGCTAAAATATCTGGCACTAAAAGTACGCCTTTTTCATCTAAAATGCGCGTAGCTTCAAGCGTAGTCGGTCCGTTCGCTGCTTCTACTACAATAGAAGCTTTAATGCGATGAGCGTTGCGAACCGTAATTTGATTCGAAATGGCTGCGGGCACTAAAATATCACATTCTTTTTCTAATAGCTCTTCGTTTGTCATCACATTGGTAAATAAATTCGTTACCGTACCAAAACTATCGCGTCGATCAAGCAGGTAATCAATATCAAGACCAAGCGGATCATAAAGAGCTCCGTATGCATCTGAAATGCCAATTACTTTTGCTCCTGCATCATGCATGAACTTAGCAAGAAAACTGCCGGCATTTCCGAAGCCTTGAATAATAATCCGTGCTTCTTGCAAGTTAAGGTTTTTCTTTTTAACAGCTTCTTCTATACAAATGGTTACTCCTTTAGCCGTTGCAGTTTCGCGTCCTTGAGATCCTCCGAGTACGATAGGTTTTCCGGTAATAAAACCAGGAGAATCGAACTCACGCAGTCGGCTGTATTCATCCATCATCCACGCCATGATTTGAGAATTTGTATAGACATCCGGTGCAGGAATATCTTTAGTAGGCCCAACTATTTGACTGATGGCTCTTACATAGCCGCGGCTGAGTCGTTCTAGTTCACCAAAAGACATGTTTCTTGGATCACATACAATTCCGCCTTTACCGCCGCCGTACGGAAGGTCGACAATCCCGCATTTTAAACTCATCCAAATGGATAATGCCTTCACTTCCTCTTCATTTACTTCAGGATGAAAGCGTACGCCTCCTTTAGTAGGCCCAACAGCATCATTATGCTGAGAGCGGTAGCCAGTGAAGACTTTTACCGATCCGTTATCCATTTTAACCGGAATGCGAACCGTCATCATGCGCAGCGGTTCTTTCAATAAATGGTACACTTCTTCACCATAGCCCAGCTTTTGAAGCGCTTCTTGAATAACTGTTTGAGTAGATAAAAATAAATTAAGTGATTCCTGTTCTTGCTGCTGTTCTTTTTTTAATTCACTAGCTGTTTTTGTAATAGACATTCTGTTCACCCCATATTAATCATTGAATTTCCTCAACGATTTAACATGCAATTCCTGTGCCAATTTCCGCTCCTTTACAACGCTTTTATATTATAAATAATCTGCATTAGCAAGCCTTATATTCCCTGCATAGGCTGATATTAGTATATACTTAAAGAAATAAGACAAACTATTTATACTACAAAGGAGGAAAGTGCTATGTTACATGAAAGAAAAGAACAAGAACCAAACAATCACTGTATAGAATGCTGTTCCATCTGCGGAGAAAGGCTAACATCTTTTCAAGAAAAAGAAATCTTCACATGCGACAGCTGCTTTGAACAGAAAATCAACGATGTGCTTTCTGAGCTGTAATCAGGTACTTTATTTTTTAGAAACAGGTGTCACAATATTAAAGTTTGGATCGATAGAATCCTGACAAGACAAAAAGAAATCCCATTTCGATTTATCTCCTTGAACAAATAGGACCGAGCTATAAGAGTGATCATTTGTAGTTGTGAGTCGATATAAGGTATCTTGCCACATCGTTACCGTCACCTCAGCTTTCCTTCGCGTATCTCCAAGATACCTAAAGATTCCATGCTTAAGTTCTGTAAGAGCTACTTCATTACGATCGGGTATCACAAACAATATACGATAGTTACATGCACCTGCTTTTAATCCATCTACGCGAATGCTAAATAGTTCTAAAATATTTTTTAAAGGAAGTGTATCCCATACTTCTTTTGTGATAATGTTGGCAGGAAGCGGTATATTACCTAAACGAAGTTCTTTGGCTCCTGTTAAATATTCATTTCGCCAAGGGCCAGATTCAGCTGTATACCCTAACTGTTCAAGCGCGTCTGCACATAAAAGTTTTGCCTTCACATGGTGAGGATCAGCATAAATAACTTGTTTGGTCACTTCAGCTACCCATTGGTAGTCGCCTTGTTGAAAACAGCACTGCGCTTTTTTGACAATGTTGTCCGCTCCGCCCATATACTCTACATACTTCTTAGCTGACTCTTCAGGAAACAGTTTATTTAAATCTACAGGATTGCTGTTATACCAGCCCATATAGCGCTGATAAACCGCTTTTGCGTTGTGGTTAACCGTTCCATAAAAACCGTTGGTATACCACTCGTGAGATAGGATTTCTGGCAGCTTCATCATTCGGCCGACGTGATCAATGGTATATCCTTGATTCATGAGCCTTAATGTCTGATCATGAATATATTGATAAACATCTCGTTGGTTTTCGATATAGGTAATACACGACTCGTTTCCGAACCTTGGCCAATTATGTACCCCAAATACAGTTGTTAGCTCTTGGCCAAATAAATCGATTGCTTGCTGCAAGTATCTTGACCATGCTGCTGCGTCTCTTACTTTTGCTCCTCTGAGCGTATAGAGGTTGTGCTGAGTGGCCGTACAGTTTTCTGCAATACACAGAGAATTTTCACTAGGAATATAGATGTTCATTTCAGCAGGCGCTTCCGTTCCTGGCGTAAGCTGAAACCGAAATGAGACGCCGTCAATTTTCTTACTTACATAAGAATGAGGTTCGGAAGGACGAATTTCTTCTATTCCTTTAATAAGCGTGATTGTTCCAAATGAAATTTCTTTTCCGATACCGTTGTCAATTAGGCCTTTTTCATCGCGTCGCAGTTGAATACCGTACATATATTGACTTCTTCGTGTCATTGCTGTGGCTGCCGTGACGTTTTCATCGATAACCGCATCCATAAACCCAGCAGGAGCATAAACTTTACTAGTTTTATTTTGTGTTGAGTCAGGTAATACTCCTAAAACTCCACCGTAATGGTCTATATGTGAATGTGAGAAGATAACGGCTCTAACAGGACGCTTCCCGCAGTGCTGGTTTACTAGTTTAAGTGCTTCTTCTGCTGTTTCTTTTGACGTCAAGCAATCAATAACAATCCATCCCGTTTTTCCTTTAACAAATGTAATATTAGCCATATCAAAGCCTCTGACTTGAAAGATATTTTCAGTTACTTGATATAAGCCGGCTTGTACATTTAATTTTCCTTGTTCCCACAGTTTAGGGTGGACAGTAGCAGGTGTAGATTGTTCAAATAAAAAAGCGTACTTTCTTAAATCCCATACAGGATACAGCTGATTTTTTTTGAAAATCAGAGGGAAAGGTACGCGTACAAGAGCCTGGTAATCCGCAAGATTTTGTTCTAATTTCACTTGTTCCCAGTCTATGTTTTTATAAGTATCAGCATTAGTCGCTGCAGTCTTTTGAGTAGCATCTTTTCGGTGAATCGTTAACTCCTGTTCATAATCACACAGCATAACCCCCTCCTTTTTATTACTTTATGCGTAAAAATGAGACGAAGTACAAAAAAGGAGGGAAAATAGAGTTAACAAAAAAGAAGATGCGCTTAGCACGCATCTTCTTTTTTATACTGAATGTTATGTTTGAATAGTCGAGTATTCTGTCTGAATTAGACAGCCTAGCACTTAGTATAACGATTGTTTACCAATGTGCCTTTTGTAATCAAAACAAATCTTCCTTCTAAGGTGCTCAATACGTTTCTTGAAGTCGCTGTAAAACAATGCATGTGTACAGTCTCTCCTTTCTTGTATTGGCCTTACATAGAGTGTGTACCCTCGAAAAAATAATTGAAACCTAATTGGGAGATTTTTTCAAAAAATAATAAATCCATTATGGTTAGGTTCTTTTGTCTCTATTTTTTCACCCAGTTGTCATTATCATCTTTTTTGTACTTCGTTTTCACCGCGTTCCAAGCGACTTTGTGAGCGGTAGCTTCTTCTTTGTATTCATCACTTGCCGAATTGAATGCTTCTTTATAAATTTCCTGAGCATGATGAGGAAGATTATCTCTTACTCCATCCGGCAGTTCTTTTAATGAATTGTAAGGCATGATAGTATTCCTCCTTGAAAACATCTTTTACTACTGATTTACCTGTTTTCAAATAACATAAACATTTAATAAATATAGTCCTTATACAAGTCGGACTGAGTGACCTTTTTATAAGCGAGTCCGTGTTTTTTAGCAAGGGCTTTTACTTCATCTACGCAGCTTTGAGCACTTCTTGGTGATACGTAAATTTCATTGATCAGCTGATGTAAATTACATGTAAGGAGGTTACCATGCTCGTGAGAAAAATCATACGATCTTTTTTCAAGGATATCCATTCGTTTTTGCCATTGATTTGCGGAAATACCTTGAATTTCGAATAGCTTTTGCAGCTTCCAAGCGTGTATGCGACTTGCTACAATAACAAGCCTCAATTCATTTTCATGCTGATAGGATTTGCGCTTGTAAAATAACGTGTCATATACAGAATGACTGACCATTTCTTTTTGGAAGTCTATGTACTGCACTTTTCCAGAGAAGATTTTATAGCGTAAATCTTTAATACTGCACAATAAATTTTCATAGGTGGTTTTAATAGCTACGCCATCATTCCCCTTTAAATATAGATCCCACATTCCAGCGGCTTCGTAATCATTGATATGCCAGGATGAAACAGCAGAAAATTCATGGATTTTTCTTATATAGGTTCTAGAGGTACGGTTATGACGTTCGCCTTTTTTTCTTAACTCTTCTATGTTCCACATTGAAGAGCATCCTTCAAGAGGGTCCGAAAATGCATCAGGTTTTGCGAAAAAAAGCGCATTGGTTTCCAGTAAATCTTGAAAATCAGACAGCGGCATAAATCGCCACACCGTCGGATTATTGTGCACCTTATAGCGTTCATCATAATCGTCATAGCTAGATTCGAATCTTTTGGCATATTCGTAAGCTTTATCTCTATAAGCTAAATCCATTGGTTTTCCTCCTCTGAATGCATATTCATACTTGAATTATAGCACTTAATTGTTGTAATTTTCAAAATTATCCACCTGTATTAAGAGAGTTCTGTTATCAGAAAAGAAGACACGCCTCAACATCTGCAGCGTGTCTTCTTATTTAATGAAATGAATGTTTTGCTTAACACTTTCACTTTCTGGCTGATTTAATTCCAATAAATAAATTTTATCCGCTCGAAAATCAGTATTCTTCATTTCTTTTTTTAAGGTACGAATAAAGGCAGCTGAACTTTTTCCGCAGGCTTCAAAATAATGAAATGTGTGTACAACAAATAGAATGGATGCTCCACTGTAATCTTTTTTGCTCTTTTTTTGGATGTTTTCTAGCACTTTTTCTATATACTCTTCTACAGAACCTTCCGTCTGGATACGGGGTAGAGCAAAATTTCCTGAATTGACCCTCTGTGCATCTTCAAATTCCAGTTTCCCATCTTTGTAAGAAGTAATTTCAATTCGTTTTTCAGTACCATCCGGCTGAAGAATTAATCCGTCGTATCCTTGACTTCCAATAATAAGCTTCAATTTTGAATTCCTCGGACAATAGGAAGATTGGCTGAAGCAATAAAGCGGATAAAACTCTTCAAAAAACTTTTTGAAACGCCCTTTTTTAAGTCGGGCTAATTTTATATATTCTCTGTTTTGATGAATCATTTGCTGCGTATGTTCAAAATACTGCTTCATTTCTTCTTGCGTTCTGTACACATCAAGATCTTTAAATAATTCATCCATCTTTTTCACCTTCAATCCCACCAACTAAAAAAGTCTTCTTACTTAGTAGATACATATTCATAAATGTGTGTGACAATTTTCTTTTTTTTAGATATAGCCTTTTTTAAACAAAACGTGCACACTTTTCATTTTTTTGCATATCCTGTTATTCGTGCGTTCAATTATGAGCGTACGTTTCAGCCTTTAGTTGTAAAAGATGAACCGCAAAGTTACAGCTGATGGCGGATGATATGCGTCTGATTATTTCATAAACTATAACAAACAGGAAACTTAACGATAATTGAGGTGTTGGAAATGTTTGATAATGATTACGTAGTTAAAACCATTCACGATTTACATGTAAAACGTACAGAAAGCAAATTAAAAGTCTTCTTAACTTATTTTTATCATAAAAAATAACATGGATTTATAGACGGTAATATATAGTCAGTTGTTACTTGGAGTTTTTTATAGGAAGAAGAGTTTGATACAAGCAAAAAGGAATAGTGGGTAATCCACTACTCCTTTTTTTACTATACTTGCAATTCCCGAATAAGTTCAGCAAGAATTTTAATGCTTCTATCGATATCTGGTAAAGAGGCATAGGCGTAAGAAAGCCGGAGATAACTGCCGGTTTCTTGTGCATAGATACTTCCGGAATTAAGCAATATCCCTCTTTTTAAAGCACGAGAGTATAAAGATTTCATTGAAATAGAAGGTTGAATATGCACCCATATAAAAAAGCCTCCTTCAGGATTCGTCCATGTCGCTACATCTCCTGCATATGTTTCTAAAGCATTCAGCATAACTTTTCTTCTTGTTCGCAATTCGGTTCGTACCGTTTCCATATGCTGTTGATATAAGCCATTTTTAAACCATTCTGCTGCCACTCTTTGAGACAATGAGCTAGATCCATAATCCGTTTGCATTTTAATATCCGCCAAACGCTCAATGACTGGTTCTGGGCCGACTATCCATCCGATACGTAATCCCGGGCTTAATGTTTTAGAAAGACTGCTAACATATAACACGTGTCCATTTCTATCTAAAGCCTTTAATGGCAACGGAGGCTGTTTATTTAGCCATAATTCGCGGTATAAATCATCTTCAATAATAGGAAGCTGATGTTCCTCACATTCTTTCAGCAAATCGTAACGCCTTTTTTGTGACATTAATGTTCCCGTTGGGTTATGAAAACATGGATTTGTATATAAAATAGCTTGCCCTTCTTGAGGGTCGGCGCGTTTTATAGCTGTTACTTTTATTCCTTCCTCATCCATAGAAAGACCTTTGAGTTTCATTCCCGCTGATTGAAATACATGTAAGGAGTATAGATAAGAAGGTTTTTCTAGCAAAACCGAAGAGTTCTTTTGCAGCAGTCCAATTGAAATAAGCTGAAGAGCTTGAAGAGCGCCGGAAACAATTAAAATAGAATCTGGAGAAGATTCAATACCCATTGTTTTCATATACGCACTTAACTCTTTTCGTAAAGGAAAATATCCCTTTGGTTCTTCGTATCCCAGAACCTCCATGTTTTTTGCTACTTTTTCCATAGCGTATTTCATTTTATCTTTAGGGAATATGTCAGGTGAAAGCTCTCCTTTGCTTAATTGAATAAGGTTTGAGTTAAATTCGGATTCATTAATATCTTGTACCATTGCTTGACTCGGACGATGCATACCTGATTTCACATGAACATTCCAATCGGGCGGAGTCGTAGCCAAAAGTGTCCATGTATTATTTATAACGATTGTTCCCTTTCCCATCTTACCTTCAATTAAACCGTCCGCTGTTAATTCCTCTAATGCCGTGATGACCGTACTTCGGTTAACATCGAACATAGCAGCAAGCTTTCGCTGACTAGGAATTTTACTTCCAATCGGCCATTCTCCACGCGCAATTTTCTCTTTCATAAAATCAATGATGTGTTTGTATTTTGGATAACTTGAACTGTTTCCTTGATTCATACATTTACTCCTGTTTTTAAAGTGGTTGGGTTAATTGCTTTTAAACTGGTTGAAGACATTTTATCAAATGTTTATTAACATGGGAACCACAATAGATACTGGTTGGATTCAAAATGAAAAATGGAGATGAATAGGCATGAAATTAACGTTTAGTCTGGTGTTCTTACATATACTGATGATTAGCTTATGGGCTTCAGCATTTCCAGTTATTCAAATAGGGCTGGAATCGTTTTCTCCTCAGCACCTTGCTTTTGTTCGGTTAAGTATTGCTTCTTTAGTACTGTTAGTTATTGCAATAGGTACACGCATGCGCTTGCCTGATATAAAAGATATTCCACTTCTTTTAGCACTCGGTTTTTTAGGTTTTACCGTATATCACACGGCATTAAACATTGGAGAAAAAACGGTGAGTGCGGGTATTGCGAGTTTACTGGTCTCGACTACTCCTATTTTTTCTTCGCTTTTAGCTATTTTTCTTTTTCAGGAGGAGTTCGGAAAAAGAAAATGGATTGGATCTGCAGTAAGCTTTGCAGGTATTGCACTTTTAACCTTCAGCAAAGAGAACTTTGTACACTCAATTAATGGAATCTTACTGATTCTGCTAGCTGCCCTTGCAGAAAGCATCTATATAGTATGTCAAAAAAATTTATTAAAAAAGTATGGTTTTCTTTCTTTTGTGACGTACAGTATTTGGGGGGCTACAATTTCTATGCTTGTTTTTTTACCTGGGTTAGAAACAGAACTTGCACATATCTCTGTCAGATCAGCGATAAGCGTGACATATTTAGGATTATTTCCAACCGTTATTCCCTATATGGTACTCGCTTATCTGACATCGCGTATAGGTTCTGCTGAGGCTGCCATTTCTCTTTACTTAACTCCTGCGCTGTCCTTTTTCTTAGCGTGGCTGCTTTTAAAAGATATCCCGAGTGCAGCTTCCATTGTGGGAAGCATCATTACGTTATGCGGCGTGTTGCTTACACATAGTAAAAGAAAAGTAGTGGTAAAAGAGACAAAGTTCACAATGCAAAGATAATGTGTATGCTTTAAGGAATTGTCTTAGAGGCTATGTTTTTTATTTATATATTTTATTTAGAACATACTTTAATTTCTTCTTTTTGCAGTTTAATTAACAATTAATAAAAAAGCGCCTTTCTTTAAATCTTAAACCAAGATTAAAGAAAGGCGCTTTTTTATGTAGTTTCTAATTCCGCTTTTATTTTCCCAGCCACTGCGTGAGTCAGCTGCTGAAGATCGTAAATCTCTTCTCCTGAAAGTACTACATGTCCGTTTAAAACGTGGTTATGTTTATATGCTCGATACGTCACTTCGATACTTTTTATCGCACGCTCTACTTCATCATTCACCATAATACTTTCATAGTGATAGGATAGTGTTTCAATTCGAATCTGCGTATTTTTCATATTCATTCACCCTCCATGAGCCGTTGACTAAAAATATGACTGTTAGAGGTGAACTATACATAGAAACTTTTTTGTTATCACCTACTTTGTTATTTAGAACATATTTTAATTACTTAATTCATCTCTGCTATTCTTTTTTTACAAAATACCAAAATAAACCCCCGCTCTTCGGAGCGGGAGTTTATTGCTTGTAGTACCAGCCTTTTTTATCTAAAAACTGTTTAACTTTTACAAAATCTAGCCCAGCTGCGGTAAGTTCAGCGGACGGATTACCTATTGCATGTACGTGTAATTCACTGTCGATTCCTTCATTTTTTAAGAAAGCACGAAACTCTGTTTCCATATTTTTACTTAATCCGCCTGTTTTAATTGTAATTGGGATAGGTTCTACGTCTTTCATTTGCACAAATCCGCCTGGAACAGCCCATGCTGCATTCGTATAGCCATATACACTAAATACCGTGCCTTTTTTTATAGTTCTAAAATTCTCTGTTATATTCGCATATTTGTAGACTCCAATATCCTTCTTCGCTTTTACTTGAAAAGAATATTTATCTCCGAGTGAAGTAACCTTTGGTAATGATTCTTCGACAGAATTGCTTACACCCTTAAGCAATTCCATTATTTTAGCTAATGTTTTCTCATCAGCTTTTCCAGTTGACGTTAATCCATACTTTTCTTGAAGAGCTTTAACAGCTGCAACAGTTTCGCTGCCATATTGACCATCGGTTCCTTGCTGGGAAAGTTCAAATCCTAATTTAATTAAGTTTTGCTGCAGTTCTTTTACAGCTAGTCCGCTATCACCTTGCTGCAATTGTGCTGATGGCTTATTATTTTCCACCACCGTCACGCCCGTATTAATACTATTAAAGAAATCCAGGTCCATTTCATTGATATCAACATTGCCTTTAATCCCGTTTACTTTTCCTTGATCTGTATATTGAAACATAGACCATCTATCCCAAATCGCCGTATCACCTGGGTTAGCAAATCCCTTAGAGCGGTTACTTCCACTGTAACGAGCTATCCATAGCGGATATCTTGCCACAGCGCTTGTAAAATTGGATTTAATAAAACTATACCCCGTGTAAAGAATAGGCGTAATGCTTGTTTTCCTTTCAATATACTCCATCCATCTAACTGCAAAGGCTGTGACCTGCGCTTTTGTTTTCCCTTTATTTTCTTCCAAATCTAAGCAATGAGGCAAATCAACCTTCATGCTGCCTAATTTATTTAAAAAGAAATTAACTTCTGCAATGGGATCATTATCAGCATGAGCAAAGTGATAAAAGCCTACACGTAGACCTGCATTTTTTGCACCTATATAATTATCATATGATTTTTTATCTAAGAAGGTTGTACCTTCTGTTAATTTAATATACGCGCCTTTTACACCATCCGACGCCACTTTTGCCCAATCAATTGTTCCGTTGTGATGAGAAACATCAATGACCTTAATATTTTGATTATTACGGTTTTGCATTGCTATCACTCCTTCATACAAACTATGAATAAAAAAGGAAATGGCAACTGATACAGGCCTATTAAATAGATATTAGGCTTTATAAAAAAACTACAATATGAAGGGATTTTGGTAGCCTTCCCTTATTATAAGAAATGAATTTGTGCAATTTTATAAAGTGAGGAAAGCTATATTCGTTTATACTAATAATATGAAGATATACTGAATAAAAAGTGGAGGAATATGATGTCTTTAATAAAAGAAGCACGTAGATATGCAGAACACGCTCATAGCGGCCAAATGCGCAAACTGTCCGATAAACCTTATATTGTTCACCCTATTAACGTAGGTAATATTTTAGAAAAAGCGGGTTTTAGTGAAGAAGTAATTGCAGCAGCTTATCTGCATGATGCTGTAGAAGATACAAGTGTAACACTCGAAGAAATTGTACAAAGATTTGGTTTAGAGGTAGCGGGGATTGTTGAAGCTCATACAGAAAATAAATCAAAAAGCTGGGAAGAACGTAAACAGCATACAATTCAAATTGTGAAAACTGGTTCTCTTGAAGTGAAATCTTTAATTGTAGCAGATAAATTAGACAATTTACGGTCTTTAAAAGAAAGCTACGATCAGCAAGGAGATACGATTTGGAATAGCTTTAAAAGAGGATTCGAAAAGCAGAAATGGTACTACGAATCCATCAGCAAATACGCTGCAAAAGGATTGGAACCAAGCCAAATTCCAAGTTTTTTTTATACGTACAAACAAGAAGTAAATGATTTTTTTAGAAGTTAATATTCATATGAAGAAATTAGAAAACACTGAAAATAACTATTGCGAACGCGCGGCATACGTATTAAAATATAGTAGAGTCAACACGCAATAAAGACTCTACATAATCGGGACTGTAGTTCAGTGGGAGAATACTTGTCTGGCAGACAAGGGGTCGTGGGTTCGAATCCCATCAGTTCCATAAAACCAGTCGCATCAAGAGTTTAAAACACTTTAAAACTCTGCAGAATGGAATGGTTGCAATACTATTTCATCTGACCTCTTCATGATTTCCATGAAGAGGTTTTTTATTTTCTTTTTACGATTGATCCTCATGGTTTTTATGATTATTTTTTTCACTGCTCCTGCTTACAATTTCTCTAAGTTCGCCCTCGTCGCCTTTTGCATTGATGATTTCAAAAAGCTGATTCAGCCCTTCACTTGTTTCATCATTTGGTTCTTTGCCCATTCTATCCCCTCCTTTTGCTTCTAGGATGCCCATTTTTTTCACATTGTTTCACGTAAAAAGCAATTCATCAATATTAATTCGCCGTAAAAGTATACCTTTACGACCCTTGTACAATTACTGGTTATACAGATATACTCAATCAATTCTTTCAATTTTGCAGCGTTTTATAGGGTTTCTAGTACTCATCTATAATGAAATAATCATCACAAACTTCGGTAAAATCGTTCTCTTCGTGGAGATCTACTTCTTTATCTTTAGATATCTCGGTTTCTGTTGTAAATAGTTTAAAAAGCTTGTTTAACATTGTCCCACCTCATATCTTTTATTAATACATTCAGTATGATTAATTTATATGAAGCCAGTATGAATTGAAACTTAAGATAATGTGAATGTAGACATTAACGTGAGATGTTAAGCATGCTTATACCCTGGACGAAAAGGTTACTTAATTCTACAAAGAAGTGATTAGTATATCAGCTGTATGTGGCATTCGTTCTATAACAGTCGTTTTTGTTATTCGTTTTGCCATTGTACTAGGTAGCTTAGTTTTATGTATTATCGCTTTAATCCCTTAGTTATCAACATCCTTAAATACCATTCAAATGGCTTGTGTAGTTGGAATTATCCTTTTGCTTGCTTTGTTTTTCTTTAGTTATATCCACAATTGAACGAAAAAACGCAAGCTATAAAAAAAGAACTTTGTATTTTGCTGCAAAGTTCTTTTCATAGACACTTACTGTTTGTTAAGAACTGTATGAAATATGAAATAGCTCATACACTGCTTATACAATCGTTAAGACCTATTTAGTTAACAGTCCTTTTTACGTTTTTTCTCGAACCATCCATATGCAATTTCAGCTTCAATTTCTTTGTTTCCCGGAGAAACTAAGAAAATAACGTATGAACCGTTGTTTGGAAAGATAAATTTGCCGTCTTCATCACTTACTAATGTACTTTTCGGCGGAACAACACGGTTAAATACGTTTACCCCTTTAGTAGGAAAGCCTTTTACCATTTCTGCAAATTTAATTTTCCCTTTTGGTTTTGAACGTATTGTAGTATTTGCTGGACTCACATTATCTGAAGTTGTTCCTTTTCCAGGCGGGATAGAGTTAAACCAAATTTCAGCAGTAAAAGGTTCGTTGGAATAGTTAGTGATAGTAAAAGCATTCACAAATAAATCTACTCCGGAGCCGGAAGGGTTAACTAACCCGCCCCAAGCATTTCTATTTCCACCAAAACGAATAGGCTCAGTTTGTCCAACAAAATAGTCTCCTTTTAAAGATTGATATAAAGGATTAGGTATATTAACAGCTTTAATATAAGGTTTACTCGACTCGTAATTTGACATACAATCATCTCCTTTCTGTACTATATTTTATGAGGTTTTTCTATAAATGCTTGGACACATGCATATATAAATATATTTACTCTTTATATAAACGCAAAAAGATAGACCCGGTACTGAGCCTATCTTTTCCTATCGCTTTTACAAAATAAAATTCCCTCTTGGCCTTTACCTTCCTAATGCCCTCGTTGACTGCTGGTGTATAAACGGATTGTTTTTTTGACTTTATACTTCGATGCTATTTTAATACTTCTACTATCACTTCTTAAAGTAGTAATCACCTATTCTTTTGTAGTCATAAAATGAAGAATCCTTACCTTTTTTTCACAATATTCAATAATTTCATAACAGACTGTGAGAATATCATGTCTAGACAGTTCTATTTCATCAAATACAAATTTTGAAAGCTGCTTCTGCAGAACCTCCAGCTTTTTGCTGTCTTCTTCATCGATCCATAGCCCTTCCGTAATACACACATCTGCTAGTTTGTTAATAGATTGAGCCGTCCAGTTTAATCCGGCTGAAGAAACAGTTTTTGTAAGTAAATCGTTTTTTATAGCTAGAATAACTTGACACACATGGGTATAGGCATCAACTTTCTTTTGGATAAATGCTTTGCGAAGCTCTTGCTTGTATTGCTCTTTCGACATCACTATGGCTACGACAGACGTAATGAATGTTCCTGCCAGCGCGATGAGCGACCCTATCAAAATTCCGATCAGTTCTCCTGACAAAACGTTCACCTCTTTAAAGGTATTTATATATGCTATGGGAATGAAGGAAATGATATGAAGATAAACACTATGTAAAAACAGCCCTAACTTTTCTAAGTTAGGGCTGCAACACTAGAATATGATGGTAACCAAATTAGATAATACGACTTGTAATAATTCCTTCAATTTGACCAATTTTTTCTTCTAGCTCAGGCACAATCTCGTCACTTACTTGATTGTCAATATCGATCATTGTATACGCATATTCACCGCGGCTTCTGTTCACCATATCTGCGATGTTTAAATTGTAGTTTGAGAATACTTGCGTAAGTTGTCCTACCATATTCGGCACGTTGTGATGGAAAGCAGCTACGCGTTTTTTCCCAGTGTAAGGAAGAGATGCATTCGGGAAGTTCACTGAGTTTTTAACGTTTCCAGTTTCTAAGAAATTTTTCACTTGACGTGCTGCCATTACCGCACAGTTTTCTTCTGATTCTTGAGTTGATGCCCCTAGATGAGGAATTGGCACAACATTTTTCATGTTCAAGACATTTTGATTTGGGAAATCTGTAATGTATCGTCCAACTTTTCCACTTTCAAGAGCAGCTTTCATATCTTCTTCGTTTACAAGCTCACCGCGTGAGAAGTTCAAAATATGAACATCAGGTTTCATGATGCTAAACGTTTCTTTATTGAAAACACCTTTTGTATCGTCCGTTAATGGAACGTGAACCGTAATATAGTCAGATGCTGCAAATAGTTCTTCTAGAGACATTGCACGCTGTACGTTGCGAGACAAATTCCAAGCTGTATTAACAGAAATGAATGGATCAAAACCAATTACGTCCATATCTAAATCAAGCGCATCGTTTGCTACAAGAGCACCAATTGCACCTAAACCAATAACGCCTAACGTTTTACCTTTGATTTCTTTTCCAACAAACTGTTTTTTACCTGCTTCAACTAATTTAGGAATTTGATCACCTTGGCCATCTAATCCTTTTGTCCATTCAACTCCAGCAAATAAGTTACGAGAAGAAGCCATAATTGTAGTTAAAACCATTTCTTTTACTGCGTTTGCATTAGCTCCTGGCGTATTAAATACAACGATACCTTGCTCCGTGCAAGCGTCCACCGGTATATTATTAACCCCTGCTCCAGCTCGTGCAATAGCTTTTAAATTTTGGTCAAATGTCATGCTGTGCATGTTAAAGCTACGCACGACAATCGCATCTGGATTTTCGCTGTCGTTGTCAATTTGATAACCTTCTTGATTAAAAACATTTAGACCTTTTTGTGCAATGTTGTTTAATGTTTTGATTGTTTGTACTTTTTCTAATGTTAATGTGCTCATTTTGTACTCTCCTCTGATTATCATCGTAGTTTTACATGTTTTTACCTTTGGATAAAGGAACTTAATTTTAATTTTTTAAAAAGTCTGGTTTTTCAACCTACATGTGTGATAACTTCTATATCCTCTCCCCCTAAACAGAAAGAGGTAAGAGATATGTATTAATCCCTTACCTCTGCCCAGGCGAACGGCTACGTCACTATATGCTTCCTCACGGTTATCCGCGTTTCGCCAGTCACATATAGTCTTTGAAATTAAGTATATTCTAGCAAACTCTTTCAGAACGTTCAACCTTTTTTTTAAAAGTTTGCTTTTTTCAGTCTAATTTTTAATCTCTTTAGCGAATCTCCTAATATATTGACAAATATCCTAATACATGTTAAATAAAAAGAGTGATTAGCACTCTATCCACTCAAGTGCTAATTATTTTATAAGCCCTATTTGGAAAGGAGAACTTCTTATGTCAAAAAAAGAATTCAAAGCCGAATCAAAGCGATTATTAGAGATGATGATTAATTCCATCTATTCTCAAAAAGAAGTATTTTTGAGAGAACTTCTATCAAATTCAAGCGATGCAATCGATAAAATTTATTACAAAGCCTTAACAGACGACTCCTTGCGTTTTAACAAAGAAAGCTATTACATAAAAGTAACACCACATAAAACTAACCGTACCTTAACCATTACGGATACTGGAATTGGCATGACGCAAGAAGAGCTTGAAAGCAGCTTGGGCACAATTGCGCGAAGTGGTTCCCTTGCGTTTAAAAACGAAAATGAAACAAAGGACGGGCACACGATTATTGGCCAATTCGGCGTTGGGTTTTACGCAGCGTTCATGGTGGCAGATGTCGTGACGGTGATTAGTAAAGCGTTAGGCAGTGATGAAGCCTATAAATGGGAATCTACCGGTGCTGATGGTTATACAATCGAACCTTGCGAAAAAGAAACGGTTGGGACTCAAATTATTTTAAAAATTAAAGAAAATACAGAAGATGAAACATATGATGAGTATCTAGAAGAGTATCGTTTAAAAGAGATCATTAAAAAGTATTCAGACTTTATCCGCTACCCGATTAAAATGGACATAACGGAAAAACGTCCTAAAGAAGGTGCTGATAACGAGCTAGAAGATTATACAGAAGAGCAAGTTATCAACAGTATGGTACCGATCTGGAAGAAAAATAAAAATGAATTGACTTCAGAAGACTATGAGCAGTTTTATTCAGAAAAGCGCTACGGATTTGATAAACCGCTCACTCACCTTCATATTAATGTGGATGGAACGATTCGCTACAATGCCATTTTATTTATCCCAGAAAATAGTCCGTTTGACTACTACTCAAAAGAATTTGAAAAAGGGCTTGAACTGTATTCAAACGGCGTCTTAATTATGAATAAATGTGCAGATCTTCTTCCAGATTACTTTAGCTTTGTAAAAGGTATGGTAGATTCTGAAGATTTATCTCTTAATATTTCACGTGAAATTTTGCAGCAAGACCGCCAGCTTCAGCTGATTGCCAAAAACATCGGCAAGAAAATCAAAAATGAATTAAAAAGCTTGCTTAAAAACGAACGTGAAAAGTACGAGAAGTTTTATGAATCATTTGGCCGCCAGTTGAAGTACGGCGTTTACAGTGACTTTGGCAGCAACAAAGACGTATTAAAAGACCTGCTTTTATTCTATTCTTCTACAGAGAAAAAGCTCGTAACACTAGATGAGTATGTATCGCGCATGCCTGAAGATCAAAAGTATATCTATTATGCATCAGGTGAATCGTATGACCGAATTGAAAAGCTTCCTCAAGCAGAATTGGTTGCAGATAAAGGGTACGAAATTCTGTATTTTACAGAAGATATCGATGAATTTGCAATTAAAATGTTAATGACGTACGAAGAAAAAGAATTTAAATCTGTTTCAAGCAGTGACTTAGGGATTGAAGCAGAAGAAGAAGAGCTCAATGAATCTGAGGAAAGAGAAAATAAAGAGCTATTTGACTATATGAAAAAAGCTTTGGCGGGAAAAGTAGGAGATGTGCGCGCGTCTAAACGTTTAAAAACACATCCCGTTTGCTTATCAGCTGATGGTGAAGTAACGATTGAAATGGAGAAAATTTTAAGTGCTATGCCTGATAATCAGCATGTAAAAGCAGAAAAAGTGTTAGAAATTAACGTACATCATGATGTATTCGCTTCTTTAAAAGATGCATTTGAAAATGATAAAGGGAAATTAGACCTTTATACAAATTTATTATATAACCAAGCTCTTCTAATTGAAGGTTTATCTATTAGTGATCCCGTTGAATTCACAAATGATATTTGTAAAATCATGATATAAAAATCAGGCGCAGAATGATTCTGCGCCTGATTATATGTATGGCATAATAAAAGTAGTTATATAGTAAGAAGCGATAAAAATGGGTACGGGCAGTTCTTCTGTTACTCTTATTGAGTGTTTGCCTTCTTTAAAATGAAAAAGGTCTGATTTAAACTCTGCGACTTTTTCTCTTTTTTGATTAAAAATACACGCTTCCTCTACAGCTTCATGACTGCTTAACATGTAGACGTTATTTTCCCATCTAATTTCTTGTGCTCCTTCGTTGTTAATTATTCCTTTACCTAATAGATCTCCCACTGTTTTTCCATTTTCTTTTATCACCCACCGGTGTTTTTTTACGTGATCAATAAACACCGTTCTTCCTTCCCATTGAACTTGTAAATGTACCTTTAAGCCGCAGGAAAAGATAGGAAACCAAGAAATAGAATCTAACACTGGAAGTCCATCACGAGTTAAAAAATCAATACTTTTCGTCCACATATTTTTATGCATTCTCTTAAGCTGTCCGACGTTTTCTCCATTTTCATTTGTAACTGCTATGGTCTTCCCCGCTGATTTAAAATAGGGAAGATAAAAAATATATTCTTGCATATAAGCCTCCAAAGGTTCTGCACTTCATATTAACAGCGTGTACATAGTTATGTTTCTATCTTTCATATATTTCGTTTGTTTCTTTTGATTTCTTTCTTTGTTTAAATTGGCTTTGATTTTCTTTTAAATGCTTTAGTAAAGCAACAATCAAGAAACTAACAATCACAAGAAGAAGCCAAGAGCTAATTTTACTTATATGAACCATTGTCCACTGCTGCTGTTGATCTGGATACTGCCATGCTCCGAAAAATGTTGCGATATTTTCAGCGATCCAAATGAAAAAGCCAATCAGTACAAAAGACAATACTAAAGGCATGCGATATGTACGTTTGTTAACTGTAAAATATACAAAAGTTCGATAGAAAATAAGTAAAGTAAAAAGTTTTAAAAACCAGCGGAAGTCGTAAATAAAATGATGCGTGAAAAAGTTAAGGTAAATAGCCGCACTTAGTATACTGACAACCCATGTAGAAGGCCAGTTCGTAAGCTTTAATTCAAGCCTTCTCCACACTTGGCACATGTAGCTGGCTACACTAGCATACATAAATCCGCTGTACAGCGGAACTCCCCAGACTTTAGTGAAAGCTTTTTCCGGATAGCTCCATGAGCCCATATGAACTTTGTAGAGTTCTAACGCTAGTCCAATTAAATGAAATACTGCGATGACTTTTACTTCATCAAGCGTTTCTCGTTTAAACATTACCATTAAAACTTGAGTTCCTAGACAGACTAATAGAATAAGGTCATATCTAGAAATAAACGGTACTTCAATTATTTTTGTCATAGCCAACGTAAGAAAAATGATAATAGGAAAAACACAAGATTTTGCTTGTTCTAAACCAAAATAGATTAATTGCTTCATTGTCACATCCTACCTTTATAGTATTCCTTAGTATTTTCACAGAAATGATTCCTTGAAAATTATTGCAGATTTTTAAAATTTATTCAATAAGCATCTCCGCTGTTTTGGTAACTAAACTATCATACCCAGCGGAGATTCGTTTTCTCCGTTAACTTTTCAAAAAATCGGTTACTCTCTGTACATAGCGCTCTTTATCATAAGATAAGTACAGATAACTGGTTAACTGTACAGGCTCTCCAAAGAAAAAACGTTCATACAGTGTTTCTCTTGTGCCAAACGGACTCATAGTTAAATCCCACGCTAGTCGAAAAAGCTTAATTCGATCTTCTGCCCCTCTCGATTTAGCTTGTAAATAACGCGTAATATCTTCTTTAACCAATGAGCGGCACGTATTTTCTGTTGGTATTACCATTAGTCCGCTTGCACCTAAAAGCTGGATAATCTCTGTAAAGGTAGGATATGTTTTTGAAAATATATTTGCGGCAATACGAAGTGTAGTTTCATTCGGACGCATGTATCCCCATGGATCAATTTCCGCTTCTTCTTCTGCTTTCATCACGAGAGCTTTCATTGTTTCTAAAGCAATAATAAGCTCCGTTGCTTTTTCTCGCACATGCGGATAATCCGTAATGTTAATGGTTTCAATCAGAGATTGTACAATCCCTAATACAAACTCTGTTTTGACAACTCTCCTTGAAGTTACCTGATGCAGAGCAAAAGCTGAAAAGGAACTAGAAGCAAGGAATGTATTTGATACGTCTACATTTTCATAGAAAAAAACGCGGTTCCACGGTACTAATACATGGTCAAAAACAACAACTGTATCCATTTCTTCAAATCTAGAACTTAATGGATAATCAAACGTCGATTCTTTTCCTGCAAATGATTCTCTACAAATAAATTTAATTCCTTTTGTATTACTTGGAATCGAAAAAGCAAATCCTTTTTCTTTTCCTTGAATGCCCGCTGAAGACAGTACGAGCAGCTCATCCGTCATTCCGCCCTGTGTAGCAAGCAGTTTCGCGCCTTGGATAACGATTCCCTCATTGTTTTTATCAACTATTTTTGCTGCTATCGGTTCGTCGTTTTGCTCATAATAAAATTGGATTCGATTGACTTGAGGATCGATGAATGTATGAGTGAGCGATAAATCGTGCTCTCTCACATATTCATAATAAGAAAGGATGTTTTCAGGAAAGCAGTTTTCTGTTCCTCTCAGGAGTTCTGCAGAGGATGCAAAAGCCATTAATACGGTATTCATATAATCTGGACTTCTTCCCATCATACCATGGGTTAATTGCGCCCATTGCTGGGTCATCTCTCGTCTTTTTTTTAACTCTTCTTTTGTTTTAGGCTGTAAATAAGATGTACCAACAAATTCTTTAGAAGCCGGAGATTGATATGTCATGATATCTTTAATTTTTTTGTCATGCTGAAGATCATAAAGCTTAGCTTGACTGTTAATGGCTCCTTTAAAAGCCGGATGTTCTGATATATCGCCTGTTACGAGCTTGCCATCAACCCATACATTTGCTTTTAATTGATTAATTCTCTCTACGTATTGCTTCCCATTAATTGCTGACATACTCCCACTCCCAGACTTTCAATAAATATTTTCACCTATTGCATTTTTATCATATTACGATATCTTTTCCATGTTTCCTTCATACATCACAGCTTTGAGCATAAAAAAAAGAAGGTCACAGTAACCTTCTTTTTTATGATTTATTTATATTGAATATCATTTCTTAGGGATTCAACTTTACTTAATGCTTGGTCAATATCAGGCTCTTCAACATTAAAGTGAGCAAGTGCATCGTGAAGATGCTTAGCAATTGCATTAAAATGTTCGGGTTGAATATTCATATTTGCATGTGCTTTGGCCATCGACTTTCCTGAATATTGATTCGGTCCACCTAAGGCAAAACTTATAAACTTGGCTTGGTGTCGACGCTGTTTATCCATGTCCGTATGCTCGAAAAAGTGACTGACCGTTTCGTCTTTTAACACGAGTTCAGAATAAAAATAATCAACTACTTTGTCAATAGCTTCTTGTCCGCCCACTTTTTCATACAATGTTTGTTCCAAAACAATTCCTCCTTTTGTACCTTTTCCCATTATTACCTAATAGAAGTGTTCATATTCTTTAAAAGGCTTCTTTATGGAAATTCGTTGTCCCCATATTTTATTCCTCTTCCTCATAAAGAATAAAATGTAAAGAAGTGAACACAACGTAAAGGAATTGTAGAAGCTGTATGTAACATCTCTCGTTACTTGGCTTTAGGAATCATTACATTTTTCCAAGCGCTTATCTAATATACGTAAGTATAAGCAGGGACGCCTTTTACTCCTACTCGGCATGAAAAAAGAGAGCCGGCGGCTTCTTCGTATTTTTCTTCTTCCTTAGCTGTGGTGATAAATAAGGTTTGTAAATCGTCTCCTCCAAATGTACAGCAGGTTACATTGGAAACAGGAAGGTGAATAGATTCTATAATTTCTCCTTTATCTGGATCTACACAAATGACTTTCGAACCTCCCCAAAGCGCTACCCATAATCGATCGTGTTCATCAATTGTCATTCCATCAGGAAACCCGTCCATGTCCGAAAGGTCAATCACCACTTTTTCATCTTCGAGCCTTGTTGTTTCTTTCGAAAATGAATAAGACATAATTTTATTTTTCGGTGAATCAACCAGAAAGAATTTGTCTCCTGTTCGATTCCAAGCTAGCCCGTTTGACACGCTTAATCCTTCTTTAGCGCTCTTAATGACACCTTTTTCATCTACTACGTAAAGCTGGGCTTTTCCTTCTTCATCTTCTTCACTCATCGTTCCAATCCAAAAGCGATTATATGGATCACATTTCCCGTCATTAAAACGCATGGTTTTTTCAAGAGTATCTAAACGGATATACTCTTCATGATTCTTTTTGTTTTTATCAACTAAAAGCAGCTGATTACGGGTAGAGACAATCAATTTTGAATGATTGGTTTTAGAAACGCTTGTAACGACTGAAGGAAGAGCAATATCTTCTAAGGTTGTCGTTTTTGGATCGTACGTAAGAAGCTTTTTATCTAAGATGTCTACTAACACTAATTTTTGATTTTCTTCATCCCATAGGGGTCCTTCAAGCAAACGGCCATCGTACTTTTTTTCAATTTTTGCTTCCATTTTCAAGCTCCTTTTTCGTTTTTATGTACAATCATTTTTTTATAATCGCTTTCTCAAAAAAACATTCTTTTAAACAAATAGAAAAAGTTAGGAATATCTTTCCTTTTTCATAAATACCCGTTGTATGACATTCTTTAAACACCAGGTTCTAAGAGAATCTTTTCATAAAAAAGCAGCACGCTTTGTATAGCGTGCTGCTTTTTTTTATTATAAAGTTACGTGTTCTTTTTCAAGCTCTTTAACACGTGCTGCAAACTCTTCTTCTGTTAAACCATGTTCTTTTACATAGCGGTTACGAGGGCTCACTCGGCATTCATGTGAGCAAGCACGTAAATATTTGTGTTCATTTTCTTCAGAAGCTAAGATTTTCTTATTGCATTCTGGGTTTGCACAGTTAACATAGCGTTCACAAGGCTCGCCGGTAAAGTGGTCTTTTCCGACAATCACATGCTCTTTTTGGTTAACTGGTACGCTGATGCGCTCATCAAACACATAGCACTGACCGTCCCATAGTTCACCTTGTACTTCAGGATCTTTTCCGTATGTGACAATACCTCCGTGAAGCTGGCTTACGTCTTCAAAACCTTCTTCAAGAAGCCACCCAGAGAATTTTTCACAACGAATACCGCCTGTGCAATAAGTTAAGATTTTTTTATCTTCAAACTGATCTTTGTTGTCGCGAATCCATTCAGGAAGCTCACGGAAGTTTCGAATATCCGGACGAACAGCTCCTCGGAAATGACCTAAATCGTATTCATAATCGTTTCGTGCATCAATTACGACCGTATTCTCATCTTGCATCGCTTGATGAAATTCTTTTGGGCTTAAGTAATTACCCGTTACCCGAAGAGGATTCACATCTTCTTCTAATCGAAGAGTTACTAATTCTTTGCGGTGACGCACGTGCATTTTTTTGAACGCATGTTCATCTGCTTCGTCTATTTTAAATACAATACCTTCAAAACGAGGATCATTTTTCATCGTTTCCATGTATTTATCTGTTTGTTCAACTGTTCCTGATACCGTTCCATTGATCCCTTCAGCCGCAATTAAAATGCGTCCTTTTAATTCAAGCTCTTTACAAAATGCCAAGTGCTGAGCTGTGAACTCTTCAGGATTTTCAATTGGAGTGTACAAATAATATAGTAGTACTTGATATGGTTTTCTTTCAGTCATGTTGCTTCTTCCACCTATCTGTTTATATTTGCAAGATATAATGCATGTAGGTCGGTTATTGTGAACCGAATTGATGGTAACAATTCATTACTTAAAGGTACATTACGACAAAAACAACATCCTTTTTATGAGGATGCTTCTATCTAAAAAGTATTACAGTGAATGATTGTTTCAAAAACATACAGTATTTAAGCCTGTAATAGTATAACATATCAAAGCGTCCACTTCTAGGATTTGTTCTTCAATAAAAATTTTATTGACGCGATACGTTCTACCTGAATTTTCCCGCGCATACATGATGAGATATAAATCTTTGAAATTGGGGGCGAAAATAATGCCTTTTTATACATTAAAAGACAGTGCAACTTTGTACTATGAACAACAAGGGGAAGGAACACCTATTATTTTCATTCACGGAGTTTGGATGAGCAGTCGTTTTTTTCACAACCAGCTTTCTTTTTTTTCGAAACAGTATCAAACTATTCTTTTGGATTTAAGAGGACATGGAAATTCAAGTCATACTCCATACGGCCATACAATTTCCACTTATGCTCGTGATGTGCATGAGTTTATAACCACTCATCAATTAAAAGACGTCATATTAGTAGGCTGGTCAATGGGTGCTTTTGTTGTGTGGGAATATTTGAAACAATTTGGTCAAGAAAATGTAAAAGGGAATGTTATTGTAGATGAAATGGCTTCAGACTTTAAATGGCCAGATTTTCCGATCGGTGCATTTGATTTACCTGCGCTTATTTCGCTTATGCAGGGTATTCAACTTGATCGAGCAAGTACATTAGAAAATTTTATTCCGCTTATGTTTAAGGATGAATTAACTGAAGAAGATAAACATTGGATTATGAAAGAAGTAACGAAAATGCCTGAGTCGATAGCCAGTGCTATTTTGTTTGATCAATCCATTGTGGACTATCGAGATTTTCTCCCGTTTATTACAATCCCTACCTTACTGTGCTTTGGAAAAGATGAAAAGCTCATTCCGGTAGCAGCTGGAAGACATATTCAAAAGCTGGTTTCAGGTTCTGTACTTGAAGTTTTTGAGAACAGCTGCCACTGCCCTTTTCTTGAAGAAAGCGATCGATTTAACAAAGTTGTGAGCAACTTTATCGAACATATCTAATTTACAAACTTAAAGAAGCAGCGCTTTAGCTACGCTGCTTCTTTAAATGAAACCTTTTATGCGTTTATGTATTGCTTTAGGGTAATAAAATCTCGCGTCCGTCATAGGCAAAGCTTACGTTTTCATCTGAGAGCATCTCGGCGTGCTTTCGGATATCGATATCATGTGATAAATGAGTAAATACCATGTTTTTGGCCTGCAGCTTCGCTTTAATCTCCATTGCCTCTGTCACGTCATATACGGATCTTTTTTCTTTTTGAAGATATTCTTTCCAAAAAGATGTACCAAATATCAGTAAATCTAAGTGGTAAAAGGGCTGCCACTGTTCTTTGGTCACATTAAAAGAATCGGATACATACGCCCAGCGTTCACCTTGTTTTTGATGAACTACAATGCCGTAGGAATGACCGTTAAATCCGTGATTTACTTTATGAAACGTAATCGTTGTTTCTCCACTATCCCATTTTAACGTTCCTTTAAAGGTAAGCCCTTTTCTTTTTGCGAGATAAGGAAATCTTTCGGTTAACTCGCTGATGACTTCAGGCGCTCCTACGACTTCTGTATTTACATTATTCCAATAGCATAAGTCAGCTAAATCTCCTAAACCAGCCACATGATCATTGTGAGGATGCGTAATAAATACAGTAGAAGGGATTTTTTTGTTATTGTATAAATGAAATTGATGTTTAAAATCAGGTGATACGTCAATCAAAAACACGTTACCGTCCATTGTAAACTGTGCACTGGGCCTTGTGCGCTGATTTAATTGATCTTTTTGTGTACATACTTTACAGTCACATAATAATCGAGGCACTCCTTGAGCATCGCTCGTCCCGTAAAATAAAAGCTTGTTCATTGCTCTGTTTCCCCCTTTTTTTCTTCTAAAGGTCTATCTTTTTATTTCAAGAAATGTCCTATGTTGTTCTGCATCGTTCTTTTATTTGTCCTTCTAGAATAAAACCAGCTTTTATGTAAAACAGCCAGTCTTTTTAACGACTGGCTTTGCTATATTCCCTATAAAAAACGTTTTTATGCTTTTTCTATTGATTTCTTTCTTCATCTCTTTCAACAATATGCTGAAGAATAGATAATTTGTTCGTCCAAAATTGCTCGTAGTAAGAAAGCCAATCTTGTACTTCTTTTAAAGGCTCTGGCTGAAGATGATACACTTTTTCTCTGCCTTTTTTTTGTCCATGGACTAAGTCTGCTTCTGAAAGTATATGAAGATGCTTGACAATAGCGGTACGGCTTATTGAAAAATGAGACGTTATTTCTGATATAGGCAATTCTTTTTCAGAAAGCAGCTCAAGTACTTTTCTTCGAGTAGGATCAGCAATGGCTTGAAAGATATCATGCTTGGCAGCTGATGAAGTCATTTAGTTTTCAACAACCTTTCGAAGTTTTTCATTTACGAGACTAATCCACCCGTAGCTCATTCTATCTCGTACCACTGAACTCTTTTCGTTTGCTTTTTCAAGAAGTGTTTCAGCTTCTTTCCACCCGCTATGAATAAGCGTAAATTCAGTTTGATTACCCATTTCTTTTAAGGTAAACGAAACGACCCATCCATCCTTATCCCAAGAGAAAGAAAGATAGTTTGGTGCATCTATTTCTAATACTTTACACGGAGATGGTCCAAAAGGCGATTGTAAATGAAATTCATATCCTACCTGAGGCTGAAAATCATTAGGCATGAACCATTGTTGGAGCCCTTCTGCGGTTGCTACTTTATCCCAAACTTTTTGAATCGGCGCGTTAAATATTATCGTCTGTTTTACATCTTCTACTACACTTTTATCATTCATCGTTATCTTCATTCTCCTTTTTAAAAAATAACACTAAAAGGTTTTATATAAAAATAATATAACACCTTTTAGTGTTATGTCAATTCCTCTTTTAAAAAATGAAATCCTTCAATACATTTCCAGTCTTTGATAAAGAGATTTGTTATGATGCTGAATGAGTGCATTTTGTTATATTTCAAATATATCTTTTAAACGATGCTTCGTCCGCTTTGTGCCAACGCATAGTGAATGCCGTGCTGCAATGTTTGAAAACAATCATATTTTGATAAATCAATATGGGTCTCTGATATAACTAAGCCTAAGTCGGCAGAAATCCCTACTAAAATTGTTTTCGTACCAATCAGGGACGCTGCTGCACCTAATTTTTCAATAAGACTTGCCGTATATTCAGTAAGTTCTTTATCCAATCCGGTTAAATCCAGCACAAGATAATTAGCCTGATGTTTTGGAAGGTTATTTAATGTATTGACAATCAAATCTTCCGTTCGATCCTCGTCGTATTTGCCAATCAAAGGAACGACGACTATGCCTTCCAAAACCGGAATAATAGGAGAAGAAAGCTTTTTAATAAGATCTTTTAACTCTGCTGTTTTTTCTGCTACAATGTTTTGCAAATGTTCTATTTTCTGCGCTTCTTTTCTTCTGGCTAATTGATGAATATTTTGAGTGATATCAATGTTAGAAGGGAAGTATTCTACTGTAGTGCATTCATGCCCTTCTATTTGATGTTGAATCACCTTGTACCAAATATTTGTTCCGAATAGTCCTGTAAAAATCCCTGCATAATGGGCCGGAAGAAAATTTCCTCCCTTTGTTTTCTTTTGCGCGACGTTAATTTTATGTTCCCAACTGTCTTTTAATTCAGCAGATAGAGTTTTACTTTCAGGATTTAAATATTTGATAGTAGTTTTTCCCCATCCAGCCGAAGCGTATGTATTGGTAATTAACTCAGCCGCTTCAAAAACCGTTACGCCTTTCATATTCTGAAAGTACTCTCCTACTACTAATCCCTGTCGGAAACCAGTGGTTTCCAGTACTACAGAAGCTGCCTCTTCTCCAGATATTTCTTCGATTGTGTCAAACAATGTTTTCATCGCAGAAGAAATCCAAAAAAGGATCGCATCTTCTCCTTCAAAGCTAAATTGTCCTTTTTCTAAATCCCAAGCAAAACTAAGACCACCTATATCAATATTCTTTTTTTCACCCATGGCGGAATCTCCTTTTTATAAAGTTCTTACCTTCTTTATATTTTATCTTATGTTGAAGAAGCTGGTAATAAAAATTGTTGCATATTTTCTATTGCTTGTCTAACCATTACCCATGTTTTCAATTAATAGAAAAGAAAGGTGAATGCTATAGAACTTTGAATTCGCCAACTTTTCTTTCTTTTGTATCAAACATACATGATAAAAAGGAAGAAAAGCAAATTGTAATATAACATCACATTACGTTATAATATAATTATATTCAAAAGAAAGTATTTAGGAAAGAGGAGGAAAAAGATGAAGCTAAATACTCATAGCTCTACGCCTTTATATATGCAGTTAAAACAGGCTATTACAGAAGATATTAATAAAGGAGTTTATACTCCGGGTGAAAAACTTCCAATTGAAACGGATTTGTGCGATATATACGGAGTAAGTCGGATTACGGTAAGAAAAGCCGTATTAGATTTAGTAGAAGAAGGCCTTCTGATACGTCAGCAAGGAAAAGGAACTTTTGTTCAATATCCAAAAGCTAAGAGAGAGCTGTTTGCCGTTAATGGACATACAGAGTATATGTCGGAATTAGGGAAAGTACCGCAGACTAAAATTTTGTCTTTTGGTATAAAACCTGTAAAAGCTCATGTGGCAAAGATGTTATCCATCCCTCCAGAAAGTGAAATCCTTGAACTGCAGCGCATCCTGTATTATGACGACCAGCCTCTTACCTTAGAAATTTCTCACTACTCCTTAGAATTGTTACCACACTTAGATCAGCACGTCCATAATTCAGTTTCAATGTACGATACTATAAAAAACAAGTACAATATTGCTCCGGTTCATAATAAAAAATTATTGAACATGGTATTTGCAAATGTGGATGAAGCAAAACATTTAGAATGTGAAGTCGGAGAGCCGCTGTTTAAAGTGGAAAAAGTGGCGTATGATGCACAAAAAAGACCGATTCATTCATCTTTTCTACACTATCCTGCGAATCGCGTTACGTTCACTATAGACAGTTCTAATTCTTAATAAAATAGCGCCTTGCTTCAAAAGCAAAGGCGCTATTTTATTCATTTTAAAACCATCGCACAGTCTGTATGATATTCTTTTCCATATCCAAAAGCTCCGTAATTTTGACAAGTTTGTGATGCCACTAATGCTCCATTATGGAGAGCTTTTGCTATGTTTTTTTCTAGTAGATAAGAAGAAAGAAAACCGGCGATGAAAGAATCTCCAGCACCCAATGTATCGACCACTTTTGTAGAGATTATAGGCTGTTTAAATAATTGGTTTTCGACTGATAATAAAGCTCCATCTTCTCCTCTTGTCACGCATACGACACTGGTTCCTAACAGGTGTACTCGCTTTATTAAATCCATACACTCTTCTTCTGGCAGGCTGCTTCCTGAGAAAAATGCATAGCTGATATATGGACATACTTGCTGTAAATATTCCTCATCGTATCTTGTAGAAAAATCAAAGGAAATATCAATGATTTTATGTAGCAACGGAAGGTCAGATTCTAAATGACTAAAAACGCTCGTATGAAGAAGATCGTGCTGGCGGATATAGGTTAAATCCGATTCATTCAGCATTAGTTTTAATCTAGATTGAACGCCCCCTTTATTTGATCCTACAAAAATTCGATCACCTTGTTCATCAAGTGTTACAACCGCCATTCCATTCTCTCCTACAGCTCTTCTTACTCTGCTAATCTCCATCTTTTCTTGCTGCAGAGTATTTACTACATGTTCTGCCGATTCGTCATTCCCTACGATTCCCATATAGGAAGACTGATTATGACTCAATCTATTACAAAATACGGCCACATTTAGCGCGTTGCCGCCTGGATAGATCTTTCCTTGATCTTTATAGTAATCTACTACATTATCCCCTACTCCAATTAGTTTCATCTGCTTGTCCTCCTATTATTTAACACTTCCGTTAGCAATGCCACGGATAAAATATTTTTGCATAAACAAAAACAACATAACAATCGGTGCTGCTGAAATGGTCAGTCCAGCTAGTAATACCCCCCAATCTGTTTGCAAAGCGTCTCTAAATTGCATTAATCCTGCTGGGATTGTACGCAAACTGTCATCGTCGATAAAGATAATGGCAAACATAAATTCATTCCATGTGTAGTAAGCTGTCAAAATTGTCGTTGTTAATAAAATGGGCGTGCTCATTGGAATGAAAATTCGAAATAAAATCCCCAAGCTTGTACATCCATCTAACCGAGCCGCTTCCTCCAGTTCTTTTGGAATCGAAAGAAAATAAGCTCGAATTAACAAGATGGTTAAAGGAATTCGATAAGCAACATAAGGCAGAATCAGTGCCAAGTGTGTATTATAGATTCCAAGTTTTTGAATAATGCTATACAAAGGAATTAAACTTACCTGAGGAGAAAGCATAAGCCCTCCGAGACATATAATGAGGACAAAAGCTTTTCCTTGAAACTCAAAGCGTGATAGTCCATAAGCTCCTAATGCACTGACCAGGACCGTCAAAAAACAAGACGCGCCCGTGACGATCACACTGTTTAAAAAGTAAGAAGATATTCCACTTTTCCACGCTGTCACGTAATTTTCAATTAGCCAAGTATGCGGCATAGACCAGCTGTGAGTAAAGATTTCATCCGTGCTTTTAAAAGAA
The DNA here is from genome assembly GCF_042787775.1 of Priestia sp. YIM B13552. Lineage (NCBI taxonomy): Bacteria > Bacillati > Bacillota > Bacilli > Caryophanales > Bacillaceae > Priestia > Priestia sp. YIM B13552. Next base: position 398,508 of record NZ_JBHZOU010000003.1, read on the forward strand.
CTTATAATCATCCAAAGCAAAGGATACGCAATGACGATAAAATAGACGATCAATCCGACATATACTATCGTTACACCTGTGTACCTCTTCTTTTTTCTTTCTCTAGTGGCTGTATTGACAACATTAGGTAAGGTGACATTTGTTTTAGGCATCTGCATCAAGCGTCTTCCTTTCCTGTTTTAAATGCTTTCATTTGAACAAGAGAAATCAGCAGTGTAATAATTAAAATGACAGTAGCAATTGAGGAAGCGTAGCCCATCATATCTTTCGAAAAGGCTGTTTTGTATAAATACGTACTTAGTACTTCAGATGATGTACCCGGTCCGCCTCCTGTTAAAATATAAGGTTCATTAAATACTGTAAAAGCACCAGTAAGCGTTAAAATAACAGCAACAAATGTCATTTCTTTTGTTTGCGGTACAGTAATATGAAAGAACATTTTAAATTTATTAGCGCCGTCTATTTCAGCTGCTTCATACAATTCAGGTGAGATTTTTTGTATCGCTACAATATACAGCATGGCGATATAGCCGATAGATTGCCACTGAGATACAGCAATAACTGCATAAATAGCCGTATTACTATCTCCTAGCCAAGGTTTTGCCAATGAGTCTAATCCGATCATTTTGAGCATTTGATTTAAAAGCCCTACTTCAGGATTGTAAAAAAAAGTAAACAACAAGGCAATAACGGTCATCGAAACGACTACTGGTAAAAAATAAACCGTTCGAAAAAAAGGAGAAAACCTTCGAATAAGTTTATCTTCTAAAACGGCAGCCACAATTAGACCGCCACCCACTTGAAAAATAATTGAAATGACCGCATAAAGAATATTATTTTTGAGTGCCTGATAAAAGACAGGGTCTTTAAATAAGTGCACATAATTATCTATTCCTACAAAAACTTTGTCTGGTGAAAATGTGCTCCACTCATAAAGACTATCCCAAATATTCTGAAAAATAGGGATGTACACGAGTAGTAAAAAAGCAAAAGCAGGAAGAAGATATAAATAAGGGGTTAGCTTATTGCGTTTTAACATCGCTTTTTCACTTCCTTACTTTTTAGATTCAGCACGAACACTCGCTGCAGCTTTTTGCACATCTTTCATTACTTCTTTAGGTGTTTTATCACCATTTAGCATCAGCTGAGCCCCTGTTAAATAAGCATCTGCAATTCGAGCATCGATTGCCATATCAAACCATGGAGCCATCTCTTTGGCTTGTAAAATATTATCTACTGCTTCTAATTGCTCCGGTGTTGAATTAATGCTGTTCGCTGTATCATTTACTGCACTGTATTTCCCTACTTCTTTTACTAGCTTTTCACCCATTTGTTTTGATGTTAAAAATTCAAGAAATTCCATCGCTTCTTTTGGATGCTTGGTTTTAGAAGAAATCATAAACCCTTCAGGTGATCCAGTTAAATTAGTAGCATTTCCTTTTCCATCCTCCACTTTAGGAAAATTAAACATGCCAATCTTAAATTTCGTTGGACCGAAAAGCTTAATTTCAGCAGTTTCAGCATAAAACATAGCTGCTTTTCCATTTGAAAATTGTTGTCTTGCATATTCATGATCAATCGAGTTTGTATTTTTATTAAAGTAAGGAACTAATTCTTCTAATTTTTCTAGAGCTTTTACATAGCCTTTATCCGTGAATGTCCCAGTTTTTGAATTATAGTCTTTTGAAAGAACGTCGGGCTTTACCATGCGCTGATTTAAGGTTCCTACGTAGTGAGAAATGGTCCACGTATCCTGGCTTCCAAATTCTAAAGCTGTATAATGCTTCTTTTTTAACACGCTTAAAATATTTAGTAGCTCGTTCCAGTTTGTAGGCGCTTTTAATCCTAATTTATCGAAGATATCTTTGTTGTAAAAAAACATTTTCCCGTCCATTGTGACAGGAACACCGTAAATTTTCTTATTAACGGTATATGGTTTAATTTGAGATTGAACAAGCTTGGAAGACCACGCTGAATCCTTCTTATAATAAGAGGTTAAATCTAAGGCTTTGTTTCCTCTGACAAATTGTCTAGCAAACTCGTCGCTCCAAGAAAAGTACACATCAGGAGGGGTATTAGTGCCTGTCATAACTTTAATTTTGTCTTTATATGAATCGTTTAAGACGGCTTCTGTTTTAATATCAATATCAGGGTGCTGTTTTTCAAATTCTTTTACAACTTCTTCAAAGTAGCTTTTTTCAGGTTCTTTTGGCCATCTGTGAAAGAATGTTAATGTTGTCTTTCCTGTGTCTGAGTCTGAAGACGTTTGTTTTCCAGCACACCCCCCGAGCATTAAAGAACAACTTAAAAGTGAGGCTAAGATTAAATTTGTCTTTTTCATATAGAAACCCCCTTATTGTAAGTGCTTTCATATATAAGTTATACTATAATGTTTTATAACATTATAGTATAACTCGTAAGGAAAATATACAGATTTCTATCTTTATTAGGAGATTATTAATATTCTACTTTCCACATGTAGCGTCTTTTACTTAAAGGGTGATTGCGTGCTTCGGCTAATTCTTCGGCATACTGACGCAGTACACGATTTAATACAAGAGGAGCGATATACCCTTGCACATCTTTATCAATTCCTTCGAAGTCATATGCTTTTGCATCTAGAACAGTTAATTTCTTTCCATATCGTTTAGAGAATGATAAGGCGCGTTCTTCTAAAGGTCTTGTTTCATCTAGTCCAGCTAGGATGATAAACGGTACGTTTTCATCAATAATTTCGAATGGACCGTGGAAATACTCTCCAGCGTGAATAGCGTGAGAATGAATCCATTGCATTTCCATCAAGATACAGATGCTGAATGAATAGGCTGCTCCATAGTTCGAACCGCTGGCCATTGTATAAATAACCGGTTCAGACTTATGTGATTCAGCAAATTTTCTTGCGTTGCTCGCTTCGTATTCTAGAGCTTTTTCATAAACAGACTGTAGATTTTCTAAGCTAGTAACTAACTTTGCAAATTTATCATTTTTTTCTGCTACGTATAAGAGACCAAATACAAGCTGATATAAAACGCCTAAGTTTGTTTCAAAAGCATCGATGTCATTGCCCCACTCATACTTAATAAAAATATCTGCGCTGTGTGCTAAAGGTGAAGTAGGTTCATTTGTTAAGGCTACAGCATAAGCGCCTTTGCTTATAGCGAACTTAGCTGCTTCTGTAGTCTCAGGAGTTGTTCCTGACATGGAACATAGAATAACTAAGGAGTCTTTTCCTAGCTGCTGCGGATTGCGGTGGATAAATTCGTTCGAGCTATACAAATCGGATGTAATATGTTGAGCTTCTCGATCTAGTACATACTTAGCTGGATACATGATCGCAGAAGATCCTCCACATGCGACGAAAAACACATTACGAATTTGCTTGCTTTTTAATTCGTTTAATACGGCTTGCACATCACTTTTTACATTCACTACTGTTCTGCTCATTTTCCCCACTCCTTAAATAAAATATGATATACAACATTATGTAATGTTATATATTGTTATATTAAACTGTTAACATTAACTAGTCAATACATTTATCAGAATATTTAACTTTTTTATCTATATTTGTAGAAATGCGCTCTTCTGTTTTTCCATCAAAAAAATGAACGTAGGTTAAATTCAACGAAAAAACGCCTTTGTCCCTTGCTTCAAACTCACATAAAAGAGGCACTCGAGCCACAAACGTTTGCTTTTCTAAACTAGCATATAAAATTGTTTCAGCACCTAGTACCTCTATCATATCTAGTGTCGTAGTGAAGCAAAACTCATCGTTCAACTCTCTCTTACTATCCTCTTTATGATATATAATGTGTTCAGGACGCGCACCCATTATGACTTCTTTCTCATTATGACCTTGAGAATGTAAAGCGTGTAGTAGAAAATCAGGAAGCTGTATTTTAGTTTCTCCCATTATAAAATAAGTGCCTTGGAGATATCCCCGAAAAAAATTCATTGCGGGTGATCCAATAAAACTGCCTACAAATACATTCCTAGGATGTTTGTAAATATCTTGAGGAGTTCCGATTTGTTGAATAATCCCGTCTTTCATAACCACTAGGCGAGTAGCCATTGTCATAGCTTCCACTTGATCATGCGTCACATATATTGTTGTTGTTTGCAGCCTTTGATGCAGTTTAATAATCTCAGCACGCATCTGTACTCGCAGCTTCGCATCCAAATTAGATAATGGTTCATCCATTAAGAAAACTTTTGCTTCCCGAACAATAGCACGACCTAAAGCAACTCGCTGACGCTGCCCTCCGGATAAAGCTTTTGGCTTTCTATCTAAATATGTTTCTAGACCTAATGTTTTGGCTGCTTCATTTACCCGTCTATCAATTTCGTCTTTCTTTATTTTTTTTAATTTCAAACCAAATGCCATATTTTCTCGAACAGTCATATGAGGGTAAAGAGCATAATTTTGAAAGACCATAGCAATGTCACGATCTTTTGGAGCTACTTCGTTCATATGATCTCCATCAATGTAAAAATCACCTTTTGAAATCGTTTCTAGACCTGCAATCATTCGCAGCGTAGTAGATTTACCACAGCCTGAAGGTCCAACAAATACAACAAACTCTTTCTCTCCAATCTGAAGGTTAAAATCATTTACGGCGATATTTTTTTTATCATATATTTTATATACTTTATCTAAATGTAACATTGTCATCTCACCTCAGCTCCTTATATTTAAAGTTTGAGATACATGATTGCAAGTTACGCGTCTCTTTTTCCTTAATCCTTAATTCTTTCCTCCTTTTTATTTAAATTGTTAACTTGAGACATTAAAGTAACTTAATGACTATACTAATCGAATCTAGTTAGACAGAAAATAAATATGTAAAGGTTGCTAACACAAAACATACAAGCAACTGTTCACCTTCAAAAAAATAAAAACCTTCTCTAAAATTAAGAAGGTTTCACATCATAATCTGCATAGAGACTGCCTTATTTCTGAAGATTTTATTACATATCTTCTTTGCCTTGACAGCTTGGACACTCATAAACATGCACAAAATAAAGTCCAATATGGTGGAATCGTTTCCCTAAGCAATCTGGACATGTTCCTGCTTCGCGCATTTGTTCCCGTCGTTTGTCTCGCTGATTAGCTAAGAAATTTACAAATTTCATAAAAAAACCTCCCTCATGTTTTTGACTATAGGTTTTCCTGATGAGAGGTCTTTTATTCGACTGGGCGTGTTTATGGCCACTCCTGAACATTGTTTTTTTGTAGCACAAAAAAGGATAGAAAGAGCAGCCCGATGACGCTCTTTCTATCCTTCAGTTTTATCCTATATACTGTGTCAATAGTACTCTTCCTAAGACATACCTAATTTTCGACCTAGCGTATACAAGTTATTCTTCTACTTTGTACTTTTCTTTTTTTCGAAGAAACGGCCACCAGTTTCCTTCTCCAAGCGTTACGACAATCGCTGGCATAAGAAGCGGAAGAATAACAAGACCATAAAGTAAAAGACCAATAATAACAACCGTTGCTACATGAACAAGTGTTAATACACCCGATGGGATCATAGCCCCAAACGTTCCAGCTAAGATAATAGCAGCAGTAATAATAACCGATCCCATCTTACTCATAGACGTAACCATTCCTTCTGCGACGCCGCTTTTTACTTCTTCGTTAAAACGGTCTAACAAGAAAATAGAATAGTCAATTCCAAGAGCAACTAAAATAACAAAACTAAAAAATGGCACGGCCCAGCTGATTCCATCATTACCCATTATATCCACGAATAGAAGCTCTGAGATTCCCATTGCTGTATAATAGGTAAGCAGCAGTGAAGCAATCATGTATACAGGCATGATCATTGAACGGAATAAAATGGTCAGCACAATAAACAGCCCAATCATCATAATAACCATTGTGCGTGAAAGATCGGTTGTAGATAAATCTTTTAAATCCGCATTTGAGCTCGATACCCCTCCGTACACAATTTCTGTATGCTCAAACGGCGTATCAACGACTTCGCTTGCCACCGCTTTTTCAATATTTTTTACGGTTGAAATGGCTTCTTCAGAATATGGATTTTGATCGAGCACTACACTGAGCTTAACTCCTTTTCCATCTGCAAAAGAATAGTTATCGATGGATTGTTTAAACCCTTTATCTTTCATCACTTCTGCTGGAAGGTAAATACCAGTATCTCTAACTGTTGAGCTGTCACTCATGTTATCAAGCATATCTGTTGCTTTTGTTAAGCCATCTGAGATCTTCGTCAGTCCGTCATTCGCACTTTTAACTCCTTTTGCTAACTGATTGATACTGTCTGATAACGTTCCAACTTGACCTTGCTGAGCTGAAAGATTCTCATTTGCTTGTTGGAGACCGGTTTGAATGGTAGTAAGCTGTTTACTGATTGCAACAAGCTGCGGAACCGCTTGCTGCACAGTTCCTGTTGTAGAGAGCTGAGCGCTGACAAGCTGCAGCTGTTGATTAATTTGAGCTAATCCGTCTACAGCAGGTGCAAGTGACCCTCCAGATTTCTCTTTAGAAGCAGAACCCGTTTGGTCAGCTATTTGATTTAGCCCTTTTTCAACATCACTTAATCCTTTTTCTACATCTCCGATTCCTTTAACAGCATCTTTGATTCCGTCTGATACGGAGCCTAGCTGTGAATTAACGTATAAATCATCAATCTTTTCTCCGGTAGGCTGTGTGATAGTCATAACAGAATCTACGTGATCCACTTTTTCAATTGCTTTGCTTATATTTCCTAAATAAGGAATAACATCTGCCTTTGTTAACTCTTTATCTCCTTTAATAATAACATTGACAGGAAACGCTTTTCCTTCTCCGAGTGCATCACTGATAGCGTTTAGTCCTTTTATAGATTTATAATCACTGCTTATTTCAGCAGTAGAATCAAACGATACTTTTGAGTCGTACGTTACAATAAAAGGCACGGTAATAATCGCTGTAATGACTAAAAACACGAACGGTCGCGCCACTGCCTTTTTCCCTAAAAAGCCCCACAGCTTATTATCGCTATGAGAAGCCACTTTTTTAGACGGCCAAAATAATTTTTCTCCAAGCGTAACCATAAAAAGTGGAAGCAGAGTAAATAAAATGACTAGCAGTACACCTACCCCCACTGCTACTCCGACAGCCGACTGGAAAATGGCAAACTTGGCAAATCCAATGGCTGCAAACCCAATAAATACAGCAATTCCACTGATAAATAACGTTCTTCCTGCTGTACGATAAGCCGTGATCGTGGCCTCTACTTTATCATGTCCGTTTGCCAATTCTTCACGGAAACGATTAAGTAAAAGGATGCAGTAATCCGTACCAATTCCAAACAAAATAGCTACTAAGAACGTTTGCGTGAACGTTGAGATTGGAAAATCGACATTTTTAACTAAAATCCCTAGTAACGATTGACTGATTAAGTATGTGATTCCCACAATTAAAATAGGAATAAACGGCGTCACGACTGAACGGAAAACGAGTAAAAGCAAACCTAAAATCAAAAAGATAGTAATAAACTCAGTTTTCTTTAACCCTTCTTCTGAACTGTGTGCAAAATCCTGATTAATAAGAGATGCACCCGTTACATATGCCGTAGTGTCTTTTGGCACGCTATCATAAATCTGATTTGCTATTTTTTCAACTTTTTCATCCGATCCACTGACAGTAACCGGAACTAAAACGGTTTTTTTGTCTTTAGACATTAATTGATTACGAACATCTTGATCATCTGTTAAAGGCGTTGTGACATCTTTTACACCTTTAATTTTCTCTGTCTTATCAATGATTTTCTGTATTTGTTTCTCGCTATCTTTATCTAATGCGTTATCTAACTTGATAACCATGCTGATGGTATTACTGTCTTCTCCAGCATTTTTTAGAATTTGGCTGGCTCTGGATGAAACGGCATCGTCGGGAAGCTGAGACTGTCCTTTTTCACTTGCGAGCTTTGTTAAATTTGGTGACGTTAGCATCAATATAACTGTTAAAGCTAAAATAAAGGCCGCAATCACCCATTTAAATTTCACAATAAATTTCATTCTTTGCGTTCCCCTTTTGTAGTTAACTTTTCTTTTGCCATTGTAAGAATTTCAATAAATGTATCTATTTTTTCTTCTTCTACATCATCAAACAAATTCTCAATGATACTAAAACACGCGGCATTTCCGTCATTTATTACTTTTTCTCCTTCAGCCGTAATCTTAATAAGCTTAGAACGTTTATCGCTCTCTAGTTCATTAGTGTCCCACTCCACAAGCCCTTTTTCGAGCAGCTTTTTGATTCGATTCGAAATAGCACTTTTATGAACACCTTGCAAGACAGCAAGACTGCCAGGTGAAGATGGACCTTTAATCATTAAACTATTTAACAAATCAAACTGCTGCCTAGAGACATGTTCAAAGAGGTTATGGCTGAGCTCTCTATGAATTACTTCTGTTCCTACAAACAGCACTTCTTCAAAAAGTTCTACAGCTTGATATAACTTGCTTTTTGTCACTTCTTTCCCTCCTTTGCTTATTTAGTTTATAGGTATAAACTATTCGACTTTAAAAATAGTTTATAGGACTAAACTTTATTCTGTCAATAAATTTATGTCTGACTGTCTTCATATATGATAAAGATAAATAGAAATCTCGAAAGATACCGCTTACATCAGCTTTTTTGGTTGTCAAAGCCCCCTCACTTAAGTATTATTAGTAATTGACTTCTTTTCAAGGAGATATAAATTTTATACACAGAAAGGGTGATCACACATGAATACAATGCATGCTAATGAGCAGGTCAGTAAGAAAGATTCCTTTCCAATTGCTCTCATCTCATTGACTCTTGGAGCTTTTGCTATTGGAATGACGGAATTTGTTATTATGGGGATACTGCCTAACGTTGCGGAAGACCTTCATGTTAGCATTTCGACTGCTGGACAGCTAATTACAAGCTATGCTTTAGGAGTAGCAATCGGCGCGCCAATTTTAACCATTTTTACTCATCGACTTCCTCAAAAGCTTCTGCTTTGTTTACTTATGCTTTTATTTATTCTCGGAAATGCAATTGCTATTATTGCACCCAGCTATGGAATTTTAATGGGAGCTCGTTTAGTTACGGCATTATGTCACGGTACTTTCTTTGGAGTAGGCGCTGTTATTGCTTCACGGCTCGTACAACCTCATAAACGTGCAAGTGCTGTCGCAACGATGATGGCAGGTTTAACCATTGCAAATATCATTGGCGTTCCTGTGGGAACATTCATTGGCCAACACTTAGGCTGGAGAGCTTCGTTTGGGGCTATTACGATCATGGGGATTATTGCATTTATCGGTATTATTCTGTTTATCCCAAAGCTTGGTCAAGACAAATTAACGGGTCTAAAACAGCAGTTTGCTGCTTTTACTCAACCAAAACTTCTTGTGATGCTTCTTTTAAGCGCGATAGGATGCGGCAGTTTATTTACTGTATTTACGTACATTACACCGCTTCTTGAAGACGTTACAGGAGTAAGTGAACATAGTGTTACGTGGATACTTGTATTATATGGATGCGGCGTTACGCTCGGAAATGTTGTTGGAGGGAAGCTAGCAGACTGGAAGTTAATGCCTTCGGTTGTAGGTATATTTGCTTTTCTTTGTATTGTGCTGACTATTTTTACGTTTACCGTTAAAAGCCCAACAGCAGCTATTATCACGCTGTTTTTCTGGGGAGCAGCAGCCTTTGCTGTAATGCCTGGTATTCAAGTGAAAATTATGAACTTAGCACAGGAAGCACCTGCTTTAGCTTCTACTTCGAATCACTCATTTGCTAACTTAGGAAATGCTTTTGGCGCCTTTTTCGGAGGCGTAATTATTAACCATATGGGACTTACTTCACTTCCTTGGGTTGGCGCCATTTTTGTAGGAACGGCTTTTGTTATTAGCACTTGTCTTTTTATTGTGGAAACACGCAAAAAACATAGTGAACAATCGTCCTGACTGTCTAACAACTGAACAAAAAGCAAAAAAAGAGCCTTTCTTGGATGAAAGGCTCTTTTTTTGCTAGCTCGCTTTTTTCATTTCTTTACTTGTTAATCGACTGTGTTTACGAGAATAACCTATATACACAAATATACCAAGCACAATCCATATGCTAAAATACAGCCATGTTGTTTTAGGAAGATTAATCATTAAAAATAAACAAGATAATACAGATAAAATTGGTAAAATCGGGACAAACGGCATTGTAAATCCGCGTTTTAAAGTTGGATGCGTTTTACGTAAGATGATAATGCTGACGCCCACCATGCCGAAAGTTAAAAGAGCACCGATATTTGCTAAATTCGCAAGTTCTTTTAGATCAATAAACCCTGAAATTAACGCTCCGATAATCCCTACTAGCCAAGTGGAAAGAGTCGGAACTCCTGTTTTCTCATTTGTTTTAGCAAATGCTTTTGGCAGCAAGCCGTCACGGCTCATTGAGAATAAAATGCGTGTTGCTGCATAAATGTAGGCGAAAATAACAGCCATGATTCCAATGACAGCTCCTGCAGCAATAATTCCTGCCACTGCATTTTGTCCTACTGAATGAAGAACATAGGCCATTGCTTCTGGAACGTTCAGTTCCTTATAAGAAACAACCCCTGTCATAACAAGGCATACTGCTACATAAATAATCGTGCAGATCACGAGTGAACTAATAATTCCAATGGGCAAATTACGCTGCGGATTCTTTACTTCTTCTGCTGATGTAGATAAGGCATCAAAACCTAAGAAAGCAAAAAATACGGCCGCACCCCCTGTCACAACACCTTCAATTCCATAAGGCATAAAAGGTGTCCAATTAGACGGTTTTACATAAAAAGCTCCTACAATAATAAAAAGAAGGATAATAAACAATTTAACAAGCACCATAAAGTTGTTCACTTTTTTACTTTCTTTTGTTCCTCTTGAAAGCAGCCATGTAATAAGAAGCGTAATACAAATAGCAGGAAGGTTTACTAGACCTCCATTTGCAGGGATTGTAATCAATTCTTTTGGCAGTGAAAAACCAAATCCTTCTAAAAAGTTGTTAAAATAAGAAGACCAGCCGTTTGCTACTGCTGACATTGTTAACAAGTAGACCGAAAGCAACGTCCAGCCCATTAAGTGTGCTACCACTTCGCCGATGGTTGCATATGTATAGGTGTAAACGCTACCAGATACAGGTATAGTTGAAGCAAATTCTGCATAGCACAGCGCTGCAAAACCGCATACAATAGAAGCCAATATAAAAGAAAAAATAACGGCTGGTCCAGCATCGTTAGCAGCTACTAAGCCTGTTAATACCAAAACCCCCGTTCCGATTACGGCTCCAATACCAAGAAGAGTCAAATCGAATGCTCCTAATGTTTTGACTAGAGATTTGTTTTGACTTTGTTCTAATAATTGCTCGATTGACTTCTTTTTAAATAGTTTTCCCATTGCACTCTCTCCTCTCTGTTGCCACTCATCCATTAAAACTTGAAAATAACTTCTTTTCCCATTGGGCTGCGCGTTTTCACTTCAGATACAGAAGTAATTATATAGAAATAATTACTAACTTGTCTATTAGTATACTAATATCATTATATATATTTCAAGAGTTTTTGTAAGCGATTTCTTAGTATTGCTCTGTTTTGGATTTATAAACTAAATAAAGAGATTATCATTGTGCGTACGTATAATAAGTTTGAATAAAAATAATATTCTAAAAAATTATTTTATATATTTTTAGATATTTTTTTACTAACTATCTTCAGATATAAATTCCTGACATAGAGATTATTTACAGAACGATGAATGTTTTATCTTACCGGGTGTTATAATGATGAAAACTGAAGTGTATGAAGGGCGGAGAAAGATGATTAACTTACTTATTGGCTGTATTTTACTAGCATTAGGAGTATACTTTATGTTTAAATTTCTTTTTTACTCTCCTTCTAAAAAGAAGCGAGAGCACCAAAACATGAACAAACCATCAGGTGAGGCTTCAGCTTCATCCCGTACAAACGATTCGAATGGAATAAGATAAATTTTTTTATAAAATACCGGCGTTTGTCTAAGGCAAAAGTTATACTGCTGATATATATTATCTTATACCCTTCTAGTTCAATATTCCCTTCATTTTGGTGTGAGACAAAATGAAGGGAATCACTATCCGACTTAAAAAATCGGATTTTTCTATTTAGTAAGGTAAATAGCTTCAATACACTCTGTTTGAATTCTTTTCTTTATTCAAGTGTACAGCTGCCTCTTCCACACTTACTGTTCCTATATTTTTCTTCCCGTGCTTTCGCATAGCAAGCGATTCATTTTCCACTTCTTTATCTCCTATCACAGCCATATAAGGAACTTTTAGCATTTCTGCTTCTCGAATTTTCAGCCCTATTTTTTCAATGCGATCATCTACTTCAACACGATACCCTTTTAACTCCAGCTCGTGTTTCACTTTATATGCATATTCCACGTGCGGCGGTGCAATAGGCAAAAGCTTAAATTGAACAGGAGCCAGCCAAAGAGGAAATTGACCTTCGTAATGTTCAATCAAGATGGCCATAAATCGTTCAACGGAACCGTATATAGCGCGGTGAATCATTACGGGACGATGCGGTTTATTGTCTTCTCCAATATACATACAGTCAAACTTCTCCGGCATTAAGAAATCAAGCTGAACTGTTCCGCACTGCCAGCTGCGACCTAAGGAATCTAAAATATGAAAATCGATTTTCGGCCCATAAAAAGCTCCGTCTCCTTCATTTACCTGATAGTCTAAGCCTTTTTCACTTAACACAGATTGAAGCGCCTTTTCTGCTTGGTTCCATGTTTCAATATCTCCCATGAATTTTTCAGGTCGTGTGGATAGCTCCACTTTGTAATCGAAGCCAAAATGTGAGTAAAAGTCATGGATAAACGCTAGAATGCGGCTAATTTCAGCTTGGATCTGACTGAGCTTTACGAATAAGTGAGCGTCGTCCTGTGTGAATGAACGGACTCTTAGCAAGCCGTTTAAAGACCCAGAAAGCTCGTGACGATGAACTAATCCAAGCTCTGCGTATCGAATCGGAAGTTCTCGGTAGCTTCTTCGCTTGCTGTTAAACAATAAAATGGCTCCCGGACAATTCATCGGTTTAATCGCATAGTTTTGTTTGTCAACATTTGAAAAATACATATTCTCATGATAGTGCTCCCAGTGCCCTGATTGTTCCCAGAGCTCCTGTTTCATCATGATGGGTGTTTTTATTTCTTGATAGCCTGCTTTATAATGCTTTTGTTTCCAGTAATTTTCTAACTCATTTCGAACAATCATTCCGTTAGGTAAGAAAAACGGCATACCAGGAGCTTCTTCCATTGACATAAACAGCTCCAGTTCTTGACCTAACTTTTGATGATTTCGCTTTTCTGCTTCCATTTGTTTTGACATGTTCATTCCTCCAATATGTTTTTATTCAACAAAAAAAACCGCATTCATCCCTAGTAAAGGGACGAATGCGGCCGTGGTACCACCCTAATTCCGTAAAATACTTATACGTATTTTACGCTTAAAAAGATAACGGTTTTACCGGGTGCGGTTTCAGTGTATACACATTCCCCGCCGCAGCTCCAAGGTGGTAAATTCATTTCGTTTTCTAAGGGTTCTCAGCCAGTGACCCTACTCTCTGTAAAGAAAATTCAAAAATGATTCATGTCCTTTTCATTGCTTGTATATTCTTTTTTCTACAAAAAAACCGCACTCATCCCTAGTGAAGGGACGAATGCGGCCGTGGTACCACCCTAATTCCGTAAAATACCCATACGTATTTTACGCTTAAAAAGATAACGGTTTTACCGATTGCAGTTTCAGTTATGCACGTTCCCTGCAATAGCTCTAAGGTGGTAAATTAGATGATTTCTTAAGGGCTCTCAGCCAGTGGCCCTATTCTCTGCGAAGAAAACAGCATCTAATTCGTGTCCTTTTCATTGCCAAATACTGTTTATTAGTTGTTAAAAGCGATTATAGTGTATAAATTTAACAAAAGTCAAGAAGTAATTTTTATTTTTCAAATGGTATAGAATTACTTTATGCTTGAATTTTTGAAAAGTTACTTAAGAATACACGGACTGAAAAAGTTTTTTATTATACTATTAACGACTACATTCCATTCTTATTTTTACCTCTATTTTCACAGCAATAAAGGCGAAAAAGAAAGATGCTATAAGTCCTTATTTGTTTTATCTAAGCAGAATTAATGAAGTGAAACCAATACTACCCCAAACCAGAACAAGTAACCTAACACAAGTATCATCAAGTTTTTAATTTATATACTAAAATATTAAATACACCTTTTTCTGCTCACACAAATATTTAACTTGAATCCATAGAAACTATTTTTTATCTATCTTTAGACAAAAGCTCATCATGCATGCTTCCACTTTGCGGAAAAATCCGTTTTTTCCTAACTTGTTCTTTAAGAATAACATCAAGCTGCCGCTGAATTTTCCTTGTTTCATTTGTCGAAAAATACGGGTGAGCCAGATTTACTGTTTCTAACGGATCCTTGGTCAAATTGTACATTTCAATTTGATCAGGAACACGGGTTGTTTTAAGGGTAGTAAAACTTACAGGGTAATCTTCATATTGCTCTCCGTGAATGAATTCATCTTTTTCGTCAGCTGCTGACCAAAATTGCGGATTATCATGATAGCGAGCGTATTTCCAAATTTCCTTTCCTGCCGCTGACGAAAACTCGACAATGACCGCTTGAATGTGATTAGGCTGAACAACTGACGGGTAGCTTTCTCCTAAAAAATTTGTTTGGTGAAGTCCTTTTGTCGGGTCATCATCCGTCATGAAGAAAATCGGTGTTTGCTCTTGCTCAAGAGACGATTCTTCTCGAAGTATACCTGACAGGTCTCGCCCAACAAATGGATGTACTTCCGTATGACTTTTTTGTAATTGCTTTTGAACAGCGGAAGCATCGATATTAGCTAAACTAAGCATTGTCGGGATCAAGTCAACGTGACTAGTCATCAGGTCTGTACGTTGATAATTGGTAAACAAACATTTGTTGTGAATGAGAAGCGGAACGTGAATAGATTCTTCATACATGTTGTACCATTTTTGATGTAGTCCCCCGTGAGCTCCGAGCAAATCACCGTGATCAGACGTAAAAATAATAATTGTATTTTCATAGAACGAAGATTGTTCCATGGTCCGAAGAATTTTTAAAATTTGTGTATCAACATTTTTTTGCAGCTGATAATACAAGCGCCGGTAGAAGCTAGAATTTGGCGTTGGCTGCAGCGCTTTTGGATAGATGTATTTATAGCTGCTTTGAGCACTAGGCTTTGTTTGTAAAGATTCTCTAATGGTAGGCGGCGGATCGATGTTCGGAATCGTCTCATCAATAGAAAACTGAAACATAGGAAGGTGTTTGGTAATCGCTCCAAACAGCGCAATGTCATGCGGGTTCACAAACGAAGCTACCATGAGCCAAGGCTGCTCAGTCGCTTGATGTTCTAATCGTTGAATAAGCTCTATGATTTCCTCTGCATATATTTCGTCTCGTCCGCTCACTCCAACGGCAGCAGATGAACCAGAATTGTGCGGGTTTCTCCCTTCCGGTTCTGGACCAATCCACCCTGAAAAACCAAACTTTTCAAGCTTATTAGCGCGTTGATAGAGGCATTCTTTTTCCGGATCCGGTATTCCTGTTTGCATCTGGTAGCTGGAAAAAACATTATGTGTTCCTGGAATTAAGATGTTCTCATCGGAAATGTGCCATTTTCCTTTATAAAAGGTTTGATACCCAGCCTGCTTAAAATAATCTCCCATCATCGGGACGGTATTAGGCTGCAGCCAAAACATATCAGGATCTTGTGACTTCTTTGCGATACCTTGCGTTTGCGTAACTCCGTGCAAGGAAGGATACTGCCCTGTAAACAATGTAGCTCGACTTGGTGAACAAGCTGTAGAGCCGACGTAGTGACGGGTAAATTCCATTCCATGCTGTTTTAAAAATTCATGTGCTTTTAAATGTTTTTTTCGCCACTTTTTTAGTTCTTTACTTTCATATAAGGGTGGAAACCGCTCCTCGTCCACGATAATCAACAAAAAATTAGGCTGTTTCTGCATGTTTACTCCTCCGCATGTTTATCAAATTTTCTGTATTGATAAACTATGTAAAAAGCACTTTTTTTAGAAGAACGGAGTACGGTTCATATCTTTTTATACCCAAACAAAAAAAGACTTGGAGGATTTCTCTAAGTCTTTCATAACTCGTTTCAATACGATATTCCTTATTTCTTGTAAGCTTTTAGCTGCTGATTTCGTTTATAGGTGCCAATGATACTAGGTATACCTACAATTATACTTATCATAAAACTCCACATCATGTAGCGCCAATCCCCTGTAAAAAGCGCTACTCCCATAAAAAAAACGAGCTGACCAGCAAGAGCTAACCATGAAGCTATCCAAGCAAACATCATATTCTCTTTCACGTTATCACCTCATATTTTTAATTACAAATAACTTTTTATATTTTACCATAAAATTCTAATTTTAAAGGTTGTTCTACTGTTTATTTTATGTACATAACTAAAAAAGCTAATAGCAGCGCGCAGCTAGCCATTAGCTTTTTTATTATTTTGCAAATACATGATTTCCTATTTTAATTGTTTCTTGTTTTTGGCGCAGCCATTGATCTCCCGTTTTATCAGGATTAAAGAAGAATAATGAACCTTTTCCTTGACCTTGGAAGTTAATTGCTTCTTCTACAGCTTTTTTTGAATCTTTGTCTGCAGGTTTATTAATTTGACCGTTGCTGACCGGACTATACTGACCTTTTTGATAAATAACGCCTTTTACAGTGTCCGGGAATTTGCTGCTGTCGACTCTATTTAATACAACTGTCGCCACGGCTACTTTGCCTGCATAAGGCTCTCCTTTGGCTTCGGCTGATACGAGACGAGCTAATAATTCTTTATCATTTTTATTTACTTGAACGTGCTGTTCATGAGCGGGCGCTGCAGCAAATGCTGAGTAACCTGCACCAAAACTTGGGATAAGCATCGCTATAGCGATTACTAGTTTCTTTATCATAAAAATAAAAAGCCTCCTTGCTATTTCTTGACGTGGTTCATATGCTAGCAGAAATATAGGAGTCTTTCATTGCAAAAAATTATCCAATTCCAAAAGAAATTGGATGTTATTGTCTTCTTTAAACAATCTTTAGCTTATAAAGAATCCTTTATGATTACGTATGAGTTGCACTTCTAAATCTTAAAGAAATTCTATTTTTTCTGTTTAAAATATAAAGTTTGAACTGTATATTTCCTTAACTACTGAAGAAAGAATATCAATTCCTTTCTTTAACTCCTCATCTGTAGCAGTAAGACTTATACGAATGCACTCCCGGTTGTGAGAAGAAGATTGGCTGCCGTGAAAGAATGAGCCGCCTGGTACTACAATCAAGTTTTCTGCTTTTAATCTATTGTATAGATCGCTATCACTGAAAGGCAAACCTTCTAACCAAAGCCAGCCAAATAACGAACCTTCCGCTTTGTGCAAATACCAAGGAATATTATCCGGCATACGTGTAGTTAAAAGATTTTTTAAATAGTCATGTTTTTGTTTATAATGAGTTCTTATATAGTCAGCTGAAATTCCGGCTAACTGCCCGCTCTTTAAGGTGCTAGCCACCATTCGCTGACCTAACCTAGAAGAGTGAATCAAAATATTTGATTGAAATGCTTCCATTACTTTTATGAACTCACTTTTTCCTATAGCAATTCCTATTCTCTCTCCAGGCAATCCGGCTTTAGAAAGACTCATGCAGTGAATGATATTATCCTGTATAATTGGATCCATTTCAATAAAATTAATAGCAGGAAAAGGCGGTGCGTAAGCTGAATCAATTAGCAATGGAATGTGATAGTCCTTGCAAACTTGGGATATAAGCTGTACGGCTTCTTCGGAAAGGATGTTGCCGCTTGGGTTATTAGGTCTTGATAATACAACAGCTCCGATGTCTGGGTCCTGAGCTATTTTATCTTTAAATGCTTGTTTGTTAAATTCATAGCGAAACGTATGACGATCAAGCTTTGAAAGGATAGGAGGAATTCCTTCTATTACACCTTCCTCGAGCGCGACTCCACTATACCCAGCGTAATCTGGCAGCATAGGTATTAATGCTTTTTTTACTCTTCCTTCTTTACTTGTACCGCAAAACGAATTTAAAGCTAAAAAAAAGAGATTTTGACTTCCCGACGTGATCAAGACTTGTTCTCTGTCCAGTTTAATACGATAATTCGTAAAGAAGTATTCTCTTATGCAATCAATTAATTCATGCGTACCGTAACTAGAACCATATTGGCTAATCAAATTTTTTAATTGTTTGTCGTTCACAATATCTCTTAAAGCTTCTTCCCACATTTCATAAACTTGAGGGAGGATGGCGGGGTTGCCAGCACTTAAATTCATATATTGATTGAGATTGGAATTGAGCACTTCTTGGATGTCATGCATAATAGCGCGAACGCCTACTTTATTAGTCATTTTGTTTCCTATTTTACTTAAATGCAAAGCAGTCACTAGTGCACCTTCTCCTTAAAGATTATGGTCATTGAATAGTAAGTATGGAACTTCAATCTTTTTATTTTGCTGATTAATAAAGTAATTGTCCGGGATAAAAAATTTATCACCGTTCTCACTAGGTAATAAGTATTTTCGAACATACTGTTCAGCTTCTTCTTTATAGTCAAGGTCACTTTGAATCGTTTCAAGTTCTTCAATTTCTTTTACTAAAAGATCCAGTTCTTTTAAGCATATGTGTAAATCTAAATAAGCATGGTCTCCTTTTCGGGATATTGAACGCCCGTTTGCAACTAGCCAGCTAAAAAGAAAAAAACCTGTTCCAGAATCAAAGTTTCGAGGTGCATTATGCTGACTAGGGTATCTTAAAAGTCGTTCAAAGAGAACAAATTCCGTTATCTCTTCCCAAAAAGGATATTTTCTTTTATGAAGAGTCAGCACCGTCTGGCAGTCTACTTTAACTTCTTCCAGTATGCCTGCAAAAAAATTCATTTTCGCCTGTATATGTTGGTCAAAAGGTTTATTTCCGCAGTGATGGTAATAATCATGCAAATATCCCCAGATTACCCTTGCCTGATAAGTGTCTTCTCTATTCATAGTATGAGATTTAAAGTTGAAATCAGGAAAGATAGAAGACGCTCTTTTTAATGTATCCTCATTGTATATGCTGTGAAATTTATTAAAGAAAAATATCGCGAAGTTTTGACTTGTTACCTTTTCTTTTGTTTTTACATTCTCAGGGAAAAACACAATACACTTCCCTTCCATAAATCCTTGAGTACCAGCCAACAGCTTTAAAGATTCACATCCATTTTTAGGATGAGGAAGGTCTGCTTCGATGGATTTCATGATTTCAGGTTCATCGCGAACAGCGATAAAGGCTTCTAAATAAAAGCCTCTTTTTGTAGGGCCATTAGGCGTTACAATCGGTCCTAAAAAGAACGTCGCCTCCCCGTTTGCAGGCGGGCTATAAGCAATTAAAGTTTGATCAAAATAAGGAGCTTGATCGAGTCCTCTTTCAATCCAATCACATACGTCATTTTTTAATGCATTCCACACTTCAGGTAAATTTAAAGAGTTATATATTGTTTCAGTTTCAGCAACTACTTTTAATAAGAGCTCTCTAGCTTTTTCGTAATTTCTTTTGACCTCTCCATTTGGGCCCTGATATTTTCTTATCTCATATAGAGCAGGTACTATTTTATCGTTTAATAACTCCACTAAACTTTGAGTATGATTTTTTGTTAACATGATTAAAACACTCCTTTTTTAGAACAGCTACTTAGCAGAAAAATTTTTAGATGATGTAAGAGTAGAGTTATTTGTGTTTTTCTCTATTTGCTTTTTCAAGTTAATAAATATAACCCCTGCTATTACAAACGCTGTACCTATATAGACCTGTTTGTTTAATGTTTCACCTAAAAAGACAAATCCTACATATAAGGCGATAACCGGTGAAATAAATAAATGCGCTGTTGCTTTTGATATATGCCATTTTTTTAATAAATAAATATTAATAGAAAACCCTACGACCGACCCTATAATGGCCAAGTATAATAATGAGATAAGGCTAATCCCGGAGAAAGTGCGATTTCCATTTTCCACAAATAAACTAACAATCAGTAAACAAGCGCCTCCACTTAGCATCGAAAAAGAATTAAAGGTCATAATAGGCAAGGATTTTATGCGAGATTGAACTTGAACGGTTATAAAAGCAGAACCTAGCATAGCCATTAAAATGACGATCATGGCTACTATTTGAATCACATTCCCCTGTATAAACAGCTGATTTCCAAATACAACGCTCATACCAATTAAGCACATGACTACACCTAGCTTTTGTCCTTTTGTAGCTGGTGTTCCTTTAAATAAGCGATTAAATAAAAGAGCAAACACTGAAATGCTGGCAGCTAAAACGGAAACAAGCCCGCTTGGCAAATAGACGGATGCCCAATAAACAGAACCAAACGGTAGAGCAAAATACAAAATTCCGTTTAATGCTGAAATGATTACTACTTCTTTTGAAACGGCTATTTTTTTTGTGAGTAAGAGGTAGAGGGCAATTATTAAACTAGCAATTAAAAACCTCATACCTGCTGACCATAGAGGCAAGCTATCTTTTAATCCAGTCTTTTGAAAAGCCCATGTCGTCCCCCCGATGACAGCTAATAGACAAAACAAAAGATGGACATGAATCCGGGTTAATTTAGAAATCACTGTTTCACCTTATTTCTTTTTTTAAGTTGTGCCTATTTTCTTCCGTGGAGCGTAAAACACATCGGCACTTCTCCAAAATCTTTTACAACTGTTAACCCCTGCTCGTTAGCGGCTTTACTTGTTGTAATACATGCGTCTACCTTTCCTTCTAAGCAATCAATCGCCGCTTGAGCATTACTATTTACTAACTGAACATTAGGACTGATGGAATGAGCTAAATCAACAGGGGCAGGATGTGAAGCAATTAACAGGTTGTTGTTTGTTATCACCTCTTCTTTTGAGGCAAGCACCATGTTATACGTTGGCATAATAAAGCTATCTACTAGCTCTAAACTAGTTAAATTTTTGAACACAATATCATGTAAGTAAGGATATACAGCGCAGCCTAGAAGAGCAGAACTCTCTGTTTCTTTCACATGAACTAAAGCTTCTTCCAACGTTTGGTGCAAAAAGACCTGACCTTGTATGCTTTGGCGTTCAAACCACAGATAGCCTGCTTTTTCACAATTTGTTCCTTCAGGCCCTAAGGTATGGATAATGCTAATTTTTTGAAGCTGCTTATTTTTCTTACTAGACGACTCTGCAACTATCATAGCCTTTGATACCCCCTATGCGTTTACTTTATTTTTATAAACGATTTTTACTTTGTTATCTAAATAGCTGTAATACTGCTCACAGTCGGAATAAGAGTCATGAGTGGTTAAAATAAATCCAGGGTACCCTGAAAAGTGCGGATATGGTAAAATGTCTGTCCCTTTAGTTATAAATTGAATAACCCTTTTTACTTCAGTATCTCTACGCACGTCTTCTAAGCCTCGAATTTCTTTGAAAATCCCATGACCTTGCACAGGGATAATGTAGTTGCCCACCACTTTCTTTCGTTTTTTTTCATTTTTTAATACAGAAGGTTTTTCTCCTAATACATAGTAAAAAACTAGCTCCATATAGTTAATACCTGTACTTTCCTTTACGATATAATGAGAAATCCCAGATCCTCCAATGCGCGCTCCTATTTCAATTACATAAGGTTTTCCTGCTGGGTCCAGGCGTAATTCAATATGAGCCGGGCCATTCTCAATTCCTAAAGCATTTGCTGCTCTAGCTGCTTCTTGTGCAATAGATTGCCAAACGTTTTCTTCTAGCTGAGCTGGAGCTATATAAACACCTTCTTCAAAGAAAGGTCCTTTGGAATTTCCTTTATAACCTATAGAAAGTACATAAACTTCTCCTTCTACAGAAAACGTCTCAATAGCAAACTCTGGTCCGTCTATAAATTGTTCAATTACCATGCCCGTTTTATTTTTTGTGAATTTACTTAGGTCTTCTTCATTTACACGTCTCACTTTTTCTACGCTGTCAATTAGTTCTTTTTTATTATTCGCTCGTGATACACCTTGACTGGAAAATCCGTTAGAAGGTTTTACTACGACAGGATAAGGCAGTGAAAGATTCTTTAATTCCTCCGTATTTTCAACCTCTTTAAAATACGGAGTGTTAAGATCATTATCTTTTAAAACCTCTCTCATCTTCTGTTTGTTGCGACAGTTACTAATCACAAACGGTGATAAGCCCGGTAAGTTTAACTCTTCTGTCAGCTGAGATACAAACTCTAATGCAGGCTCATATAATGTCATAATGCCGTCAAAAGGATTTTTATGATGCTCTGCTTTAATAATCTCAAGAGCTTTGTCTGGGGTGTGAAATAAATCGATAGGTATGAAATTTTGTACGTTTTTAAGATGCTTAGGTTCTACTTCTTCTTGGTTATAAAAAAACGTCACGTTAATTCCGAGAGCTTCTGCTTCTTCAAAAATAAACGGTAAATATGTATTTTGTAACACAACTGCTAGATGCTTATTTTGTAACGGCATTTACTTCCCCCCTACTTTTAAACAGCTCTTCACTGTTCGATGACTAAATTCTAATGACCGCTTCATATATTTGTCAATTTAATTTTATATAACATTAGGAATATATAGAATATTTAATATATTAGTAAAAAGTAAAGAAAAGAATGGTTTATAGGGTTAATACTAAAGCGAAACTAAAAGCAGGAATTTTGCTATTTGATTATAAAGATATTGTTAGAAAAAATTTAATGAGAATTTTTCTAAAAAAAAGAAAGGTCGACATAGATTCAACCTTTCTTTTTTTATTTTTTATTAAAATAGATATTAACCATTTATAAAGTTACATCTTTTTCAGCCATCTCATTTAGTATTCTTTTTAATGCAACGTCGGGGTTTAATGCGGGATCCTTTATATTCACTTCTTTCATATTGCGCTCCTTTTTCATAGATATATCCATTTTTTACTTTCTTGTTTGAATTTATTTGAACCCTTTTTGTTTACTATAACGAAAGAGAAAAGAAAAAGAAGTGAACTTATAATTCACTTCTTTTTTTGACGTAGCATTTATTTCATAGGCTGCAAATGATTATTAGCTTTTTGTTTGGCATCACGCTGAGCGAAAAAAATGATGCAAAGCGCCAGAAGATATAAACATGCAAAAGCTGTTATGTACCAAAGTGCTGAGGTAATTCCGCTTACATCCATAGTAAAGCCAATAAGTGCAGGGAAAACAGCTCCTCCAAGCCCTGAAAAACCAGTAATTAAACTTGTTACAATACGAGCAGATCCAGTAAACGTATGGTTAGCATATACCATCGTTATCGAATAGATACCTGACATTGCAAGCCCTAAAAACCCTAATAAAATATAGCCTGCTACTGCTTCTTTTAACACAATAAACAGCACTAAACTCACAATTGTTCCTCCAATGCTGCCAAAAAGATAACGTTCGTATGTAACAATTCGAATAATCCATCCAGTAGCCACTCGTCCTATTAGCATAGCCACCCAAAAAACGCTTATGCTCAAAGTAGCCTGTGACGGAATTACATCTAGATACGCGATAAAAATAGACGAAAGAAAATTATTCATACTGCTTTCTACTCCAGCGTACATAAAAATCATTACACTAAAAAGAGCAAGTATTTTCCATATTTGATTTTTAGCAAGCACAGGCGCAGGTTCTGAGTTGGCGTCTGAAGCATCGCTTTCTGAAGTTAGAACAGTCTCTTTTTTAAAAGGAATCATTTTACAAACCACAACCATTAGTAAAGCTAGTACACTCGTTATAAAAAATGAAAACCTCCAGCTGTTCTCTGAAATCAATAAGCTAGCTACTAACGGCATCAACAGCGCACCTAGACCAAATGATACTTCTAAATAGCTCATAACAATAGCTCTTCTACCGATAAATACTTCCATCATTAAAGTAGCTACAACTACTTCCAATGCGGCTACACCAATACCGTTTAAAAAATTGAATGCAATAATCCACTCAAATGGCGGCAATAAAAGCATGCCTATTTGTGATAACGCTATCATTAGTGCAGAAACTGTAAGTAAATTCATTTCTCTGAAGCGTCCTAATAGAAAAGAAGATAGCGGAACTCCTATCAAAAATCCTAAAGAACCTAATAATACAAGCTGCCCGCCAACTGTATAGGACACATGATAATGCGTTAACAATTGCGGTAAGACGGACCCTACGGCTGTAATGACTAATCCGCCCAGCAAATAAAGCGCATATGAAGCTAGCGCAAACTTTTTCATCTCCCCACTCCCTTAAATTCTCTAAAACTTTCTTTCTGTACTTAATTATAAGGCTTTTCCTTTAGTTGTTAACTGAAATTCGAGAAAAAAACCATTCTTCCTGCTCTACTTAATTTCCAGTCATTTATAAGATAAAACAAAAAAGAAGAAGACAGATGTCTCCTTCTTTTTTGTTTTTCACTTTACAGTGACGCTTTTAAAATAGCTAAAATATCATCTTTATTTAGTTTTTTAAAGTTACCGAAACCTCCGTACTCCATTTCACGAGCAGCAATTCCAGCAATTTCGTCTAGTCTCTCTTCTCCGATATCGTAATCTGCTAAGCGAGAAGGTGCACCAAGGCTTGACCAAAAAGCGCTTAGTTTATCGATTCCTTCTAATGCGATTTCTTTGTCGCTTTTACCTGCAGTTTCAATATCGAACATGCTTGTCATTACACGCTTCATACGCGTTACATCTTGATCTACAACGTGTCGCATCCAATTTGGAAATAGGATTGCTAAACCGCCTGCATGAGGAATGTCATATACCGCTGATACTGCGTGTTCAATTGTATGTGAAGCCCAATCGCCAAAGTAGCCCATTTGAAGTGTTCCGTTTAATGCGATTGTTCCGGAATATAAAATCGTTTCGCGGTGTTCGTAGCTTTGCAGATCTTCTAGTAATTTCGGTGCTGTTTCAATTACTGTTTGTAATACAGAATAGCACATACGATCTTGTAAAGGCGTGTTTTTCACGTTATGGAAATATTGTTCGAATACATGGCTCATCATGTCTACCATGCCGTAGATAGTTTGATCTCTAGGAACAGACATCGTGTTTACAGGATCTAATATCGAAAATACAGGATGCGTAACGGCACTTCCCCAAACGTATTTTTCATTTGTTTCCCAATTCGTAATAACAGAATCAGGATTCATTTCAGAACCTGTTGCTGCCAATGTTAATACTGTTCCAAACGGCAGTGCTTTTGTAGCCGTTACTTTTTTGTTAATAATATCCCAAACGTCTCCTTCATACTCAGCTCCGGCAGCGATTGCTTTTGTGCAGTCAATCACGCTTCCACCGCCGACTGCTAACATGAAGTCAATGTTTTCATTTCGGCAAATTTCAATTCCTTTTCGTACCGTAGATAGTCGAGGATTTGGCTCTACGCCCGCTAACTCATGTATATTTACGTTTAACTCTTTTAACAGCGTAAGAACTTGATCGTATAAACCGTTTTTCTTAATGCTTCCTCCGCCGTAAACAAGCAAAATATTTTTTCCGTATTTCGGGAGCTCTTCTGATAATGCTTGAAGCTGATCTTTTCCGAAGATTAATTTTGTGGGATTATGATAAATGAAATTTTCCATACTATCTGTATACCTCCTAGTTGAATATAAAGTGAGTTGTCGCATTACGCGAACAAGAATGTAAGTATAAATGTAAAACAAAAATTTTTCAAGAGTTAAGTTCTCAAATCGCGTACTTTATTTTATTGAGTAATTAAAATGAAGAAAATGGCTTCTTAGATATAAAAAAGAGAGCAAGTAAATGCTCTCTTTAAAGTTCTTTATAAGCCATTTTTCTATACGTAACAAATCCTTCTTTTTCGTAAAAGCTCTCGGCAATCGTATTGTCACTCCAGTAATCTAACTCAATTGTAGTGATCTCTTTTTCACGAGCAATGCTATAAATTTCTTTCATCAAACTCGAACCAAACCCTTTGTTTTTGTAGGGTTCTGCGATGTTTATTTGATGAACATAAATTGACTTGTAAGTCTTTTTAAACACTGTCTCTGAATACTGCTTTATTTCCAGCCAAGCGAATCCCACATGCTGACCTTCGTTTTCTCCTAAAAGAAAGATAAATCTATCGTCTTTCATCACGTTCTTAAAAAATTCATGTATCTTCTGAAAATCATATGTTTGAAAGCGCTCGGGGTATAATTCTACATGCAGTTGATGAACAGACTGATTAAGCTTGGCAATTGTATCAGCATCGAAAGTACGGC
The DNA here is from genome assembly GCF_042787775.1 of Priestia sp. YIM B13552. Taxonomy (NCBI): domain Bacteria; kingdom Bacillati; phylum Bacillota; class Bacilli; order Caryophanales; family Bacillaceae; genus Priestia; species Priestia sp. YIM B13552. Next base: position 424,884 of record NZ_JBHZOU010000003.1, read on the forward strand.
TAATCTTCAATTTTTTCTCTCCTATATATCTCGTATTTAGTAATGGTCGTTATGAATTTATTTCGTTTAATATAGCCGGTGCGTTTGAGGTAAATAACAGATAGTTTTTATTGGTCGTTTTTATAAAGATGCGGTCAGTCGTTCCGTAAGGAGGGCCAATTCGAATGGCGCTTACTTCTTTGCCTCCGTACGTGTCATCTTCCGTTACTTCAAGAATGTCTTCTAACGGAATCGTAAAGTGTGAAAGCTGCCATTTTATAATGAGATTATCATTTATTTTTCGGACACTGATAGTTGGTGTAAACATTTTACACATCTCCTTCCCTTAACTTTCTCCCTGTGCAAAGTGTTCTTTTATCCTTAAAATTGCTTCTTTCGGACAGTCTTGAAAATACCCTCCATGGTAACAAATAACATGCTCAATGTCGTAGTGTAAGAATTTTTCCAGTGAGTGAACTGCTTGGTCCATATTTAAGGTCGTTTGTTTAACAGGTCCCATTAGTTGTTCATTTGCAAATACTAAAGCATCTCCAGCAACCAGTGTTTTTGATTTTCTTAAATAAAAACTAACATGCCCAGGCGTATGTCCGGGAGTGAAAATAACTTCAATACCTCCGCAGTATGGAAGCAGTTGATCTTCTTTGAATACTGTATCTACCTCAACTTTTGGAGGATTTTTATATAAATATTTTATTTCGTCAGGTATAGCTGCTAGTTCTTCGTTACTCATTCGACTCGCATTCGTTTTAATAAGCGGAAGTTTCCCTTCAATATACGGCTTATCAAATTCATGAGCATGTACGATGATATTTTCATTTGATTTTTTTCGTATATCAGTCGCACATCCTATATGATCTAGATCTTGGTGTGTTAGAAGAATTGCTTTTAGCTGTTCAATAGATATATTCAATTCACCCAAGGCCTCTTTCAGTTGATCGGTTTGCCCAGGCATTCCTGTATCAATTAGAACAGCTTCATCGTTATTCCAAACTAACGTAGGATTTAATATTATATCTTGGTCAAAAGCTCTGGCAGTCAACTGTAGCATTTCAACACCTGCAGAAATTCTCATTGCACTCCCCTTTTCTTATTAAAGTAAAAAGATTTTCAACCTCCACAATCGCTTAGCATGCAGTGGTATTCTTGAATTTTATCAATAAACAAAATAAAAACCATACTGGAAAAAAATAACTTTTTATGCTATAATATCTATAAAATAAAGCTTACTATGATAGATCTTTATAAATAAAAAGGTGAACCTTGTTGTCCGAGGTTCACCTTTTTTTGCTTATCGTTAGCCGTATAGCTTTTTTATTTCTTATCTTCTCTTTGGATACACTCATGCAAAGGTACAACCTTGGTTTTCTTTGCTATTTTATATCCCCACCACGTCGCTAAAAAGAGAGGCAGTCCGATGTATGAGACCGTTAAGCCGTACCAATCAATTTTGTCAGAAAGTACCGCTTGATAGTTTTGTCCTAAAATAACGACGAGACACATTCCAAATGCAAGAACCGGGCCTAAAGGAAACCATTTTGCTTTATAAGCCAGTTCATTTATATCCCGTCCTGAAGCAACATATGCTTTTCGGAAACGATAGTGGCTGACGGCAATACCAATCCACGCAATAAATCCGCTCATGCCTGAAGCGTTTAAAAGCCACATATACATTTGATCGCCAAAAATTGATGTTAAAAAGGCAAGACCGCCAATGATAGTGGTTAAAACAAGCGCGTTTACTGGAATTCCTCGACGATTAATTTTTCGAAGCGCTTTAGGCGCTTGCCCTTCATTGGCCATGGACCATAACATTCGCGTAGAAGCATATAAGCCAGAAGTTCCGGCTGATAAAACCGACGTAAGAATAACAGCATTCATCACTGAAGCAGCTGCAGCAATTCCTGCTTTTTCAAAAACAAGCGTAAATGGACTAACAGCAATGTTATCCACATCTCCTCCTAGAAGAGATGGACTTGTGTAAGGAATGATAAGCCCAATTACAGCAATGGCTGCAATATAAAATAGAAGAATGCGCCAAAAGACTTGGCGAATGGCTTTTGGGATATTTTTTTGAGGGTTTTCACTTTCCCCCGCCGCAATGCCGACTAGCTCTGTACCTTGAAAAGAAAATCCCGCGATAAAGAAAATGCTTAGTACGGACAGAAATCCGCCGTTGACCGGCGCTTCTTCTAATGTAAAGTTTTTAAAACCGATATATTCACCGCCGAAAATGCCAAATATGGTCAGAAGGCCCACTCCGATAAACACAATGATGGTTACTACTTTTACGAGAGCAAACCAATATTCAGATTCTCCATAGCTTTTTACAGATAGGAAATTAAGTAAAAAAATTAAGCCTAAAAACAAAGCGCTCCAGATAATACTTGGCACATCAGGGAACCAAAACTTCATGATAATAGCAGAAGCAGCTATTTCTACAGCGAGCGTAACAGCCCAGTTAAACCAGTAGTTCCAGCCGAGCGCAAAGCCGAGAGCTGGGTCTACATAATGACTGGCGTACGTTGAAAAAGAACCTGATACCGGCATAAACGTGGCCATTTCTCCAAGACTAGTCATGAGAAAGTAAACCATAATTCCAATAGCCCCGTAAGCAATCAGCGCTCCTCCAGGTCCAGCAGTTTGGATGGATGATCCGGTAGCTAGAAATAAGCCCGTTCCGATTGACCCTCCAATGGCAATCATGGTCATATGACGCGCTTTTAAATGGCGTTTTATATGCTTATCGTCCTGCTTCTTTTCTTCTTCATTACGATTTATATCGACCGCTTCCATACTTATCCCACCTTTATAAATGAACTATGCGCACATGTTTAATGTAAAGCGTATAAGAATATCCATCTCCCACAAAAAGCAGGAGATGGACTCTTCATTGCTTACTTTGAAAAATCAAAGTAGTTTCGTTTTAATAGACGAGGCAGGCTCATAAGCTGTTCGTACGTTACACTTTTTTCTAAGGCAGAGGTGTTGATTAAAAACAGTTGATCTTCAATGTGCCCAACCGTTGCATCTGTTTGATACGTAATCCCGCATTCTGAACATGTAATGGAAGGCGTCTCTTTAATTTCTATAGCTTTTGTGCCGTCAGGAAGCTCCCAATAAACCGTTGCATCCGTCTCTTTCGCTTCATATGATTCGCACCATTGGCATTTCAACATTATTCCTCCTTCGCTCCCGCCGTTTCGTATTTTTTCATTTGCGTTTCAAATTTTTTCTCTTTTAATTGATCGCGCTTTTCACGCTTGTCTTTTAAAGAGCTATGCTCTGGATTTTGGTCATACGTTTTCCGGCGGTCAAGACGGTTTAGACCTTCCGGCGTTAAGTTGAACTTTGTATCATCAATAATCGAAAGAACACCGTTGCTTTCAAATTTTTCAAACACTTCAGGATATACTTTTTTATAAAATTCTTCTGCGCTGCCACTTTGGTAATTTTGCGGCTCCGGATAAGACGTAATAACACCTTCAAAGTTTCGAAGCACAACTTTATTGGAGCTTTGAGAAATAATGTAGTTTGGCTGCAGCGGAATTTTACCGCCTCCTCCAGGAGCATCCACGATAAACGTAGGAACTGCATAGCCGGACGTATGGCCGCGAAGTCCTTCCATAATTTCTAGTCCTTTACTGATTGGCGCACGGAAATGGCCGATTCCTTCTGATAAATCACATTGATAAATGTAGTAAGGTCTCACGCGAATTTTTACTAAATCATGCATAAGCTGCTTCATGATTGGCACGCTGTCGTTAATTCCGGCTAAAATAACCGCTTGGTTTCCAACTGGAACTCCTGCGTTGGAAAGCATTTCACAAGCACGCTTTGATTCTTCTGTAATTTCAATTGATGTGTTGAAGTGCGTATTCAGCCAAACCGGATGATATTTCTTTAAGATGTTGCAAAGATTTTCTGTAATGCGCTGCGGGAACACCACAGGTGCTCTTGTACCGATACGAATAATTTCTACGTGCGGAATATCGCGCAAATTTTTCAAAATATATTCTAAAATATTATCATTGATTAATAGGCCGTCTCCTCCGGAAATTAATACATCACGGATTTGAGGGTTGGCAGCAATGTAATTAATAGCTGTATCCAGCTGTTTTTTTGGAACGCCCATGCCAATTTGTCCTGAAAAACGTCTTCTTGTACAGTAGCGGCAGTACATAGAGCACTGATTTGTAACTAAAAACAGCACGCGGTCTGGATAGCGGTGCGTTAAGCCAGGAACCGGTGAATCTTCATCTTCATGAAGCGGATCTTCTAAATCATACCTTGTCTTATGCAGTTCTTCTGAAATAGGAACGGACTGCATTCTGATTGGACATTTCGGATCGTTCTCATCCATTAACCATGCGTAATAAGGAGTGATGTTTAACGGAATCGTTTTGGTTGCAATTTTAACGCCTTCTTCTTCTTGAGGTGTTAAATTGATCACTTTCTTCAAATCTTCCAATGTTTTAATCGTGTTTGTCAGCTGCCATACCCAGTCGTTCCACTGCTCGTCCGTTACATCTTTCCAAAGCTCAATTTCTTTCCAATGTCTGCTTGCTTTATATAATGTATTTTTCATTTTATATTCCCTCCAAAGTTCATTTTTTGAATAGATGTTCTACTAAGAAATTGACCGCACCATATAATAGCGATCTTCTCCTTCGCCAAACTCTCCTGCTCGCGTTTCTTTAATCGTAAAGCCCATTTTTTTATACAGCTTCACAGCACCTTCATTTTTTACATTCACAGTCAAACAAACGCTTTTAAAACTATCTTTTTGTAGAATCGAAAATATTTCTTCTAAGAACAGCTGTCCAATTCCGCTTCCTTGTTTATCAGAGCGGACGTAGAACCCAAAGATATAAGCTTTTGTGACATCTTTGTAATCTCGAAGCAGCTCGCAAATGGCAATTGGCCTTGCGTCATTTTCCTGGAAATATTGAATGAGCTTTCCGTAGCGCGCTAAAGGTACAAGCGTCTGTTCATCCACGGCTCCCATGCCCGGAAACGCATCTTTTTCAAGTTCGATCATCATCTTTTGCTGTTCAGGAGTTAACGATTCCGGCACTTCGATATGATACTGCTCTTTTAATGCATCCATTTTTCTTTCCTCCTTTTTTCACTTTCATACTTGACATCTTGCAGCGGCCATATTGGTTTTGGAATGTGCTGATACTTAAAGGTCGTTAAGCGATTTGACGCTACGCCTGGCGCATCCACATAGATGATAGATCCTACAAGCGGTTCAAAAGCGGCTCTGAAATGATTTTTAGCTTTTAAACCAATGATTTTTTTCGTCGCTGGCTCAATGCCAATATGGCGAAAAAGTTCAGGATCATTGGCTGATACCGGCCTTCCAATCAGCAAAATGTCTAATTCTCCTACTTGAATGTGAGCTGCACCTTTTACATTTACTTTTAAATGCTGATTAAACGGTCCCGAATTGTAAAACTCACCTTCCGACAAAGCAACGACCTTCGCCTCAACTTCAACGGGCTTTCCGAACTCAGGAGAAACTTTTCCTCCTAAGGAAAGAGAGACGTAGTTCCCAACTCCTGCTTGCACGCATTGTTTAATAGATTCAGGGTCATAAAGACCTCCAAACAGTGTCCCCGGCATATTTAGCTTCAGCATGTATTCCAAAAGCTCTGTTGTGTCGCCGCTTCCGCAGCTTAAAGGATTGTCCGCTATATCAGCAAGCACAATTGGCTGTTCGCTTGATAGTTTTAACGCTGTTTGCAGACCTTCTTCAACGGTAGGCAAATCCACGATAAACTCTTCTTTTATACTCCAAAACTGAGAAGCTAGTTTCTTTGCTGTTTTTTCTGCTGTTTCAGGATTCAAAGCTGTTACGAGCACGCTTGCTCCGGCAATTGGAATATCAGAATACGGAAAGCCTCCAAAAATGGAAACATTGTATACGTCTGCTTCTTGCTCAGCAAGGTCAATCATTTTTTTCATAGGGCCTTCTGCTGTTCGCATATTAATTGAGGGCAAAAGCATAGGCAATTTCTTTAAAGACGCATAATAGACAGCGCTTTCTTTTACTTGTGTTAAAAGCGCTCGCGCAGCGTTCACTCCTTGTTCGTACATATCAACATGAGGATATGTTTTAAAACCAAAGTGAAGCGGCGTGTACGTAAGCATATCTTCACTGACATTTGCATGCATATCGAGCGTAGTAGCAATAGGAACGTTATTTCCTATACAGCTTCTTATTTGACCTAACAAATGAGCTTCAGGATCGAAAAGATGCTCTACTACCATTGCGCCGTGCAAAGCAATTAATAGGCCATCTAGCGGGCCGGCGTGAGTAAGCGCATGCAGCATTTGCTTTTCAATTGTGTAATAAGCCGCCGAAGATACAACCCCAGACGGAACTGCAGCTGCACAAACAAGGGGAACGATCTCTACTTGCTTCTCTTGCTTTAACACATCCAAAAATCCCCCTACTTCTGTTTTGGTTCCTGAGTATGCTTTATATATTTCCGTTCCAACAAAATATCCTTCTTGTACAAACTGTTCTATTTCTGTTTTTAATGGACTAAAGCTGTGAGATTCATGATAAAAAAAGGCAATGCCAATGCGATATGAAGACATGTGCTCCTCCTTTTCGCTAAGGTGCGAGATTAATAGTTGGTGTAGACAGACTTCCATTCTGTCATCACATCAAATGCATGATGAGAAACTTCTCTGTGGCCGTTGCCAGACATTTTCATTCCTCCGAATGCTACCCCCATTTCAGCATTAGATGTTCCGTTATTGATATAGACTAATCCGCTAACAGCGTCTTTTGCCGCTCGGCTGGCATAGTGCAAGCTGCTTGTATAAATAGAAGTGGAAAGTCCATACATCGTTCCATTATTGACGCTCATTGCTTCTTCATAGCCATTTACTTCAATAAAAGCAAGCACGGGGCCAAAAATCTCTTCTTGAGCAATTGTGTGATTCGAATGGACGTTATCGATGATTGTAGGCATGTAATAACAAGTCCCTAATTCTGATAAAGCACGACCTCCAAGCGCAATATTTCCGCCTTCTTCCACCGCTTTTTGTACGTAATTTTCTACTAAACGGCACTGCTGTTCATTAACAAGCGGGCCTATTACAACTCCTTCATCAAGACCATTTCCAATTTTCATTTCTTTTGTAACAGCTATTACTTTTTTCAAAAGCTCTTCTTTTACTGAACGCTCCACAATCACTCTGCTAGCTGCGGTACAGCGCTGCCCCGTTGTCGTAAATGCTGATTTAACAATTCCTTCTGCTGCTTTATTCAAATCGGCGTCCTTTAATACAATAACAGCGTTTTTTCCTCCTAGCTCTAAAGAAATACGCTTTAAGGTTTTGCTGCTCATTTCTGCTAACTTCTGACCAACTTCCGTAGAACCTGTAAATGAGATGATTTTCACTTCAGAGTGCGTAGCAAGCTTTTGTCCAACGATTCTGCCCGATCCTGTAAGCAAGTTAATTGTTCCTTTTGGAAGCCCCGCAGCGTGCAATACTTCCATAAAAATCTTCGCTGAGAGCGCCACTTCTGAAGCCGGCTTCCAGACAACGGTATTGCCAGCGATTAAAGCGGCAAACATTTTATAAGAAGCGAGAGAAACAGGAAAGTTCCAAGGTGTAATACATGCCACAACTCCAAGCGGTTCGCGAATCATTTTTATATCTCTGTCAGGAAAGCCAGCGGGCACTATTTCGCCAAACAAACGTCTTCCTTCTCCCGCCATATACTGAGCTGTTGCAATGACGACACCAACTTCGCCTATGGATTCTGATAGCGGTTTTCCCATCTCTTTTGTCATCACTTGAGCTAGCTCTTCTTTTCGGTCTTCAAAAATCTCAGCTGCTTTTGTTAAAAATGCTGCACGTTCAGGAATAGATGTATTTTTCCAATGGCTGTAGGCTGTACTAGCCGCTCTTACCGCATCATCGACTTGACTAGCCGTAGCGGCTGCGCACGTTCCGACGAGCTCTTGTGTTGCAGGGTTTATACTTTCAAAATAGGTTTGCTCCTCTTCACTTACCCACTCGCCGTTAATATATAAATTTCCTTGTAACAGTTCAGTTTTAGTCTGACTCATATTGTTACCCTCCTTTTCATTTAAAAAGCTAGTTAATTGAAACTGCTTCTGTAATGGCTTCTTCTAGTAAAGACAGCCCTTGATCCAGCACGTCTTTATCAATATTTAGCGGCAGCATTAAACGAATGGTTTGCCCTTTGACTCCACAGTTCATAATTAGCAGTCTTTTTTCCAGCGCTTTTGATTTAATAACAGGGACATAAGCAGCTGCTGTTTCAACATGAAATTCAATACCAATCATCATACCAATTCCTCTAACTTCTTTAATGGCAGGTAAATGTCCGATAGAATGCTGAAGACGTTTCACGATATCCGCGCCTACTTTTTCGCTGCGCTCTACAAGCTTTTCTTCTTCAATGATTGAAATATTAGCTAAAGCAGCTGCGCACGATACTGGATTTCCTCCAAAAGTAGAACCATGTCCAGCTGTTGGCCATTTCTCATGCAGTTCTCGGCTTGCTACAATGGCTCCTAAAGGCATGCCGCCGGAAAGAGCTTTTGCTAAAACTAAAATATCTGGTGTGACTCCAGCATGTTCTGCGGCAAACATTTTTCCAGTGCGCCCAAATCCCGTTTGCACTTCATCAAAAATAAGCAGAATGCCGTAATCATTCGCTATGTCTCTCAGTGCGCGTAAAAAGCTAGAAGGAGCAGGGTAATAGCCTCCTTCGCCCATAACTGGCTCAATTACAATCGCTGCTACGCGTGAAGGATCGACTCGCAGTTCAAACAGCTTTTGCAGTTGATTTAAGCAATATGCTTCTGCATCTTCCTCGTCAACATTAGGAAGCTGACTTGGATACGGATAAGGAACGTGATACACTTCTCCTAAAATCGGCTCGTAGTAGCTGCGGTATTTTGAGCTTGAAGCCGTAATAGCTGTAGCTCCTAGTGTACGACCGTGAAAAGAACCTTCAAAAGCAATGATTGCTGGCCTGCCAGTTGCCGCTTTTGCTAATTTGAGCGCACCATCAATGGCTTCTGCGCCTGAGTTTGAAAAAAACACCGTGTCTAAGTTTCCAGGCGTAATTTGCGCAAGTTTTTCCGCCAAATTTACTGCTGTTTCGTAATAGCCGTAGTTTAAGCCTAGATGAAGCAGCTGATCTGCTTGTTTTTTTATCGCTTCTACCATCTTTTCATGCGTATGACCCACTGCATTGACAGCTACTCCTGATACAAAATCAATATATTCCTTGCCATCAGCTGTCCAAAATTTTGCACCGTGCGCTTTTTCAATAACAAGCTCTGTTACTCTTGTCATCACCGGTGATAAATGTTTTTTTCCTTTGGTTTGAAGCTCTTCTGTTTTACTTTGCACTTTCATATGACTCATCCTTTCTTATGTGCTGATGAAAAATAGAAAACGCATGATCTAGCAATCTCACTATTTCATCAACTTCTGATTTCGTTATATTTAAAGGAGGACTGATAATGATATGCTCTCCTTTATGTCCATCTATAGATCCGGATCCTGGATAAAAGACGCCTCCAAGCTCCATACAAATTTCATTGAGCTTTTCGCTGGCTGCTTCACGTGGCTCGAAAAATATCTGTTGATTGGCATCTTTCATTAGTTCTAATCCAATTAAAAGTCCGCGGCCGCGAATATCTGAAATATAAGGATACTTGCGCTGCAGAGCTACTAAACATTCCATTAAATACGCGCCTTGAGTTTCAACGTTTTGAAGGATATTCATTTCTTCGTACATATCCAAAGCAGCAAGGCCTGCCGCTATTGAAACAGGATGTCCACTGTACGTATAGCCATGAAGAAATTTTCCGCTGCTATTTTCTAACAGACCTTGAATCAGGCGGTCATGGACAATCATTCCTCCTAAAGGAGCGTACCCAGCTGAAACTCCTTTACCAAACGTTAGGATATCCGGTTCGATTCCGAATTGTTCCACTGCAAAATCAGTTCCCGTTCTCCCGAAGCCTGTCATCACTTCATCAACAATCAAAAGAATGTCATAGCGGCTGCAGAGCTCACGTACTTTTTTGAAATAGTCAAGCGGAGGTACAACAGCTCCTTGCTGACTTCCTACAATGGGCTCTGCGATAAAAGCTGAAATATTTTCTGGACCAAGCTCTAAAATAGTTCGTTCAATATCGGTGATGCAGCTCCAGTTTTGATTTGCCACGCAGTCTTCTTGATTGCGATTATACGGACAGCGATGACAATACGGAGAATAGACGTGCGCAAAATGTAAAAGGTTGGGTGTATAAGGATATCGTCTTTTTACATCTCCTCCAGCTGATAGTGCCCCTATCGTATTTCCGTGATAGGACTGCCACCTTCCGATTACGATGTGTTTTTGCATCTTTCCGGCATCTCTGTGATATTGCCTTGCTAATTTTAATGCACTTTCATTAGCTTCTGATCCTCCTGATGTAAAATAGACTTTGTTTAAATGAAGTGGCGCCATTTTACCAATTTTTTTCGAAAGTTTATGCAAAACATTCGTTTCAAAACGCAATGTATGAACAAACGCCGCTTTTTTTGCTTGCTCCGCCATCGCCTCGGCTATTTGCGCAATGCCGTGCCCTAAATTTGCCGCCACGGCCCCGGAGCAGCCGTCTAAATACTTTTTGCCTTGTTCATCTATTAAGTAGCTTCCTTCACCGTGTGTAATCATTGGGTACTTTTTTGTTAAATCTCTATGAAACACATAGTCTCTTTTTATTTCGTCCATCTTTCCACCACCATCGCCATTCCTAATCCTCCTGCAACGCAAATAGTAGCCAGACCGTATCGTCTTTTTTGCTTTTGGAGCTCATGACACAGAGTTGTTATAATTCTTGCCCCGGAGCATCCTAAAGGGTGTCCAAGCGCAATCGCTCCTCCGTTTACATTCACTTTTTCTGATGTGATGTCCCATTCTCTTAAGCAAGCAATACTTTGAGCGGCAAATGCTTCGTTTAATTCAATCAAGTCCATATCACCTAAGCTTAAACCGACTTTATTTAAAGCAACTTGCGAAGCAGAAACGGGGCCAATTCCCATTTCCTTTGGAGAGACGCCCGCTGCGGCAAACGACACAATCTTTGCCATAGGCGTTAATCCAAGGTGCTCAGCTTTTTCTTCCGACATCAGCAGCAGCATCGAAGCGCCATCGTTTCTGCCGGATGAATTGCCGGCTGTAACCGTTCCATTCTTTTGAAAAACAGGCTTAAGCGCACCAAGCTTTTCTTTGCTAGTAAGACGAGGAAATTCATCTGTTGCAAAATGCCTCATACCTTTTTTTCCTTCTTTTACAGCTACCGGGATAATTTCTTCTTCAAACAAATCAAGTTCTATAGCCCGCCTAGCTTTTTCCTGACTATAAAAAGCAAACTCATCTTGTTCCGTGCGGCTAATACTATATTTTTCAGCGAGCCACTCGGCCGTCTGTCCCATCGTAAACGTTCCGTATAACGTTTCAGGCTGTGATTTTGGCTGACTTTCTGTATTAGAGTCATAGAGTGTTAAATCACCAACGTGAAAACCAAAACGAGTGCCTACCGTATAGTGCGGTGCTTGAGACATGCTTTCTACTCCTCCGGCTAATACCACTTCGGCTTGACCTGATAAAATGGACATAGCTCCATTCATTACAGCCTGCATGCCTGAACCGCACTGGCGGTGCACGGTATAAGCTGGAATACGTTCAGAGAATTGAGCTTTCAGCCCGGCTACTCTCGCTATATTAGGAGCATGAGCGCTTTGTTTCGTCTGTCCGACAATGATTTCATCAACAATCTCTGACGTATATCCCGCTGAAGACAAATTGTTTTTCATCACAAGAGAGACTAGTTCTTCTGGAAGCGTATCTGCAAGCGAACCGCCAAACTTTCCAATAGGCGTTCGAAATGCATTTACAATCACTGCCATTATGCTGTCACCTCATTGTTTTTATTAAATAATTTAGAAACGCGAAAAGAAGCCTGCGTTTTTTGTTGCACTGTCTCTAAAGAAACACCCGGAGCTGTTTCAAGAAGTTCAAGACCATGGTCTGTTACCGAAAAGACAGCTAATTCTGTAATAATCATATCGACTCGTCGCTCTGAAGTAAGCGGATAAGTTAACTCCTCAACCAGCTTTGACTCTCCTTGGCTGTTCGTATGAAGAGTCGTAACAATCACTTTTTTTGAGCCTTCTAATAAATCCATTGCTCCTCCTACGCCAAGAACACTTTTCCCCGGAACAGCCCAGTTCGCAATTCGGCCTGTTTCATCTACTTGAAGCACTCCAAGAATCGATACATTCACATGGCCTCCGCGTATCATGGCAAAAGAATCAGCGCTGTTAAAAAATGAGGCACCTTCTAAAACCGTGACGGGCAGCTTTCCAGCATTCACAAGTTCTGGATCTATATAATCTTCTTCAGGAGTAGGGCCAACGCCAAGAATCCCGTTTTCTGAATGTAAAAACACGTGAACATCGGGTGAAATATAATTAGCAACTAAAGTAGGAATGCCGATTCCTAAGTTCACTGTATCTCCGTGACAAAGCTCTTTTGCAGCACGCGCAGCAATATATTGTTTGACGTTCATCTTAATTTTCTCCTTTCACTACGATATAAGTAACGTATAAATGAGGAGTTACAATTTCTTCAGGAGAAATCTGTCCAACTTCAACAATTTCTTCTACTTCTGCAATCACGATATCAGCAGCCGTTGCCATCATTGGATTAAAGTTTCTTGCTGATTTGCTGTAAATAAGATTTCCGAGTCGATCTGCTTTTTTAGCTTTTATTAGAGCTACATCTGCGTGCAGCGATTCTTGCAAAACATATTTCTTTCCTTTTAATACTCGTTCTTCTTTTCCTTCCGCCAGCTGAGTCCCTACGCTCACAGGCGTGTAAAACCCTCCGATGCCCGCACCTCCTGCCCTAATAGCCTCGGACATTGTTCCTTGCGGGATGAGCTCCACTTGGAGTTCTTGTTGTTGATAAGCATGTACAACTTCAGGGTTGGAAGTAAAATAAGAACCTATGGCTTTTTTTACTTGTTTTTTTTGAACCAATACACCTAATCCTTTTCCAGGTTCACCGAGGTTATTACTAATAATCTCTAAATCTTTAAGGTTTGATTTGGCAATCGCTTCAATCAGACTAAGCGGGCTTCCAACGAGACCAAATCCACCTACCATAATGCGTGCGCCATCCGTTATTTTTTTTATTGCTTCTTCGCGCGTGATGATTTTGTTCATTTTGTTTCCTCCTTTTCTTTTTATATTTCACAGCGCTCTACGCGAAAAAAACCAAGCAGGACACAATGACTCCCCAAAGAAACAGGGATGTCCCCACTCTTTGTAAAGTGTGTGTGTCTGCTTGGTTTTAATAAGACCATGAAAAGAGGTTGTCTTCTCACTTTATTCTAACCAAACGCTATGTAATTTTTTGATTCACATTATCCCAGTAACGTTGGATTGCAGCCTGAAGCGCTACGATAATCGCCTGTTGAGATGGAGCAAAATAATAATTTTGAATACGTTCAATAAGAGGTTCAATTCCATCTGCAAGGCAGTAACCAATAAGCAGCTTCCGGAAAAAGTTTTGCGTCAGCTCCGTAATAAACGTAAACTCAGCATTTACAATTTTATGCTCTGTCAGATCCACTTCTAGTACAATTCCCGCATGCTTATACATTTCATACATGGAAGTTCCCTGTGGAGCTTTTGCATATCCTGTCACAATGACTGTATTCAGTATTTGCATGCCCCTTAATCTCCTTTTAAAAACTATTTAATTACTCCGCACTTTTACACTAATAATTCTGAAAGGTCAAATGAGATTAACTCATATGCTTTTAGTTATGTAAGTGCTTTCATTTTTAAAAAGATATGTTCTTACACAACTAATATTTCGCCTTTTCTAGACAAAATCCTTCTTTTCTTTTAAAAAAACTTTCTATTTTTTTATTTATTCGGCTTTATTGAAATTTATTCGAGTCTCCATCAAACTTTTCATCTGCTATACGGATGGACTCGGTTGGACAGCCTTCAAACGCATCTATTAAATCGTCTTCCAGCTCTTGGGGCACTTCAGCCGTGCCTTGATTATCATCAAGTATAACGAACGCAATTCCTTCATCATCATAATCATAAATATCAGGTGCCGCAGCTCCGCATGCACCGCACGCAATACACGTTTCTTTATCGACTATCGTATATTTCCCCATGATCATTCTCCTAACTAAGTTTAAAAGTTATTACTCATTACCAGCCGCGTTCTTGCATACGATTTTCTGGTAATAATGATGAAATTTCAATCCCTTTCATTGCACTTCCTAACCCTTTTGATAAGCTTGCAATCAGTTCATAGTCTTGATAATGACTAGTTGCTTCCACGATTGCTCGCGCAAATTTTTCAGGGTTGTCTGATTTGAAGATTCCTGATCCAACGAACACACCGTCTGCTCCAAGCTGCATCATTAACGCTGCGTCTGCTGGTGTTGCTACGCCGCCTGCTGCAAAGTTTACAACCGGTAAGCGGCCTTCACGTTTAATTTGCAGTAATAACTCATAAGGCGCACCTAATAGTTTTGCTTCTGTCATTAACTCGTCTTCATCCATGCCTACAACTTTACGTACTTGAGCGTTGACTTGGCGCATATGACGCACTGCTTCGACGATGTTTCCTGTTCCTGGTTCGCCTTTTGTACGAAGCATCGAAGCACCTTCACCAATTCGTCTTGCTGCTTCCCCTAAATCACGGCATCCGCATACAAATGGAACCGTAAATGTACTTTTGTTAAGGTGATATTCCTCATCAGCTGGAGTGAGTACTTCACTTTCGTCAATATAGTCTACACCCATTGCTTCTAGCACGCGGGCTTCAACAATATGGCCAATACGAGCTTTCGCCATAACTGGAATGGATACAGCGTTCATCACTTCTTCAACAATTGTTGGGTCTGCCATACGAGACACGCCGCCTGCTGCACGAATATCAGCTGGAACACGCTCTAACGCCATAACAGCAACAGCGCCTGCTGCCTCTGCAATTTTTGCCTGTTCTGCATTGATCACATCCATGATAACGCCGCCTTTTTGCATTTCCGCCATTCCCCGCTTCACGCGGTCTGTTCCATTTCTCACCATATTCAATTCCTCCTTTATATGTTCAAATACTTATTATGCAACTTCCATGCCAGCGTTAAAATATAGAAGAAATTAGTAAAAAATATTGATTTTTGTGCCAAATTATTAATCATCTTCTAAATTTTTGGCATGCAAGAGCCAATTTTTTAAACCAAAACAGCTCCCATCCCTATTAGAGACGGAAGCTGTTTTGTTAAGGAACTAACACTAATTTTCCGGTCGTTTTTCTTCCTTGAAGCAGACGATGTACATCTGCCGCTTCATCAAGTGAAAATGTGCCGCCCAGCATTAATTTTAACTGACCGGAATTTACGTAGTTTAATAGCTCATGCAGGCTTTGCTGATAAAGTGTTGGTTTTGCCATCATTTGAGGTAAGAAAAAGCCTAGAACCGATTGATTTTTTTCCATCAGGCGGGCAGGGTTAAATTTTACAGGTTTTCCGCTAGCCATTCCGTAAAAAACGAGGCGCCCAAATGGTGCAAGACATTGAAGAGATTCATAGAATATATGCCCTCCTACCATTTCTAAAATAATATCGGCTCCTTTTCCTTCCGTCACTTCTAAAATTTGTTTTTCCCAGCCTGTTTCTGTATAGTTAATTGCTTCGTCAGCTCCCAGATTTTTTGCAAGCTCAAGCTTTTCTTTGGAGCTCGCTGTAGCAATAACTTTTCCAGCTCCAAAAATTTTGGCAAGCTGAACAGCTAAGGTTCCAACACCGCCTGCTGCCGCATGAACGATGACGGTTTCTCCTTTTTCAAGGCGACCCATTGTTTTTAAGATATGATAAGCCGTGAGTCCTTGAAGAGGCAAAGCAACCGCTTGTGTTAAATCCACATTATCCGGCAACGGAATAAGGCCTCTTGAATCTGCCAGCGTGTACTCAGCGTATCCTGTTGCTCGATTAGATCCCAGCAGCGTCACGACTTTTGTACCTACTTTTATCCCTTTTACATCCTCGCCTACCTCAACCACTTCGCCCGCTACTTCAGAGCCAGGGATAAAAGGCAGCGGTGTTTCGACTACGTATGCTCCTTCACGGCGCGCAGCGTCGGCGTAATTAACGCCGATTGCCGCAACTTTAATGAGCACATCTTTCTTTTTTGGTACAGGGCGTGCAATATCGATAACTTGAAGAACATCAGGTCCTCCGTACTGCGTAAATTGAATGGCTTTCATCTTATATCCCCCTCTTATTTCCCTTGAAATAGTGGCTTTCTTTTTTCTTTAAACGCAGATATTCCTTCTTGATGATCTCTTGTTTCTACCATAAGAACTTGCGTTAGCCTTTCTTGTTCAAGGACTTGTTCTAACGTTAAATGAAAAGAATCATTGACAATTTTTTTCATTTTTCCATACGCTTTCGTTGGTCCTTGTGATAAGCGACTTGCAAAGGATGTGACCTCATCTTTCAGCTGATTTAACGGAACTATACGGTTTAAAAAACCAGCTTTGTAAGCCGTATCGGCATTCATAGGCTCTCCTAAAAATAACAGTTCCTTAGCTTTGTGGGGACCAACGACCTTTGTAAGAAAGTAAAGGCCTCCTCCGTCTGAAATCAATCCAACTTGAGAAAAGCTTAATACGAACCGACTTTCTTCTGACGCAATGATAAAGTCAGAAGCGAGAGCTAAATTAAAAGCCGCTCCTGCTGCAAATCCATGAACTGCTGAAATAATTGGCTTCTCTAGATTTTGCATCGCTAAAATACATTCATTTAAACGGCCGATATGTTCATAAACATCAGATCCGGATGCTTGGCCCATCGTTTTTACATCGCCTCCGGCAGAAAATGAGCGCCCTGCGCCATTTAATATAACCACTTTAATAGACTCATCGCTTTGCGCCTGTTTTATTTCAGATGTTAACTTTCCAATCATTTCCTCACTGAATGCATTTAAACGATCCGGACGATTTAACGTTAAAGATAAAATAGTCCCCTGCTTTTCTACCACTAAATCACTCATATTTCGGATTCCCTCCTTTTTATTTTGCATTAAACGATAAGCCACCCACCATCTACTAATAAATCACTTCCCGTCATATACGATGCCTCTTCAGACGCTGCAAAAGCAATAACGTTTGCAATTTCATCTGGTTTACCTACACGTTTTAAAGCCGTATTTTTTTCGATTGCCTTAGTGAAGCGCTCATTTTCAAGTCCAGGCTGTGTTAAAGGTGTTTCTACGAATCCAGGAGACACAGAGTTTACTCTGACTCCTTGAGGTGCTAATTCAAATGCCATTGCTTTTGTAAAGTTAATTAAAGCAGCTTTAGCAGCGCTGTAGTGAGGGATTTGTGCACCTGCTTTATGTCCTGAAAGAGAAGCGATGTTAACAATAGATCGATTTCCTCCTATTTCTTCAGTTAAAAAAGGAATCAAATGTTTTGTTACAAGAAACACGCTTGTTAAATTGACGTCCTGCACGTGTTTCCACTGTTCAAGAGTTGTTTCTTTGATGGTTGAATTAACTGATCCGCCTGCGTTATTAATTAATAAATGAATTTGTCCGTACTTTTCTTTTATAAACTCAGCCAGCTCTTTGACGTCTTCTTCTTTCGTTACATCAGCTGGGAAAATATCCGTGCATTTTCGTTCACACCGTGTGTCAATAGCGGATGCAGCCTGTACTAGTTTTTCTTTCGTTCGCCCGACAAGAATGACGCGAGCGCCTTCTTTCGCCATTCTCTGAGCGGTCGCTTCTCCAATGCCGCTTCCAGCTCCTGTAATAACAGCTATTTGCCCTTCAAAACGCATAATATCCCTCCTTATACAACATATCGCCCGCTGTCGATAAATTCACGGGCGATATCTCGATTGCGCGTGAACTCTCCTTCACTTTGCAAATCATTCATCCATTTCCCAAGAATTGTACGGTATTGTCGGTGTTTTTCACCCGTTAACATCCCGTTTATTAATTGTCGAGCCTGCTTTTCAATTTCAAATAGCGTTTCACTGACAACGGTTGCTGTCAGCTTGCTTTTTAATGTTTCTTGTTCTTCTCCATTTTTGTTCACGGCTTTTTCCGCGCGCAGCACAGATGACTCTATCGCAAATAGTCCAACAGCAATTTCTGCGAGCTTCATCAGCGTTTCTTGTTCTTGTGCTAAGTTGGCGTTAAACGTTTGGAATGCTGTTCCTAACAAAGCAAGAAATAAATGTCTTGTGGTAATAACCGCCTGCTTTTCTCTTGCTAGAAGTTCACTTGAAGATATTTCCCACTGACCGCTCATCAATTCACTAACAGCATGTTCTACTTGTTTGCTCAGCTCTATTTCTCCTTTGGCTGCTTTTTTTAGAAGCTGAGTTGGAAGCAAAAGGCGGTTGATTTCATTTGTGCCTTCAAAAATACGATTGATGCGTGAGTCACGATATACTTGTTCTATTTTATATTCCTGAATAAACCCTGCGCCTCCATGAAGCTGCAGCGATTCATCGGCAATTAAATCAAGGGTTTCCGATCCATACACTTTACAAACTGAACATTCCATTGCAAATTCAGCCAGCTGTTTAGCTACTAACTTATGATTTTCACTTTCGTATAAGCCGCCAAGCGCCTCTTCTAGTAAACCAGCTGTACGGTACTGAATAGATTCAGATGCAAAAATACGAGCTGCCATTTTTGCTATTTTTTCTTTTGAAGCATTAAATTCTGCAATAGCTGTTTTAAACTGCTTGCGTTCTTTTGTATAAGCTAAAGCAAGTTCAAACGCATATTTCGCTGCGCCCATACATGCAGAACCTAAGTTAAAACGTCCAAGGTTTAAGACGTTCAACGCAATCAAGTGACCTTTTCCTACTTGTCCAAGTACGTTTTCTACGGGTACTAAACAATCTTCATAAATAACTGGACGAGTAGACGAACCTTTGATTCCCATTTTCTTTTCTTCTGACCCGAGAGACAGTCCTTCAAAACCTTTTTCTACAATAAAAGCGGTAAAATGTTCACCGTCTACTTTTGCATACGTGATGAACGTATCTGAAAAGGCAGCATTGGTAATGTACTGCTTCGTTCCATTTAATACATAATGCGTTTTTTCAGGATTTAATACGGCTTTTGTTTGGGCTGCAAGAGCATCAGAACCTGCTTCTGGCTCTGTCAAACAGTAGGCCCCAATATATTCGCCGCTTGCCAATTTAGGCAAGTATTTTTCTTTTTGCTCCTTGGTGCCAAAATACGTAATAGGAAGTGTCGCAATGCATGTATGATTAGAATGAGCGACTCCATATCCGCTTGTGCGGCCAATGATTTCACCGACAAGTCCTTTGCTTACTTTATCAAGACCTAGTCCTCCATATGCTTCTGGAATACTGTGAGCAAGAAGTCCAAGCTCGCCTGCTTTATGCATTAATTCTACTACTTTATTAAAATCCTGCTGCTCAATGTCATTATGGTAAGGGTCTACTTCTTTTTCAATAAACTGCTTTGCCGTCTGAGCAATCATACGATGCTCAGACGTTAAGTCTTCGGGTGTATAAACGTGATGCGCAGATGTTTTTTTTAGTAAAAATGATCCGCCTTTTGCTTCAGTTTTCATTTCAGACATATCGTGTCCTCCCCGTTTACTAGCTTTTTTTTCACTACCTTAGGAACTACGGAATAGACGTTTTTTTGGCTGACAAAGCCAATTTCGTTTAGAAAGCCATACTGAGTGAGCATTTCTCCTACGGCTGAGCGCTTCAATATTTCAACAGGTGAATGCTCATAAGCCTCATACAAAAGCAGTGCGGCTTTTGCAGCATCCGTTAAATGAAATGTTTTTAGTTGCAGCAGACAGCTTATAAAGTACCCCGCTCCATACAAATCTTCTAGACAGAAGCGATCGGATGAACCTGAACAAACTAATAAAACAGTTTCATCTTGACCTTGCTGACAAACAGCACTGGCAACCGCTTCTCCGTTTAAAAGCGAAGCTGTATATACATGGTTTGCTTTTTCAGCGTTATGAATGGCTACGGTTCCATTAGTCGTGGACAAAATAACCGTTTTATTTTGAACATGCTTCTTTAACGTGCTGGGATTCGGATCAAAAAAGCCTTCAATCGTTTTCCCTCTATATTCGCCTACAAGCGCAATATCATCAGGCTTGTACGTTTTTGCTTTTTCACGCGCTTCTTCTTCGTTTTTTACCGGAATAACTTCTCTTGCTCCTTGCTGTAAAGCAGCCGCAATTGTTGATGTAGCTAATAAGACGTCAAATATAACAACCGTTTTTCCTTCTAGCTTTTTGGCAAGAAGCTCTTCCTTTTTAAGTATTACGTGAACTTTTCCTTTCATATATGTCCTCGTTCTGTGTGCAGAGCATGAATAATTAGTGTTTTTACATAATCTCCAAATTGTGAAAACCGTTTATCATTTGTTTGGCCTTTTTTATAACGGTAATAAATTTGCTGACAAATGACAGCAAGCTTGAAGTACGCAAATTTCAGGTAAAAGTCAATGTGTGAAACATCCCGTCCGCTTTTTTTAGCGTATGCTTCTACAAAATCTCGCCGGGAATAAAAGCTTTTTTGCACAGTAACAGGTGGATTTCCGAGTCCTCTTTTCAAAAGTTCAGGATCGCTGTCTTCCATCCAGTAGCTCAGCGCCACTCCCAAATCAGCAAGCGGGTCTCCAACGGTTGTCATTTCCCAGTCAAATAATCCTACAATTTTATTTCCATCCGGCGAAAATAACGTATTGTTAAGCTTATAATCATAGTGAATAATGGTCGAATGCTGTGTAGTGGGGATGTGTGTGGTCAACCATTTTTTTAGGGCTTCTACTTCCGGTATGTCACTTGTTTTTGATTTTTCATAACGATGAATCCAGCCGTGTACCTGACGTTCTAAAAATCCTTCGGGCTTGCTGATTTTTTCAAGAAGCGTGCCTTTATAAGGAACATCATGAAGCTGAGCAAGGACATCCACCATTTGTTCTGAAATACAACGGCAAAGTGCGCTAGTTCCTTTCACTTCCTCTGGAAACGCTGTGTCGATGAGAACACCGTGCTTTCTCTCCATTAAAAAAAAGGATTTCCCGGCCACCGTCTCATCTTCACAAAACACATACGGCCGAGGAGCGAGAGGGAAAGACTTCGATAAAACAGATAAAATCTTGTATTCTCTTTGCATGTCATGCGCTTTTGGCGCAACTGGCCCAAAGGGAGGGCGTCTCAACACCGCTTCCCACTCTCCGACTGAAAGAGCGTAGGTTAAATTGGACGCACCTGATCCAAATTGCTTGATTAAAAGAGGCTCTTTAGGTAAATCTGGAATCGAAACACGGAGAAACTGATGCAGTTTTTCCGTGTTTAATTCCTCTCCTTTTCGTACAGGAATGATTTGTGACATTCTTTTACCACCTGCTTTTTTATAGTTAAACAGCTACTTTATAATTCATCAAAAACTGCTTAATGTCCGCTGGAATAGACACGCTTTTTTGTGCATCAAAATCAAAGTACACAATGACAGCTTCTCCTTTAGCAATCAGCGATCCCGTCTTGCTGTCGGTAATTTCATGACCAATTGTAAAGCTTTTATTGCCGACATTAGATACAAAGGTTTTAATCATTAGCACTTGATTAAAATAACCTTGCGCAACAAAATCACATTTAGTAGACGCTAAAATATACTCCCACTTTTTTGTATGCATGGATGCTCCCATTTCTTCAAAAAAAGCAATACGGGCCTCTTCTAAATAAATGAAATAGCTCGTATTGTTAATGTGACCGAGTGCGTCTGTTTCGCAAAAGCGCACTTTGACCTGTGTTTCATACATGATCTTCTCCTCCTTTACTTATGTGAAAAAACAGCGGGACGCTTTTCAATAAATGCTGATACTCCTTCTTTAATATCTTCTGTTTGAAAGACTTCTTCAAACAGCTCTGCCTCAAGTTCAAGACCTTCAGATAATGTACGATTTATTCCTTCGTTTACCGCTGTCTTAATTCGAAAAAGTGACGGAAGAGAGTGACGGTTAAATTTCTTAGCTAGCTCTTTTGCTTTTTCGAGCCCTTTTCCTTTAGGCGTTATATGATTGGCAAAGCCTGCATGAAGCGCTTCTTCTGCAGAAACAGGACTGCCGGCAAACATCCACTCTTTAGCTTTAGAAACGCCGATTACGCGTGGAAGACGCTGAGTTCCGCCACCTCCAGGAAACAATCCGAGCTTCACTTCCGGAAGACCGATTTGAGCATGTTCTTCGGCAATGCGTATATCAGCGGTTAGTGAAAGTTCGCATCCTCCTCCAAACGTTAAACCGTTTAACACGACAATTGTTGGTTTTTCAATGTTTTCAAGTTTTTGCAAAACACGATGGGTTTTCATAAACTCTTCTTTAATGCCGCTTTGCCCCATTAACTGAGGAAACTCTTTAATATCAGCTCCAGCCATAAAGGCCCGGTCGCCCGCTCCTGTTAAAATGATTGTAATGACATCAGGGTCTTTACTAAGCTCTTCATACGTTTCTTCAAGCTGCTGCACAACAGCCTGGCTCATTACATTTAAAGGCGGGTTATCAATGGTTACAATTGCCGTTTTCTCCTCTTTTTCAACACGTACAAATTTTTTCATCATTACTTCACTCCTTGTGTGTGGTATGTGTAAAAACCTTTTCCTGTTTTACGTCCAAGCTCGCCTTTTTGAACTTTTTCTTCAATGCACGCAGCTGGCTTGTCCTCCGGATTCCCCGTTTCGCTATAGCGCTGCTGCATCACAAAATATCCGACGTCAATTCCCGAGAGATCCATCAATTCAAAAGGACCGATCGGGTGATTGAGCGCTTTTTTGCAAATCGTATCAATGTCTTCAAAATCTGCGTATCCATTTTCATAAAGGAAAACGGCTTCTTTTTGCAACGCTCCTAAAATTCGATTAGCAATAAAACCTGAGATTTCTTTTTTCAGAAGGACTGCTGTGCGATTAATTTGCTTGCAAACATCCATTGTCGTTTGAGCTGTTTTTTCACTTGTCTTTTCACTCATCACAACTTCTACGCAGTCCATTACAAGGGGAGGGAAAAAGAAATGCATGTTAACGATTTGCTCTGGACGGTTTGTTGCACTTGCAATAAGCGAGTTAACAATTGTTGAACTATTCGACGCTAAAATGGCGTGACTTGGTGCGTACTCATCTATTTCTTTAAAGACACTTTGTTTTACATCTAACTTTTCTACCACAGCTTCAATTATAAAATCAGCATTTGAAACTGCTTCCTTTAATGTGTTTGTAAAAGACAATCTTCGGAATGCGGCTTCCTTAGCCTCAGAAGAGATTTTTCCTTTCTGAACCCACTTGCCTATAATTGCTTCCAGCTTGTCTTTTGCATCAATGAGTGATTGTTCATTCATATCTTGAATAATTGTTTCATATCCTCCGAGTGCACAAAGCATACCGATTTGATGTCCCATTTGTCCTGCTCCAATAACAGCAATACGCTGTATATCTTTACTATTCATGTTATAGCCTCCTTTTAATATAAAAGGAGAGAAAGGGCTTGTACTTTCCCGCCTTTTACGAGCACTGTCTAGCCTAGCAGCTACTATGACTCAATACCTTTCATCAGCATCTTATAAAAAATAGCCGCAACTTCTCGATCTGTCTTTTCACCATCTGGCTGAAACCAAAAATAGCTCCAATTTGTCATTCCTAATATGCCTAGCGTCACGATATCTGAAGGCAAATCTGAACGGAACTGCCCTGCTTCCATGCCTTTTTCAATAATTTCCTGTACGTTTTCTTTAAAACGATCGCGTTTTGGAATGATTTGTTCTAAGTGTTCTTCACTCAAATGACGCATCTCTCGAAAAAACACTTTAGCTCGAAGACCTTCTTTCTCAATATCATGAACAAGTTTAAAAATAATGCTGTGAAGCTTTTCTGGATAAGATGTTGTCTTATCTGCAAGAATCGTCTCTTGGTTTTCTATTAATCTTTCAATATATTGAAGGTGAATATCCATTAAAAGCTCTTGTTTGCTTTTAAAATAATAATAAAACGTTCCCTTTGTGACGTTTAATTCATTTACAATATCTTGAATAGACGTTTCTTTGAAACCTTTTTGAGCAAAAAGCTGAATGCTTCGTTCCATCATCAAATCTTTCATCGTCAAACCCTCTCTGTCTTTTCTCATTTTCACAAATTATACCATGGCTTAGAGGGAGCTTTTGAAAAAGTTTGTTTATGTTCAGCTTATTTACATCGTTTCTTTCACCACTTCTTCTCGTAGTGCCCGTCGTAAAATTTTTCCTACATTAGTCTTAGGAAGCTCAGCGCGAAACTCAAAGATTCGCGGAATTTTGTAAGCGGCAAGGTGCTGTCGACAATAAGAAGTAAGCTCTTCTTCGGAAAGAGATTTCCCATCTTTCACTACCAAAATCGCTTTAATGGTTTCTCCTCTGTAAGGGTGCGGCACACCAATTACAACGGCTTCTTTAATGTGGCTGTGTTCATATAAAACTTCTTCAATATCTCGAGGGTACACATTAAAACCACTCGCAATAATCATATCTTTTTTACGATCAACAATGGATAAATACCCGTCTTCATCTATCTGTCCAATATCTCCTGTGTACAGCCAGCCGTTTCTAAGCGCGTGAGCCGTCTCTTCAGGTTGATTCCAATAGCCCTTCATAACTTGAGGGCCTTTAATTACTATTTCTCCAAGCTTTCCTCTTGGCAGTTCTTTTGTTCCTGTAGCCACATCAACAATTTTATAAGCAGTTTGCGGAACGCCAAGTCCGACTGTACCTGGCTTTCTCTCACAAAACGGCAGGTTGCAATGCGTCACAGGAGATGCTTCTGATAGCCCGTACCCTTCTAACACTTTAGCGCCCGTTTTTCGTTCGAACTCTTTCATCAGCTCAACAGCCATCGGCGCACTGCCGCTGTTGCAGATACGAATACTTTCGATGTTGTATTCTTCTGCCTGAGGATGATTGGTAATAGCAACATACATAGTTGGAACACCGGGAAAAATACTAGGCTGCTCTTTTTTTATTGTATTTAGTACTTCTTCCAAATCAAAACGCGGCAATAGCAATATTTCATTTCCGCAAAGAATTGATAAATGCATACAGGAAGTCATGCCAAATACGTGAAACAATGGAATAACGGTTAAGCATTTTTCTTTTCCTAATTCAATATCATGCTTAAATATTTCGTATGATTGAACTGCGTTTGTGTAAATGTTTGTATGTGTAAGCATCGCACCTTTAGATGGTCCGGTCGTTCCTCCCGTATACTGAAGAACAGCAATATCGTGTGATGGATGGATGACCGGCTGATTAAATTCATGTTTTATGGTTAAAAAATCTAGGAAGGAAAGGTCTGGTGATGTAGGAACAAAAGGTTTTTGCAAGCTGACAGTTATCGCTTCTTCTATATGAACGCGATTTCTTATTTCTTGAAGTCTCGTATAAAAATCATCGAGTAGAATTATTTTTTTTGCCCCGGAATCGTTTAAAATATGCTCTAGCTCTTGTTCGACAAGCATAGGATTGACCTGAGTAACAATGCCGCCCGCTGCTACAATGCCGAAATAGCTTATTATATATTGCGGACAGTTTGGCAGCATAACTGCTACACGATCTCCTTTTTTAATCCCTTTTTTCTGGAGTGCTCCTGCAAATACGCGAACTGAGTGATACAGCTCCTGGTACGTTAACGTATGCTGATACATGCGCGTTGCCGTGTGAGCAGGATAACGTTCGGCTGTTTCTTTCAGCATATCAAATAGTGAAATATCTTCGATGTGAATGTCATGAGTGTAGGCTTCTGGATAAGGTGTAAACCATTTTTTAACGTCTTCCATCAAGTTACTCCTTTCTTATTCACATAGCATGAACTCCACCGTCTACTGTCAGAATATCTCCCGTAATATAATTAGACGCCGCAGAAGCAAGAAAAACAGCGGCTCCTTTTAAATCAGCGTCGGAGCCAAAGCGTTTTAAAGGGGTTTGACTTAGAAAATAATCTTTGCCTTGTTCCATAATCGCACCTGACATTTTAGTAGGGAAAAATCCCGGCGCAATCGCATTAACTTGAATATTATGCTGTCCCCATTTGACAGCTAAATCTTTCGTAAACGTAATGACCGCTCCTTTACTCGTATTGTACCCGATTGTATCCATGTACTGAGGATCCGTTCCTCCAAGACCGGCAATCGAAGCAATGTTAATAATCTTCCCAGCTTTTTGTTTAATCATTTCTTTTCCAGCTTCTTGGGACATTAAAAACGTTCCTGTAACATTAATATTCATCACTTTTTTCCATGCTTCAAGAGGCATTTCTTCAACCGGAGCACCCCACGTAGCTCCGCTGTTATTAATTAAAATATCAATACGTCCAAATGTTTCAATTGTCTGATGCACGACATTTTTAATATCTTCAGGTTGACTGATGTCGCAAGTTAAGGCGAGCGTTTTTACATCGAGGCGGGCCAATCGGTCGGCTACTTGCTGACATGCTTCCTTTTTTCTCGAACATAGAACAATGTTTGCTCCTGCTTCTGCAAGCCCTTCTGCCATTTGTTCTCCTAACCCTCTGCCTCCGCCGGTAATAATAGCTGTTTTGCCAGTTAAATCAAACAAGTCCTTTATGTGCATAGGTTGCCTCCTTTTCTTGATAGGGTTTTAGCTCAAGCCTTGCAAGCTGTGCTTTGTGCACTTCATCTGGACCATCAGCAAGGCGTAGAGTGCGGGCATTTGCCCAAAGTGCCGCAAGCGGCGTGTCTTCTGAAACACCTGCTGCTCCAAATGCTTGAATAGCGCGATCAATGACTTTTAAAGCCATAGCAGGAGCCATTACTTTAATCATAGCAATTTCTTTCCGCGCTTTTTTATTTCCAACTGTGTCCATCATATAAGCAGCTTTTAATGTTAATAAGCGAGCTTGCTCAATTTCAATACGCGACTCTGCCACCCATTCTTGAATAACCCCTTGCTGAGAAAGCAACTTATTAAACGTAGAACGACTTTGAATACGCTTACATAATTCTTCAAGCGCTCTTTCAGCTGCTCCTATTAGCCGCATGCAGTGATGAATACGTCCAGGCCCTAATCTGCCTTGAGCAATAGCAAACCCTTTTCCTTCGCCTAAAAGCATATTAGACGCTGGCACACGCACATTGTCATAATGAATTTCAGCATGTCCATGAGGAGCGTGATCGTATCCAAAGACTGGAAGCATTCGTTCAATTTTAACTCCGGGAGTATTTAATGGAACTAGAATCATAGACTGCTGTTCATATTTAGATGCGGTAAAATCGCTTTTTCCCATGACAATAGCAATTTTGCAGCGAGGATCTCCCGCACCTGAAGACCACCATTTTCTTCCGTTGATCACATATTCATCGCCTTCTCTTACAATACTGCACTGAATGTTTGTCGCATCAGAAGAACCTACATCCGGCTCTGTCATAGAAAAGCAGGAGCGAATGTCTCCATTTAACAGCGGCTTTAGCCATTTTTCTTTTTGTTCAGGCGTTCCGTATCGAACCAGTACTTCCATATTGCCGGTGTCAGGAGCTCCGCAGTTAAAAGCTTCTGGTCCAATAATAGAACGGCCCATAATTTCGCAAAGAGGGGCATATTCGACATTTGTTAGACCCGCTCCGTATTCGCTTTCTGGCAAAAATAAGTTCCATAATCCAGCTTGCTTTGCTTTTTCTTTTAACTCTTCCATGATCGGAGGAACAGCTGACCATCTAGACGGCTGTTCATTCAGCTGTTGTTCGTATAGCCGTTCATTTGGATAAATATGCTCTTCCATAAAAGAGGTCAATTCTTTTTGCAGCTTCACTACTTTGTCAGAGTAAGAAAAATACACGGTAGTCCCTCGCTTTCATTTACTTACTAACCGGTTGGTATGTTACATATTCATCATAAATGAAGGGAAATAATTCAGCAAGATATTTTTAGAAAAATTCTAAATATTATATTATTTAAAATAAAAAAAGAGAGGTTTTAACCTCTCTTTTTACGCGGATGTCATTTCCTCAAATACGGCTGATACCTTTTCAAACTCCTCGTCATCTTCAATTGAAGACCATTCACCATCATCTTCAATTTTCAAAAAGAAAACATCAATTTCTTCTTCTGTTTCAATTAAAACTTCTTCCACAAACGCAACGGCAATATAATCGTGCCCTTCAATCGTCATTTTTCCAAGCACTTCAATATCTTGCTCTTGATCATTTTCATCTAAAATTGTAAAAATCTCTCCCGTTTCAATGCGTTCCATCTTATTCCCTCCTAATTTTAACCTCATTATTCGTTCACTAACATGTATTCCCCTTTAGAAAAGGTTTCATGCTTATAAAAGTAGAATCTACTTTTTAAAAGGCAAAAGAATGTCTACGGTAGTTCCTTTTCCAAGCTCACTTACAAAGTTAATTTCTCCTCTATGTTCTCGAATGATCTTATAGCACACCATCAGTCCAAGCCCCGTTCCTTTCTCTTTGGTACTATAAAAAGGTTTTCCTAAATGCTGCATTCTTTCCTGCGTGATGCCTAGCCCCTCGTCGCTAAACCGGACAACAAGGTTCTCCTGATTAAACCTTTTTAGTTGAATCGTTACGGTTCCTCCACTTGGCATAGATTCGACTGCATTTTTAAATATATTGCTAAACACCTGTTTCAACTGATTTTCTTCGCATAATACGAGAGGAAGATGAAGATCAATTTCTTTTTTTACGTGAATTTTCTCTGTAATCCCCTGCACCTCAGCTAGCTTTAAAGTATTCTCTAAAATATCTTGGACATGTTTGTCTTTGTAGGTTTTCGCCTGAGGCTTTGCAAGACTCAAGAACTCATCGGTAATCAATTCAATTCTATCTAACTCATGATTTATCATTTCTACATAGTAAGGCTGACCGCTCGTTTCTTTTAATAACTGTATAAATCCTTTTACCGCCGTCAGAGGGTTTCGAATTTCGTGAGCAATACCAGCGGCTAACTGTCCGACTAAGGAAAGCTGAGCGGATTCACGCAGCAATTTTTCAGTTTTTTTACGTTCTGTAATATCACGAAACAAAACTTGAATGGCCTGCTTTCCCATATAGGGAATAGGAAAGGCAATGGTTTCGGCATCAATCGTATGACCGTCTTTATGAATAAACTTTTCTTCCTGTAGGTCTACAGATTTATTTTCTGTTTTCATTCGATAAATTCGCTGTTTTACAACATCATAGTAGTCAGGGTGAACAAACTGATAAACACAAGCTCCTAATACGTCTTGAGGACTTTTGTATCCTAGCGCTTTAGCTCCTGCAGGGTTGATGTAATCAATTTTCCCTTCACTATGAACGATAATCGCTTCCGGCGATAACTCAATCAAGCTTCGGTAGCGTTCTTCACTTTCTTTTAAAGCCGTTTCGGCCTGCTTGCGTGATGTTATATCTCGATAGACAAAAGCAATGCATAGCGGCCAATCATTCATATTTTCAACGCGGAATAGTGTGACGCTTACATTAATTAAATGACCGTCTTTATGCTGTCTGACCGTCTCAAATTCCGTTTTCGATTCACCTGATTGAATGGTCTTATGAAGTTCCCACACTGGCTCCTTTAAAAACGAAGGTATAATCGGAAGAGGCTTTTGATAAATTTCTTCAAACGTCCAGCCAAATGTATTCTCAAACGCAGGGTTCACTTGAAGCGTTTTACCTTTTAAGTCAACGACAGCAACAGCATCTGCGTTATGATAAATAAAAGGCTGAATCTGTTCTTTTTTCTCCTGATAACTAGTTATATTCACGCAATGTCCCATGATTTCAGGCTTTTCTGTGTAAGATAAAGGGGTTAAGTTTACTACATAGCGTTTATCATTTATTTGAAGCTCGTACATAAGCTTTTTCTTTTTATTTAGTGCTTCGAAAAAATGCTCATACGAGACCCATTCTTCCAGAGGGATTTTTTGCTCATGAACGCTTTCACCTTGATACATACTGTAAACAAGATGGTCATCTTTTTGTTTGTAAGCAAATATGATTCCTAGCGCCTCAGCTGAATGATTTTCTGCATGTAATCGGACTATTTTCTTATTTTCGTTCATCGTTCATATTTACCTACCCCTCACTAGCATCTTTCCTACTCGTTCTCATTCTCTTAATTTTACATGAGGATTTTAGAATTTACTAGATAAAGAAGCGGATATTTTCCATTCATTCACATAAAAAAGCGCCTGTAAAGGCGCTTTTTTATGTGAATATGAATTACTTTGAATGATGCATTTTATGACAGTGTCGCTTCGGAACAAAACCATTTTTCTCCATATGCTGATAACGATTTTCCATATGCGAAGAAATGTTTTGACTCTCCGCTTTGCTTAACACGCCGTACTCCACATATTTTGAAAGTATTTCTTTCTTTTTTGCTAGTATTTCTTTGTACAGCACGGACAGTTCCTGCTTTTGCTGAGACGTCAGCTGCACGTCTTTTGTTTCTGGCTGAGGATTGTTTTCCGCTAATACAGGCGTCGCGCTCATAAATAAAAAAGCTGCTGCTGCACTTATCATAATCTTTCGCAAACAATCTACTTCCTTTCATCATATAGTAGTTGTAGTTTGCGAACTTCTATTTGTTTTCATTCATTCTGTTTGCTTAAGACTCGATAGCTCCTCTTACATCATAGTCGCTAAGATCAATTTCCATTTCCATTTCAAGTGCTAATTTAGCAAGCTCTGAACCAAGATAAGGACCCGACGTTAAGCCTGAAGCTCCGAGACCATTGGCTACTAGTATTCCTTCGTAAGCCGGAAGAGCCCCAATGACTGGCAAGAAGCCTGGAGTAAATGGTCGAAACCCTACCCTTGTTTCTAAGACTGTGCTTTCTGTTAAGCTGGGAGCAATTGATAAGGCCTTTGAAAAAATCTCATGAAGCCCCCCAGCAGTTACTCGCAAGTCATAACCCGTGTCGTTTTCATGTGTTGCTCCTATGACAATTTGACCTTGTTCAAACGAAAGAATATATTGGTCGCTTGGAGGCATCACAACGGGCCAGTCTTTTGTATCTAAATCTGGAAGGTGCAAGTGGACAATTTGCGCTTTTTGAAAGCTTGCTAAAAATTTCACTCCAAGAGGCTCTAGTAATTGATTTGCCCAGGCTCCTGCTGTCACGATTGTTGTACTTGCTAGAAGGGTTTGTCCATTTACGGCAACGCCCGTTACTCGATTATTTTCATAAAGAAGTTCTGCGTTTCCTTCTATTATTTTTGCACCGTTTTTCTTCGCTGCATTCACAAGTGCGTTTCGA
Source organism: Priestia sp. YIM B13552 (assembly GCF_042787775.1). NCBI lineage: Bacteria > Bacillati > Bacillota > Bacilli > Caryophanales > Bacillaceae > Priestia > Priestia sp. YIM B13552. The sequence continues at coordinate 456,293 of NZ_JBHZOU010000003.1, forward strand.
AGAGCTCTTCCGTTAACGCGAGCGGCTCCACTAATATGAACTGAACTGTATTCTTCCGAAAGAACCGGAAACAAAGCCTGTGTTTCTTTAGCGGATAAACATGTAATCTCGCCTATTTCGGGAGCTTCTTCCCGACGTTTATATGCTCGTTCTTCCATTTTTTCAAGCTTTTGTTCATCAGTATGTAAGCTAATTGCTCCCACTTGCTTATATCCCGTATCGGTTTCTCCATCTTCTTCTAATTGCTGAATTAATGTTTGATAGTACTTGGCGCCGCCTTTTGCTAAGCGGTACCATGCTTTATTTCGACGCTGTGAAAGCCATGGACAAACAATTCCTGCTGCTGCATCAGTAGCTTGACCAGCATCCTTACGATCTACCAATGTCACATCTGCTCCTGCTTTTGCTAAATGATATGCTGTAGAAGCTCCAAGTATCCCAGCTCCAACTACGATGTATGTTTTCATACCAAAACACCCTTTTCTTTCTTCTAGTATTCTTATGCTATATGTGTGCAATTTTAGCATAGCAAAAAAAGAAGTCACATACTAGGCGAAGCTATTTTGAGCTTATTTTTACGTCTTGCTGACTTTAACATATAGCAGCTCCTTTCATCTCGTAAACAAAAGCGGTAGAAGTTCCTTTACGAAGATTATAGCAGCGTGAAGAAAGCCACAAATAGTGGTAGTACGTCTTTAACGCTGCTGCTTATGGCTTTTCTATTATAGTTTCTGAATAAAAGCAAAGAGAATAAAATTTCTATAATATGTAAATAAAAAGAAATAACCATTATTTTAAGGAGAGCGTATGCAATCTTCATTTGTGTTATTTTTTATCATTCTTGGTTTACTATTTGGCAAGTGGCGCAGGTATCAAGAATACTATCCTACTTTGCTGTTTTGGGTCACGGGGAATTTGCTTTATGAAGTACTGCTGTTTCATCACCGCGTATGGGTATTTCACCCTGTTGGTATTGATCACCTTTTTCTACCCGATCACCTAATGGTTTCCCTTGGAATAACCTTAATTATTTATCCGGTTGTTATACCGGTTTTTTTAGGAAGGCTGCCGCTGCATGTAAGCGGCCGGCTGTGGTGGATTCTTTTGTGGGCGCTTTTATTTACTGTGATTGAGTTCATTGCTTATGTTAATCACAGTATTACTCATCATTATGGATGGTCGCTGCTGTGTTCTTTTCTCTTCAATATTGTCACGTTCTCACTTTTAGTCATTCATCAGAAGACAGCGCTGGGTGCTTGGGTTCTATCTGGAAGCTTTATAGCTTTCTTATTTATTCTTTTTGATATTCCTATGCCTTAACTTTTCATTGACTAGACGGAGGAAAAGGAAATATAATAGAAATTACATTTAAATATAATTTTCCTCTCTGAGAATAGAGGTGCATGAAATCAAGAGTCACTTATTGGAGACTAATGGAGTCTGTGAAGATAAGTAAAAGGGATTTCGTGCCGAAGTATATAAACATCCATTGTGTTCATATACTGGTTCAGTATTGAATAAATGCTGAGCTGTCACAAACCATTTGGTTTGTGGAGAGCTATTGAAGAGATGTTGATGCCTAGAATGTAATAATATTTTATTATTATGAAACCAAGACGCGTGAACATCACTTCACGGGTCTTTTTTGTGTTTTTCTACTGACCATCAAAGTTATAGTTGAATGATTTAAATGGAGGGATACGGATTATGTACTTACATGGAACGAGTAAAATTAACAGCAGCAATCATTTAGAAATTGGGCAGTGCGATACGGTCGAACTGAAAAAACAATACGGCACTCCCCTATACATCTACGATCAAGAATTAATTGAGACGAAATGCAAGGCCTTCCATTCAGCCTTTCGAAGAAGCGGATTTTCATATCAAATCGCCTATGCAGGGAAAGCCTTTCTTTGTATGGAAATGGCTAGCCTTTTAACGAAGCTTGATATGTCACTAGATGTGGTCTCAGGAGGCGAATTATTTACAGCGCTTGAAGCTGGATATCCAGCTGAACGCATTCATTTTCACGGCAATAATAAAACGATTGAAGAAATGGAAATGGCTCTTGATGCGAATATTGGCTGTTTTGTTGTTGATAACTTTACCGAACTTGAAGTTTTGCATGCCTTAGCAGCTGAGCGCAAACAGAAAGCATCTATTCTTCTGCGTGTTACTCCAGGGATTGAAGCCCATACACATGAATATATTATGACCGGACAGGAAGACTCCAAGTTTGGATTTGGGCTTTCCAATGACCAAGCCATGAAAGCGGTAAGTTCTGCGTTAGAAAAGCCTTACTACGATCTTTTAGGCATTCATTGTCATATTGGTTCGCAAATTTTTGAAGTAGATGGTTTTTCTCGCGCCATTGATATTTTAACTGATTTCTTATTCAGCATTCGTGATAAAATGGAATTTGAAGTAAAAGTTTTAAACGTAGGTGGTGGTTTTGGTATTCGTTATACCGAAAGCGACTCTCCTCTTCCAGTTGAGTATTATGTAGATGCACTGACAGAAAAGCTAAGCCGCACGTTAACTGAACAGAATTATACCCTTCCAGAAGTCTGGATTGAGCCTGGAAGAAGCATCGTAGGAGAAGCAGGTACAACGCTTTATACAATTGGATCAACGAAGGAGATTCCAGGTGTACGAAAATACGTAGGAATTGACGGCGGTATGACCGATAATATCCGTCCTGCTCTTTACGATGCAAAACATGAAGCTGTCTTGGCTAATAGAGTGACGGATAAAAAAGATGAAACAGTATCAATTGCGGGTAAATGCTGTGAATCAGGAGATATGCTTATTTGGGATATTGATTTACCGCACGTTAATCAAGGAGATTTATTAGCAGTGTCCTCTACAGGTGCCTACAACTATTCAATGGCTAGCAATTACAACCGTATTCCGCGCCCTGCTGTTGTATTTGTAAAAAATGGAGAAGCTCGTCTTGCTGTAGAGCGAGAAACATACGAAGATTTGGTGCGTAAAGATGTAAAGCCAGTCGTTACTACGTATGCAATGAGCAAATAATAGCTGTTCTTGCGTAGTAAAGAAGCTATTGTTGTTTGGAGGAAATCTAACTATGGTTTTAAGTGTATTTAAAACGTACAGATCATCGCTTATTCTGCTTCTCGCTATTTTAATTGGCGGGATAGCAGGATATGCTATCGGGCCCGATGTGGCAGTCGTAAAGCCCTTTGGTGATTTGTTTCTTAATTTAATGTTCATGATTATCGTTCCCCTTGTCTTTTTTAGTGTGGCTTCGGCGATCGCAAACATGAATGAAATGAAGCGTCTTGGTAAAATTATGCTAGGTATCGCCGTTGTGTTTATCGCCACTGCTGCTGTTTCAGCCGTTTTAGGCTTTTTAGGCGCATCACTTTACAATCCGCTACATAATGTAGATACTTCTGCCATTAAAGAATTGATGGGTGACAGTGAAAATACAGCTGAAAAAATGACGCTTTTAACTCAGCTTGTTAGTACATTTACTGTATCTGATTTTGTTCAGTTATTTTCGAAAGAGCACATTTTACAATTAATTGTCTTTGCCGTTATTTTCGGTATTGCTACAACGATGGCTGGCGAAAAAGGACAGCCTATGGCGAAATTTCTGACTTCCGGTCAAGAAGTATCGATGAAGGTTGTTAAAATTGTGATGTACTATGCTCCAATTGGTTTAGGGTGCTATTTTGCTACTGTAGTAGGAGAACTTGGACCAAAGATCTTACAAGGGTACGCTAGAGCATTTATTCTTTATTTATTAATTGCAATCGTTTACTATTTCGGTTTCTTTACGCTATATGCATGGATTGCTGGCGGTAAAGCAGGAATTAAGCTGTTTTGGAAAAATGCAGCTGCTCCTTCTATCACCGCTATTGCTACCTGTTCTTCTGCTGCATCTATTCCAGTCAATTTAGATGCAACAAAGAAAATGGGTGTGCCGCTGGATATTGCTGAAACGGTGATTCCATTAGGAGCAAACACCCATAAAGATGGTTCTGTTATCGGTGGTATTCTAAAAATTGTTTTCTTATTCAGTTTGTTTGGCAAAGATATGACGTCTGCTACGAGTATTTTGAGCATATTAGGCGTAGCCTTTTTAGTTGGAGCCGTAATGGGAGCAATCCCTGGAGGCGGTATGATTGGCGAAATGTTAATCATTACAATTTACGGATTTTCGCCAGAAGTTCTGCCCATTATTGCGGTCATTTCCACAATTATTGACGCCCCTGCTACGCTTTTAAACAGTACGGGAAATACAGTAACAGCGATGCTTGTTACAAGGTTTACAGAAGGAAAAGACTGGATTAACAAAATTATCACCACCGATAAAGTCGCCTAGCAAAAAAGCAAAGGGAACAGTTTAGTGACTCTCCCTTTGCTTTTTTCGTGTGCAGTAATATTGATAGCGGTGTATAAAGTCTGTAAATACGTACATTCTATAGGTATGTTTCATAACCGAACTGGAGGTGTCGTCTAATGAGTAACGCTGCAGGAGGTTCAAAGAAAAATCAACCGAATGATGCGAATCATGTAAGCGCAGAAACAAAAGCTCATCAAAAACGTCTTACTGAGCAAAACAAACAAGAACATCAAGCTGAAGAGCGAAAATAAAATGACGTTAAAGAGCGCAGCACCTGCGTTCTTTAACGTCATTTTATTTTTAGAGAGAACTTTATAACTCCGCTCATTATAGGTCTATCGTACAACCTCCTTTCAAACTTTTACATATTCTATTAATAGGTTTGTAAAAGGAGGAATGATATGATGTTTTCTTGGCTAGAGATTACAGCCGCAGCCTTTGGACTTTCAGTTATTTTGATAAGTTTTGCATTTTTGCCCGAACGTACATGCAAAAATCTTTATATTCCTCATCAGCTAGCAGCAAAATCTATGTTTCTCTATAAAAAGATTATGCGTTTTATCAATCAATTTCGACAGAAATTTTAGTTCATTTCCTTTCCCTGGTTTTATTCATTGGATATATCCTCCCCCTTTTTAATTAGCGCATTTACAGTAAATAATTTAATGGTTAAAATAAAGAGTAAAGAAAAAGGATAAGCAGTTTGCAGAAATGGAGTTTCACATGGAAATCAGAGACTTAGAATACTTTATAGAGGTAGCGAATCATAAGAATTTTACAAAGGCAGCGCTGCAAGTTCATTTGTCACAAACAGCTTTAAGTAAAGCCGTCAAAAAAGTAGAAAATGAACTAGGATTTGAGCTTCTTGATCGTTCAACAAGAGAATTAAAGCTAACCGATGCAGGAGAAGTTGTGTATCACCAAGCAACTAAAGCTCTGTCGGTGTTAAAAGACATGCCTCACTTGTTGGGAGATTTAATGAACTTGCAAACAGGGCAAATCAAGATGGGAGTCCCTCCGCTCATCGGGACCTTGTTTTTCCCGAAGATTGCAAAAGCATTTAATGAACAATACCCTAAAGTATCTCTAGAGCTTATTGAATTTGGAGCAAAAAAAATTGAAGCACTTGTGGAAGAGGCTGGTGTAGATATGGGGATTGTTATGCTTCCTCTTACAAGCGGTCATGATGAACATTTTCACGTATACCCGTTCGTTAAGGAGAGATTTCTTTTATACGCGCATAAAAACCATCCTTTAGCGAAACGTTCTTCCGTCTGGATGAAAGAATTGGAGCATGAAAAATTCATTATGTTTAGTGAAGAATTTACGCTGCACGACCGGTTAATTCAAGATGCTTTAAAATCAGGCTTTGTGCCTTCTATAGCGTATAAAAGTTCTCAATGGGATTTAATTATTGAATTAACAGCGGCAGAACTAGGTATTGCTATTTTACCCGAATCGCTTTATACCAAAGTGAAAGATCCCAATATTACTACCGTACCTATTGCAGATCCTGAAATGATGTGGGAACTTGGAATTATTCTGTTAAAAGAACGCTACAGTTCATTCGCTGTACGAGAATTGATTAATTTTTTAACCGAAAAACAAATGACAGATAAATTGGGGCCCATTTAAAAAGAGTCTGGAACAAAAGTATGTTAATTCAAGGACAATCCGAACGAGTTTGGTTGAGAATCCAACTCGTTCGGATTTTTTCGTGGGGACGCTGAACGTAGGTTTCATGTATGTATTTGCTTCTAGCTGTTGATTGGATGGGTTTCGTTATGTCTCCGTCTCTTTTTATGTGTAATACAAATTTTATCATTCAACAATCCCTACAATGAATCCATCATAGCCTTTGCTTCCAACGGTTTGTATAGCCGTGGCGCTGATTCGTTTTTCTTGAGCCAGAACATTCATAAATTGGCGAATTCCCTTTACATTTTCATCTTCACTTTCTGAGTTCACCACATGCCCTTGACGAACAACATTATCACAAATAATCGTACTTCCTCTTTTCGATAATTCTAGAGCCCACTTTAAGTAATTTGGGTTATTCGGCTTGTCAGCATCAATAAAGATAAGATCAAACGGCTCTGTTCTCTTATCCTTTAATACAGCTAATGTATCAAGCCCGGGGCCGACAAGGACTTCTACTAAGTGGCTTACTCCCGCTCTTTTTAAATTAGCTCTTGCTACTTCTGCATGCTGAGCGCTCAATTCGAGCGTAATCAGCTGTCCGTCTTTCGGAAGAGCTCTGGCTAGCCAAATCGTGCTGTATCCTCCAAGAGTACCAATTTCCAAAATGCGTTTAGCTCCTTTTAATAAAGCTAACAAATGCAGAAACTTTCCTTGACTAGGCGATACGTCGATGGCAGGTAATCCAGCCTCTTGATTTGCCTTCAATACCTCATCAAGAACAGGGTCAGGTTGTATAAGCTTATCATTCATATAAAGATCCACTTCATTCCAAATTTCATATATAGACATTTCCATACTCCTCCACATAAGTGATAAAAGCTTTATTATTTCTATGAATGTGTTCTAGCTCTCTAATAAACTATCCTGCTCGCTCTTAAAAAGAATTGTTATATGTCCATAAAAAAAGACCTTCAGAGAGGTCTTTTTTATCTTTAAATAATCGTAACTTTACTCAGATCTATCTTGGCACTTTTTAAAAAGTTATATGTCAATTTATCCATTTTTGCACCTTCAAAATCGGATTTTTTTAAATCTGATCCTCGAAACTGTACATTTAGCAAAGTGGCGTTGCGAAATGAGGCTTTTTTTAATGATGTTCCTTCAAAAATTGTTCCCTTAAATGTTTCCTCGTCAAATACAATGTCTGTTAAATTACATTGCTTAAAGTACGTGTTGTCATAGATACAGTCTTTAAAACTGGCCTGTTTAAAATTTGCCCATTTAAATTGTACGCCTGTTAAATTAACGTGATGAAATATCGCTTTCGTTAAATTGCTGCTTTTAAACATGCTGTCCGTAAGATCTGCGTAGCTAAAATCAGATTCATTCAAATTACTGGCATTAAATTTCCCTTTATACACCGATACAGAACGAAAATCAGATTTTGTAAGCTCGGTCTTTGAAAAATCCATAGGGACGGTTTGCTTTAATTCCTTGGTTTCTACATTCATTGATTGAATCAGCTCTGTGATATCGCCGATAGAATTGATTGTCATATAATAAGCCTGTTCTTCATTATGCCCATCTTTTTTATAATCTGTAAATTTTTCCTGTAAGTTCTGTGATAGTTCTTCCTCTAAATCTTGAACATTTTCTACATCCTGATAAGGAGCCAAAATGTTATGCACATGATTTTTTATTTTTTCGTTCATTTATAACATCATCCTTTCTCACAACAATAAATCAATAATTTTTTTCGCTTGCTCCCAATTTTCTTTGTTTTGTTTATATACGTTTTTTCCTTGTTCTGTAATTTTATAATATTTTCTGCGGCCGCCTTGTACAGCATCTCCCCAGTAAGAAAGAATATGGCCGTCTTTTTCAAGGCGCTTCAAGCTTGAATACATTGTGGCTTCTTTTAATTCATACTGCTCTTTAGAGTAGGTATAAATAAGCTTACTAATTTCATACCCATACTTATCGCCGCTGAGAAGTAATTTCAAAATCATTGTATCTGTATGTCCCCGAAGTAAATCTGAAGACATTTTTGTATATACCAAAGTATCACCTCTTTATGTATAATTTAAATCATATTACTATGACAGTCAAGGTATTATATTTAATAAAATACACTAATATATAATTGCACATATGTAAACAGCTTAACAGTAGAAAATAGCCGGGAGAAACGTACCGGCTATTTTCTAGGAGACACCTTATTCTTCGTTATAACTGAGCTTAAATACTATCGGCGTACTTTCTGCTGATATTTTCCAAACCATGTGATGATACCCCTTGCTCCAGTAATCTTTTACTAAATAATCAGGGATTCCAAATATGTTTTTCCATACTTCTTGAGCATTTTTGTATCCGCTGTCCAAACAAATTTTTTTAATTTCTCTGCTTTGAAGCGTAAGCAGCATAGTATGTAAAAGCAGTGTGCCTACACCTTTTCTTTGGTACTTTGGATGAACAAAAACTGTGCCGATTTCAATCCATCCTTGCAGCTCTCCTTTTGTACACGCCGTAATTAATTCACTAGCAGGACCATATTCAATACAGCCAATAATCTTATTGGTGCACGTATCTATTCCGAGCCAAAAGAATCGATGTTTTCCACCGCTATCAAGGTCACTTTTTAAATATTGTGCTTTACTTTCAATTTCTATTTGTATATCGTTCACCATGTCTGATAGACCCTCTTTATGAAAGGTATCTGTGATTACTTCATTAAAAAGCTCGTGGAGTTCTGCGCGGTCTTCTATTTTTGGTCTTCTTATTTCAATATGATGCAATGTTCATTCCTCCTTGTTATTTCACGGCAGAATATGAAGCTTTACCATTATTATTTATTAATCTATGTTGATACTCCTTTTCTCTTTCTACTGTTTTTCCAATAAAAAAGCACGAGAAACTTTGAGTTCTCGTACTTTTTTATAATATGGATTCTGCTTTTCTATTGGGAACTGTTAATACTGATTCACAAAGCTCTGGATTTTACATACGAATTCAGAAAGGTTCTCCTTTATCTCTTTGTCCTCTGTTTTCTCTACTTGCTCCTGTATGGCATCAATCATTAAACGTGCTCTTTTAGGATCTATAGAGGCCGGTTGGCTGCTGTTGTTTGATAGACTTTTCAAAATTTGATTAGTCATTTTGTTTTTATCGTGAATATAAAATAATATTTGAGGAACTTGATTAATTAACAAATTTACGTATCTGCGAAACTCCTCTATCTCATATAATTCTCTTGAATTACCTTTAAAGCCATCAACGGAAAGCATAAGACTCTGGTAGCCTTTATCACTGCGTTGATTAAGTGCTTTAATCACTTTCAAAAACCGATCGAACTTTAGATAGCGTATTTCGTCTTTCCTTAATTCTAAAAATTCAATTTCTCCTTTTTCCAAAAAGGGATCTTTGATAAGACTATTATCATTCATATACATTCTCTCCCTACTAATTTATTAGTTGCAGAGCTTGTTTTGAATTCATTTGTCTATCGTTTTAGTAATTGTTTACCTCTTTTAGGCCCGTTTTAAAACCTTCATTTGTAAAACGCTTACATAAATGTTCTCAATTGCCTGACGTGTTGACGGAATTCTGCTTATTATCTGATAAATGACCAATGAAAAAGAGCTCCTTTACAGAAGCTCTTTTTTAAAAATTATAGAGATGCTGATAACTTTATATCTTATTTGCTTCTTTTAATACCGCTAATAAGTATTCCCATGTCTTAATAGTAGACGGAATGCTCAGGTGTTCATCAGGTGTATGAACGTCGTACATATCGGGGCCGAGCGAAATGGCGTCTAATCCAGAGATTTTTTCCAGGAAAATACCGCATTCAATTCCAGCATGGATGGCGATGACCTCCGCCTCTTCCCCATACTTTTCTTTGTAAACCTTTTTACATAATTCACGAATTTTTGAATCTGCATTGTACGCCCATTCAGGGTAATTACCTTTTGTTTCAACTCTTCCTCCGACTACTTGAGCAAGTATGTGCACTTGACTTACTATTTTTTCTTTTAAGCTTTTTACTGAGCTGCGGATTTCATTTTGAAAAACAATCTCAGACTCTGTCGTCGTAATCACACCTAAGTTGGTAGAAGATTCTACTAATCCTTCGATATTCATACTCATGCTTTGAACGCCGTTTGGTGTTAGCATAATAGCTTGTACAATTCGTTCTGTCGTTTCTTTTGTGAAACATTTCCCATCGGAAGAAAATTTGTTTATTTTTACATATACGCTCGGATCAGCCGCTTGTAATTCATTTTTTACTATTTCGTTCCACTCACGAATCTTATTTTCTAGCTTCCCTACCTCAGAAGGCTCAACTGATAGAATTGCTTCTGATTCACGGGGAATCGCATTTGATTTTAATCCTCCACTAATGCTGCTTAAAGAATAGGGAAGTTCATGTTGTAAATCATATAAAACTCTCCCCAGCAGTTTATTAGCATTTCCTCTTTCTTTATCAATTTCCATTCCAGAATGTCCGCCGCGCAGTCCACCGATGCTTAAGCTATATGTTTCTGAGTTATCGGAAGACGATTCCCAGTCTACGGGAATACGAAGCACGCTTTTTACCCCGCCTGCGCTGCTGACAAGCAGCTTTCCGTCCTCTTCTGTATCAAGGTTAATAAAGATTTTCCCTTCAAAATGAGCTGGACTTACAGCAATGGCTCCGCCCATAGTTGTTTCTTCCTCAGTAGTAATGACTACTTCAAGAGAGGGGTGAGCTATATCATGAGCATCTAGTAAAGCCAGTGCATATGCAACGGCAATCCCGTTGTCAGCTCCTAGCGTAGTACCATTTGCATAAAGCATATCTTCCACAATTCGCAGTTGAAGCGGATCTTTTTCAAAATCATGCACAGTCCCTTTATTTAACTCGCATACCATGTCCATATGTCCTTGCAAAATGATGGCTGGAGCATGTTCATATCCTTTAGCGGCCGGCTTTTTAATAATTACATTTAAAGCCTCGTCTTGGATAACTTCAAGGCTTCTTCCTTTTGCAAAAGAAACTAAATAGTCACTAATTTTCTTTTCATTTCCAGATTCTCTAGGAATAGCTGAAATTTCGTTAAAAAAATAAAAAACCGGATGTTTAATTAATTCATTTACTGTTTGCACCATATGTATCATCCTTTCTAAACTGTAGGCTTTTTTATCATACTATTTATCTTTACAGGAGAAATAGTATGAGGCTTTTTTTATGTATAGCCTAATTATATTTTAACGTTGATTAACTCAATAGAATAGATATAACCTAAAAAAGCATAAATGAGCCCGTTGGACTCATTTATGCTTTTAATGATTTATTTTATTTTTTATTGAGCTGTATATCCGCCGTCCATTACTACCGCTTGACCAGTTACACCTTTTGCTTTATCACTCGCCAAGAAGATAGCATAGTCAGCAATTTCGCTCACGTCTAATAATCTTTTTTGAGGGACTAAAGGATAAATAACTTCTTCAAGCACGCTCTCTAATGGTACGTTTCTTGTTTTAGCTAAACCATCTAACTGACCTCTTACTAGTGGTGTATCCACATAACCAGGACAAAGTGCATTCACCGTAATACCATGTGCTGCGCCTTCAAGAGCAGCTACTTTTGTTAGCCCTATTACACCGTGTTTAGCACTGTTATAAGCTGCTTTGCCCGCAAAACCGATTAAACCGTTGATAGAAGAAACGTTAATAATACGTCCGAACCCTTGCTTTTTCATAATCGGAAACGCGTGCTTAATCGCCATAAATGGAGCTGTTAGCATAATTTTAATCATTAACTCATATTTTTCAGTTGGGAACTCTTCGATTGGAGAAACATGCTGCAAGCCAGCGTTATTAATGAACGTATGAACCGCTCCAAAATGTGCGTTTGCCGTTTCAATTAAATGTTTGATTTCTTCTTCTTTTGTTACATCGGCTTTGACACCAAGCGCTTCAAATCCAGCTTCACGAAGATTTTGTGCTGCAGCTTCTACAGCAGCTTGATCAATGTCGGATAACACAATTTTTCCGCCGTTTTCTGCGAATCGTTTACCTATTTCAAACCCAATTCCTCTTGCTGCTCCTGTGATTACAATTACTTGATTTTCAACCATGTGTATTCTCCTCCTGTTTTTAAATAATACCGGCTGCCGCTAATGCGACTCCTGCAAATAAAGCGATTGTCGGGATGATAAATGCAACAACAAATACGTCTTTATACGTTTCTTTATGCCGAAGACCAGTTACGGCTAATAGTGTTAACAACGCACCGTTATGCGGTAAAATAGATGCACCTGACGCAACACTTGCAATACGGTGAAGAGCATCGGCACTTAAATTCGTTGTTTGAGACAAGTGATACCACGTATCTCCTAATGCTTGAAGCGCAATACCCATACCGCCGGATGCTGAGCCCGTGATCATCGCTAGCACTTGAACGCTTAATGCTTCTGAAACGAGCGGATTACTCGAAATGTTTAGCAACACATGCGTGACATCTTTAAACTCTGGAACTGCTGTAATAACCGAGCCAAAACCTACTGCTGCACTCGTATTAATAACAGCCATCACGGATCCTTTTGCTCCTTCATTTATAGAAGAAATAAACGTCTTGTAGTGTTTAAAATTAATAAGTAAAATAGAAAAAATACCAATTAATAACGAAACGATAGGCTCCCATTTTAAAACGTTTAATGTCACGACAACGACAATCAGCGGTAAAATAGCTAATATTACATTCATCGAGTCCTGTTCTTCACTCGCTGCGACTGATGATTCATTAGGCTCAGTAAACCCTTGATTTTTAGCTTTTAATTTTTTATCGCGATAAGCTAACCATAAATACCCTCCCACCGCCATAATAAGACCTGAGACAATTCCAATAATCGAACCAGACATTGCATTGGTTTTAAATGTAGCAGTCGGAATCAGATTTTGAATTTGAGGCGTACCTGGAATCGCTGTCATTGTAAACGTAAATGCTCCGAGTGCAATGGTTGCTGGCAGTAAATTTCGCGATACGTTGGCTTCTCGAAATAACGCGATTGCTAAAGGATAAATCGCAAAGACCACAACGAATAGACTCACTCCGCCATATGTCAAAATGGCGGAAGCAATCAGCACCCCTAAAATGGCTCTTTTACTTCCAAATAATTTAGCAATACGCTGCGCCAACGACTTAGCTGCGCCTGTATCTTCCATTAGCTTTCCGAAGACGGCTCCTAATAAAAAGATGGGGAACCATTTTGCAGCGAAATCTACAAACCCTCCCATATACACATCTGTATAAGTAGGCAGTACTTTTAAACCACTAAAGTAAGCAACGAATGTAGCTACAACAGGTGCCACCCAGATAATAGACCATCCTAAATAAGCAAAAAACATCAACAATAACAATCCTACAATAATAACCACACGGTAACCTCCTTTCCTTTTAATACATATACATAATGGATTATTTCACAACACAACAAGTTTACACCCGCTAGTTTTATAAGTAAAATGAATAAAAGGAATCAAAACTATGAATAAAAGTCGTAGTTTATTTAAAAATTCACACTCGATTATTTTTCCCATATAATTTCACTCTGAGTAGAAGCTATAAAATACACTTCCTTCCTTTTTCTTTGTACAAGCTAAGTTTTTTTCTGTCACATCCCACTTTCTTCCTTTATTTTCTTTTCTTTTATAAGTTTTTCCGAACATATAGATGGGTACTTGAATGTTATGACACAGAAAAAGAGGCGATCTTATGCTACATTTCATAACAGACTTACTGAAACAATTTGGAATTTGGGGACTTTTAAGCGGACTGGCCATTGAGGCTTCCTCCCTGCCGTTTCCCGGTTCTCTTCTCACCCTTACCTACGGATACTTATTAAACATGCACATAGTGCAATTATTATTAATTGCTCTTGCAGGAAGCGCCGTTTATACAGCTTTTAGCTTTATACCGTATGGGATAGGCTATAAATTAGAGGATAAGGTAAAGAAAAAATTATCAAAAAAGAAAAAAGCATTTGAGAAATCACAAAAATGGTTTAAAAAATGCGGATTATGGAGTATTGCGATTGCTCGTCCTTTAGGGCTCGGCAACTACATTTCCTATCTTTCGGGGCTATCTAAAGTGAAACCTATTCCGTTTGCTCTGCTCACATTTCTTGGTATCTTTCCTTTGAATATTGCCATGCTTTGGTTAGGGCAAATCGGAAACTTTAAGTCCATTCAATCTTTTATCTCAGATGCACAAACCTATATTTTAATTGCAGCGGTAGTGGCTGTATGCGGATTTTTAATTTATAAGTTCTATTTTAAAAAAAGCAGCTGCAGCGAACAGTCTAGTTCAACGTAAGAGTATAAAAAAAAGACCCTTTGGGGTCTTTTTTTATATCAAATAGAAATAACACCTAAAATTAACGCAGCTATTGTCATCACTGCCGTAGTTCCTAGCGCCCACTTAATTAAAAAGCGTTGTAAATCACTAAATTCAATTCCTACCATTCCAATTAATAAGTGAGCTGCTGCTACCAAGGGACTTATCACGTGAACGGGTTGTCCTAAGATAGCAGCTCTTCCAATTTCAGCTGCGCTAATGCCATAACTTTCGGCAGCTTGAGCAATAATCGGCAATACGCCAAAATAAAAGGCATTATTGGACATAAAAAATGTAAAAGGAGCACTTAAAAATGCTACTACAACTGGCAAAAAAGGGCCCATTGCATCTGGGATTATTCCTACAAGTGTATTTGCCATAGCATCAATCATCTTTGTTCCAGACATAATTCCTGTAAAAATACCTGCTGCAATAACAATTGAAACGACGGCTACCGCATTATTTGCATGAGATGAAATTCGCTGCTGTTGATCTTTGATGTTTGGATAATTTATTAATAATGCAATAGCAAACGCTACCATGAACAAAAGCATCAGCGACATAAAGTCCATAATTAAGCACACCATAAGACTAACGGTAAGGAGAAAATTAAACCATACTAACTTAGGACGTCGATAGTCTAAATGTTGCGCTGTTCCCTCTAATTCATCTGCATGTGCGATTTCATTTGCAGAATGTTTAATATTGATAACTCCTAACCTTTTTCTTTCCCTTCTTCCAAGGACAACAGAAACAAATAGCACCCATAGAAGCCCAAAACCCATTACAGGTATTAAAGGCAAAAACAACTGAGACGAATCTAAATTTAATGAACTCATAGCCATAGCAGAAGCACCTCCCCACGGAGTCATATTCATAACTCCCATAGATAGCATCGCAACTCCTGCTAGGATAAGCGGGTTCATTTCTAGGCGTTTATATAATGGAAGCAAAGAAGAGACCGTTATCATATAGGTAGTAGTTCCATCACCATCTAAAGCAACCATCATTGAAAGCACAGCAGTTCCGACCACGATTTTTAGAGGATCTCCTTTTACAACCTTTAAAATGAAGGAAACGAGAGGGTCAAACAATCCTGAATCAATCATTAATCCAAAATATAAAATAGCAAATAAAATCATAATAGCTGTAGGAGCAATATCTTTTACACCCTCTAGCATCATAGGTCCCATTCCGCTAGCAAACCCACCTATTAAACCAAATATAATTGGAATAATGATAAGAGCAACCATTGGGGTAAGTCGCTTCGACATAATTAAATACATGAATACTGCAACCATTAAAAATCCTAATAAAGAAAGCACGGATATTTTTCCTCCTTTTTGATAACGTTTTCATTTTTTTCTTGCTACACGTTACTAAAAAGGTATCACTTGTTAAAGCAGGTTCATAGATAATCACCATAAGTTTAATATCTTTTATAAAAGTAATTCTTTTCATTTTTTTCATGCGTCATTTCTACATAAAAACGAGATAGCGGACAAAGAACCGCTATCTCGTTTTTATGTAGAATTAGTTACTCGGTATTTCCGCTCAGGCCTCCCTACACTTCCATACACTATTTCCACCTGCATTTCTTTACAAGATACTAAATACTCTAAGTACCTTCTCATTGTTGAATAACTGATACCTACTAGTTGAGCAAACTCATCTACATTCAAGCTCTGCTGAACTTCGCGAACTTTATCTCTTACTAAACGAAGAGTATGTTTATCAATCCCTTTAGGAAGTTCTGTTACTGCAGCTGCTGATTGAGTGCGGCGGTTATGATGTGTTCTAAATAAATGGTCTATTTTATCTTGGTTTATCATTTTATTTTCGGTTAATTCTATTCTTGTAGACTGATAATGTTTTAAAGTAGATAAAAATTTATCAATAATTACAGGTTTCACCAAATAACCAAATGCTCCTCCTCTTATTGCTTCCTCAACTGTTTCAACATCATTGGCTGCCGTTATTAAAATAATATCGATTCCTCGATACTTCTTTCTGATTTCCCATAACAGTTCCACTCCGTTGATATCTGGTAAAAAAACGTCTAATAAAATTAATTGCGGTGTAAATATTGTTAGTAATTCTAAAGCCTGTTCTCCAGATCCTGCGGTTGCAACAACAGTGAAATGCTCTAGTTTCTTAGTAAACTGTTCATAAATTTGTGCAGCTGTAGAATCATCTTCTATAATCATGACATTAATTTGATTTTCAGTCATATCGATTCTTCCTTTTCATTATTTAATAGCTTTGGGATTACTAATGTGAATCTTGCTCCTTGTAACATACTTTTGCTTATGTATAGTTCACCTTTGAGCAGCTCTACAGATCTTTTAACAATAGTCAATCCAATTCCGTGATTTTCACCTTTTTTCGTTGTGTAACCATCTATAAAAATCATATTTTCTACTTCTTTTGATATCCCATGTCCATTGTCTTCAACTTCAAAAATCAGGTCATTTCCTACATCTGTAAAAGATACCAGCACGTTCCCTTTATGTTCTCGCACAGCCTCGAGCGCATTATCAATTAAATTCCCCAAGATGGAAACAACGTTTTTTGCGTCTTCGATATCTAAAGTACTTGTTAAATTACTATCTTGGTCAATTTCTAAAGTAACATCTAATTCTTTCGAACGATTGATCTTTCCAAGTAAGCATGCCGCAATCAAAGGATCCTTTACAGAAGACATTAAAAAAGAAATAATATCTTGGCGTTCCTTTACCTCTGATGAAATCATTTGCATGACATGCTCATACTTCTTTAACTTTAACAATCCATAAATCACGTTCAGCTTATTTAAAAATTCATGATTTTGAGCACGTAAATTATCAGAAAACATTTTAATTTTAGAAATCTCTTCTGTCAATTCTTCAATTTGAGATAAAGTTCTTATAGTAAGGACGATGCCCTGCACTTCTTTTTTTCTTACAATAGGAGATAAATCCAAAATATACTGCTGACCATCTAGTACAAGGGACTGGTTAGAATACACCCGCTGCTTTTCTATCGCTTGATCAATTAGCTGTCCTAGACGGGCGTTCTTTATCTCTCCTCCTATTTGAAGATGACCAAATAGTTCTCTAGCCCTTCTGTTCATTGACGTTACATATTTTTCAACATTTACAGTAACAGTAGCATCTCGAATAGATTCAAGGGTAGCCTCCTTTTCTTTAAAAAGAAAGGAAATCTCCTCCGGTTCCAGTCCAAATATTAGTCTTTTTACCCGCCTTGCAATGAAAAAAGCTCCAAATGCTCCAATAAGAAAAGGAATACAGGACAATTTAATAATTTTTATTCTATAATCATTAATCTGTTTTTCTATATTGCTTACAAGAAACCCTACTGACGAAACGCCTATTACGTTTCCTCGGCTATCCCATATGGGGGTCTTGGCTTTAATTGCAAATCCTGAAATTCCTTTTCCTTTATAAATAATGGATTGATGCTCCTTTAAAGAAGCTTCGTTGCTTGTTTTAGTATGTTTTCCAATATAGCTACTATTGGGATGAGAATAGCGGATTCCTTTATCATTGGCGATGGTGACATAATCTGCCCCAGTGGTTTTTCTTATTTTTTCTGCAACAGGTTGGATATGCTCAGAAGGATTTTTATTCTTAAAAGCTTTTACAATCATTTTGTCTTCAGAAGCTAATTTTGCTACTGTCATAGCTTGCTTACCTACATATTTTTCAACAATTTCATCTATCATTGCAGAAAATAAAATGCATACAAGGACGGTACTCACAAGAATAACTACCGTAATAAGTAATGTAATTTGGGCAAGTAAGCTAGGTCTTCTACTCACGTTGAGAAAACGCATACATTCCTCCTTTTAATGAAATGAAATTTCGGCTGTTGTTTCAAGTGTAGCATAAAAGCAAAAAAGTTTAGCACTCAACTTCAAATGTTTATAAATAGACTTCTAAAGGGAAAAATAAATCGAATAAACGCTTGACTTAAAGTATACTTTAACAATTATAATCAATTCGAAAACATCGAAAATGGAGGAATCAACATGAAATATACAGTAATTACTGGCGCAAGTTCAGGAATTGGATATGAAACAGCTTTAGCTTTCGCAGCACGCGGAAAAAATCTTATATTGGCTGCACGTAGAGAGGACAAGCTAGAAGAGTTAAAAGAAAAGATTGAAGAACTGAATCAAGATGTAAATGTTATTGTCCAGTCGGTTGATTTATCCGTGGCAGAAAATGCTCATACGTTTTATGAGTCACTCAAAAAGTATGAATTAGAAACTTGGATTAACAATGCGGGATTCGGAAACTTTGCTTCTGTCGGTGAACAAAAATTAACTAAAATTGAAACAATGCTTCATTTAAATATTGAAGCCTTAACCATTCTTTCTTCTCTATTTGTAAGAGATTATGAAAACGTTGAAGGTACACAGCTTATTAATGTCTCTTCTGGAGGCGGCTACACCATTGTGGCTGATGCGGTAACTTATTGCGCAACAAAATTCTACGTAAGTGCATTTACAGAAGGTCTTTCTCAAGAATTAAAAGGAAGAGGAGCAAAAATGCAGGCTAAAGTTCTAGCTCCGGCAGCTACTGAAACAGAATTTGCACAGCGTTCGATGGATATGAGTGATTTTGAATACGAAGGACGAGTACCTAAGTTTCATACATCAAAAGAAATGGCTGCTTTTATGCTGGACCTTTATGATAGCAATAAAACGGTAGGACTTGTAGATGGAGTGACTTACGAATTTCAATTAAAAGATCCTATCTATCCATACGCAGACAGAGCGACAAGCTCAGATTCTTAAAAAAAAACACCCTTCCAAGGGTGTTTTTTTATGTCCGTTTAAATGAGTAACTATTTTGTTTATGTAATGAAGATGCTTAAAGATAATCTTTTCCTATTTATCTTTCCACGCTTGACTTCCTAATTTTTGTTTTGCTTTTTGTACATACTAACCGAACGGAGGTGACGAAAATGGGTACAAAAAAATCTGCTAACCGTGGTCAAGTGGCTCCTGGAGTTAACCCTCAAGGACACGGAAAAGATGTCGAATTTTCAACAGAACCAAAAAGTGAACTTGAAAACAAAGCGAAAAAATCAAATACAAAAATTTAATTAAAAAGGAGAAGATCACTCTTCTCCTCTCTTCCTTCTCTTAATTACTTTTTCGAAAACGAAACTCCACAGATTGTTTACTCCTTTCTGCTTCTTATAAAACTGCATTAATAGTATAAAAAAGTATACTATACAACAAAAATGTGCGTACTTGTTAGGATGATTTATATGATTTATGATAAATTTGCAAACGGGTTTTATGACAAATTGTATGTTAACTAACTGTTAGTTGTAAGCTATACAGGGTATAGGATACTCTAAACAGTTCATCACTAAATATTTTTACAGAAAGGTTGTTTACACATGAACAATACAGATAAAAAACAAGAAATTTTAGACGCATTTAACTTTCGTCATGCTACAAAAGAGTTTGATCCAACGAAGAAAATTTCCGATGAAGATTTCCAATTCATTTTAGAAACGGGACGCCTATCTCCAAGCTCAGTAGGTTATGAGCCGTGGAAGTTTTTAGTCGTTGAAAATAAAGATTTAAAAGAAAAATTAAAAGCTGTTTCTTGGGGAGCACAAGGCCAAATTCCTACAGCAAGTCATTTTGTTATTATTCTTTCTCGCACAGACGCAAGATATGACTCTGAATATGTATTGGATCTTCAGAAGAACGTCAAAGAAATGCCGGATGACGTATTAGAGACATTAATGCCTCGTTATAAAGATTTCCAAGAAAATGATTTTCACTTGTTCGAAAGCAAGCGAGCACTATTTGATTGGGCTAGCAAACAATCTTATATTGCACTAGGTAATATGATGACATCAGCTGCTCAAATTGGTATTGATTCTTGTCCGATTGAAGGGTTTAATTATGACCAAGTACATGAAATTCTAAAAGAAGAAGGATTACTAGAAGACGGTAAGTTTGATATTTCCGTTATGGTTGCGTTCGGCTACCGAATTCATGAGCCTAAGCGTGGAAAAACAAGAAGAAGTATGGATCAAGTTGTACAGTGGATAAAATAATAACAAAAAAAAGAAGGGCTGACAGCAATGTCACCCCTTCTTTTTTATATCTTTATATGCTGCTATAAAATCAGCAGGATCGGTTTGTATGGTATAAGCGAACATTCCTTGATTTGTATGTAAATATAAAAAGCCGCTGTCTTTTGAAACGCATTTGTAGGAGATGTCAAATACGGCATTAATGGGAAAGCAATCGTTTTGTGTTTCAATACTATCAGCGTATAAATACATATCTTTTGAATGCTGAATCGTCACCTTTTGTGTTCGTTTTATTTTTCTTTCAACGTATGTATAAGGAATCATAGAAATAATGCTCATAGCACCGCTCAAACCCCTTCCTCATGAATGTTTTCTTTTAAAAGCCAAAACACCTTGTTAACAAAACTCTATCACTTACCAAAAAACAATTCCAGAAAGAGTATTTCTGGAATTGTTTTCAAGATTGCTGCTCTTTATTTTCTTCACCTTTGCAAAAG
The DNA here is from genome assembly GCF_042787775.1 of Priestia sp. YIM B13552. Taxonomy (NCBI): domain Bacteria; kingdom Bacillati; phylum Bacillota; class Bacilli; order Caryophanales; family Bacillaceae; genus Priestia; species Priestia sp. YIM B13552. The sequence goes on from NZ_JBHZOU010000003.1 coordinate 477,246, forward strand.
TCGATATTACTGTTTGTCATAGAGGCAATAGCAGGAGAGCCGTTTCCAAACGAAAAACAAGCTCCTACCGATTTTGTATTTGCCGTGTGACTATTTTGTACAACACAGCCTACGCTTACGTTCGAGTTGTCTTTTAACCCGTTAGTCACGATATTTTCAATGTTAATAATACAGCCCATTTTAACACCTCTTTCGTTTCTATTAACGTATGTCATCTCTGCATATATGTATAGGATGTTCGCCTATTATTGATAAGTTGTTTGCTGCAAAATAGAAAAAAAGAATCTTCGTATACTCTTTAAGCAGAGAAGACACTAAAGTGATGTCTTCTCCTTCAGTGAATTTAACTTTTTACAGCTTTTTCCCAGTCTGATGCAAATTTTTCAATTCCTTGCTCTGTTAACGGGTGTTTTACTAATTGTTCAATTACGGCATACGGAATTGTAGCAATATGAGCCCCAGCAAGAGCTACTCGTGTGACGTGATCTGGGTGTCTGACTGACGCTGCTATAATTTGTGAGTCAATGTGTTGAATTCGAAATAGCTCTGCAATTCGAGATACCAGATAAACACCGTCTTCTGAAATATCGTCTAAGCGTCCTAAAAATGGCGATACGTATGTGGCACCGGCACGAGCTGCTAGAAGCGCTTGATTCACTGTAAAAATTAACGTTACGTTTGTTTTTACGCCTTTTTTAGCTAGATAACGGGTTGCTTCCAATCCAGCAATGGTCATAGGAAGTTTAATCGTTATATTTTTGTCTCCTCCATTAATTTTTATCAGCTCTTCTGCTTGAGCAATCATGTCATCTGCTGTTACTGTGTCGGGCGTGACTTCTGCTGAAACGGATTCTACTTCCGGGACGGTTTTTAAAATTTCTTCGATGCGATCTTCAAACTTTACGCCTTCTTTAGCTACTAGCGAAGGGTTTGTGGTAACACCTGATAATACTCCAATTTTATATGCTTTTTTAATATCTTCCAGGTTAGCTGTATCAATAAAAAATTTCATCCTGTATTCCTCCACTCGTTATGGTAAAAACAGCTTTTCAGGGACGTTTTTGCATGACTTTATGTTCAAATAGAATTGCCCTCTTCATATTGTCTTCATAAAATAAAATTTATTTCCTTTCAAATGCTGTATGTTTTTCTCCAAGTTTTCCCTTCCTTAAATTCATCGGAATAACTTTTATTTGCATGTATCATACTAATGGTGTTGAAAAACCCCTCATATACTCCAATAAAAAACCTTCAGTATTTATACTGAAGGTTGAAATACATTCTATTCTTAATTTTTCAGTCCTCTATAGCGAGCTGTTTTTAATTCTTGAACGTAGGGTTCAAAGTCCGGCATCTCTACAGCTCTCGCCAATTCGATAGCCTTTTCAATATCGTATGGAATACGTACAAATTGAATAGAAAATGCTGAAGGACTTTCGTCTTGATCCTTTCCTTCTAAGATAAGATAAGAAGCTTGTGGTAAATCAAGCGGGTTTCCTACACTTCCTACATTGCATAGCGTTTTCCCTTTAATATGTTGAATAAATGCATTATGTACATCTCCGTAACAGATAACATCCGGCTCTCTTGATCCTTTTATATTTTCCGTATATTCCGTATTAGCAAATAGACTAAGGCGCTTTTCAAGTGAATCCCAGGGTTGAATTCGATCATAAAGACTTCTAGGTGAAGCGTGAAACATTCTAATTAATTTTCCGCTCATCATAAACTCAACGGAAAAAGGAAGTTCCTTTAAGTATGCCTCTTGGGCTGAACTTAACTTCTTCTGATGCCATTTCAACGCTTCGAATTCCGCAGGCTTTGTAATGAAGTCATCCCAGTTTCCCATTACCGTTACTTCGCACTTTTCTTTTATGATATCAATCGCTTTACTTGAATCCGGTCCTTTTCCTACTAAATCACCTAGACAAATGATGCGATGGATATCTCGCTGTTGTATGTCAGCTAAAACTGCTTCTAAAGCTGGAAGATTTCCGTGGATATCTGAAATAACAGCAATTTTGTCCATTGATTCCTCCACTCCTTTTTCATATGTATGTATTCAATTCTTTTCTTTATTATAACATTTTATAATAAGACCGTTTACTAAAACGTGTTCTCTTCATTTAACAAGCAACAGTATAATTCGAATGGACATAAAAGGGAGGAATAAGAAGTGGATTTTTATAGATCAAGAAGAAATCTGTTTTCCTTATTTATTAACATAAAATAAAGGAGTACTGTAATATATTTATACGAGTACTCCTTTATTGGTAGTAAGGTAGTATAGAGAGTCGTAAGATACCTCATTTATCTTGCGACTTTTGGTTTATAACTTATTGAACACCAACTGCGTCAAATGACTTGCCTACTGAAACTACTTCTTGAGAGCCTGAACCGTATAGATCAGCAGCAGCTTGTACTAAACCTGCACGCGCTTGGCTAAACGTTGTAGACTGAGTGAAGTATAGCGTATTAGCACGGTAATAAATTTTCCCTAGCTTATCGCCGCCGATGCCTGTTACAGTAACCCCGTAATGCGTTCCTCCGTTAGCTAGCAAGTAGGCAGCTTTGTTGATAATACCGCTGTTTGTATGGACTCCGCCGTTGTCACTAGAACCTGTATAGCGCTTTGAATAATGATCCGGATCTCCATATTTTGCTGGGTTGCTCATTGAACGAAGGGCATCACCGCTTGTTCCAGGCGTGTAAATATCTTCTCCAATTTCCCAATCTGGATTTCGGTTGTCATAGTATTCTACCAATGTTCCGAAAATATCGGAAATCGCTTCGTTTAATGCACCTGATTCATATTGATAGATTAAATTAGAACTTCTTTCTGTGACCGCATGCGTTAATTCATGTCCGATAACATCTAACCCTCCTGATAGCGGAACAAAAGTAGTTCCATCTCCATCTCCATATACCATTTGAGAGCCATTCCAAAACGCATTGTTGTAGCCGCTGCTATAATGAACAGTCGATTTTAGCGCAGCTCCTGCATTGTCATAGGAGTTGCGGTTAAATTTGTTTTTATAATAATCATACGTCACACCTGCATAATAGTGAGCATCTACTGCAGCTGCATCGCGGGTTGCATTGTACGTATTATCCGTGTCTGCCCATAGCGTACCTGGAAGAGATGTACGATTTTTTGCATCGTACGTATAGATTGTCGCCCCTCTTGTATTATCTTGTAAGTAGTAAGTAGAACTAGATAACGTTGTCTTTAACGATTTAGTATCTCCAAGCACTCCTTTACCTGAGCCAATAGCATTTGTGCCTGTTACAGGTTTCGCTGCCGGCTTTGCCGCTTGCTTCACATCGGCTTTTGGACCAGCTATGGAATCAATCGTATTGTACTTATCTAGCACTTTACCGCTAATAGCATCAACAAAGTAATAATAGTTGCCTGGTTCAGGATTTAAGAAATTCAAATTTACTACATAAGCATACGTTGTGTCTGAACCATTTTGATAAACATACAGTTCAGATGAAGGGGATTTTTCATACGTCGGTTTAAAGCCTAAGTCTTTTTCAGCTGCTTGAATCGCCTTTTTGCTGTCAACTTGCTTCTGGCCTTTTAGCTTTTCCTTTTTATCTAAATCAGGAGCTACTGTACCTGATACAACTTTTAAGGTTCCATCTTTCGCTACGTGTGCTAATTGAGTAGATCCCCAAACAGGAATATTATTATATACCTGCTGCAAGCGTACAACGGTTGCTTGTTCAACGGGATCTTTCACTACTTCTGTCACTTTAAATGAGTTTTGAGCATTTTCGTTTCCTAATTTATATTTGTCTTTATTTGTATTCATATAATGAAATACGACGTCTTGAGCTTTCTGTGATGATGGGGCTGAAAGCTTTCCAGAAATAAACTCAGGAGATTTAATTTCTTTGTTATACTTTTCGGTTGAAAGTACATTATTTGGCGCGGCACTGCTCGTATGTGCAAAAGCAAATGATGAAGAAAGGATACCAACTGATAATAATACCTTTAAAGCCTGTTTTTTCTTTTTCATAGTTTTTTCTCCCTATCCCTAGTAAATTTAATTACCGCAATTTTTCTGTTAATTGTGATAATTAGCAACATTATAGCAACTAAAAATTACTACGTCTATATATTATTTTAATATTACTATTATTATTAAAATTAAGAATAAACCTTTTGCAATAAGTCTTTTTTACCTATTTAAACTATATGAAAATCATTTATGTTGATTTTCAGACAAGTAAAATAATTCTTTTAGTCAGCCGATAAAAACTAGCGTTCTATGGAGTGTTATTTGGTCTTATTATCAGTGCTGCGAAGCATTTTACAAAAATTACTTATAAGGAAAATTATAAATTTCAGACCTTTTTTGTGGCTTAAATTTACTCTTCCTCTTCAATTTTTTATTTTTTTAATCTATTAATTAAATTTTTTGTATATTTTTTATGTACATGCACAACATTATTTTATTATAGTACTGCCCTTCTTATGAACATAAAAAAGCACGAATCTACTAAAACCTTTGTAAATCCGTGCTTTTTCTGTTTATTTCAAGCATGTACAACCAACGATAACTAATAAAACAAATAGTACAACGATTAATGCAAAACCGCCACCGTAACTACCGTAGCCGCCGTAGCCATAACCACCGCCGTAACCCCAGTTGTAAAATCCCATTTCACTTCACCTCCGTAGCCTGTTTACTCTATAGCATATGTACAGGCCAGAAAAAATGCTCGCCCATTTATCGCCCTTTTATGACGATAAAAAAGAGATTGAGACATAACAAAATCACTCCAATCAACCGCTAGAAGCAACCGACTAGATTAAATCCATGTTCACCATAACAATAAAAAAATCCGAACGATGAATCGTTCGGATCTTCCTTCAACTAAAATACTTTTGTCACAGCCTCTTTTAAGATAACAAATATTAACTTATTTACTTTTAGAAGCTTGTTCTTTAAAGCGAAGTATGTAATACGGAACAATACAAATAACCGCCAAAACAAGAGCCGTTAAACTAACTATGCGGGGATTATTAAGCCCAAAAGAATAGTCTCCAAAAGATGCTCCAATCGCAATAATAGCAAAAATAATATACAGAATACGAAATATGTTAATCCACTTTTTCTGTTTAATCGTAACCACTCCTTTGCTTATTTTCCTTCAACATAGAATATTATAACTTTACTAAACAACTTGTTGCAAAATTTCTTCTTCCTTTAACTGATTACCTTTTATTCTAACGGTAAACAAATTTCCACACTTGTCCCTTTGTTTACTTCACTTTCAATACTAAGAGTTCCTTTATGCTGTTGGATAATATTAAAGCAGATCATTAACCCTAACCCGATTCCGTCTTCTTTAATACTGTAAAATGGTTCACCTAAATGTTTGATGCGTTCTTTTGAAATTCCTACACCTTCATCAATAATTTGAATATGAATATGATTGTGGTCCTTTTTTCTCAGCTCTACTTTAATTTCTCCTCCTGAAGGCATTGCTTCAATCGCATTCTTAAGAATATTTATAAATACCTGTTTCATTTGATTGCTTTCACAATATACAAAAGGTATTTCTCCATATGAGTTAAGTTCAATAAAGATGTTTTTCATGGTTGCCTGAGGCTGCAGCAATAAAATCACTTGTTGAATTAACAGCTGCAAATCAATCGACTGAAATGTTACGGCCTGTGGTTTTGCCACAGACATGAATTCATCTGTAATCATTTCAATACGCTCAATTTCAGAGGATATAATGTTCATATAGGTTAACTCTTCTTTACTCGCTTTTTCAGTTAATAGCTGCATAAACCCTTTGATGGCCGTTAAAGGATTTCTAATTTCATGAGCAATAGCTGTAGCAAGCTGCCCGACTGCTGCTAATTTTTCAGATTTCTGCAGCAGCTCTTCTGTTTTTAAGTACTCTGTTCTGTCTCTTGAAACAATAAGAAGTACTTTTTTGTTTTCTATATTGAACAACTTTCCACTATATTCTAGGTTTTTTATTTCGCCAGACTTAAATGTAAACTGTGATTGCAGCGTAAAAGAAAGATTTCCGTTGCGAATTTCTTCGACTGTTTTTTGAACAATGTCAGAATCTCTAGGTATAATATCGTGGCAAGGCATGGATAAAAGCTCTTCTCTCGTATATCCAAAGCGCTTACATCCAGCTTCATTTACTTCAACAAAACGAGAAGGAAAATGATCCGGCCCTATTTCAAGTAAATAAATTGCGTCATTTGCGTACTCAAATAACGTGCGATATTTCAACTCACTTTCTTTAAGCCTACGATGCAGCAAGTCAAGCTCTTCCTTTGCTTTTTTAGCTTCAGATATATCCACACATACTCCAGACAAACCTACCAACTCATCTTTCCCATTAAAAATTGGAGAAATGGTGATGCGAAGGTCTACTAAACTTCCATCTTTACGAGCTCTTACAACTTCTACTCGATTGATTGCCTCTTTTTCAGCAACAGTCTTTTTTATATTCTCATGTACATCCTCACTAAAAGCTCCTGCTATATCGTAATATTTTTTCCCAATGACTTCATGGGATTTCCAGCCATATACTTTTTCATAAGCTTCATTAACTCGCAAGATTCGCCCTTCTAAATCAGTTATAATAACCGCATCCATGTGATGATTAATAAAAGATTCCAGCTGTTCTTTCGTATATTCTAGTTCTTTTTTCATTATCCTGACAAAAAAAGAATCTTCTTCATCCTTACATGAATCTGATCCAGCATAAGCAGCTTCTTCTGCTACAGCGTAAAATTTACGATAAAACTCTATCGTCGCCACGGCTACTCCCAGTCCGAGAATTCCGAACACTAAATATTCTATTTCGCTATAAAACGGCGACTGAATAGGTGTATTCCAGAAGTAATTTGTCAGTAAGACATGAACGATAAAATGAATAAAGAAACAAAGAAGAGATTGTTTTAATAAAGAAAACTGCTTTCTATATCGAATAAGAGGAAGGGAAAATAAAAAGGTAAAGATTAAAATTAAGATAGTCAGTAACCAATGACTTTCTAAATAGATACTGCACACAGCCATAGCGATACCTGCAACTGCACCGGCTCTGTAACCAAAGTATAGAACGGTCAAAATAAGAGGAAGAAAACGTAAATCATATGTAATCTGTTGATACGTAACGCTATATACCATAAGAATAGCAGAAACAATACTTGCATAAATACCACTCATCCATTTGTATTTATGGGCTAGACGCTGTAACAAAAATATTCGTATCGCAATCATAATACTGACAAAAAACGAAAAAATACATAAGTTAACAAATAATCCGCTGCTAATCACTCCTTCTATTCCTCCTTTACTTGTAAATATGCGTAAAATAATTCCCTTATATAGAGAGTGTAACATGAATAAGCGCTGCTATTTATAAAATTAATAAAAAAACTAGTCCCGCCCGAGGCAAGACTAGTTTTTTTATTATCTATGCTGATCTTGATACATAGGTCCTTCTGAAATCATATTGCTTTCAGAAACGTACGTAGGATCTGAATGCGCATCTTTATTTAGGCTAGCATTTACCTGCTGTTTTTTAGATAAACTTGAAAGTTTTACTTTGGCACTTCGAACAAGTCCTTTTACTTTTCGTCGTTTCGCAGCATCGCTTAATATATAAGACGTAATGCCGACTCCTACCGTTGATAGCGTAATACCTGATATCAATGCTTTTTGTTTTCGTTTTCTCATAATAACTCCTTCCTTGTACCTTTTTGAATCTTACAGTAACTTTTCCCTATCTGGTAATCTCTCAAACCAGATTATTCAGATTATTCACTTCTTTAACAAGACGGGCCAGTGTGTCCGCTCCTGCTATCCCATCTGAAAAAAGGCCATATCGATTCTGGAATTTTTTCACTGCAGCGATTAATTCATCTCCATAGAAACCGTCTGCTCCAAACTTTGGAAGAGAAAATCCTAGCGCAAGTAAGTTTTGCTGAATTTGTTTGACTCCTAACCCTCTATCACCTTTGGAATAGACAAAGGGTCCTTTTGTATTATTCGTCATAGAGAGATTTGTTGTGACTTCTTTAAAAAATGAGCAGTCCATTTCATTTATATCCACATTTGTAGAAATTCCTTTTACTCTACCAGAATCCGTATATTGAAACATGGCCCATCGCTGCCACTGACTTAGCTCACCAGGGTGCTGCATACCGCCTTGTCTGTTGGCTGCACTATATCTTGCTACCCACAAAGGATACTTACTTATTTCGTTTGTAAAAAAAGTTTTAGCGAAATGATAATTCGTATATACGATAGGCTTAATCCCTGTTGTTTTGTGAACATGCTCAAGCCAGCTTACGGCAAAGCGAGAAACAAATTCTTTGGATTTTTTCTTATCTTCTTCTAGATCCAAACACGGTGGAAGGTCTAGTTTCATTTGTCCAAGCTGAGCAATAAAAAAAGCAGCTTCTTTCTCCGGGCTATTTGTACAGTGAGCATAATGATAAAACCCTACTCTCAAGCCCGCATTTTTAGCACCTATATAATTTTCATAGGATCTAGGGTCTACAAAAGTTCCGCCTTCTGTTAACTTTATATACACCCCTTTTACTGCGGTGTTTTTTATTTCTTTCCAATTAATGATTCCTTGATGATGAGAAACGTCGAGAATAATAGGATTATTTGAATGTCGCCTTTGCATAGTTTTCACCTCTTTTGCTAGCTTCCTTATGTATACGACGAATCTCTCAAAACCCCTGTTTTTCCGGATCTTGATATTCTTTTATAACGATGTGTAAAACGTTGCTCATTTGAATCGCTAAATAAGCTTCGTGTTTTTTGTCATAATAACGATACCATCCTTGCGTATGAATAATAGATTCCTCAAGCTTTTTTACATTTTCTGATTCAACCAATGTACTGATTGATTTTTCATTTCCAAAATAAAACTTCACTTCGTACGTCACTTGAATCCCTCCTTTATAAAAATGTAAATACCCTAATTGTATGTACTTGAATCTAGTATAAGGCAGTGTAAAATTTCTTTTAATCCGCAATTTCTTTTTATATGTTTATTTAGAACAATGTTTATTTTATTAAAACAAGAAGCCAAGCATTCTGACCTGCTTGGCTTCTTGTTTTATTTTGATGGATGAATCATATTAGCAGGATTTACCCATTGCTCAAATTGTTCTTCTGTCAGAAGGCCTGTTTTCACCGCTGCTTCTTTTAATGTCGTTCCTTCTTGATGAGCCAGCTTGGCAATTTTAGCCGCATTTTCATACCCTATGTGCGGATTTAACGCTGTTACAAGCATAAGAGAATTTTCTAGATTATGCTGAATCTTTTCTTTGTTGGGTTCAATTCCTACTGCGCATTTATCGTTAAAAGCCTGCATGGAATCTGTCAGCAATCTGACTGATTGTAAAAAATTATAAATAATAACCGGCTTAAATACATTTAATTCAAAGTTTCCTTGACTAGCCGCAATGCCAATCGTCACATCATTCCCAAGCACTTGTGCAGAAACCATTGTTAGAGCTTCACTTTGAGTTGGATTTACTTTTCCAGGCATAATAGAACTTCCTGGTTCGTTAGCAGGAATCGTAATTTCGCCTAGTCCGCTACGAGGACCGCTTGCCAGCCAGCGTACGTCATTCGCGATTTTCATTAAGTCAGCTGCTAAGGCTTTGAGTGCACCGTGGGCATAAACCACTTGATCGTGACTTGTTAATGCATGAAATTTATTAGGTGCTGAGATAAATGTTTTTCCAAGCGTGCTGCTGATTTCTTTCGCTACTTCATCGCCGAAGTCAGGATGTGCATTTATCCCCGTCCCAACAGCTGTACCGCCAATAGCTAGCTCCTTCATATACTCTACGCTTTGTTTAATCATTTCTTCATTCTTTTCGAGCATATGATGCCATCCGCTAATTTCTTGTCCTAGTGTTAGCGGTGTAGCATCTTGTAAATGGGTTCTTCCTATTTTAATAATATCTTTAAACTGCTCTTGCTTCGCAGCGAACGTTTCTTTTAATGTTTTTAGAGCAGGCAATAATTGATCTTCGACTTCTAGTACAGCTGCAATATGAAGAGCTGTAGGAAAAGTATCGTTAGAGCTTTGTGACATATTGACATCATCATTTGGATGGAGCGTTTCGTCGCCATTTATTAGCTGGTTTCCCCGGTGAGAAATCACTTCATTTACATTCATGTTTGATTGCGTTCCGCTTCCTGTCTGCCATACCACTAAAGGAAAATGTTCATTCCATTTCCCTTCAATAATTTCGTTAGCAGCTTGTACGATGGCTTCCGATTTCCCTGCTGATAGTTTGCCTAGTTTATGATTACTAATAGCCGCACTTTTCTTCAAAACCGCAAAAGCGCGTATTACTTCAATCGGCATTTTTTCAATCCCTATTGGAAAATTTTCTTTACTTCTTTGCGTTTGCGCTCCCCATAGTTTATCTTCTGCCACTTTGATTTCTCCAATTGAATCTCTTTCGATACGATAGCTCATAGTTAGAACTCCTTTTCAATATTTTCTTTACCTATTAGTATTGATTATATGGATGAATTTCATGACATAATAACAATTATTCACTGTTGAAAATTCCCTTTATTTTATTTTTTAAACGGTATTAAGCACTTTGATTATTTAGCTCATAGTTTATTTTGATTTCCTAACATAAAAAAAGATCCGAAGAATACGCTCTTCAGATCTTTTTTGAATACGTCTAATTTCACTTATGAATCCATACAGCACCAGCTGAATTGTCTTTTGCTTCACCAATTACGTCTAATTTTAATCCGTTTTGAGGAAGCAAGCGGCCTGCATCTTTAATTCTTTCATCTAAATACGATTTTTTGTCGTTGAAGCTTGTAACTCCATTTGATCCTTTAGATGAAATAGTTCCCCATGTTTTATGGGAATATGACCAAGCAGGTGATTTATCAAATGAGAACGCCGCGTCTGCAATTTGATATCGGCTTGAATTTGCTGTCGTGCTAATCCCATTTACATTAAAGTAAAGAACTTTATGAGCATGGGAATCAACTACGCCAAGGAATCCTTCACCTGGGTGCTGTCCTACCCAGTTATCAAGGTAGCTTTCATCTGCGTACCAAAGCAGCATGCCTGTATTATATTTTGCACCTCGCGCGAATTGAAGTGCTTTATCGCTGCCTGCATAGTTTCTCCACTCAAGGTAATAATAGTTGTCTTTATAGCTGATGCCGTTTGTCTTTTCAAATCCATCTAACGTTACTTTTGGCGCTCCTTCAGCATCGTCCGTAAATACCGTTTTTCCATCTACTACTAAACTGGCATTATCAAGAGCAAATCCTTGAAGGGCAAGTCCACCGTCCGTTACGTATTCAAATTGAAGCTTGATTTTTTTACCTTTAAATTGCGTTAAGTCATAGCTTTTATCTTCCCAGTTTCCGCCGGAAGTTTCAGCAGAACCGTCTGCATTGTTCGCTTTATCACCAATTGTATCTAACAGAACTTTTGAGCCGTCAGGAAGAATTGCATTTACATATAAGTAATCGTATTCTGCCTCTACTTCATAGAACGCTTTGTAATTGAATTTAGCTGTTTGCGCTGCTGTTAAATCAAACTCTGGCGTCGTCATTGTCGTATGCAGATCGTCTCCGCGTTTACTGTAGTAGTAGTTGCTTCCAAACTCAGGCTTAATCCCTTGAACAGCTTTTTTAGGTAAATTAATCTTTACAATACCCGGGCGTTTAGATTTTGTCACGCTTTGATCAACCACGCTCACTGAGCCCGATTTTGTAATGTTTTTGCTGTCGATTTGTTGAATATTTGCCCAGTTTCCACCCATATTTGCTTGGAAAAACTCTTTATTTTGCGGGGAGAAACTTGTCGGTTCTGTTCCAGCTACTTCACCAGCCCAGCTCCCTCCGCTCATAATTGACCAAACGCCTACCGGCTCACCTTGCCCCGTATACTGTGTATCATACTCATCCGGCAAACCTAAATCATGGCCAAATTCATGAGCAAAAACGCCAACTGCTCCGTCTTCTGGTTCAATTGTATAATCATAAGCAGCCATGTTTGTTCCAGGAACTTTATACACTTGTCCCAAAGTAGAGCGATGAGACCAGATAGCATCGTTTCCTAGTTTACCTCCACCTGCTTCTTGCCCAGTTCCAGCATGAATGACCATTAAGTGGTCCACTATGCCGTCAGGCTCATTGCGGTTGCCGTCTCCATCGATATCATATTGATCGAACTGATCATAATCTGAAAGGTTAATGCCGCTTTTTGCTGCTGCAGCAAGCGCTTCTTTTACAAGATTACGAGGCCCTTTAGATCCAGGCGCATTATCGTTTCCTCCCGCTGGATTGTCTGCTCCGTATTCTTTTGCGTTTCCAGGTACAGTTAACCAGTCAGAAACCGTTCCATCTACTGTGTAACTACCTCCAGACTGTTCTTCATAATATTGTTTAAATGTTTTAATTTTCTTACCGTTAAATAACGTAAAGTCTTTCTTTCCAAACATTAATTGCTGATAGTGATTTCGATTAAAATCTTTTGCATACATGTAACCAGGTTCTTGAACGACATTGTTATGCTTAAAGTCTGCGTATTCGACTAAAAGAACAAGAACTTTATCTTTTCTCACTTGTCCGTTATATTTGGCCTGAGCTGCAGGTTTAACGTTTACCCCGTTCCCCGAATTGTTTCCTTGAGACTTAATATTAGCAAATTCGCCTCGTTGAAACTTTTCTTTTTGTTTTGTTTGCATTTCTTTCGCTTTCAAATCAATTTTGCTAGCTTTATGTCCCTTCATGCTCTCTTTATGTGCATCTTTTTTGTTTATGTAAGAAGTAACGGCTTTCTTCACTTCTTGCGGTGTTGCACTTTGAGAAATAACTCCTTGGTTTTTCAGTGCGTTAGCCAATCTTTCTTCCGGTACTGTATTCATATCAATTGGTGAACTCGGAAGTTCCTCCGATTGTGCGGTTTTAGCTGAAGCAGCACTTCCATTCATAAGTACTGGCCCGACTCCGCTTAATGTAACAGTTGTGGCAAGAAAAGATGTCCCCAAAATCTTTTTCCAGCTTTTCAAGTAAACCCCTCCATTTTAGAATTTTCAAACTATTAGCAAGATTTATTTTATATTCTAAAACTAGGAAGGTCAACTACATTTTACTATATTATTAAAATTTTTTGATTCTAGTAGATAATGTAAAATAGTTTTATAGTATGTAACTAGTTTTCTTTGCCTGACAATTAAAATGTCTGATAAACCCTTCTTACATATGCAAATTCCATGCCAAATCGATAACCAAAACTAAAAATATATGAAGCGTATTTTTTTAGGAAATTAGAACCATCTTTTTCGTATTACTATTATATAAAAACAAAAAATTCCCTATTATGGATAAAGTAAAGATAAAAAAATCACTCCTCAGTAGACGAGAAGTGATAATCTCCGTATGCAAGTAAATTTAAGAATGTTCTTTTTGACGCTGCAGCAAGATATAATAGAGCGACATGCTCCAAAGAGACATATTACGCGCTGCGATTTCATAAGGCTTTTCATCAATTTTAAACAAGAAATCCCCTTCATAACTCACGGATTTCCCTTGCTTTTCTAGCTCTTGTTTAACAGCTTCAATCCATTCTACTGCATTCGTATAATGCTTGTTCAAACGAACTTTAATAGTTTGATTCCTGTAATGAATAAAAGATGTAATTCCCCAAAAAATTAAGACAAGAAAAAGTACCATATACAGCAATTGCATGATAACGATCCCCTTCTTCCTTCATTTCATTATTTTCAATGAAGACTTAATTTAGATGAGTAAATATTACTATTCTCCTTTCCTATTGTCATCTCCTTTAAAAAAGCAAATTCCTTTTCCGCGTGGGCGTATAAAATGAATCCATGCACGTGCTCCCTCATCGTTTTTACTAACGTTTTTTGTTAAAAAATGATAAGCTAATAGAATGATAAATAGAAAGGGAGGGCGATTAGTTGTCAACTGAACAAGTGAAATTAGCAGCCGTTTTAGATGTTGAAACAACGGGATTAAGTGCGCAAACATGCGATATTATCGAACTAGCAATTGCTGTTGTTTCTTATGATTCTTCTACCGGAGAAATAATCGACATTGTAGAAGAATATGAAGAATTTAATATGCCTTCAACTCCCATTTTCCCGTATATTACAAACTTAACGGGAATTACAAATGAGATGGTCAAAAATAAAACATTAGACGATAAAAAAGTGGAATCGCTGTTAACTAGCGTTTCGGCTATCATCGCTCATAATGCTTCTTTCGATCGCAGCTTTCTTTTAAAACGCTATCCATCTTTATTTAACCAAAAATGGCACTGCTCTATGCGTGCTGTCAAATGGAAAGAGTACGGCTTTCCTAATAAAAAACTAACAACGCTTCTTGATCATCATAATATCGAGAGAGAGCATGCTCACAGAGCTATGGATGACGTGAAAGGAACCATTGATTTGCTAAGACAGCAAAATCCTAGCGGAGATCCCTATTTTTCTGAAGTATTAAAAAAAGCAATGAGCAAACCTAAAAAAACAGCGGCTTCCACTCGTTTTTAACTCAACAAAAAAAGCGCAGAAGCTGCGCTTTTTTTGTTTTTATTCGCATATTTCTTAAGTGTTGAGTTATATGTTTGAGGAGTATGATTGGAAACAGCGAGGCTGTAAACGCACCGGAAGAAAAAGAAAAGTGCCTGCTTTCAAGCAAAAAGCCGCGGAGGAACAAACTGAACAGCAGGTGTTTACACATATATACGAAATCAGCTGAATTTCTAATAATCTGGGAGATTTTAATTATATTTCTCTTACCTTTTGGCTTTGAAGATCGTGATGCGTTTGTTCTAGTTCACTTAAATTCAATTCGTACAAATGTCTCCCGTCTTCTGCTTTAAAGTAACCCGATTCAATAATTTGATTCATTAAAAGATCTTTCTTTTGCTCAAATGCTTTTTCAGATGTCATGTTATCATCTCCTTTTTTAGGTGAATATCTTTCATAGAAAAGACGTACACCGCTTGTGGCATACGTCTTGTTGCTTTTCACACTCGTTACCTATGTTTAAAAACAACGCAATCGTTACATTTTATCGAGAAGGCTGCTTATGTCTTGCAGCCATATTGAACATTTTGGTGATGCACTACTTTTATACCCTTCATGATGTTCTTAAAACGCAATTGGAAAAAGATTTTCACAAAATTTGTTTTCCATCTACTGCCCCGCTTTCAAAATGCGGCTGTGCGGCGATTTTTTTCGTTGCTAAACTGACCACCATTAATACAACTAAATTAATAAATAAAGAAATAACGCCGACGTTTGTATCTTTAATGATTTGTGGCAACGCAGGAAACAACGTGCCAAGCGTTGTTTCAGTAATCGTTATATACATCACAGACGCAACGCCGGCAACAATACCTGCACATGCCCCGTATTTAGTCACGATATTATTTTTCATTAAACTAAAAATAAAAGCAGGAAATAGCTGCGTCACAATGCTGTAGCCCATTAGTAAAAGCGTTACAATCGTATTCCCTCCATGAAGTGTAAAATAGACTGAAACAAGCGCAATGACCGGTACGAAGCATTTAGCCAGTATCGAAATTTGTTTTCCCGTCGCTGAAGGAACAAGAACGCCATAAACGTTTTTAGACAGTGACGTAGAAGCTGCCATCAAAAGCATCGATCCAGGCACAAGTGCTGTTAATAAACCAGCTGCGCCAATAAAGCCGACAATCCACGGATCAAATGTTTGAATGGAAAGACGAAGCAGTGACAAGTCTGCTTCTGCGCCTTGTAGTCCAGGTACCTGCATAAGAGCAGTAAACCCTACAAAAAAGACAAAAAGCAACATTAACGTATAAATAGGACTTATAATAGAATTCTTTCGAAATACATTCTCGTTTTCAGCTGAATACGTTGCATTAAACGTATGCGGCCACATGTAAAATCCTAATACGGTCAGCATGACTGTAGAAATAAACCACGAAATACTTAGACCTGTCTTGGGAAGAGTGAGAAACGTTGGATTTGCTTGATGCACAGCCTCAAACATTGGCTGTAAGCCTCCGTAGTAATGAAACGGCATATATATTCCTAAAAATAAGACAACAATAAAAATCATGATATCTTTGACAATAGCCGTCCACGCGGAACCATGTATGCCTGATATCATTAAGTAAACCGTTAATGATATGGCACCAATCCAAATGGCTGCAGTTGAAGAGATAGACCCATAAGAAGCTTCAGATACAATAATACCTAAGCCTTTGAATTGTAAAATAATATAAGGAACAATTGCCAGCACCCCTGCGCATGAAACAACAATGCCAAGAAACGGGCTTCTGTATTTTGAAACAAAAAAATCCGGCTGAGACATAAGCTTATGTTTCTTGGCATATCGCCATATTTGCGGGCCAATCCAATACCCTAACACGTACGCTAAAGAAATATAGGCTAAAATATAAAACGCTGGTCCTCCTTTTCCATATGCCCAAGCGCTTCCACCTAGAAACGTAAAAGTAGTATAGATTTCACCCGCCATCAAAAAGAAGACAAAAACAGTTCCAAAACCTCTGCCGCCTACGCTCCACTGTTCTAAATCCATTTTTTTGCCCCGCGTAGCTCGAATTCCAAGATAAATAGCTAAAAGTAAAAAACCAAAAATAATAATTAGAGCGGTATTCATTATTTATCTCCTCCTTTAACAGCAGGATCGAGCTTGTACACAATGCCCATAATAAACGACGTAAGGATTACCCACATAACAATCCAAAAGAGAAAAAAAGGCATTCCTAAAATAAATGGCGTTACTTTGTTAACAAAAGGCAATAAACCTAATATTCCTACAAACGGAAGCAGGCAAAGAAGATAAATTATTTTCATAGAACTCCTCCTTAATCACACGGCTTATCAGTACTTATCTAAGACTTTAACTATCTCATTATGTACTTCTCTTATTCTTCTCTTTACACCTCCATTCTTGAGCTAAACGAAACGTTTGGCATAGAAAACCGCCGTTTATTTGTTCCTTAGTATCTTCCATTTGTCCCCATGTGAAAAGGAGTTTGTAAGGCATGCTTACAAGATTTTGAATGCAGAAGAATGTAGACAAACAAAAAGAAACGGAACTGAGAGCAAAAGTTTCAGTTCCGTTTCTTTTTAGCATTTCTATACTTTATTCTTCTTTTTTCTTTACACCAAGCGAAGAAAGAGCTTGTTTTAAATGTCCAAACGTTTCAATTTTATTAAAACTAATTCCTACATTAACAGCCGTCTGAGCCATGTCAGGACTCACTCCTGACATAATCGCATGGATGCCTAGCAGCTGCAAAATGTTAATTAAATCAAAAAATTTGTGCGCAACATACGTATCTACATAATTTACACCCGATAAGTCAATGACTAGATGTCTTATATGTTTTTCTGCACATCTTTTTGGAACAACCTCGATAATTGAATCACCTTTGATTTCATCAATAAGCCCTACTAAAGGCAAGACCGCGATGTGATCTACAATTGGAATGACAGGAAAACTCGTTTCGTCGATTAGCTCTTGCTGAAGACTTATTTTTTGCCTTGTGATTTTATAGTACTGTTCGGAGAATTCATTAAGGAGTTTATCAAATGTTGTATGATAAACTTCGCTCCAAGAGAGTATATCTTCTTTTGTGATAGATGAATGTATCAGACTATATGTTTTGACATACGTCCAAATAATTTTTCTTGTTTTGCTTAGCGCTTCTACTACCTCGTAAATCGGCGTATCAAATTTAATTCTGCTGTTTACTACTTCCGTCGTCCATTTCACCATACGTTGTTTGAAAATCTCTTGATCGTCAAGAAAGCCGCTCGCAATTGTTTCGATCGTATAAAGATGCTGCTCACGCAGCTTTTTCTCAACTGAAGCATCTGCGTCCTTTGAGTAAATCGATCCTTTAATATTACTTCTTTGGCGCAGCCATTCTTCACTGATAGAGGCTGAATTTTCTAAAATATATTCAAAAAGTCGTTGATTTTGTTCACTCACTACTGTTTAACCTCCGTTCACTTTTTCCTTCTGTCCACTTACTTACAAAACGCACCTTATGATAAATTCATGCTTCATATTTTTTCCTCGTCCATCTCTATCATACACGATAACCGCTCTGCATACTTATAGAGAATTAGATATAAACAAGCAGGTGTTTGATTATCTACATAGATAAACTGCCGTGTATGATGCAGCTATCATTTATTTTCACATGAAAGGATGTTAATTGTATTGAAAAAATCAATTATTTTGTTGGGGATTCTCGCTACAAGTATTGGATTATCCGCTTGTTCAAACAATACAACAACTTCTTCTGCCACAAACTCTTCTGCACATTCAGGTCATGAACATCACAAAGCTGCAGTTGCTGATATTCGCGAAGAGACTCCGGGAGCAGACGTTTTACCACAGTTTTTAAAGAACCAGCCTAAAGATATGAAACTAGTTTATCTATCCGTTGCTAAAAATCGTGAACTACTTGAAAAAATCCCTTGCTACTGCGGATGTGGCATGGAAGCAAATCACAAAAACAGCTATGACTGCTTTATTTTTAAAAACAAAAGAAATGGAGCAGTTGTCTGGGATGATCATGGAACAAAATGCGGATTGTGTATAGAAATTGCAGCTAAAGCTATGCTCGACTATAACCGAGGCAAATCAATAAAAGATATCCGCAAAGACATCGACGAAAAATATAAAGAAGGCTATGCACAACCCACTCCTACTCCTTCCTTGTAGGACATTGGCAGTTTTTAAGCAAACATTCGCGATAGGTATATATAAAAGGAAAAGATATCAAAAACACATTCTTTTTTAGCGTTTTGAAAGCTGATTCATCTTTGAAAAAGCAAAAAAACACTCAAATAGCTATTTGAGTGTTTTTGTGTATTATTCTTTCATAAACTCTTTTGTACTTCTTACTGTATCAATCGGACGCACGAGCTTCTCAATTTCTGCACGTTTTGGCTCTAAAAAAGGAGGCAGTGATAATTTTTCTCCGAGCGTTTCGTAAGGTTCATCTCCCATAAATCCTGGTCCATCTGTCGCAAATTCAAATAAAATTTGCGGAGCCACTCTTGCATACAACGATTCAAAGAAGTGACGATTCACATAACCAGACGTATGGAAACCGAAGCTTGACATTCGATTAATCCACTCTTCAAGAGCTTGTCGATTTTCTACGCGAAAAGCAACGTGATGAACAGTTCCAAAACCTTGCTGAGCCTGCGGAAGTTTTTCATTGTGTTCTACTACTACTTGCGCACCGTTTCCTCCTTCTCCTACTTCGAATAGGTGAAGGTCTCCTTCTTGAGCAATCTCTTTAAATAAAAGGACTTTTTCCATCATTTCTTTAAAGTAATTAAACTCGGCAATACGAATAAAGATAGGACCAAGTCCTGTAATAGCGTATTGAAGAGGGACAGGGCCTTTTTGCCAAGGAGTGCCTGATTCAACTCCTTGATTCCCTTCATCGGAAATTAACTGATACTGCTGATCATCAAAATCAACAAACGAAAGCGTCTTTTTCCCAAATAGCTCTTGAATCCCCGTATGATTTACTTCTAAGCGATCAAAGCGCTTTACCCAATAGTCTAAAGCCGCATCATTTGGAACGCGGAAAGATGTTTTTGAAATTTCATTTGTTCCGTGAAAACCTTTTGGAATACCTGGAAAATCAAAAAAAGTCATGTCCGTTCCGGCGCTGCCTTTATCATCTGCAAAAAACAAATGATACGTTTGAATATCATCTTGATTGACCGTTTTTTTAACTAAGCGCATGCCTAACACATATGTGAAAAATTCATAATTCTTTTCTGCACTGCTTGTAATAGCCGTTACGTGGTGTATTCCTTTTAAGTGGTTCATTCTACATTCCTCCGGACAAATCGTCTAGTTTATCATTTATTATTTATCTTTAATTTGAATATCTTTAATTAAAGATAATATACCATGATTAATTTTCCTTTGTCAATAAAGTATGGATGATCTCGGAAGGAAATATGTATATTTTTACATTTAACTAAAACATTATAAATGAGGACGAGCCAAATCGGCAATAAAACATCGTATAAACAAAGAGCTTTTACAATTCAAAAGCTCTTTGTTTATTCTTTAATTTTCAATATGCTTGATTATAATTGCAGGATTGCCTCCGACTACCACGTTATCAGGAACATTTTTTGTCACAACGGCACCCGAAGCAATTACCGCATTGTTGCCTATTTTCACTCCAGGATTAATAACGGCTCTCCCCCCAATCCAGACGTTATTTCCTATTTCTACGCGTTTTCCAAACTCAGCTCCTGAAATTCTTTCAAGAGCATGCAAAGGATGAGTTGCTGTATAGATATGTACACCTGGTGCAAGAAAACAATTATCTCCTATTCTTATTTCACATACATCTAAAAGTACGCAATCAAAGTTAGCATAAAAATTTTCTCCAACATGAATGTTAGAACCGTAGTCACAGCGGAAAGCAGGCTCTATGCAAAGAGAATTTCCCGTAGATCCAAACAGTTCTTTTAATAAGTTTGTACGTCTTTCTTCTTCCCTTTCTGTTGTTTGATTATAAAGCCTTGTTAATCTTCGAGCGTTTTCACGTTCTTTTATTAATTGCGGATCAGCGGAAAGATATAATTCTCCATCCAGCATTTTTTGTTTTTCTGTTTTCATTTTGCATCCCCTTTTTTGTAGTTCCTTCTCTAACCTATACTGATTTATTTCTCTTACACGATATCATGTTTTTAAACCTTTGTCCGGTATTCGCTGAGATTATCACCCATCAGGCAAACATTAGTTAAGTTAATAACTCCCGGAAGCTAATTTTTTAATCTTTTTATATAAAAGGAATAGTAAGAGAAAACTTCATCACATATACTATATAAATTTATATAAAAGGCAGGGATATCATGAAAGCACAGCGCTTGGTAGATGACCAAAAAGGAACATACAGCAAGGAAGTTCAGAAGCACTTTAACCTAAAAATAAATGGAAAAATTTATACACAACCCTTACCGCAACCACCTTCTTCACCCCCTATGCAGAAGAAAAATCTTAAATACAAACCTCAAAATAAAGTTCTACGCACGTACGATAAAAAAGATAAAACATTAAATGACACACAAGAAAAGCTCATAAAATCTGCAAAAACTAGATTAACTAAATATGAAAAGCTTCTATTAAGCAATCAGCTTTCAGAATCTGCGGCTCTTTACTCACCTTCTGGGTTAGAAGAGCTGGTACGAATGGCTAGTAGAGAGGAGTGAACGATTTGTGTTGGATGAAAAAGTAATCATTGATACAAACATTTGGGCTTCACATGCGCTTAATTATCCAGAAGTTGTGGAATATATTAATGAACTTATTTCAAATAACACGGAATTTTTAATGCCTACCGTGGTAGAAATGGAACTTCTGTCGCATTGGGAAGTAGAAACAAATCCTCAAGTCAAAGCAGTAAAAAATCATTATATTTACGATATGACAGATAAGATTGTAGACGTTACAAGTGAAATTGCACAGCTAGCAGCTCAAATTCGCAGAAAAGCTAAAATAGAATCCAATAAAAAAATTAAAGGCCCAGATGCAATGATTGCCGCATCTGCTTTTATACATAATGCAAAACTGATTTCCAATAATAATAAAGATTTTGCTTGGATTACATTTAATTTCAGCTACCGAGGTCAACCATTATCTTATGTAAACCCTATTAAAGATACGATTGCTTATGCTTCTTTTATTAA
This sequence comes from Priestia sp. YIM B13552, assembly GCF_042787775.1. Classification (NCBI taxonomy): domain Bacteria; kingdom Bacillati; phylum Bacillota; class Bacilli; order Caryophanales; family Bacillaceae; genus Priestia; species Priestia sp. YIM B13552. The sequence goes on from NZ_JBHZOU010000003.1 coordinate 499,036, forward strand.
AAGCTTTGAACACCCCACCCTTCCCGATGCTGATAACTTACAAGAAAACGAGAAGGAAAGCTAATTTGTTTTTATTTTCAAAATACTCCTTGTCTCCCGCCTTTTTCAAATTAAAAGTTTGATGAGTACATACTCCAATTCTTTCTATAATGAATACAGTAAAAAGCATAAAAACTTAGGCGGTGAAAAGAGTGAATTATCAATATTACCCGGAACAACCTTTAGAAGAGTACCAATATGGCTATGATTATTATTCGAATCCTCATGAAACTGAAGAAAGATTCCCATATGGTTATTATCCATATCCTCGCCCACGTCCATTTTATCCTTCCCCTTATCCTCGTCCTATTTATTACCACCCCCCTTACTTTTACCCTCGTCCTCGTCCATTTTACCCACACCCAGTGTATTGGAGATAAAAAAAGAAGAGCGATCAGCTCTTCTTTTTTGTTTCTTGATATTTAGACATCTCTTCTTGAATAATGGTCACAAACGCTTCATTTTGTTCAATTTCAAAAACGGTAATAGCTTTTTCTAGGTAGGCTATTCCTTCTTTAAGCTCATCAAGCTGACAGAGTGCTTCTCCAATTTGATAGTGCAGTTCTCCTAATAAATAAAGCGTCTCATGCTGAATACACAGCTCTAGTCCTGCTTGTGCATATTTAACCGACTTTTCATAACGTTCCATTTGCAAAAGCGCACGTGATAATCCATATAAAATTCGAATTTTAACAAGAGGATCTTTTAACTTAGGAAGCAAAGCAATATGCTGCAATCCTTCCATAAACGTACTGAACGCTTTTTTTAAATGACCTTCTTCTTCATAAATAATGGCAATACTATTTAAAATAGCAATCTCTTTTTCTGAATAAAACTGTTCGCTCGTACGCGTGAACGCAATAGCTTTTTCCAATTTACGAAGCGCTTGTTCAAATTTATTTCCAATATAATAATCACATATGGCTTCGTGCCATAGGAAAAATTGTGCATGAAAAGGATCTTGAAACATAGGATTATCTTTTTCTTTGTTCACCATATGTAACACGGTTTCATAATCGCGTTTTCGTATATAATGCCTAATGGTCGATTTAATTTCTTTTGAATAATCGTTGGGCGTTAGCTCTCCTGCTTCAAAGAAATAATTCATCGGAACCCCTAAGCGTTTCGATAAATGATAGAGAACTTCACTGCTTGCATGAATTTCACCTTGTTCAAATCGATGTAGCTCTTCTTCAGTACAAATTCCTTCTGATAACTCGACAGTTGTCATTTCCGCAATCTTTCGCAGATCTTGAATCAGCTGACCTACTTGTTTTTTATCATTCAAAAAATCACCTTACTTAATGTCAATAAATGTTTTTATCCTACTTTTCTACTATACTCCAAACAAAATGACTTTAAAAGAGATAATGGGCTATTTTTTGAAACTCTTGTCAATCTTTTCTCCCTATCAACACAGAAAAACAGCACATCCATGTGCTGCTTCTCCCAAGTTCATATAATTTATGACACTATATATCCTTAAATAGAATCAAATACTTGACGCAGTTGAGCTGCGCTTTTATTTATCGCCTGCTGAGCGAGTGGAACAAATTCATGAAACCCTAAAAACCCGTGAATCATTGTTTCATAATTTTCATAGGTGACGGGGACACCGTGATTTTTTAATGCGTCCGCGTAGTCTTTTCCGCTATCTCTTAAAGGATCATATTGTGCTGTAATAATGGTAGCGCTCGGTAGACTCGATAAATCTTCTAGTAATACCGGAGCGTTATAGGGGTGCTGTTCTTCTTCTTTATTATTTAAGTACTGAAGGCGAAACCAATCCATGAGATCTTTTGAAAGAAGATATCCTTCGGCGTTTTCTTTCATAGAGGCAGGGTGTTGATTTTTAAATCCTACAGACGGATAAATAAGCAGCTGATGAACAATGGATGGACCTTGTCTTTGTTTTGCTAAAATGCTTACAACCGCAGCAAGATTACCACCGGCACTGTCGCCCCCGACGGCAATTTTGTTTGAATCGATATTTAATTGAGACGCGCGAGCTGAAATCCACTCCAAGGCGTCATAGGCATCGTTTACTGCAGCGGGAAATTTATTCTCAGGAGCAAGGCGGTAATCAACAGACACTACAATACAGTTCGTTTCATTTGCATACGACCTGCATATGGAGTCATGAGTATCCAGGCTGCCTAATACCCAGCCTCCTCCGTGATAATAAACAAGAGCGGGAAATGGCCCTGTTCCTTCAGGTTCATACACTCGTAGAGTGAGCGTACGTTCATTTAATTCAATTTCTTCATTATATACTTTTTTAACTGCTTCTTTAGAAGGAGTTAAGGACATCTTTTCCATTTCCCTCAGCTGTGGGGGTGTAACGTCCTCTAAAGAAGGACGGGGCATTTCATTATATTGATTTAGAAATATTTGAATATGCGGATCTAACGGCATTCTTCTTCTCTCTCCTTTCAAGGTAACTCTATATGTAATGATGAATGAAATTTCAGAAAAAATCCAATATATTGTCTTCTCGGCAGGCTTTTGTTTGTTTTGATTAAAAATGGGTATAACAATTAAATAAAGAGGATGATATTCGTATATATTTTATTCTCACCTATATAAATATAAATACGTACAAAGGAGGCACACCGATGATTATTGTTTATATAAGCTTAGCTGTTGTTTTGGCATCACTTGCGTATCTTATTTACGCAGGCGTATCATTTAATAAAAAAATCAAGCCAACTGTGAACTCTGTAAATGCCACTTCTCAGCATCTTCAAAACGAAACTGATCATATCAAAGAAAAAACAAATCATTTAAAAGTAACACAAGCAGCGATTAAAACCGATGTACAGTACAAAAAAGATTCGGTCAAATATACAGCCAACTCATTTAAACAGCTTGTGAATAGCTTTAAACGTTAAAAAAGGAAACCTCTATAAAGGTTTCCTTTTTTATTACATCTTTTATTACATCGCCTGAGACGTATCTTTAGGAGGCGCAGCCGTTTTGTTTCGGTGATAAATAGCGTTAATCTCTCCTCCAATAACGAGAATTAACCCCGTTAAAAATAGCCAAAGCATCAGAACAATCACGCCTCCTAAGCTTCCATAAGTAGCAGAATAATTGCCAAAGTTGCTTACGTAAAATGAGAATCCTAAAGATGTCAGCTGCCATAACAGCGTAGCAGCGAGCGCTCCGGGCCATACATGGGCAAAAGGAAACGTTTTGTTTGGCGCTAATCTGTATAATACGGATAAAACAAGTACCATAATGCCGACACCGATAATCCAGCGCAGAATATTTAAAACCACTGTTGTACCTGAAGGAAGAGAAAACCATTCGCTTATCCAATTTAACAAAACCCCTCCGAACACTGGTAAAAGAAGCGATACAACAATTGTTACAATTAATCCAATTGTTAAAAGAATGGACAGGCCTCTTACTTTAATAAACGAGCGCTGTTCTTTCACGTCGTAGGCTTGGTTCATTGCACGGATAAAGGCGTTCATACCGTTTGAAGCAGACCAAATGGTTCCTAAAATCCCTACAGTCAGTAGCCCGCCGTTTGGTTGGCTTATAAATTGAGCTACGTTATCTTTAAAGATTGCAGCCGTTTCTCCCGGCATAACGCTTTGAAGGACATCGATTGCCTCTTCCGGTTTAATCGATAGATACGGAACAATCGATATCAGTAAAATAAGCATAGGGAATAATGATAGCATATAATAATAGGCTTGCTCAGCCGCTAGTCCCGTTGCTTGGTCTTCTTGAATTTCTTTACCAAGACTTTTTCCAAATGATAATAGCTTTTTCATGATAAACCTCTACTTTCTCTTTTTTTGTTCTTTTCCCATTTTATGCACTTTTCAACCTTGAAAGTGGAGAATTTCAAGCAAAATCTCAAATCAAACGACCAAGAGAAAGTAGAATGATGTTTTCCACAAAAAAAGTTCCAGCTCAAAAGAGCCAGAACTTTTCATCAGAGTGTTTATGTAGAGCAGACTAGCGAATGTGTCCTTGTGCACCACTTAATTGCTGTTGCGCCATTGCAACAAGATGCTTCGTCATTTCTCCACCAACAGAACCATTTGCACGAGCCGTTTGCTCAGCGCCAAGCTGAACGTTAAGTCTTCCCGCAATTTCCGTTTTTAACTGATCAAGAAGCTGTTCAGCACCTTGAACTACAATAGGATTACGATTTGCCATGTTTATCACTCCTTTCCTTCAACAGCTTATATAGGTTAATGTTCCTTTCACTTGAAATTTTATACAACATCCCTCAAAAAAAAAGATCCTTGGCTATTGCCGAGATCTTTTTTCTTTTTAAGCTTTTTTACACTCGTTCAAGAGGCATTGTGCAGCAGCGGAAAGAACCGCCCGACTTAATAATTTCAGATATATCAACTTCAATTACTTTATAGCCCCGTTTCCTTAACTCTTCATTCACTTCTGTATTCATTGGCAGGCTGATCACCCGCTGATTACCGATGGATAATACATTGGTTCCCATCGTAAACTGCTCTTCTTTTGTTACTTCAATTAAGTCATATTTCATGCGAAGTAAATTTAATTCTTTCTCATGTAAAGCTGGTGAAAATACGAGCGCTTCTGTAGGTGATAAAATATTTAACACACAATCAAGATGAAGATAAGACCGATCAATAGGAATCGGAACAACCTCATACGCTGGAAGCAGCTCTTGGATATGCTCCACGCCTTCTTTACTTGTACGGTCGCTGAGCGCAATAAAAATAGCTTGTCCATCAATCAGCACATCTCCACCTTCAATGGGATGGTCCGGTACCTGATGGAAAGGAATATCTTGCTGCTTCAGCCACTCTGCTAGCACTTGTTCTTCTCCACTTCGAATCTCGCTTCCCATTTTCGTGACAATAACGGTGTCTCCGAGCGTATAGCCAATATCCCGCGTAAATACTTGTTCTGGAAATGGCTCTTGTGCAGATAGCCCGATGACTTCTACTCCTTCTTTTTGAAGGCATTCGACAAATTGACGGTGCTGCTTTGAAGCCAAGCTTTCATCAATGTTTTCGTCCGCATAATGCTTTTGTGTTTCATTAATAATTTCTTCAATTTTCATATATGTAGGTGGGCAAACGACCACACGTTTTAATGTATCATACTCATTTTTACACCCGTAACTATTCGTCATTTTAGCTGACTGTTTCATTTGCATCTTTTTAAATCCCCCTTCGTGCATTTATGTACAGTGTTCCCTAAATCTCCTGAAACATAAACACGATTTTGCTGAGGAAACACCTCTGCCCATCTATCTAAAAAGCTTTTTCAGGCAAGAAAAACAAAAAAACACAATACTTCTTCTAATTACAATAACTGTTAGTATAAAATAGTCTAGTAACTGTACAAAAAATGGGAGGTTAATATGAATAAAGTAGCGAACGCATTATATGCGGGCAGAAAATTTTTATTAATACTGTGGATCATTCTAATTGTCGGATTTGGCTTTTATGCGGCTAAGCTTCCTTCTGTGCTGGGAGGAAACGGATTTGAAATGAAAGGAATGTATAAAGATACCGAGCAGCTTTTAGTTGATAAATTTGATGTTAGCGAAGCTCAGATCATCGTTTTGTTTGAAAAAAAAGACGGAGTTTCTGACTCAAAATTCCAGCAAACGATCGCTCAGTATATGCAAAAAGCAAAGGACAAATCAGACGCGTCGAAAGTTGACATACCAACGGCTTCTAACAAGATGATAAAAGGAAGCACAGCGTATGGAATTATCCACTTTAATCACGATGATGGAACGATGGATAAACGAGTGGAAAAGATCAGAACTCTTTCAGCTGATGAAAAAGAAGTTAGTGTAAAATTAACCGGTGGTCCTATTATTGAAAAAGATATGAATACAGCAAGCCAAGCAGATTTAGCAAAAGCAGAAGCCATCGGTATACCTGTTGCTTTAGTTGTGCTCCTTCTAGCTTTTGGCGGCGTGGTAGCCGCTGCAATTCCTCTTATGATAGGAATTGTAACCGTCGTTACCACCATGGGCGTTGTCTATTTCTTTCATCCGTACACAGAGCTGTCCATCTTTATTTTAAATGTGATTCCAATGATTGGATTAGCTCTTAGTATTGACTTTGCCCTTTTATTTATTAATCGCTTTAAAGAAGAAATCCAAACAAAATCGGTAGAACAAGCAATCAAAATCACCATTCAAACAGCGGGACGCTCGGTCATCTTCTCAGGATTATGCGTATTTATTGGATTAGCGGGAATGCTGTTTATCCAAGTGGATATTTTTCAAAACGTCGCTCTTGGAGGAATGGCTGTTGTTTTTATTGCTGTGTTTTCAGCTCTTACGCTGCTTCCTTCCATACTGGCTATATTAGGTACACGCATTAATCGTTTACGCATCTTAAAAGTCAGTGAACAAGGCGGTCAGTCTAGGTGGCGTTCATTCGCTACATTTGTCATGAAAAAGCCTGTAACTATGACGATTGTTTCTCTTATCATTCTGTTAGTAGCACTTATTCCCGTTCGAGACATGCATCTAGAAATACCGTCTTCAGAAGCGCTGCCAACAAAATACGAGTCTCGTCAAGCTTTTGACACGTATAACGATACATTTATAAATAAAAACACGGCAGACGTTTATTTTGTGCTAGAAGCTAAGCAAGATATGCTGAATAAAAAGCCTTTAACAAATGCCTTTACTTTTATAAAACAATTAAAAGAAGATTCGTTAGTTAAGCAAGTCGATTCTATTTCTACCGCTTTAAACGTAAAATCGAGTGATCAGCTTCAAGCTATGCTGGAAAACCCGCAGATAAGTGCGCAGGCAAAGCCAGCTGTAGATTCGTTCATTAACGGACATTATATGCTTATAAAAGCTACGCTAGATACAGACCAAAATTCAGATGAAGCAAAAGATTTTGTTCGAAAATGGAAAGACAAACGTTCACTTTTCACCGTTCATATTGGCGGCTATCCAAAATTTGAACAAGAAATATTCGATGAAATTTATGAAAAAGCTCCATATGGTTTGGCTCTTGTTTTATTTTCAACGTATGTCATTTTAATGATTGCTTTTCGTTCTGTTCTCATTCCTTTAAAGGCTATTATTATGAATATTTTAAGCTTAACAGCTACGTTTGGTTTACTTGTATGGCTGTTTCAAAATGGACATTTAGGTCTTACTCAATCTAATATTGCTTTAGTGCTGCCAGTCTTTGTTTTCGGCCTTGTATTTGGGCTCAGCATGGACTACGAAGTCTTTTTGATTTCGCGCATTCATGAAGTGTATCATCAAACCCGCGATAATAATGTAGCAACGGTAGAAGGCTTAGCTTCCACTAGTAAAATTATTACGAGCGCTGCTTTAATTATGATCGTGATTACAGGAGCCTTTGCTTTTACAGACGTAACGCCTGTTAAACAAATGGGTGTAGGAATTGCTTTAGCTATATTTATCGATGCAACGATTGTCAGAATGCTTCTTGTCCCTTCTCTTATGAAATTGCTTGGAGATGCCAACTGGTGGTTTTTCACTAAAAAACGCGATAAGTCCAGTTCCAACGAACAGTTAAAATCATAATAAAAAAACCGCTCAAGTGAGCGGTTTTTTTATTGAAGGCTTCTTTAACGACTTAATTTAGCAAAAGCGATAATGCCTTCTTCATCGTCTAATTCCAGTTCTAGTCCTGCTGCGTATGGGTCTACGTTCATTTCCGCATCCAGCCAAAAGCGCAGCGCTTCAATAATGTTCAAAGTAATATGAACCTGCTTACGATCATGTACGTATGACTCTGCTGAAAAACCGTAGTCATCATCATACATTAGCTCAATCTCTACTTCTTGAGGCTGAACTTGTTTTTTTTCTGCGATATACAAACACATCGCATTGATAATATCTTGTTCAGAAATTTTTATTGTCTCCACGATTTCACTTCCTCATTTTTACGCTTGTTGCTACGTACGCTTTGGAATAACTTTACTACAAGAAGAATTAAAGCTACAATCACAAGCATATTTACCATAAAGCCTAAAATTGGGCCTAATGGTCCTAAGCTAGATAGCAAGCTTCCGAATAATAAGCCCGCAATTCCTCCCATTAAAAGACCTTTCATTAAGCCGCCGCGCTTTGAGCTAGCCGCTGTACTTTTAGATGATGAGTTTTTAGACGTATTGTTTTGCTTAACAGAGTTGCTGTTATTGTTTTTAAATAAGCTTGATTGGTTATTGCTTCCGCTGTCAAAAGAGCGCTTTCCTGACTTATACCCTTTTGCGCTTGCTACGTTTGAACCGTCATGAATAAGTGATCCACCGACTGGTGAAAACACAACCGCTAATGCGATAAATGCGGCCAATAATTTTTTTACCATTGTTTTCCCTCCACTAAATGACTAACGTCACATATGTTTTTTCATATATGATTTCCATATATGTTCCTACGTTTCATCATACCAAAAGGTTTCACTTTTTTATATAAAAATGCATCAAGCTACATCAAATGTTCACAGGATTAAACATTTGCACGTATTTCTTGTGTATATAAGACTATTCAAGTATAAACCAGAGACCTTCATAAAACTAACAAAGGTCCTTCATCTTCATTAAATACAGCTTATTTTACACTTTGCCAAAAATATTATCTAAAGTAACTTTTGTAGAGTTCCTTGGTTTTTCCACTTCTTTAATAATGTCTTATAGGCTATGTGCTACCTTCACCTTTATTACTAATTAAAGGATATAGGCGCTTATATGACGAATACCATACGAGAAACAGCGGCGCCTCAAAGATATAGTACAATGCATTTAAAATTGGCTCTGAAAGCTTCTAATGCTGTATGTTTGCAGTTAATTGATGGCCAATACTTCACGTTATCTGCGTGCTCTTTCATAAATAAGAGCTTTCTCTTATATGAATATAGATAGAATATAATCAAAAAGGAGAGATACGATGTTGAATGAACAGCTCCCATTATCAACAGCAAATTTATCAGATGCAATGGAAGGTGCAAACCACTTAGACTTTTCTATTAAGCCATTGCAGCGTCATTACAAACTATTTGGGCCAGCTCTTACTGTAGATACGCCTGCTGGCAATAATTACTCAGTGCTTGAAGCGATTCGACTAGCGGAGCCTGGAAGCGTGCTCGTCATTGATGGAAAAAGCTACTGCAACCGTGCCTTAGCAGGAGATTTCGTAGTAGCCATGGCGAAGCTTGTTGGAATAAGCGGTATTGTACTCGATGGTGTTATACGAGATCAGGAAGACATTGAAAAGCTCAATTTCCCCGTATTTTGCAAGGGCTCTACGATCGCAGCAAGCAGCAAAAAAGAAAAAGGAAAGGTAAACGAGATCATTTCCTGCGGAGGCGTGAAGATCCGTCCTGGGGATTTTATTGCAGGTGACGACGGTGGAGTCATTGTCATTCCTAAGGATGAAGCCGAAGAAGTATTAGCAAAAGCACGGGAAAAGTGGCAAAAAGATAAAGACAGAGAAAATGAAGTATTAGTTAGCAAAGAAACGGTATATACGTATTTAGATAACGCCCTAAAATAAAAGACCTCCGCTTGGAGGTCTTTTATTTGTCATATTGTAAAAATTCTAATCGATTTCCGAACGGGTCATGGACAAAAAAACGTTCTCTCCCTGCAATAGGCTCTTCTTCAGAAAGAACACACCCCGAATTTGCCAGCTTACGTCTAAGCGTCTTGATATCTTCCACGACAAAAGCTGGATGCGCTTTTTTAGCAGGTATGTAGTCATCTTGAATACTGATATGCACTTCTTGAGTCCCACATTGAAACCATATGCCGCCCCTGTGCCTTAAATTTTCCGGCTTAAGAACAGTTTTCATTCCTAAAAGATTTTCATAAAAATTTCTTGCTTCTTGCTCGCATCCTTCTGGACCAAGAAGCTGAACATGATCAATTCCTAGAAACATCCACAAACCCCTTTCAAAAAACGTCTTCCTAAAAGTTATTAATCAATGACTCTAGGATTATGAATAACCTGCAGTTCTTTTACAGCTTGCTTCATTTCGCTTTTGCAAATTGGACAAGTTGGCTGATCTCCGCTTTTAAAGTTATCTCGAACCCAGCAATTACACGTATCTGATGTACATTCCCAAACTTTTGTTTCTTCAATAACAGCCGGCTCTAAATTTTTACGATTATACATACACATCGTCTCCTTTAAACAGTACTTTTTAAGTGGATAATAAATGAAGATTAACTTAGCGTGTAAATGTGGTAAATGGCGCAAGATAAAGTGATACTATACATCCGTAAATCAATCTTTGAGGAATACATACGGCGTCTTGAAAGACTAAAATAAAAATGAAGTTATAACAAAGCAGATAGCAGTTGCTTTTCTTAAAACAACGGGATAGTCTGAAAAGAACAAAAATGAAGATCACAAAAATTATATATTTTACTATTATAACAGAGTTTATAATTTTTTACAAATCAGCTTCCATTTACTTGTCTTTTCAAAAAAAAAAAAGCGAGCACATGATTAGGCTCGCTTTTCATTTCTTATCGAGTTTGTCCGTTTCCACTCATAATATATTTAATTGTCGTAAGCGCAGGAAGTCCCATTGGACCGCGTGCATGAAGCTTTTGAGTTGAAATCCCAATTTCAGCTCCAAATCCTAAAGCTCCTCCGTCAGTAAAACGCGTAGATGCATTATGATACAGTGCCGCTGCATCCACTAAAGACATGAAGCGTGAAACGGCTTGTTCATCTTCTGAAATAATGGCTTCAGAGTGTTTTGTTCCATATGTTTCGATATGGTCAATCGCTTCATCCACACTTTCTACTACTTTCATCGCGATCGCTAAGCGCAAATACTCTTCAGCCCAATCTTTTTCAGCCGCTGGTTTTGCTCCAGGAATTTCACCTACTGTCGCTTTGTCACCATATACTTCAATATTGTGATCATTGAATGCTTGAATCAATTCATCTTTATGAGAATGGAGCCAGTTTTTGTGTACAAGAACCGTTTCTGCTGCGTTACACACCGCTGGTCGATCTGTTTTTGCATTTATCAAAATCGGAATGGCCTTCTTAACGTCAGCTTGTTCATCGATATAAATATGGCAGTTTCCGACTCCCGTTTCTAACACAGGAACCGTTGCGTTATTGACGACCGCTTGAATCAACGAAGCCCCTCCGCGCGGAATTAGCACGTCAATATGCTCTTTCATTGTAAATAATTCTTGCGTAGCCGCACGATCTGTGCTTGAAATAAACTGTACCGCTTCTTTAGGAATTGGCGTTTCATCAAGAGCTTTATGAATAATGTCCACAATAGCTTGGTTAGATGAAATAGCTGAAGAGCCGCCTTTTAACACAATGGCATTTCCAGATTTCAACGCTAGCCCTGTTGCATCTACCGTTACGTTTGGACGTGCTTCATAAATCATTCCGATAACGCCAAGAGGCACGCGTACTTGCTTTACATCTAGACCGTTATCCAATGTCCAGTTTGATAAAACATCTCCTGTTGGATCATCTAACTCAGCAACTTCACGAAGGCCGTTTGCAAATTCTTTTACACGTTCCGCTGAAAGAGCAAGGCGATCCATCAGCGCTTCGTCAAACCCTTTTTCTTTCCCGTTTTTTAAGTCTACTTCATTTGCTTTTAAAATATACTCCGTGTTGTTTTCAAGTGTAGAGGCAATCGTTAACAACGCATCGTTTTTTTGTTCTGTTGTTAGTAAACTTAATTGTTTAGCTGCTTTTTTTGCTGAAATAGCTTGTTCTTCTACTGAATACTTTTCATTTGTTTGTAACACCAAATCACTCCTGGATTCGTTTTAGTTTTGTTTGATTTTAAAGTGTGAGGCATAAGAGGTAAATGCAATCATGCAAAGAAAAGGAAGGGCTCCTTTTCTTTACAGCATGTTTGCTTACAAACCGACCGGTACTGGAATTTCCAAGTGACACACTAGACCTTCGCTGTCTACAATCGGTTGATCAATTGGCTCATTCAGTGCAAGTTCATCAGATGAATAATTTGTCACGCCAAGAGCCAGCTCATTTTCGTCTTTATCTAGAATACGTACAACTGCTCGTTCACTAAAGTGGCCTTTAATATATTTAACGTGCTCGCGAAGTAAAGGCTCTTTATCTTCAATAATTGCACGTTTCGCGGCATCTTCGACTACTATTTCCCCTTCAGGACCAGAGTTAAACGCGATCCACTGCTTTTTCTGATTAAGGTTCGCAGAATCATCTTCAGATTCAAAATACGTTCCTGTTGCATCTCCGTCAACCGCTTGTGTTAAGATGTTTGGCACGCCGGCTCTTCCTAAAAATGCTGGAATTCCTGATGCCATAGCGATTTTGAACGCGTCAATTTTCGAGCGCATACCGCCTGTTCCAACTGAACTTCCTGAATCTCCTGCAGATTCTTCGATTTCTTGCGTGATTTCCCCTACGTGAGGAACTAATTTTGCATTTGGATCCTGGCGAGGGTCCGCGCTGTATAAGCCATCGATATCCGATAAAATAATAAGCAGGTCGGAATCCACTAGTCCAGCAACTTTAGCTGAAAGTGTATCATTATCGCCAAATTTTAATCGATTGATGGTTACCGTGTCGTTTTCATTGACAATTGGCACAATGCCGCGTTCTAACAGCACGTTAATTGTATTTCGGGCATTGTTGTAACGATTTTCGTCTGAAAAATCGTCTCTTGTAATTAAGATTTGAGAAGCAACGTATCCATGCGATAGAAACAGTTCTGAATAAGCCTCCATTAACAGTCCTTGACCGATTGAGGCAGCTGCTTGTTTTTCAGGCAAAGAGCTAGGTCGCTCTAAGCAGCCAAGCTTGCGGTATCCTGCAGCTACAGCTCCTGATGAAACCAACAGCACTTCATGACCGCTGTCTTTTAAGTCTACGACTTGATCCACAAGGCGCTCGAGCTTCCGTCTGCTGATTTCACCGTGTGAACTTGTTAATGAACTACTTCCAATTTTAATTACAACCCGCTTCTTATTGTCGGGACTCATCAAATCACTCCTAGTGTGTTCTGTATGTTTTCTTGTTTATGATTATTTTTTTGTGGTGAGGAATTCACGAAGAAGATAAGTGACGCATTAATTAGTACTTGCCACTTTTTGTAGTTGAGCACTCATTTCTTTTGAACGCTTTGATGCTCCTTTGACTGCTTGCATCATTGCTTCTCCGCCGCCGTGTTTAGCTAAGGCGTCTAAACCAGCTGCTGTTGTACCGTTTGGAGACGTCACATTTTCACGAAGCTCCGTCGGCGTTTCATCTCTTTCCATCATCATTCTTGCTGCACCGTAAATGGTTTGGGCGCCAATTTCACGTGCTAGCTCAGGATCGAGACCTTCTTCTTTTGCTGCTTTTTCGATATGCTCCATAAGGAAATAAAAATAAGCGGGTCCACTTCCGGCAATTCCTGTAAAAATGTCCATTTGTGGCTCATCAATCACGTATACTTTTCCGATTGCAGAAAGCAGCTCTTTTGCTGTTAGCACAGCATCCATTGCAGCATATTGACCTGGAGATATAGCCGTTGCTGATTGCTGAATCATGCTTGATGTATTCGGCATCACTCGAATGACCTGCTGTTCATCATGCAATAACTCTTCCATGTAAGAAGACGAAATCCCTGCAAGAACAGATAGGACAAGCTGGTCTTTGTTGATTTGAGGCTTTAATTCGTTTAATGCCTCTTCAGCGCCTTTTGGCTTCATCGCTAGAATAAAAACGTCAATGTCATCTGTTTTCAGCTCGCTGCGCTTTACTGCTGTGATACCATATCTATTTTCAAGTTCGTGCAGTCGCGCATCATTGCTTCGATTTGTTACGATAATATTTTCAGCAGGTAATTTCTTTGCATTGACCATACCGGAAATCATCGCTTCTGCCATTGATCCAGCACCTAAAAAAGCAACTTTTTGTTTTTGATCCATCAAATCTCCCCTGTCATTTGTTCGTATTTTTGTTCTCGTTTCTTTCAACGGTTCCTATAGTAACATGCTGAAAAAGAGTGTCAAGTTGAATTTAACCGTTTTTTTCCTCCTTGAGCGTATAACCTTATGCATATGTAAGCGTAAACAAAACTTTTTTAAATATTTTTTTCTGCAAAAAAAAACGATTTTTTTTATAAAAATGCGTTTATATAAAGAAAATCGGGGCATACTGTATAGTTTGGGCTTTAAATTTTTTTGCAAAAAATAGAGGAATTTTGAAAACGTTATTTGAACAATATAATAGGTTTGCTAAAATGAACCTATGTACCAGCATCTTGGTTTTTTTTGAAAAATTTACTTTTGATGTAAACCACACTGTGCTGTCGACATTAAAATAAACAAAACGACATACAATCTAGGAAGTGTCGAAACATTATTGGAGGTTCTATTATGAAGAACAACTCGTTTTCTACAGTTCCATCGTCTTCAGAAGGAATAGAGAAACAGGATTTACACGTTGTGGGAATTGGCGCTTCTGCCGGAGGGTTAGAAGCTATTGAGCAGTTTTTCGCTAATATGCCTTCACCAAATGGAATGGCGTTTATTATTGTGCAGCACCTTTCCTCTAAATATAAAAGTTTTATGCCAGAACTTTTAGCAAAGAAAACAGGAATGAATATCAAACTGACACAAGACGGGATGACTTTACAAGAAGACACAATTTATTTAAATCCTCCCCATCATTATGTGACCGTTGTTGATCATACTCTTCGCCTTCGTCCTTATGAAGAAAATGATCAGGTAAAGTATCCGATTGACGCCTTTTTTCATTCTTTGGCTGCTTCAAAAAAACACCGGTGCACAGCCATTATTTTATCGGGAAAAGGAAATGATGGAACAGGAGGAGCAAAAACGATACGAGAGTATGGCGGAACTGTACTTGTACAAGATGAAAGCACAGCAAAGTACAGAGATATGCCCCTAAGCGCTATTGATGCACACCTTGCTGATTATATTCTTTCTCCTGCTGATATGCCTGACCTTGTGCAAACGCATGTCAGCCAAACTGAATTTACATATAATGAAGAAACGCTGCAATACATTTATTCATTAATAAAGAAGAAAACAGGCATCGACTTCTCTATGTACAAAAAAAACACGGTGCTGCGACGACTTGAAAAGAGAATGGCTTTACTCGATCCGCCCTCTCAAACGATGGAAGAATACCGGGACTATTTATGTAAAGAAGCCGAAGAAATCGTCGAACTGCAGCGAGACTTGTTGATTGGAGTGACGCAATTTCTTAGAGATAAAGAAGCATTCTCTATTATTGAAGAACAAGTCATCCCTCAATTAGTTGAAAGAAAGATTCATAGTCAAGAAGATGAAATCCGCATCTGGGTAGCAGGTTGTTCTACTGGTCAAGAAGCATATACATTAGCTATTTTGCTTCATGACTATTTATCAACAATCAACCGTTATTTCGATGTCCGAATCTTTGCTACGGACATCGATCGTCATGCAATCAAAAGAGCTAGTCAAGGTATTTATGAAGAAGCGGAAGTTCATTCCTTCTCAGCAGCTCAGATTAATGAATATTTTGAGCAAACAAAACACGGTGGTTATCAAGTTAAAAAAACAATCCGCAAAATGATTGTTTTTGCCCCGCATAATATAGGAAAAGACTCGCCTTTTGTAAACGTTGATTTAATTAGCTGTCGAAATATGATGATTTACTTCCAAGCTGAACTGCAGCAGCGCATTCTGTCTCTTTTCCATTTTTCTTTGACAGAAGAAGGCGTGCTTTTTTTAGGCCCTAGTGAAACAACGGGAAATTTATCTGATTTGTTCCGCCCTATCAACAGTAAGTGGAAAATATTTAAGCGTTCGGGCCAGCCCAGCCGACAAATTACGGGAGCTTTTAATCTTTCTAAATCCAGCTTGCATGAAGGTGATTTTTCTAGCGTGCCGCTCCCAAGCCAACTTTATAAGCCTCTTCCTTCACTTAAATTAGATGAGATGTACCAGTCAATGATTGATCACTTTATGAGCCCTTGTCTTGTATTAAATGAATACAACGAAGTAATATTTTGTTCAAAAGAAGCGACTCAGCTTATTAACGTTCCTGTAGGGAAAATTAATTATACAATTTTCAAAATGGTTCCAGTTCACGTCTCTTTAGCCATTGGAGCAGCTATTAAACGTGTAAAAGAGCAAGGTATGAGCGTATGCTGTCAGCACATTGAGTTTGTCATAAACGACGTGCAGCGCCGTTTTAATATTACGATATCTGCCCTTCCAACAAATCACTCTCTTTACTTACTTATGTTTGATGAACAGACAGACAGTGCCATTACTGATAAGGAAGAGCCCATGTTTCTTAATCAAACAAGCTCTATTAGTGAGCTTGTAGTAGATTTAGAGCAAGAGCTTCATTATACGCAGCAGCATTTGCAAACGACGATTGAAGAGTTAGAAACAGCAAATGAGGAGCTAAAGTCCACAAACGAAGAACTGATTGCTTCTAACGAAGAGCTGCAGTCCACAAATGAAGAATTGCAGTCTGTTAATGAAGAGCTAATTAGTGTTAACAACCAGTACGAGCGAAAGATTGAAGAATTAACGGACTTAAACAACGATATCGATAATTTATTAATCAGCACAACTATTGCTACCATCTTTTTAGACGAGCAGCTGAATATTAAATTATTTACGCCGGAAACGAAAACAGTCATCAACGTTCTTCATCAAGATATTGGAAGACCTTTCTTTCATATTTCGCATAACTTTAGATATGACCATCTAATCGAGGATGCCATGCACGTTTTAAGAACAAATAACACCCTTCAAAAAGAAATTCAAAGCTATGATAACCAGTGGTACAGCATGAAAATGATGCCTTATCGTACAAATGAGAATTTAATTAACGGTGTAGTTATTACATTTATTAATATTACAGAAATTAAACGATCAAATGAAGAATTGGCTATTACATCATTTGCAGTCGCTCACAGTCCTACGGGCATTTTTATTACCGATCATCAAGGTAAAATTAAGTACATTAATCAAAAATTCATGGAGCAAAAGCATGCCCCGCAGGAAGTATTTGGACTACACCTCTATGACTTATATACAAAAAAGCTGGGGGTTAAAAGATTCCCTAAGATTTGGAATGAAGTATACAGAGGAGAAAAATGGAACGGAGAAATTTCCTACGTTCAAGAAGACGGAGAAACCGTTTGGGAACAGTTAGCCTTAATGCCTGTTAAAAATGATCAGGATGAAATCATCCATTACATTGGGTTAAGCGAAGACATTTCACAGCGCAAACAGTCGGAAATGATGCTCAAAAATTCAGAGATGCTGTCAGCACTTGGACAGCTGGCTGCTGGCATTGCCCATGAAATACGAAACCCTCTTACATCATTAAAGGGCTTTTTACAGCTTATGATGCAAGAAGAAACGTATAAAAGAGAATATATGGATGTCATGATGTCCGAGTTTAACCGCTTAGAACTAATTATTAGCGAACTGCTCATTCTAGCCAAGCCCGAAGTCGTAAAATATGAAAATAAACAGATAAATTTAATTCTTCAAGACGTATGTACGCTGCTGCATACACAGGCCATTCTTAAAAACATTACTATTTCAACAGATTTTGAAGAAAAATTACCTGTTGTTCATTGTATTGAAAAAGATATGAAACAAGTATTTATCAACATGGTAAAAAATTCTATTGAAGCGATGGATGACCCCGGGTCTATTCTGGTGGTATCTAAATTTGATCCAGATACAAATCAAGTAGTCGTCCAAGTGATAGATGAAGGAAAAGGCATGCCGAAAGATCGATTAACACGAATTAGCGAGCCTTTCTATACAACAAAAGAAAAAGGAACAGGATTAGGATTGATGGTGAGTCACAAAATCATTAGTAATCATAAAGGAAGCATTTCGTATGATAGTGAAGAAGGAAAAGGTACAACGGTAGAAATCCGATTGCCGCTTTCTTAATGTACTTTGTTCTTCTGCCTTAAACATTCAAGCTCCTGATTAATTACATCTTGAATGTCAAACAAATGTGTAGAGACCAATTCAATATATTCTCCTTTTCCTGCTTCAATTACGTCGGAGCGGATAATACTTAGGAGGTCTTGAATGGTTAGCACATTTGTTTTCATTTCTCGAAAATGACGCTGAAGATCAACTAGCTGCATTTTTTTCACCGTTTCTACATCTGTTTCCCTGACTGAAAAATCTTGGTTCACTTGTGGTGAGTCTTGCATAAGCATAGAGCGAAACTGTTGAAGAGTTGATTGAACACTCATCATATGCTCATGAATAGGATAGCAGAAAACAGCGTGCAGCGAATGATACGCTTCAGGCTTAAAATGAAAATCAAAAAGAGCAACCGGGTTAGAAAACGTGCGCATATTTACTTCGATTTGCACTTCTTCCTTTCCCTGGAGTGCTCTTTTTACTTTTTCTTGGCTGTCTTCATCAACTAGATCTAAAAAGTTCTGAACAGGCGGGAAATTTTTCGTGACGCTTGGTGTAAATTCAATTATTTCGTTGTCTTTATTGAGTAAAAACATTGGAACCGGGATGTGTTGAATCGGCAAACTGATCATATTTTTTCCCCCATTACTAACATTTTATCTTGCATCGAACTTTCTTTATTATTGATTAGAAGCCAGTCTTTAAAAGCTTGAATATGATTAATGAATATGGTTTTTGAAGATCCTGAAGCCGATAAATCATGCTTGTTGAGAAGCCTGCTGCCTACTAATACAAGAGGACTTTGCGGCATGTTTTCAATCTCAGCAATGTACTTTTGTAAATCAGGTAGCAAATGCACTTGGGAGACAGACAAGCACACTACATCAGGGTCCCATCTTTCAATGCTTTTTAGAGCAAACGGCAGCGGTAAGTTTGCTCCTAAGTTTTTAACTTCCCATCCCTGTTCTCTCATAAGTCCTGCAATTATTTTAATACCTAAGTAATGCTCTTCTCCTTCAATACAAAAAAGAAGTGCTCGATGGCGCTGAAGCAATTGATGCCGTGATAGCTGAAAGCGAGTTAACACATAGTCACAGGTTGCAGTAGCCAAATGCTCGTCCGCGACTGAAATTTTATTTTCTTGCCACCTTTTCCCTATCTCATACATCGCTTCTGTCAGAAACGTGTATACGTCAGTTGAAGAATGGCCTTCTTCTATATATATAGCAATAAGCAGCCAGCTTTTTTGAACGTTTCCTTCTAGCAAACAATCAGCTAAAGCCGCTACATTACGAGAGTAAACGATAAGATCACGCCCTTTTCCTAAAGTTACAATAAATCTCTAGGCAAAACTTCCTTTTTGCACGATCGACAACATGCGTAGACGCCTTTATTTTCATCATAATCTACGTTCATCGGCTGCTTGCATGCTTTACATACAGCATGCACGTAGTTTAAATATTTTTCCATTAATAAACGTGTTGCCCCACTTGTTTTCCCGCAATAATAGCAAATAAACCTTACTTTTCCTTTTTTTGTTATCTCTACTTCTCGCATATGCTGACAAGATTCACAGCGATCCCAGCTGCGAAGATAATTGCTCAAAGAATATTGTGGTTTATTTGTTTCTATATACATTTTCGTTTCTTGATTTCTTGTTTTATCTTCGGTAAAGTCAATTGACCGAATAAGCTGTTTAGCGCCTAGCTTTGACTCAATTCTAGCTGCCATAAACGCTTCATTCTTTCCGCCATAAGGCATATTAATCCATATAGTAGATTCATCGATGATAAGCAGTGACATCGGAACAGGAGATGAAATGACATGAGCGCCGTCAATTCGAACTTCTGTTGGTTCACGAGTAAGAACGGTCAGTTCACCTTTAAACGAATTTAACATATCACGTATTTCTTGAGGAACAAGGGAAGCATAAGGAATACACAATAAAATCTGCTGCCGAGCTTGATATAAGTCTTTTTTTAACTGACTGCTGTTCGATGGATGATACCAAATCAATTTAGGATGCTGAATGACTTCTTTTAAAAATTCCTGAGGCTGGTATACTTTTTGATTTTCGTTAAAGTGGTTGACCAACTTCCATAACGCTCGCTCTTTTGGTACGCGCTGCTGGGCAAACGACTCGTCTGAAAGCATAATAAATTTTCCTTTTGAACGCGTCACCGCCACATTTACCAATCGATCGCTATTTTCATTTGTTAAAAGTAATCCTGGTTTTGACTGCGGCTTTGTATCGACCGTGTCAAAAATCATGATATCTCGTTCCGCCCCTTGAAATTTGTGTACGGTTGCTGCAATTATATCGCTAGCTGGTTCAATATCTTGAAGAAATGCATTGATCAATTTGGCTTGAGACTTATAAGGAGTCACATAGCCAAGAGTAGCCGAAGAAGCTTTGCCTGCCCGCAGCATCAAACTTACCGCCAACACAGCCGTTATCACATTGTAGCGTGAGCCGGAAGCAGCATCTCGCATAGCGGAAGAATGCAAATGACCAATGTTAAGCATAAGCGCTGCTTCATGAGCAAACGGCCGGCTGCTTGCTACTACTTCTCGACTTGTTGTGACAGATGGATGATCTGCTACTCGATTGCTGTAAATATAGCGATTTGTAAAAGCTGAGATATCTTTATGCATTCTTCTTTGCTTCGTCAACATAAAAAGATGCGGGTGTATCTCACCGCTTTCTACTTGCTCTACAAGACCCGTCTGCTCAAATAAATCTCGCTGCAGCCACTTCTTCACTTCAGCATGAGAAGATTGAGATACCGGGGGAAGCTGTTTAAAATCGCCGCATACAACAATTCGTTTTCCTAACGTAGCTGCAAAAGCAATTTGCGGTGCATATGCCATGCTAATTTCGTCTACCACAACCATATCAAATTCACTTTGATAAAGTAATCGGTCAATAGCCGCTTTTGATAAAGTAGTGCCTACAATATACGCTTGATCAAAAACATTTTTCTCCGCTTCCATCCACTTGTTACGAAGGGCGTTTAGCTTTTTGTTAACTTGCTGAAGCTGGTGTGCTCTATTGGGATACCTGCTTAAGTAAACTCGTTCTTCTTGTAAATCACGCATCTCCTGAGCTAAATCCGGATCATCTTCTCCAATGACTTCTTCTACTTTTATATTTTCTAAGCCGCTGCTTTTTGTTGCTCTGTATCGAATGAGTTTTCCTTTTTTCCAAGCTTCTTTCTTTTTTAACTGACGCGCAGTTTCTTGCAGCAAACCGTCCACCGCTGCATTACTGTGAGATAATAAAAGGATCCGCTTTGATTTCCGGTAATAGCTTGCCGCGATTTTGGACAGCGTATATGTTTTTCCTGTTCCAGGAGGCCCCCAAATATAAGTAGTACGATTATAACGCGCTCGCAGTAACACTTCATGAAGAGCGTTCTTAGACGTATACTCCTTATGACGCACAGGACTATCGCCTCTCATAAGACGTTTGATTCTTACTATTTTTTGCTTGTAATCTTTTGATTCCGTGAGTCTATCAATGAGAGCCTGCAATAATTCCCATGGTTCGTTATATATATCGAGTTCGTCTACTTCTTGTCCAATAAACGCATCTATTTTAAGGTACAGATCAAACCCTTCTGTTCCAATCACTTCTCCTTTACTTTCTTTATGCTGGTGGACAAGGCGTACCTGAGCTCCATCAAAAAGGTATAAATCGGCTGTGCGTTCAAACCGGTAAAGATACGCATCCTCCTGCTGCCCTAAGTACTCTCCTTTTCCTACCGTATACTTTTCTCCGCCGTGTTTCTTCATATAATTAATCTCAATTGAAAGTGCGCGCACCCATGCTTTTAAATATGAAGAGATAGAGCGTTTTTCCATAGATGTCTAACTCCCTTTTTATCCGTTCATTTCTAACTTGTCTATTCTATCATGTCATTTGAATATAGCATAGCTTCTTTCTTCTTCATTTTTATAAAAGCAGAACATCTTTTTTACTATTCTATCTCTACAGACAAATTAAGACTTTTTTCATCATAATCGTAAAAAAACTGCGTTTTTTCTATCACTTTAGACGTATTGTTACAAACTTGTAATATAAAACCTACCATTTTGTCATGAGTTTGTTACATATTGCTGATAGAATAAGAGACAACTATTGGAAATAAAGGAGAAATATTAGATGAAAAAACACATTTTTACATTAGGGGCTACAGCTTTAGTATCAATTGGAATTGCAGACGCAGCATCAGCTGACACAGACACGCATAAAGTAAAAGCTGGAGAAACGTTATTCAGCATCTCACAGCAACATAATGTAACAGTTGAAGACTTAAAAAAGTGGAATGGTCTTTCTTCGACATTAATTTATGCAAACCAAACATTACAAATTGGATCTACATCTACTGACTCTTCATCTAGTTCAACTCCAACTACGACATCTTCAAACCATACATATACAGTACAATCAGGCGACACGCTTTATCGTATCGCTAAAAACAACGGTACTTCTGTACAGCAGCTAAAAGAGTGGAATAACTTATCTAGTCATTTAATTTATGTGAATCAAGTACTAAAAATAAGCGGAACAGGAACTGTTTCATCATCACCTTCAGCACCTGTACAAGAAAAAACAAACGAAACGCCAGCATCCCCGGCTCCTAGCAACAGTAAAAGTTACAAAGTTCAGCCTGGAGATACAATGTGGAGCGTAGCACAGCGACACGGCATTTCAATTTCTCAATTAAAACAGTGGAATAACTTATCGTCTAATACGATTTACATTAATCAAGTGCTACAAGTAGGCGGACAAGCTGCAGCTCAGGCGAAACTATCAACGCCATCACCTGATGCTCCTTCAACACCGTCAACTTCAGCACAGTCGACTTCAACGCCGGCGCCTGCTCCAGTGCAAGAAAGCAAGTCGGTTTCGAAAGAGATTACGGTTGAAGCAACAGCTTATACTGCTTACTGTGCAGGCTGCAGCGGAATCACTGCTACAGGGATCGATCTAAGGTCAAATCCTAATCGAAAAGTAATTGCAGTTGATCCTCGCGTGATTCCATTAGGTTCTCGCGTATACGTAGAAGGTTACGGAGAAGCAATTGCTGGAGATACTGGCGGTGCCATTAAAGGTACTCGCGTTGATTTATTTATGGCATCTCAAAGCTCAGCTTTAAATTGGGGACGCAAAACGGTAAAACTTCAAATTTTAGATTAATCACTAAAAGCAGAAGCGTGTTAGTCGCTTCTGCTTTTTAATTTTTTTTCAAACATAATCATATCGATAGCTTGCAAGCTATTCTCGTAAATCGGTGGAACATACTGCAAAAAGAAATTCTTTCTGACACCATTTTGATAAAAGCCTGCCTTTTTATAAAATGCTATGTTTTCAAGACTGGAGTCCGCTGTTCCTACAATCATTTTAGAATAATGGTTACACTCATACAATGCTTCTAACTTGTTAATGACTTTGCTGCCGATTCCTTTTCCTCTGTATGCTTCTTTTAAACCGATATTCTTTACTTCTACTGCCGATTCCTCTTCATCGATGAGGCACTGCACAACTCCTATCTCCTTCTTTTCATACACAATGGTAAATAAGGAACCTTCATTTATATACGACTTCACCACTTTTTCGTCTTCATCCCCTATTAATAGCAGGTTCAAATAGCAAGCGCGACTGTCTTTATCAATTTCAACAAGGTCGATATTCATCTTTATCCTCCAAAAAATAAGTCAATAATATTGCTGCCTCTTGAAGATGATTTATTATATAGCTCTGAATATCCGCAGTTCGTGCAATATACCACTGTAAAGTGATTGTGCTGAACGTCTAAGTATCTAGACAGTCCCGTTCCCGTTGTAGCAATTTCTTTTGTTTGTGCTTCTGTATGTCCGCATTTTACACAACCGTTTTTCCCCATTGTCATACTCCTTTATACATAAAATAATTTCTTATTTATATAAACGGTTAGAAAAGGAAAAAGTTTCATTTAATTGATAAATAAAGGAACTAAAGAAACCACATTTTCCATTACCTAGAAATAGAAAATGTGGTTTCTTACTTTTAGTATTAACGGTATGACTATACAGTTGGTTTCTATGACAGGAGTTCTCTTTCCATAATTTCAACGTTTTTTTGATGACATTGTGCGGTGAAATCAGAAGGAAACGCCAGTTTATCATTTAGCTTATCGAGCGCTTCTTTACTGTTTTCTTTCACTGCCGCTTGCAGTTCATCTAAATAAGAGCTGGCCATCTCCACTCGTCTTTGAATTTCAGCTCGGTGATGTGTCGTTTTCCCGTGCCCGGGAACTAGCGTTAGGTTTTGGTGCTTAGCTAAAATGTGTCGCGCAGTGGCAAGCGTGTCGCGGTAATCATTTACACTTTCATATATGTACGGATATTCAAAATCCGATAAATAATCCCCTGCAATCCATATCGAATCATCGACAATCATAAATAGGCCATCATTTGTATGACCTTTTGCAAAATAACAGGTAATGGATGTTTCGCCTAAAGTAATATGCTGTTCATTTTCGGTTACAACAATATCTAACTCTGGGAATATAATATCATGAGATCTTTTTATATAATAGTCATGATGAAACTGCTTAATCATTTGAACTTTTTCTTCTTTGTCCGGGTGATGTTTCAAAAATTTGCTGCCGATAAAGGTGGCATTTAATTCTAAGAAAGCGCCATACCCAATGACGTGATCAAAATCTCCGTGAGTAAAAAACACATACAGGTTGCGGTGGTTTAAGATTTCTTGAACATGCTGTTTAATTTCATTAATTTCGTGAGGAAGCCACGTTGGATCAACAACAATAACACAATCTTTTGTTTCAATCACTGCAGATGTTGTTTGAAACAGCGCGCTTTCAAAAACCGTCATTTGCTCTGTTTTATATTGAATCATGAGAACAGCTCCTTATTTTTTTTATCACCTTTATTATAGCGGAAATAGAAAGATAAGGGCGCGTATGACGGTTTATAAAACGAAACTATGCAAGATGTGATAAAATGCGGAACCAGCCAAACAATGAAATCCAAATAGGAATACTAAATAAGGTTCCCCAAAATAAACCTTTCAAAAAGTTCCCTTGATTCATTCTGATATTCCTCACCTTCATCGTATGTTGGTTCTTAGTCTAGCGCAGCTTAATGAAATTTTAGTGAAAAATAAAAAAGAAGCAGCTGCTTCTTTTTTTATTTATTATAAAATTGGTGATCGTACTTAATTTTCGGCAGCTCGCGTACTTCCTGCGACATTTCGGTTCCGCACATCGGGCAGTTATAATCAACCGTAACAAAATCTTCTCTCATCCACCCATTACATGATTCAGATTGACACGCATATACAGTCGTATCCATCATTTGATCTACTTCTTCTTCTACGGCTTTTTTTGCAAAATACATGTGCACAGCTCCCTTTTTTTCTTAGTATATGTAAAATTCCCATTTTTTATTTACAGCTTGATTACTTTTTCATCCGGCGTTATTGGACACCACTATTTAATTGTGTATAATTAAATAAAAAGCAATAGACTGGAGGCAACATGAATGGAACAACTTTATAAGCAGCTGCAGCTAGAAAATCAGCTTTGTTTCTCAATTTACGCCACGTCTCGAGAAATTACAAAGGTGTACAAGCCGCTGCTCGATAAATTAGGAGTAACCTATCCGCAGTATTTAGCCCTTCTTGTTTTATGGGAACATGAAACACTCAGCGTGAAAAAAATGGGCGAACTTCTGTATTTGGATTCAGGCACCCTTACTCCTATGCTAAAAAGAATGCAGGATCAAGAATTAGTGATTCGTCAGCGTTCTCATGAAGATGAACGCGTTGTTTTTATTAGTTTAACCGAAAAAGGAAAAAACTTACGTGATAAAGCTTGTCATATTCCAGAAGAAGTTTTCAGTATGACGAATAAGTCACAGGGAGAATTAGAAAAGCTGAAAGAAACGCTGCAGGAGTTATTGCAATCACTGCATACGTACAATCAAAAATAGACCATATAAAATTGCACATAAAAAAACGCCTGGATTTAAGAAAAATCCAGGCGTTTTTTATTTACTCAGCCGTTGTGTTTAACGTTACGTTAACATTTCCACGCGTTGCTTTAGAATACGGGCAGAATTGATGTG
The DNA here is from genome assembly GCF_042787775.1 of Priestia sp. YIM B13552. NCBI lineage: Bacteria > Bacillati > Bacillota > Bacilli > Caryophanales > Bacillaceae > Priestia > Priestia sp. YIM B13552. The sequence goes on from NZ_JBHZOU010000003.1 coordinate 525,112, forward strand.
CATCTTCTACTAGCTTCTCAGCTACTTCTTGTGAAACGCCTTTAATATGAGCGTTTAACACGACTCCAATTTTAAAGCCATCATCAGTGTGGTCTTTTAGTAGACTTACCTCTGCAGTAATAGACGAATCAATGTCTTTTTTTTGTTTCTTTGCGATTAAATTTAAAGCACCGTCAAAACAAGCAGAATATCCTGCTGCAAACAGCTGCTCGGGATTTGTTCCTTCTTCTTTGTTATTTGGAGAAGGGTTTACAAGGGTTAAATCAATAATACCATCATCTGATTTAACTCGACCATCTCGGCCTCCTACCGCTGTTGCTTTAGATGTAAATAGTACGTCTGACATAAGATCACCTCATAGATTATTTTATGTAATTTCATTGCAGACAATCAAAAAAGTCGCAATCAAATTCATTTTGTAATCACTTTGATTACCGTGATAGTAATGTACTTCCCCTTCTATAATGAGTGTAAACCTATTATTTTATACAAAAAAAGAGAGTTACCTTTCTTTTTTTCCTCTTTGTTTTTTTAAACCGCTTTGAATAATGTTATCTCCATATTTTTCACGCAAACTTTCGACCGCTTTGTATAAAGGCTCTTTTTTTGCTTCCTCTCCATATGTAAACAAGTCTAACTGTTCTTCTTCCTGAACATGGTGGCTCACTTGAAGAGCAGCTACGCCTAATAAACGAATCGGTTCTCCGTTCCAATGCCTTTGAAATAATACCGCACTGTAATGAAAAAGATCATTTGGCTCGCTAATTGCTGTTGAAATAGTTTGGCTTCGAGTAATGGTTTTAAAATCACTGTATCGTATCGTTAATTGAATCGTTTTGCTTACAACTTTTTTCGCTTTCATACGAGAGCTTACGGAATGCGATAATTTATTTAAAATAGGGAGAACTTCATGTTCATCTACTGCATTTTGAGACAGCGTCGTAGAGTTTCCAATAGATTTAAACTGTGATTGGCGATCAGGGTTCACCTGTCGATCATCTTGGCCCCATGCTCGTTCTTTCATAACTTCTCCTTTTACTCCGAGAGTTTGTTTAAGAAGACCGGGAGCGGCGTTTGCTAGATCACCTATGGTTACCACTTTAATCGCATTTAGCTTTTCAGCTGTTTTTTTACCGATTCCGTGCATTTCCTCCACCGCTTTTGGCCAAAGAACGGTTTGGACATCTCTTTTTCGAAGGACGGTAATCCCTAAAGGTTTTTGCATATCACTTGCTGTTTTGGCCAAAAATTTATTCGGTGCGATTCCAATTGACACAGGAATTTGCAGCGTCTGTATTAAATGCTGCTGAATGGACTTTGCTATGTCAAGAGGAGAGCCTAATTCAGCACAGTTTGTAATATCCAAATAGCCTTCATCAATGGAAGCAGGCTCTAAAAGAGGTGAAATGGTTACTAAATAATCAAACATGTTTTTGGACACTTGGCGATATAATGGAAAATTAGGTTTTATAACAACCAGCTCAGGGCATTTTCTTTTCGCTTCCCAAAGAGGCATTGGCGCATATACTCCGCGTTTACGAGCAATATAGTTACAGGTTACAACAATTCCTCTTCGTTCCTTTGGATTGCCAGCAATAGCAAGAGGCTTATCTTTGAGCGTATGATCATGTGCGGTTTCAACAGATGCATAAAAAGCATTGGCATCAATATGAAGAATAACTTTGCCGTTTTTAGGGTACATCATTTTCATACTATCACCTCTTTCTGTATAATTAATCCCCGAAAGAAGAACGTACATTCTTATTTATTATAACTCTTTTTTTCTAAGTTGTGCGTACCTATACTTTATTTTTATTTTGAGCGAACACTGTGTGTCACTCTCTCGTATTCTAATGAAGAAAGGAGGAAGAAAACGTGATTGATCAGCTTATCGGAGCCATTAACCAATTAGGCTACGGATATTTCTTTTTTATCATTTTAGTCGGAGCCAACCTTACTCCGATTCCTGACCCAGTATATATTATGCTTGCAGGCAGTCAGGCTACGTCTCCATCCGTTCAGTATATTCCAGCTTTTATACTTACCTACAGCGGAATGATGCTTAGCTTATACCTTAAATTTTTGATAGCCAGCCTGTTTTCAGCTCAGGCGCTGGCGCTATTAAAACGCCCGCGATGGGAAAAGAATGTCATGAAAGTTGAGCGAACGATTCAAGAATATGGATCTCACGCCATCATCGCAAGCTACTTTTTACCAGGAATGCGACATGTGATGCCTTTTTTTCTCGGAGCAAGCGGAATGAAGCATCGTCATTACATTAAAGTCTCATTCTCTTTTGGTTTCATTTGGACTCTCGCTTTATTTATTTTCGGTTCCTTTTTTAATACGACATCTTCTTATACGGACGTGATTGAGATCACTTTAGCTTTTTGTGCGATCAGTTTGATTATCTATGCCGTCCAAAGAAGAAAAATACGAAAAAAACAGCAGTAGTTTGTGCAAAAAAGTTCTTTTTCACAAACTGCTGCTGTTTCATTTATATTAAATGACTTCATTATATCCCTTTACAAAGTATTTGCGCGCGCGGTAAAGAGCTGATTTTAACGTAGTCATCTGCATATTTAATAACTCCGCAATTTCTTCATATTTAAATCCAAATCCATATTTTAATAGAAGCAAATTGCGATACTTAGGATTCAATTTATTTAAAATCGCCTGACATTCAGCCGCTTCTTCATTTCTGAGGACCTGCTGAATAGGCGTATACATAACGGGCTCTTCTTTGTAAGAAGACGTATAGCGGTCTTTCACTATTTTACGTCGTCCTAAATCACACCGTTTATTTAATGCGACGCGAAACATCCAAGCTTTTATTTTTTCAGGATCGACCATTTCTTGTTTTTCTAAATATTTTAATGCTACTTCTTGCGTAATATCTTCGGCATCTTGTCTATTCACGCCATTTTTCAATAAATAAGCCAGCACCTGATTCAAATAATCTTGCAATTCCTCGCCGCACATAATAAGTTCTCCCTTGTTATTTTAGTTTTTCTTTTAGTTCGTTTGGCAGCTCATTTTCATTCAACATGTAAACCTGAGGAGTATCTACTTGATCTTTGTAATAAAAAGCAACAAGATAATCTCCTGTGTCTCGTAAATTAGCACGTTGAAGAAGTATTTCTACCTGCTGATTGTTTTTTACTTTAATTGATTTTTCATCCTTCGTTAGAGATGTAAAATCTTCTTGAAGACGATAGTCGTTTTTAAGATGAGAAGAATTTTTAAACACTTCGGTTTTTACTACGTCCTTTGGCATAAGGCGAGCACGTTCATATAAGTGCTCTTTTTTCAGCCATGCTTCTACTTCGCTATATGACTTCTCCCAAGATGCTTCTTGAACATACTGTCCTTTTCCATCCATGAAATCAATTGACGCCCAGCTTTCTTTTGTGCTGTACATTTCATCAAACGTTTCGTTCATCATCGACTGTTTAACTACATGTATGAGCTCTTGCACTTTTTCTGGATTTGTAATATTAAGTGCACTTGACTTTCCAAAAACAGAAAAACTCACGCTTTTAATTTTATCCGTATTTTTTGTTCGTAAAAGTGGATGGAAATTTTCTTTGTATTCTTTTGTTTCCGCAATTTCTTTATAAAAAGCTTTGTAGTCTGAAAATGGAATAAAGTATTCTCGAACTATTTTCTTTCCATTTTTTAATTTATAAGCAAATACCGCCATTTTCCCGTTTCTGCCCTCTATTTCACTCTGTTTTTCAGGATCCATCTTCTTATCTTTAGATGATGTAATTTGTTTTTGCAGCTGACGAACGCTCTTAATCGTTTCTTTACTTGTATAATAATAAGGAGCTTCGTAGTAGCCACTTCTTCCATCCGCATAGTTTTCAGGTTTATCCGTCAATCTATACATCTCTTGGTCAAAATAAACACTTTCAATCTCTGAAACTGCCGGCACTTTAGTAGAATAGCCAAACACGTCTAAATGAATAATAAAGCCTACAATAGCTGCAGCTATAACAAAACCTAGATACCCTTTCCATTTCGTAAAGATACGCCACGTTTTATTTAAAATAATTTGAGCAACTATATAACCTATTAATGAACCAATAATATAGCCCACGACCATCCATGAAAACTCGCCTTTCATACTGCCAAAGTAAAATCCGCCCAGCATCAGTGAACAAGCCGTTACTCCGTAAACGAACACCGGTTTTAACCAGCCAACTGAAATAGTTTGCGTAGCAGCTTCTACTCTTCTTTTTTGATAGGTGATTAAAGCAATGATGTAAAATAAGACGATGAGTCCAATATAAACAAATACACTAGTAGAAAAGCTTTTATGAGCTACCATTTGCGCTACGTGTGAAAACGGAACAAGGCTGTCAATATTTTTACTCATGTAATAGTCATAAGCATAGCCGTACCAGTAAAACTTTACATTGGATATAGCTAAATAAGAGATTCCGCCGGGGAGAAGAAATAGAACGTATAAAAAGATTCCTTGCAGGACAGACATTCCGGTGAACATTCCCGCTAAAACAGTTCCAGTTAGCACAAATAAGTTAATCAGAATACTGTACCCGACCCAGCTTAGAACATCTCTTGTTGTATAAACATTCTCAACCGTTAAAACTCCTTTAACGGCAAAAGTAACGGCTCCCGTAATTAAAATCGGAACAACTAAAACCAACGCGCCCAGAAGCATATTTTGATGAAACAGCGTAGAACGCTTAATTGGTAAACTATGAATATAGTCAGCCGCAATCTTCGTTTGTATATACCTAAATAGGAAAATACCGAGTAACACTGGTACAACAAACATAAACACAAATTCCAGCCCGTCAAATACCTCAAATAACGTGTCTGGTTTCTCTATATAAGGGTCTACCTTTCCAGTGAAAGTGAAAATTAGTTGTAAAGGTAGAGCGAACAGCAGTACTAGCAAGTATACAAGTCCAATCCATCCTACGTTTCTCGTAGATTGAATCCACATGCCTCGGTTAAACGATGATGTTTTCGATTGCATAACCCACATCCCCCATTTCATAAATAAAGATTTCTTCCAGCGTAAGTGGCAAGATGTCAAAAATTAAAGGCTTATACGATCGAACTTTGTTGACTAAGTGATTTTCTTTTCCTCGAACAATACAAAGCAAGACGCTTCCTCGTTTTTCTTGATATAAAATGTCCAGCGTGTCATAAAGCGCTAGCGGCACATCTCCTTCAAATGCAACTTGAATTTTGTGCACGTCTGATTTTAAATCATCCAGTTCTTTTTCAATTAATAATTGACCATGATGCAAGATGCCTACATGATCACAAAGATCTTCCACTTCTCGTAAGTTATGTGATGAAATTAAAATCGTCATTTCCCGTTCTGCCACGTCTTGGACAAGAAGGTTTTTAATTTTTTGACGCATTACCGCATCTAACCCATCGAGCGGCTCATCTAAGATAAGTACATCAGGCATAGCAGACAGCGCTAACCAAAAACCTACTTGACGCTGCATTCCCTTGGACATTCTGTGTACTTTTTTATGTAATTGAATTGGGAAAGCTTCTTTTAATTTTTGAAACCGTTCTTCGTTCCAAGTCGGATAGACGCTTCTATAAAAAGACGCTAATTGCTTAATCGTTGTTTGAGGGAAAAAATAAAGAGAATCTGGCATAAAAATAAGACGTTCTTTTAAGCCAACGTTTTCAAATACTTCCTCGCCGTCTATTGCGATTTTTCCGTAATCTTGCTTGTAAATACCTGCAATGATTTTTAATAGCGTTGTTTTCCCTGCCCCGTTCGAGCCAAGCAGTCCGTAAATAGATCCTTTTTTTATAGAAAGCGTGACGTCTCTTAGAGCTTCCATTTCTTCAAACTCTTTTTTTATCGCCTTCAGTTCAATCACTATCGCTTCCTCCTTTTACTGCTTTTTCAGCCTGTGAAATAAGTGATAGAATTTCATCTTTATCCATCCCTAAATACATAGCTTCTGCCAACAGTTTTACTAATTCTTCTTTCATCTTTTTCACCTTCTCGTTATTTAGTGTATCAACTTGAGGCGTTACAAAACTTCCTTTGCCTGGAACTGAATAAATATAATTCTGATGTTCTAGTTCACGATACGCTTTTTGAATTGTATTTGGATTAATCGTTAATTCTTTTGCTAACAGCCGAACAGATGGAAGCTTTTGATCGGCCTTAAAGACTTCATGAATAATAAGCTCTTTCAATTTATCTACTAATTGCTCGTATATCGGCTTGCGACTACGAATATCTAAATCGAACATAGTCTGCCTCCCTTCATCTACCCAAAATCATGATGTGTGTACTAGGTGTATTAACTGTATTACTTATCGTATTACAGTTAATATTATAGTATGTTTTTTGGAAAAAACAAGTACTTTTTTTACTTTTGTTACAAATAGATGACAAAAAAGTGTTTAATAGCTTTATAGATGAAATGCAAATAACTGTAAACAAATTGCGTGGGCTGCCTTCGTTAGAAGCCAAAGTACTCCTTTAAATCAGCACCTCATTTTGTTTTTCTTACCCAGGTGCCTCTAGTTATTACCATAATAATGTTTTATAATGTTTATAATTAATTTTTTTAATATAAAAGGAGCCATACTCTATGTACTATGATGCGTTAAAGACGTTTGTTTCTGTTGTAGAAGAGCAAAGCTTTACAAAAGCTGCGGAAAAGTTAATGATTTCACAGCCAAGCGTAAGCGTACACATCAAAAATCTTGAAAAAGAATTTCAAACTTCCCTGTTCCTGCGTTCACCTAAAATGTTAAAAATCACACCCAGCGGCGAAATTTTATACGATCGTGCTAAACAAATGATTCAGATATATGAGCATACGAAACGAGATATTTATGAACATCATCACCGTGTCAAAGGAATGCTAACGATTGGCGCCAGTTTTACGATTGGCGAATATATTCTTCCTTCATTTTTAGCAAAGCTTCGTGAACAATATCCTGATATTGATGTAGAAGTGACTATCGGTAATACAAAGGAAATCGCTCAGCTTGTTCGTCATTTCAAAGTAGATGTAGGACTTATTGAAGGACACACGGAAGAATCCGACTTACATATTCAGTCCTTTATGGACGATGAGCTTGCCATCGTTGCGTCAGTGGATCACCCTTTAGCTCAGCTTAAAAAAGTAGAAATTGATGATTTACAAAATCAGCGGTGGGTAGCACGTGAAAAAGGCTCTGGAACAAGAGAATATTTAGATCACGTTTTAATGTCCAACGGTTTAAAAATGAAAAGCATGCTAACGATCAGCAGCAATCAAGGAATTAAAGAAGCCATCGTTCACGATTTAGGAATGTCTGTGCTGTCGCTTTGCGCTATTAAAGAAGATGTAGCACAAAAGCACCTATCGATTCTCAACGTTAACACCGCTCCTTTTAAGCGCCGTTTCTCTTATATCTATCCTGCTAACAGCGCTCATAAAAAAGTGGCGGAGCTTTTTATTCAGCTTTTAAACTAAAAAAGACTTTCCACACTGAGTGGAAAGTCTTTTTTAGTGAACATGCGTCTGCTGAGCCGGCATTTTTGATAAGCGAACCGCTAAGAAAAAGGCTGTTGTAAGAAACACACCAATTAAAGCAATAACACCTTTCCAGCCGTACGCACTCCAGCATAAGCCAGCCACAGTCCCTCCAATGCTTGATCCTGCATAGTAAAAAAACAAATACAAAGACGAGGCCTGAGCTTTGTCATGCGTTGCTCTTCTTCCTACCCAGCTGCTTGCGATGGAGTGACTTCCGAAAAAGCCAAAGGTCAGCAGCAAAAGCCCGGTAATTTTTATCGATAAAATCGGATGCAGCGTAACGATTGAACCTATAAGCGTAACAGCAATCGTACATAACAGCACTTTCTTCCGGCCGTATCGATCCGCCAGCGTCCCCATCCAGACTGAGCTGAATACTCCAACAAAGAAAATAACAAAAATAAAACTTACAAGCGTATGATTCCAAGAATACGGAGGAGCGGATAAAGCGTATCCAATATAATTGTATAAAGCTACGTTACTTCCAAGCAGTGCAAAACCAATAGCAAAAAGACAAAGCATCCCTTTATCTTGAAGATGACTCCGAAGAGAACCGGTAAGCTGCCTAAGTTCAAATGACCGAGAAGTAAAGTTCTGTGAATCAGGCAAGTTCATAAAAAAAACAAATGTGGCCAATAAGCTGATTGCGCTTACAACATCAAGAGCTACCGACCAGTTAAAATACTCCGTGAGCACTCCTGTCATAAGCCTTCCCGCTACGCCTCCAAAGGCGTTTCCGCTTATATAAATCCCCATCGCTTTTCCTAAACTCCCTGGTTCGATTTCTTCTCCTAAGTAAGCCATGGCCACAGAAGGCAGCCCTGCTAACACGATTCCTTGAATAACGCGAAAAACTAGCAGCGTTTCAAAGGTAGAGCTAAATGCTGTCATGATGCATAGCAATGACGCAAAAATTAACGATAGGCCCATCAGTTTCTTTCGTCCCCACACTTCCGATAAAGAACCTAAAAAAAGCATACTAACGGCTAGCGTGATGGTTGTTAACGAAAGAGATAAACTCGCAAACGCCGGGGATATCCCGAATTCTCTAGAAAATTCGGGTAAAATGGCCTGTGTACAATATAAAATCGAAAATGTGTTGAAGCCTGCTGCAAAAAGCGCAACATTTGTTTTGCGAAAAGCTGATGTTCCAATTACGGTATAACTCACAGTTGGTCACTTCCTTTTTTCTCTAAAAAGAGCATATCACGGTTTTTTTATTCTGTATAATTCATTATGTAAATCGTTTTCATGCATTTCAGTAATGAGTGAAGTAAACAAATATAGAAGGACAACAACCTGATTATTTTTTAAACAGCTGCATGCGAGAAAGAAGATATTATCTCTTCCCGTTTTACACAAGCATAAAAAAAAGTCGAGCCAATTTTTCATGGCTCAACTTTTTTAATCTAATACATAAGATGCTAATACTTTTTGCACGTCGTAAATGCTTTTATCTTTACGGAATTCTTTTGAAATCGGCGCGCTAGAACCTGATACCCAAATATTTAATTCCGCATCTAAATCGAACGTTCCAGCAGTTTCTACACTAAAATGGGTAATCGTCTTATAAGGAATGGAATGATAATCTGTTTTCTTTCCCGTCACTCCTTGCTTATCAACGATAATTAAGCGCTTCGTCGTAAACACCATTAAATCGCGAATGACTTTATATGCTTGTTCCACTCGCTCGTTGGCAATTAAAATGTTTTGTAAATCTTTTTCAGTTCCTCTTATATCTGCTTCTGATGCATTTCCTAATAGTCCATCTAATATACCCATGCTTATCACTCCTTTCTATCTACACTACCGCATTTTGTTCTGTCTGGAAACCCAAAACGTTTTTTTAATGAATTAATTTACTTTCACGCGCTTTTTTTGTTAATTTTGCACTCGTTTTACTAAGAGGCTTATGAAGAAAAATGCCAACGAGCAGCACGCCAAGCCAAATGCAAAGAAGAACGGTAACGTCTTTTCTGACAATATCCGCTAACATGCCTCCTACAACTTCTCTCATCATGCTTATTGCATAGGTAAATGGTAAAAACGGATTGATTGCTTGAAAAAAAGCAGGCACGACTTGAATCGGAAATGTACCGCCTGCAGCGGAAAGCTGAAGCACAAGTAAAACAATCGCCATCGCTTTTCCTGCATTGCCAAATATCGCAACAAGCGTATAGACAATCGTCATAAATACGAAGCTGCACAGCAAGCCTAAAAAGATAAAAGGCACTTTATCTACGACGTACGTGTTGATTAAGAATAAATCGCCTATCGTCACAATAAAAGCTTGCACGAGAGCAATAGACAAAAACGTTAACAGTCTGCCAAGATAAACTTCGTAGCTTTTGAATCGCTCTTCATCCGCTACTTCTACGCTTAAAATTGAAACTAACAGCAAAGCTCCGACCCACAAGCAAAGCGTTGTATAAAACGGAGACATAGCCGATCCGTAGTTCGGAATCGGGTAAAGTCTTTCTTCTTTTAAAAGAACCGGCTTAGCAAAAAAGTCACTTTCTTTTTGCACGTCGTTTTTTAGCAAATTAATAATATCTTCAATGTTTTCTTTTTGCTGAAATTCTCGTATTTTATCCGCTATATTGTGCACGTTTTGTTCAATTCGCGGAAAATCTTGTGCTATTTTCCCAAGCTCCTGCTGTCCAAGCAAGATGCCACTCGCTGTTTTAGACAGGACGTTAGAAACATCCGGTATGCTTTTGTTAGCTTCATCAAGCAGTGAGTTTGCGCCTGCCGTTTTATCTTTCGCTTCTTTGATTGCTTGTTCAACAGCAGGCACAATCGTAGAAGAATATGAGTTCGTTAACGCATTTAATCTAGAAACAGCTTGATCGGTGCGAGAGCTGAACCTATCAAGTACGCTTTGATTGGGAACATCCCCATTCTTTGTTTGCTGCTGCAGACTGTTTACATCCGAAAGCTGCTGCTGTAAAAGCGTATTTACATCTTTTACGTCATTAATAACCGGTGAAAGAACTTTTTGTTGAGATAACGCATTTAAATCTGTAAGAAGTGTAAGAATCTCTCCTGTGTCAGCAATTTGTTTTGTTAACTGCCCTTTTAGCTGTTCTGCTGCTGCGCTGACTTCAGCCGGTGCTATATCTTTTTCCATCAGCTGATTCTTCAATTCTTGAACTCGGAGAGCTCGTTGCTGAACCCGCCGCAGCGTTTCGTTGATCGTTGGCTCAGCGTTTTTTAACACTTCATTGGTTTTAGTTAAAAAAGTGTTTAGCTGCTGAGTCATCTGTGCGCCATCAGCTGTTAATCTCTCTACTTCAGGAAGAGCGGCCTGGGCTTTTGATACAATAGCTCCAGCTTTTTGAGTGGTGTCATTCGCTTCATTAATTACTTTTTTGATTTCAGGAAGACGATTTTCAAGTTCGAAAATCCGTTGTTCAACTTGTTGAATGGTCGGCAAATCCCGCTGCAGTGTAATACCTAGTTCGTTAAACACTGAAAAAATAGCTCCATTCGCTGTTTTGACGAATTTTTCACTGATCTGTTGTGTTAAGCTGCTGGCTCCTTTACTTGTAATTTTAGGCGCCACTGCGTTTATTTTTTCGTTCACTTTATAAATAATGACCGGTTTTTCCAAACGATCTTGAAGAACGGTACCAAGCTTTTGTGAAAAATCTTTTGGAATAACAATACTTGCATAATAATCACCGTGCTTTACTCCGTGATCAGCTTTTTCTTTGGAGACAAACGTCCATCCAAGCGTTTTATTTTTCTTTAACGTTGCAATAATATCTTTTCCCACGTTCACGTGCTGACCTCTTATCGTAGAACCTTCATCTTCGCTCGTTACTGCAATGGCAATACCTTCAGTCCGCCCGTATGGGTCCCAAGATGCTTTTATATTAAACCATGCGTAAAAAGACGGCAGAATCATAAGCGTCAGCACAATGATAATCATCGCCCAATTGGTGAAAATTCTTTTTAAATCCCGCGTATAAATATAAACAGTATTTTTCATATGTCCCACCCAGTTTTATTGTTACAAGTTAGCTTATCCATGTTCGAAGAAACATATTTCTGATACTATAGAAAAAGTTAGATATGGTTTTACTAGAAAGGATGATGAACATGACAGAAAGACTTTATTATAGCGATCCCTACATAAAAACATGGGAAACTGAAGTGATAGAGACGCGTGCTCTTTCAAATGGCTACGCATTAACGTTGAAACAAACCGCTTTTTATCCAGAAGGAGGCGGACAGCCTTCTGACTACGGTAATATTGCCGGAATCGACGTGAAAGATGTGTATGAAGAAAATGGAGAAGTATATCATATCGTCGATACACTCCCTGAACAAACGAACGTCACGTGTGAAATTGACTGGCAACGCCGCTTTGATCATATGCAGCAGCACAGCGGACAGCACTTACTTTCGGCTCTATTAATTGATACATATGATATTCACACCGTTAGCTTTCACTTAGGAAGCGAAGCAGTCTCTATCGATCTGAATGTACCTCAGTTATCTCATGAGCAGTTATTACACATTGAAAAAGTTGTAAATGACGCTATTTACAGCAACCGTCACATTAAAACGCACGAAGTGAAAAAAGAAGATTTACATACTCTTGCGCTTCGCAAAGTGCCAGAGTTAGAAGACGAAATTGTACGCATCGTGGAAATTGAAGGCATTGATGTTTCTGCCTGCTGCGGTACTCACGTGAACCAAATTGGAGAGCTTGGCCTTATTAAACTTACAAAAACAGAAAAGCAGCGCGGCAATACACGCCTCTTTTTTAAATGCGGTATGCGTGCATTAGCTGATTATCAGCAGTCTCAAGAAATCCTAGCAGAACTTAGCAATAAATTCAGCACAAGCCGTGAATTAGTTGTAGAACGAATTAAAAAAGTAGAGACTGAACAAAAAGAGCTGCAAAAACAACTAGAAGAATTAAAAAATGAAAATGCAGCTTATTTAGCAAGTGAATTAGAAGCCAAAAAAGAAGGTTCATTTCTGTACCATCACTTTGAAAACCGCACACTAAAAGATGTGCAAGCTTTGACAAAGCAGCTGCTTCAAACACCTGATACGACGCTTCTTTTTGCTTTTTCAAGTGATCAAAAAGTCTTACTGGCTCACAGCGGCAGTGAGGTAAAATGCGGAGAACTTTATAAAGAATTGCTTCCGCTTTACGATGGAAAAGGCGGCGGCGGACCAAAACAAGCTCAAGCCAGCTTTTCATCTTCTGAAAATATGAATGCATTTATTAGCGCGGTAAAAGAAAAAATAACTGGAGCATAACAAAAAGCCTGTCTTTAAAAAGACAGGCTTTTTCCACTCAATCAGCTTACTAAATAGCCAATTAATAATCCAATTGATAAAGTAAATCCAAAAAACGTATTGGTTTGCGCAGTTGCTTTCATTGCAATAAGCTCTCCGCGTACAAATGCCTGTACGGCTTGAATTGGCTTAGGTGCACTAAGAAACACTAAGAAAATCCAAGGGCTAATATCGAAGAATACCACTAATGCAACAGTCCAAATATACGCAATGCCAAACAAAGCAGCTAAAAATCTAATCGCATTTTTAGAACCTAATAAAATGGCTAGCGTACGACGTCCGCCTTTTGTATCTTCTTCTATATCACGAATGTTGTTAGACAAATTAATCGCACCTACTAAAATCGCAATCGGAAGTGATACAAAGATGCTTTCAGACGTTACGGTATTCGTCTGAATAAAAAATGAAATCAATACGAACATCGCGCCCATACAAAGACCTGAAAATAATTCTCCAAACGGCGTATACGCAATCGGAAGCGGTCCGCCTGTATACAGATAACCGATCGCCATACCTACTAATCCCACTAAAGCAAGCCACCAGCTGCTGTTTGCACATATATATACACCTAAAATAAGAGCAATTCCATAAGAAATAAGTGCTAAATTTAATACCGTTTTCGGTTTCATGCCGTGTCTGACGATGGCTCCTCCGATACCTACGGAGTCTTCTGTGTCTAACCCGCGTTTAAAATCATAGTACTCGTTAAATAAGTTCGTCGCAATTTGAATCCACAAACATGAAAAAAGCATCGCAAGAAACATCCAAACATTCACATGGCCATAAAACATGGCTAGAACTGTTCCAATTAAAACCGGTACAAACGATGCTGTTAGCGTATGAGGACGGGTTAATTGCCACAAAATCTTCCCTTTACTGTACTGCTCGACTGCAGCTTTGTTTTCTTTGTTATGACTTGTCATCATCCTCTTCCCTTCTATTACGAACCGTATCTCTATTTAAAAGTGCTGCTTTTAACATAACGAATGATAGCAAACTTACTCTAATACAATACACGTCCGCCCAACAAAAAAATCACGGAACTCTTTAAAATATAAGTTCCACTCTATATCATAATAATTTATTACTCTTTTTACAAGATGACCGCTTATACATTTCCGATTTTTTTCTACAAAAATCTGCTTTGACGCAGAAATTCATAGGAAAAAGATGAAAAGCTTATACGAATAGTGAGGTTGAAACTTAACTAAATCAATCTCATCTAAAGATGAACAAATGGAATAAATGATTTAGTATGGGGTGCTTGGTACACCGCTGTTGATTTCCGTGCATGGCTTCGCTTTCCGCGGGCGGCCGCTGAGCCTCCTCGTCGCTTACGCTTCTGCGGGGTCTCATCTGTTCCGCTTTTTCCGCAGGAGTCTTCGCCTTGCCCTCCAATCAACAGCTGGAAGCAACGAAACACATGAAACCTATGTTCACCATCAGAATAAAAAGATCCGAACGCTTTATCATTCGGATCTTTCTTCAACTAACATAATTTTGTACAAGCCTCTTTTTTATCACTACATCTTAGTAATTAAAATCGTCGTCTCCGTGTCTTCTGCGGAATCTTTTATGAAAACACGAATCGCATATGGCATGATCATGATTCCAAGGAAGGTCTTTAGAACACGCACTGCACGTTCTTTTAAATTTTTTCATATCTTTTCTTAATACGTTATGGATTTTATCTGTAAGCTCTTCTCGGACACGCTCCCAGTAAATAGCCTCTGGCCTTCTGTCCATTCGATATAGAAATAAAAGATGCAGGCCAATCGCTTTATAAGACAGCTCTAACTTTTCCAGTGAACCTTCTATCATCCTTGGTTCAGGTAACTCTTCTCTGTTAACAATCGCATTCATGCTGGCAACCCACTGCTTTTTCAAAGAGCTTTCTTTTGCTGAAAACGGCAGCTGCAAGTAGCCGTATAAATCAACAATGGGCATTTTTGCTTCAATCAGCGTGTCTTTCACTTCCTCATAAAGCTCACGTTCTTGTGCCAGATTTGATTTTTGTGTCCCTTTTGGATTTTTAAATTTAGCCCACATGTCAAAAAACGTTCCGAGGTCATGATGATATTCTTTAAACCTTCTAAGCATATCTGAAGTAGGCGCGATTGAAAATTTGCTGATTTGCTCGTCTGTTGAAAATAACAGTTCTCTCATTTGCTTTGCATCTTTAGCGAATGCAACTTCTCCCACATTGTAGAGCCCCTTCCTTCCAGCACGGCCTGCAATCTGCTTTAACTCTTGAGAAGTCAACAATCTCCGTTTTTGCCCGTCAAATTTCATGTTTTCTAAAAGGACAATTCGTCTAATTGGAAGGTTTAACCCCATTCCAATCGCATCTGTAGACACAATGACAGTTGTTTCTCTATTAATGAACTGCTCAATTTGTTTTCTTCTTGTTTCAGGCGGCATACTTCCATAAATCACGCTCACTTTATGACCATCTTTTTCTAGCTTAGCCGCTGTCTGGAGCACTTTTTTACGCGAGAAAACAATTAAAGCATCTGCGGGTTTCACTTGTTCAATTTTGAACTTTCGAAGATCTACTTTTAAAGGTATATCTCTTTCGTACTCATGAATTTCTGAGATCACACCGTCTAACATCTCTTCTAACATACTTCGAATGCTTAAACTCCCGATCACATGAACTTGTTTGGCATTAGCTCGGGTGATGGCTTTATACCATGAAAACCCCCGATCTCGGTCTTGAATCATCTGTGCTTCATCAATTACCGTTACATCGCCAGGTTCTAATTCGCTAAACATTTCTACGGTGCCGGCCATATGCTGAGCGTCTTCAACAATCTTTTCTTCTTCACCTGTTTTTAACGAACAAGCAACTCCGTCTTTGTTCAGCTTTTCAAAAACTTCTAAAGCTAACAAGCGAAGCGGCGCTAAGTAACTACCCGAAGCAGCTTTTTTTAATGACTTTAATGCCGTATACGTTTTTCCTGTGTTTGTATCACCGAGATGAAGAATGTATTCCGTTTCTTTTCTTGGATCCATTTCGTATTCTGCACCAAAAATATAATTTAACTGTCGCTGTTCTTCTTCAATCAGCTTTTTCTTTTCTTCACGTTCACGTTCTTGTTGTAATCTTCTTTCTTCCAGCTGCTGTTGATATCGCTCTTTATGCTCTTCGATCGTTAAGTTGTGATCTGAAACTTCTAGTACATCAGAAAGCTTTTCTTCTACGAGCATTTTTTTATATTCATAGACCAAATCTGATAAATTACTTCTGAGTGCTTTTATGATATCCATTCTTGTTACTGAAGCATTTGTATAAGATTTATATTCTTCTTTAAATGAAGCAGGAAGATCATCCATGATCATAGTTGGAATGATTTCATAAATCTTATCGGTGATAAATACCTCATACACATCTTCATACGTTTCAAACAAGATAATCGTTGAATATCTGTCTAATTCTGAGCTTACGTTCCCGGTGAGTTCTTGAAAAAAGTCATGAACCGTTTCATAATCATGACGTGTTAAATCACCGTTTGTTATTAATTCATCTTCAAGTTCAGTATGGGGCGCATAATTTTCAATATACTTTGAGTTTGTTTTAATGTCTTTTGACAGCTGTTGGGAAAGCTGTTCTCTTATATGTAGGTAATATAGCTCTTTGTTTACTTCCAAAATAGGAGCTGCTTCTAAGTTTAACTGTAATTGATATCTGGCTTTTCGATCATTAATACTTTGCTGTCTTTCTTTCTCTTTTCTTTCTTCTTCTTTTTCGGCAAATTCAGCCCTTGCTTCTCCGTATAGAGATAGCCACTTCGTTTTATTGCCCTTTCCGTACTGCTTTTCTAGCCAAGAAAAAGCATCAAACTCTATACCTTTTCTCGTTTCTTTAGCAAATAACTTATCTATAGCTTGAGGTTTATACCCTTTTACCTCAAAGCCTTTCTCTGTTAAATATGACTTTCTGCTTTTTTTAGATACAGAAGAAACAACTGCTTTTCTCCACGTAGTCCCCCATGCCTTTTTAATAAAAGAGTGCCTGTCTGTTAAATAAGTCTCAAAATCCGGACATTCGTCTTGTTCACCTAACACGCTTTTTATATCCTGTAGTAATGTATGTTTAGTTTTTTCAATGGCCCTGCTTTGAATAGCCTCTAATTCGAGCATAAAATTCTCCTTTGGAAAGTTTTCCTACATTTATTATAGGAAAGACCCCTGACAGAATCAAATACATGTTATTACTTTATTTGAGGCTAACTTGGTAAATTTTTTGTTGCTGCTTTTCCTTCCATAACCAAACGCTGCTTACATAGAACTCTTATATAAAAATGGGAAGATAATAGTACCTTCCCACTTTTACCGCCTTGCTTATATTCAGTCGCGCGCTTGTACTAACAGCGCTTCTTCTTCTTTTGCTTTTTTTCTTAACGCAATAAGCGTGATAAATTCATAAACAATGTTAGCGGCCGCTGCTGCTGTAATTTGGCCATGGTCATAAGCTGGCAGTACTTCTACTAAATCAAAGCCGACAAAATCAATATTTGTTAAGCCACGAACGAATTGAAGCGCATCGTCAATACTTGCGCCTGATACTTCAGGCGTTCCTGTTCCCGGTGCGTAAACTGGATCTAAAAAGTCAATGTCAAACGATAAAAATACAGGTCCTTCTCCTACACGCTCATGAATAATATCTAGCATTCTTTTAACGCCCAGTTTTTTATATTCATTTGTCGTATACAAAGCTAGACCTAAGTTCTTTGCATCTTCTAAATCTTCAATGCCGTACAGACCGCCTCGCATACCAATTTGAATCGAACGCGACACGTCAATTAGCCCTTCTTCAATTGCTCGTCTGAACACGGTACCGTGATTGTATTTTTGTTCAAAATAGCTATCCCACGTATCAGAATGAGCATCAAACTGTAAAAGCGCTACCGGTCCGTGTTTTTTCGCGATAGCACGAAGTTCACCGAGCGTCATCGAATGATCACCGCCTAGTGAAATCGGAATAATTCCTTCATTCACAACCGGTGTTAACCCTTCTTCAATTTTTTTATATGTTTCTAAAATATATCCCGGAACCACTGCCAAATCGCCGTAGTCCACGCCTGAAATGTAGTCAAAAATATTAATCTTTTGTTCTGGGTTATACGGGCGAAGCAAAATGGAGAAATCTCGAATAGCTTCCGGCCCAAAACGTGCTCCTGTGCGAAAAGACTGCCCTGAATCAAATGGAATACCCGTCACAATAAAATCCATATCTGCATTTACTTGTTCTACATACGGAAGTCTCATAAACGTTCGAGGTCCGCAAAAACGCGGAGATTCAAATGAATTTTTCGGCTGATATTTTGGCATGATTTATTCCTCCTAATGGGTTTCATTCATTAGCGCCGTGTCATCATTTTAGAGACTGACGCTTTTTATTTAGATACTTTTTATTAATGCAAAATGCATGCCAAATTTTATCGCCCTATTTCGTGCAATTATGGACGATTTTCAATTCATAATAGAATCAAAACAAAAAAACTGATTCAGTACTGAATCAGTTAATTCATTTTGAATTAAATTTCCCTTATTTAATGTTGTACTTTCGTAAACGTCTTACAACCGTAGGCTGACTAATTCCTAATGCATTTGCCATTTCATACGTTGTTTGACACTGGCGATAAGCACGGATCAGCCAGTTTTTCTCCACTTCTGCAAGTGCTTGCTGAAGCGTCATTCCCTGAGAGGTTAACGTGTCAAGAGACTCCCATTCTTCTTTTTCACTTCTGATCTTTTCTGCATGAAACGGTAGGTCTTTAGGCGAGATGCTGTTTTCATCCGTTGTTAACACTAGGCGTTCAATCGTATTTTCTAGCTCGCGCACATTTCCGGGCCAATGATATTCAACTAACTGATTTAGTGCTTCTGCATGAAAAAATTTCTTCATTTTATATTTTTCATTTTGTTTATGTAACACGTGATAAAGCAGTGCCGCGATGTCTTCTTTTCGCTGGCGAAGCGGAGGAATTGTAATCGGAATAACGTGTAATCGATAAAATAAATCTTCGCGAAATGTTCCTTTTTCGACCATTTCCTCAAGCGGCTGATTTGTTGCTACAATTAGCCTGAAGTTTACGTGTTTGGCTCGTTCACTTCCAATTTTGGTGACTGTTTTTTCTTGCAGCACTTTTAACAGCTTCACTTGCATATCAAGAGGCAGCTCTCCTATTTCATCTAAAAAAAGCGTGCCGTTATGAGCTAATTCAAACTTTCCTATTTTTCCTTTTGTACTTGCACCTGTAAAAGAGCCTGCTTCGTATCCAAACATTTCAGATTCAAACAAACTAGCTGGAATAGCTCCGCAGTTAATTTCAATAAACGGCTCTTCTTTTCGTTCACTTCCATAATGTAAAGCACGAGCAAAAGCCGTTTTACCAACACCCGATTCACCTAGCAACACAACCGTTGCATCGCTGTCTGACACGCGATTAATAATGGACCATACCTTTTTCATCGATTCACTTCGTATGATTATATCATTTGACTGCTGTTCCCGAAGCTCTTCCACTTCTAGCTGATATGTTTTCATTTTCACTTCAAGCTGCTGATAATCTTCTTTTAAGCGCTGAAGCTCTGTTAAATCATGTGAAAAGCTGATTACTCTTTTCATACACTGATGTTCATCATACACGGGAATACCGGTTGCCATTACAACTTTGCCCGTTTCTGTTTTTTGCATCAGCTGTACTTCTTTCTTTTTCTTTAACACTTCAATCGTAACGGAAGGTGAAAAGATCCCGCGGTCTTGCAATTCGTATACGGTTTGTCCGACTAACTCTGACACGTCATACCCGTATATATCACGGCAGTTTTGACTCGCTCGTAAAATACACCCTTTTTCATCAGTGATGACGATATTGTCGTTAGAAGCATGCAAAATAGCTTCAAGCTCTCGTTCAATCATCTCAGTGCAGTACTCCTTTTTATTTAATCTGATTTTTCAAATATTTATACCTTCTATTTTATCAGTAAACTCGCTTATTCAACACAAAAAGCTCCTTTAATAGGAGCTTTTTGTTTAAGATAGCTGCTTCATTTTTCGTTTGAATAACGCTACTTTAATCATAAAATAAGTGATGTTTTCAGGTAATTCTTCTTTAATTGGTTTTAACTTTTCATCGCCTACTGAGGAAGCAGCTTCTAAAATAAGCTGTTCGTCCTCCTCTGAAAGAAAAGGTGACCAGTCAATTTCTTTTTCTTCTTCCGCGCATTTAAACAAATGATTTTCAATGGTAATGCGGCTCAACTCACGTTCTGCTGCAATTTCATCTAACGATTTTCCTTGCTGAAATAGCTCATACGTCATTAAGTGAGAGCCTTCTTTTGATGACGCTCTTGCTTTTTTCGGAGCAGGCGCTGAAACTTCTCGCTTTCGATCTGGATTTTCTTCACAAAACTGTTTGATTTCAGTCGTGAATCGTTCTCCGTATCGCTCTTGTTTTTGTTCTCCGACTCCTTTTACATTGGCGAACTGTTCAAGGGTTACCGGAAGTTTTGAACACATATCATGAAGAGTATCGTCTGAAAAAATAACAAAAGGAGGCACGCCCGCTTCGTCTGCCAGCTGCTTTCGAACGGAACGCAAATGAGCAAACAGCTCGTCGTCTTGGACAATTTGCTTCACTTCCATTTGTTCTTTTCTCATCACTTTTTCCGTACCAAGAAGCACGCCTTTTCCTTTGGCCGCTACGGATAAGGTAGGAAATGACCCTTGTCCTACTAAAATAAACTGCTCTGAAATCAAATATTCAATAAAATCGCTCACTTCTTTAGCCGACCGGTCGCTCATGACGCCGTACGTTTTCAGTTTATCAAAACCAAAATCAACTACTTTTTTATTTCGAGAACCCGTTAATACTTGAGCAATCATCATTTTACCGAAACGTTCGCCCATACGAATCATACAAGATAATACTTTTTGCGTATCGACCGTTACGTCTATTTCCACACGATCATCCGTACAGTTGCTGCAGCGACCGCACTCATGCGCTTCACTTTCTCCAAAATAATGAAGAATATACGCCTGCAAGCAGCCTTCTGTATGACAGTAGTTCACCATACTTTGCAGCTTTTCAAGATCTTGAATCTGCTTTTTAGGATTCGACGTTGACTGTTCAATTAAAAAGCGCTGCACGCGAATATCCTGAGGTGAATAAAGCACGATACACTCACTTGGCAGTCCGTCACGACCAGCACGTCCCGCTTCTTGATAATAGCTTTCCATATTTTTCGGAAGCTGATAGTGAAGAACAAAGCGAATATTCGATTTATCGATCCCCATTCCGAAGGCAGAGGTAGCCACCATCACCTGCACATCATCTTGCAGAAAGCGGTTTTGCTCTTCATCACGACTGTTCCCATTCATACCAGCATGGTATTTTGATACGTTAACTCCTGACTTTTGCAATCTAGCATGAAGCTCTTCAACATCTTTACGCGTAGCGGCATAGATGATTCCTGCTTCTTGGTCATTTTTACGGATATACTGCTCGATATAGCTGATTCGATCCTGACCTTTCACGACAGCAAACGATAAATTTTCACGTTCAAACCCCGTCATCACCGTGTACTCTTCGTTAATATGAAGAGCTCGGCAAATATCTTCACGCACTTGAGGCGTCGCCGTAGCCGTCAGCCCCATCACAATCGGAGCGTTAGACAGCTTGCTGATGAGTTCATTGATGCGCAAATAACTCGGTCTAAAATCGTGGCCCCACTGTGAAATACAGTGCGCTTCATCTACCGCTACAAGCGGGATAGGAAGCATTTGAAGCTGCTCTAAAAACTGCGGAGACTCCAGTCGTTCAGGTGCTACATAAAGCAGCTTATATTCGCCAAGCGCCACTTCTCCTAAGCGCTGCTGTACCTCTGTGTGCGTCAGCGAGCTGTTAATATACGTGGCCGGAATACCAGCTGCGTTCAGCGTGTCCACTTGATCTTTCATCAAGGAAATCAACGGAGAAATCACTAATGTTGTACCTTCTAAAAGCAATGAAGGAATCTGATAACAAAGCGACTTCCCTCCCCCTGTCGGCATAATACAAGCGGTATTGTGCCCTTCTAAAACATAACGAATCGACTCTTCCTGTCCTTTTCGAAATGAGTCATAGCCGAAATAGGACTGTAAATGTGTTAAAGCTTGTTCAAACTGCAAAATTGCGTCCTCCTTTAAAATAAGTAGAAATAGTAGTTGAGGGATTAAGTTAGAAGAAATTGAGGCGTAGGGTTTTATTTTATCAAATCTTAAAGGAAGTTGCACAGAATTCGTTGATTTAAGGTTATAGCAAAAATGATAAGCGAAAAGCCCTCAATTTATAACTCTCTTTCCTATTACAAACAGTCTTTTTATGTATGTCAGGACTCCTTTCCTAAAAATCTTTCCCCATTCCATTCTTTTTTCCTGTATACTTAAGAATAGGAAAGAGGTGCTTATCACGAGACATCCTGTAGAAACGATTTATTATTTAGAAAATCCACAGCGTAATATTTCAACATATGCTTCCACAACTCAGCTAACGGTTGAGTCTGTTGTGAAAGATGTGTTTGGTGTTGCTTGCGTAGCAGATATTAAAATTATGCTCCAATATAATAAAGAATTCCGCAAAAGTATTAGTCAATTACACAATGCAATGGACGATGATCTTACGTTAGAAATGGTTTTTCGAGTTGCTTCAAAAGAGGATTTGCTTCGCTTTAAAAAAAGTTTACTTGAAAGTAGTTTAGATGACGCAGAAACGTCAATAGACTGTCCATTCAGCGCAACCATTCAATTACAAGATGGTCGATATACATGGAACGAGTCTACTTCTGTTTATGAAAAACAAAAAGAACGTCTTTCATCTTAAATTTCTCTATTTTTATGTATGCAAAAAGCCTGGATCTTAGCTATTTAAGATCCAGGCTTTTTGCAGTTTGTACTGTACCTTAAAAGATCAAAAAAAACGATGCAGGAAAAAGGCTAACTAAAGCTTCTTCCCGCTTATCCTTCACAGGATCCTCCTCAAAAATAACAGCGCTGCTTTCCCTTCTCCTATGTTAAGCTTTTTAACTCAATTTCAGAAAATAGGTTTTATCTCTTCCAATAACGTGTATACACAAACCAAGGAGATAAGTTACTTAAACTTCTCTTCATTACTCAACGTACTCGAGAAAGTTGTCTATCATACAAGGAGGTTTTTTGAAATGGTAAATGTAAAAGTAGTTGAAAATGGCGTACAGGCAAAAGATACAATCGAACAATTTTTGCGTGAAGGATTTACAAAAGACGAAGTTTATTTACTTGCACACCATCAAGATCGCTCCGAGGATTTAACAGCTGCAACAAATACAAACAATATCGGTCTTTCTGAACAAGGTGTTTTTGATGCGATTGCGAACGTATTTCGTTCTCGAGGAGACGAACTTCGTGCCAAAATGCGTTCATTAGGATTATCACAGCCAGAAGCTGAACGCTATGAAGAAGAATTAGATCACGGCAAAGTAATCGTCGTTGCATCAAAAGTTGCTTAATAAAAAAGCCCTACAGCAGGGCTTTTTTATTTTGACTTACTCCCTTTCACCCTTTCATTAAAGAAGTCATTCATACATATGATTATGAAGATAAGAGTTACTGTGAGGAGTGATATATTTGATTATAGGAATTGAGTACACAAAACGTGTAAAAAATGGATTAGTCGTTAAAAATATTCCTTACAAGATACACGATAAACCTTGTGATGAAGGCTGCTGTAAAAATGATAAAACGATAGGCGTCAGAGACAAATTAAGAGTTAATTGGCTTTTGAATGTTTTTATGCCTAGCAAAAATATAACGGTATTTGATTATAAATATTGGTCAGAAGAACTAACTTCTTTATGGAGAGAGCATCGGAGAAAAACGATATAATAAACCTGATAAAAAGACTCCTTGATAAGCAAGGAGTTTTTTCTATTTACTTCATTTTCTAGCCCCCACGTATTTATTACGCCTTGACGCAATTTTTATACCTTTAGATGTAATGACAGTAAATGTATTTCATTGTAATTTGCTGTGTAAGAGGCTTTTTCTTCCACTCATCATAATCAATTTTATATGTAACATTTCTTAGCTGTGTTTATCCTTTTCTGCTGAAGGCAATAATGAAGATGCATAAACTATATAAAGGGTGAAAAGTTATGATTAACGTCATTGAGACACTACTTGATTATATAAAGAACTCTTCTACAGATGACTCGCCCCCTCCCCCACATATTGGTGAGGCTATGGGATGCTGGTTATATTTCACTGCTTTAGCGGAAGAAGTACCTGCCTTAGAAACCTGTCTTAATACAACAACTAACAGTGAACTGCTTAAGCTTTTTCAAGACTCAAAAAACCTGGCTGAATCTCAGATTGATACCCTAAAAAAATTAATGGTTAAAGAAGGAATTCTGCTTCCTGAAATACCGGCTACCAAGCCGAAATCCGACCCTAACAGCATTCCATTAGGAGCAAAAGCAACGGATTCTGAAATCGCTAACTTAATATCTGTAAAAATTGCTTCTAATATCGTCATGTGCAGCACGAACATGGGACAGTCTATTAGAACGGATATTGGATTGATGTGGCTAAAATTCCACACTGAAAAGGTTATATTAGGATCAAAAGTAAAAAGTCTGATGCAGCAAAAAGGCTGGCTTAAAATTCCGCCTTACTACTATTCACCTGGAGCACCTCATAACTAATTGGAGTGTTTTAAGGTAAGCAGCATAGATAACCTTACATCTAACACATTTAACGAGGTGCTTGAATATGGATTTCCCTACAATTCATACAAATTTTTGGGACGCAGTCATTGGTGTTCCTGTCGTATTAATCGTGACACAGCTGATCAAATGGCTTTTTCATCCTAAAAAGCAATATGTTCCGACTATTGCTTTAGCTGTCGGCGTGCTTTTTTCAGTATTTATCAGTCACCCTCATCATATTATTGCCGGATTGTTTATGGGATATTTTTATGGATACGCCGCAATTGGCAGCTACGCCGGTCTTAAAACAACGTGGAGAACGATTAGAAAAGATACGTCACCTTATTCATCAGACTAAAAAACCAGCGACATATTCGCTGGTTTTTTAGTCTTCATTACTTATTTCTTCTGCTCCCAGCTCTTTGGCTAAGTGAACAACCGATTGATTGATTTTCCATACGTAATAAATGTTATGCAGCAGCTGAAGATGCTGTAAATTTCTTGATTGAACGGACGTGTCAAAATAATCTAAAGATTGTTCAATCTTTTGTCTTACATCTTCAAGCGTGTATACATACGTTCCTCGCTCTCCTCGCAACGCTTTTTCAAGCTGAGTGAAGTTGCTTGCTACTTTCTCTTCCACTTCCTTTACTACACCATGAAATTCTGCTTCCTTGTAAAAAGCCTCGTTTCTAGTAGAAGAAGCTACCAAATGCTTGGCGTAATAATTAATGGCGGTAAAGACGGTCAAAAATTGCTGAAGACGTGAACGGCCAACGAAACCTTTGATAATAGGATATGAATCTACATGAAGCTGTTTTAGCTTTTTTTCTAATTTCATTCCTTTATCAGCTAAATTGGCAAACGCATACTGCTTCGTAAAACGATGCAAATAAGTATGAACAAATTCTTTTAAAGCCGCTACGTATTCTACTGAGGTGTCGGTTATTTTATCTCTTGTTCTTTTAGGAAACACAAGAGCAGATACGGCTAGACCAATTCCAACTCCTACAACTGTATCTAATACGCGAGCTAGTAATAAACTCTCTGAAATCCCCCCAAGAAGCATGTCATACATAAAGGCCAGCATCATCGTAATCCAAAAGCTCATAAACGAATACGTAATAGGAAAGAAATAAAAAGCCATAAACACACAGATAAAAAGCAGCGTTATTTCAAGTATCCCGGGTGAGACAAAGCTTGCGACAACAAAGCCAACAGCTGCTCCTAAAAGCGTTCCTACGCTTCGCTGCACGGCTTTTACAAACGTACTTCCTATCGTTTCTGTACCAAGAAGCACTAGATAGCCTGCTAACAGCGCCCAATATTGATGCGATGGAGATAAAAAAGAGCCAAATATTAATGTCGCAACAGCAGTGATGACCGCTTGAATAGACTTTTTCGTAGATGGCTTTAATCCTTTTTCCTCATCATTATCCTCTTCGTCTTCTTTTTCTTCCGCTTCTTTTTGAGGCTGTTTTTCTTGTTTCACAATTGCTTGCTGCAGCTCATAGGCTTCATCAATCACGTGATTTGATATCGTTTCGATACGGCGGATTAAGTAAAGCCACTCTTTATACCTTTTATCTTGAGGTTCGAGTTCACTTAATTTTTGGCGCAGCTCTTGCAGATGCTGAGCTGCATCCGTTAAGGAATGAGTAGGATTTTCATTTAATACCTCTGCTTCGCGAATCGATTCCACTAGTTTTAACAGCAGCTGCTGAATATCAAAATGATTAAATGCCTTTAGTTCACTGAGCTTTCGAATCGCCGGGGAATATGTCTGGAGCAGCATCACTGTATCAAATACATAAAGGCGCATTTGCTCAGCTGTTACGCCAGGCCATATGTCGTGAGGATCTGTATTGCCAAGCTCTTCTGATGCTACACGGGCATACTCCGCTAATTTTTTAATATTGCGGTTGTATTGTTTAATTTGAGCAGGTTCAATTTGTTTCTTTTGAATTAACTCAATAATTAAATCAAGCACCAGATTCACTTGAATATGAAACGATTTCATTGAAGACCTCAGTACGTTGGCAGGCCGGTCTTTAAAGATAACAAAATTATAAATAAATGCACAGCATGCTCCTACTATAACGCCAGCTAACAGCCACGGCAGCTGAGAAAATGTAACGTGTAAAATAGAAGCAAAATAAAACGACATAAATGCTACCATCGACAGAGAGAAATAGCGAATACCAAATTTCTGTAAATAAAAAGACAAAAACACTAGCAGAACGAGAAAAACATTTTCTGCTTGTCCATATCGTGATAAAAACGAGCCAATTCCAAGAGAAACGGCGCTAGAAAGTGCTACTAATCCTGTTGTCACTTTTTTTGCTTTTGTTGTTTCATCATTTACAACCAATATACCCATCAGGCCGATTACGCCTGCTAAAATAGCAGCGGTAATTTGAGAGCTTCCCGCTGCTTTTAATACAATCAGCATAATAACGACAGCTGTAATGACACTGATCGTAGCTTTAGAAGCTGTTTTGAACCTTTTTCGTCCAGGATCTGCAGCGACTAAGCGGCTAAACCAATATGAGAAAATAAACACCTTCTCCTTTCGTGCTGTAGAGTTCTTTGTAGAAAGAGTAATATTATTACTTATACCCTTTTTTATTCTTTTCTATCGTATGTAAGCACGTTTTTACACTATAACATTGCGAAGGACTAAAGAGCTAAACAAATGCTTAAAAACACATCTGTTTTCTGTCAGACGTGTTTTTAAGCATTAATCAGTACTTACAATGTAAGAGAAGAAATTTCCCACCCGTTTGTTAACGGATTTCTTTTTAAAGTAAAAACCATCGTTGTCTTGTGAGCCCCTTTATTTTCGTAATAAATAAGGCAATCTACGGAGATTTTCTCTTTTGTTTTATACTTTTTTGCATGAAATAAGTCCGTTTTATAATAAATGGTGGAGATACTATGCAGCTTTGCCCATAGCTTATGCTCTTGCTTTACGCGCAAAACCGGCTGCATTAAGGCATCGTCATCTTGCTTTAATCCGGTTAAAAACATATTGACGACTTCTGTCGGCTCAGCTTTTAATGCATATTCATCAAGCTTTCCTCCTGCTTTTAATACCATTAACTGATGACCTGGATCTACATTTTGAGACTTGTGAGTCGTACTTCCTGCAAAATGAATGCAAAAATGACCGGGGAATCCATTGTCAAGCGCACCGGCTCCGTGAGGCATTCCGTTCATGGAAGCGGCAAGCATTTGACCTTTAAACGGAATGAGAACAGCTCTTCGGTTCCAGCTCCATTTACCGTTATATAAGTGCTTCATTACTTTCGTATCTTGACGTGTAAGCGGTTGAACATCTGCATGGTGTGAGCCTGCTCTTCGCTGCACGTAAAAGTAAAAACCGGTTTCCACATCGATCACTTTAAATTTTTTCCCCTTCGGCAGTAAGCTTTCTACACGTTTCCACTTTAATACTTTTCCTGTGTCACTTACCGGAAAGTACGTAAGGTTTTCTTCTGCTTTCATCTTTTGGGGATGCACAAAAAAACTAATAAGCATAAAGACTAAAATCATTAATTTTGTCATTGTCTACCCTCATTACCTTGTAGTTTCTCTATGTAATATGCGAAAGTACACAGACAATTATAAATAGAAATTTTTACACGCTAAGCTCATGGAAAATAATACAAAAAAGAGCTTGTGAATCTTATACATTAAACGGTTCATTTTATTCATACTAACAGGTGAAAGCGAGGTATATGATATGAATTTCACTTGGATGGTTGGACTTTTAATGCTCATTCAACCTCTTTCTACACAAGACCACCTATCTATTACTCATGACGGTAAACCAATTGAACGGATTGAACGGGACAAAGTGGCCGTGCCTCTTCTTCCTCTCCCTATGGTTGATCATGATCGATACAATCTTCTTCTAAAAGAATTGGATAAAAAAACATATAGAGAGCCCATAAATGCCCGCATTGATAAAAGCGGACAGATTGTTCCTGAGCAAGCGGGTGTCAAACTATATCATAAAGATTTTGCGGAGAAATTTTATACTTATTTTTTTAACGGCGGTACGTCAACATTAGAAATCCCGACGCTTCCTGTTCCGCCTCGCGTAGATAAAGAGCTGCTTGCAACGATTCGAATTAAGCAAATCGGTCATTATCATACGGTATTTAACCCTCATAATAAAAATCGTTCTCACAATATTTCTCTTGCAGCTGAATCACTAGACAGCAGCGTTATATTTCCTGGGGAAGTTTTCTCTTTTAATCAAACCGTCGGAAAAAGAACGGCAGCAAAAGGGTATATGCGTGCGCCAATCATTGTAAAAGGAGAGTATTCTGAAGGAGTTGGAGGAGGAATTTGCCAAGTTTCTTCTACTTTATTTAACGCCGTCGATAACGCTGGCGTAACGATTACACAGCGTTACTCACACAGTCGCAGTGTTTCCTACGTACCTCCTGGACGAGACGCTACCGTCAGCTGGTATGGACCTGACTTTCATTTTAAAAATACGTATAGTGATCCTTTGTTGATTCGAGCGCAGGTGCACGGGGGAGTCATAAGCGTGGCCGTTTACTCTACTGATGCGATTGAATATAAGCCTCGGCGCGTGCCTTGGGCTTCTATTGATCAATTGCCGAAAGAGAAAAAAATTGAATCGCATGTTGATACTGAGCCTGCCGATTAAAACGTAAAAAAAGCAAGGAGTAAGCCCTCCTTGCTTTTATTTATACAGCTTTTGTTTCATCTGCATCTTTAATTGCAGCGTTTTTATCTACCTTTGTCGTTCGATCGTATTTGGCTGGATTTTGAGCAATTTTGACTAATGCAATAAGAACACCTATACCTAAAAACAGCGCAGGAACTCCTCCTAGATTGGCTAACATTTTAATTCCATCTAATTTTGCAAAACTAATCATCACCCATCCCACTAAACTTACAGTGACACCCCATACTACTTTAATCATAATGCCCGGAGACGGACTTTGCGGAGAAATTCCCGATGAACTGATTCCGCCCATCGCTTCCATATTAGAATCTGCCGCTGTCACGAATGAAATGAACACGATAAACAAGTAGAACGGAATAACAAATTTAGCGAACGGTAAAGCAGCAAATACTGCATACAAAACGGCTTCAGGCCCGTTTTGTGCCATAATATCTGCGAGCTTCCCTCCTGTCATTTGCATATGAATCGATGTTCCGCCAAATATCGTCATCCATACGCCTCCAAAAAAGGCTGGTAAAATAAAGTTCACAAGAATCATCGTTTTCACTTTATATCCGTATGCAATTCTTCCTAAAAATAATGCGGTGATAGCTGCCCATGAAAACCAGCTTGCCCAATAAAAAGTAGTCCATGACTGCGGCCACGTATCACCTGCTGCCGCTCCTGTAAATAAGCTTTTTTCAAAAAAATGAGTAAAATAATTACCCGCCGACTCCGTCCCTAAATTTAAAATATAAGAGCTTGGTCCTACAATAAATATAAAAATGGCAATGCCGTAGAACGCTTTCATATTAATATCTGATAAAATTCTAATTCCTTTCATTAAGCCGCTTGATGCGGATAAAATAAAGGTAATGGTAACGGCAGCCGTTATAATCGCCCACAGTAAAGGGTTGCTGGCAATACCGCTCAAATGATTAACGCCTCCTGCTAAATTTAAAACACTCGTTCCAAGAGAAGAGGCCATCCCAAGAGCAAGAGTGTACAAACATACCGCATCAATTATTTTCCCTGTTTTCCCGTTAATTTTATCCCCTAAAATTGGAGCTAGCGTAGATCCTAGACTGAACGGTTTTTTCATATTGTAATAAGCAAATGCAAATACAATTGCAGGTACGCAATAAATTGCATACGGCGAAATGGTCCAGTGAAGGTACATAGAAGACATCGAGAAAATGGCTGCTTCTGGAGAATTCGGTTTAATTCCTAACGATTCAGGAGGTGCAGATACGTGGTAGATCGGTTCCACAATTCCCCAAAACGTAACGCCTGCAGCTATGGTTGTACATAAGGTAATCGCAAACCAGTTGCCGAATTTAAGAAAGGGTTTTGCGTCAGGCCCCCCTATTTTAACATTGCCAAGCGGTGAAAAGTAAACACCAATGCATGCGATTACCATCAGCAGCCCGCTAATGCTAAACAGCCAGCCTAAGTTAGAAATAACCCAATTATTTGCATTAGTCGTAACTGTCGTAAAGGTTTCACGGTTTGTAAAACTTAGTAATGCAGCTCCAATTAACAATAAAAATGGAGGCCAAAATACAGCATGTCTGATCTTTTTCATTACGCTTCCTCCTGCCTGATTAATGAGATGTTACATACCGCTTCTTGCAAGCGGTATGTGCTTCTATCAAACTTTCGACGCTCCTATACTTATAATTGCATGTGCAAACTGCTGTAGATCCTCTTCGCTGGCAAAACGGGCATTATTTACTCTCATCGGTTCATTTTCAACGGAAAGCATCACGTCCACAAAGTTAGAGATATTCACAGAGAGTTCATCCCTATCTCCAATCGCAAGGTTTAATCCACTTACAGCTACTAGACGCTTAAATTCTTCTGCACCTGCATAAGCAAGTTCTTCCTTCGTAGAAAATGCTTTCTTTACTCCCAAAGCTTTTGCTACCTCTGCGTACAGTTCCACTGCACCTTCAATGTTCCAGTCGTATACAGCATGCAAAGCAATTGAAACCGCGCGGCCGTGATGGATTTTTCCGACTGTTCCTAACGCATGCCCTATGCAGTGTGCAAGCCCCGTTCCTCCTTGTTCAATCGCCATTCCTGCAAGCGTTGCTGCAATCGCGATCTTTCCTCTTGCCTCTAAGTTTTCAGGCTGCTGCAGCGCCGTTTCTAAGTGTTGACTCACCAATGATATTGCTTGAAGGCCCAGCGCTTGAATAAAAGGATTCGTACGCTTGCCTGTGCATGCTTCAATTGCATGCACAAGCGCATCTAAAGTAGTCGCAGCTGTTAAGAAATCCGGTAGTTTAACAGTAAATCGCGGTTCTAATATCGCTAGTTCCGGTGCCATGTCTTGATCCCACGCCCATACCTTTACTTGATCGTGAGTAGAAAATACAACCGTGCTTGTTACTTCCGCTCCCGTTCCTGAAGTAGTTGGAAGCATAATCGTTTTCACTTTCTTTTTTGCAAAAGGATTGGCCATTAAAGCATAGTGCATCGTTTCATACTGATCCCCTGCAACTAGCGCAGCCATTTTAGCCACGTCCATAGCTGAGCCTCCTCCAAGACCAATGACGCACTTTATCTGATGTTCACGAATGAGCTGGGCAGCCGCATCAATAGAAGCGGCCGTAGGATCACTTTTCACATCATGAAAAACAAACGTCTCTACCCCTTCATTTTGGAGCGCTTTCAATACGGTGTCTGCTAAACCAACTTTGATTACCCCTGGGTCTGTCACTAACACGGCTCTTTTTTCACCGCTCACTGCTTCAACATCTTTTCCAATTTGCAAAACCCGGTCTAGTCCATACGCTATGCTTGTTTTTGTAGTAAATTCAAATACTGAATTCATTGTTTTTCTCCTCTCTTAGCTCATTTACATTATGAAACAATGTCAAATTCATCTCCGTTTTCTAGCGAGGCTTGGGATACAATCGACGGAAATTCAATCACTGACCGGCCTACGTTTACACAATTACAATCATGAAATGACTGAAAAGCTTCGTTAATATCATCAAGCTGCATGCGTCCAAGAATCAGTTCGTCTAACATAAATTTTCCGTCTAAATAAAGCTGAGCAATTTTAGGAAAATCACGAAACGGCTGCGTGTCTCCGTAAAAGCTTCCTTTTAACACTTTGCCGACACGATGAAAGCCTCCGCCTGGTAAATTAATAGACATGGATGGGTTAAAAGCTCCTACTACAACTACCGTACCTCCTTTTCTCGTTCCTTCCCAAGCAGATTCAGTAGCTTTTGTATGACCGGTGCAATCAATCGCGAAATGGACGCCATGTCCTCCTGTTAAAGCTTTTAAAGCTTCGCTTGCTTCTTCTGAAGCTACATTTATCGTATGAGTAGCTCCGAATGTTTTAGCAAGTTCCAAATTAGCTGGTTTGACATCGCATGCAATAATTTTACTTGCTCCCGCAATCCGAGCCCCTTGAATAGCATTAACCCCTACCCCTCCGATGCCAAAGACGGCTACCGTCGATCCCGGCGTAACTTTTGCGGCGTTCACAGCTGCTCCGTACCCAGTCGCTACACCGCATCCAATTAAAGAGGCTTGAGCCATCGGCATTTCATCAGGAAGTTTAATACAAGACATTTCCGGCACCACCGCATATTCAGCAAAAGTGGAAAGCAGCGAGTTATGAAAAACCAGCTCTCCATCTTTACTTAATCGAGAGGTACCGTCTAACAGCGTTCCGTTAAACATCGGTCCAAAAGCCGAATCACACAGATGTACGGCCCCTGTCACACAAAACTCACACGTGCCGCAGTAAGGAACCCAGCTAAGCGCTACTTTATCTCCTACTTTTACCGTTTTCACGTTTAAACCGACTGCCGTTACAATACCTGCACCTTCGTGACCTAAAATAGTAGGTGTTGGTGTTGAAGAGTCTTCTAAAGCATTTAAATCACTGTGGCACACGCCCGTTGCTTCTATTTTCACAAGTACTTCATTGGCTTTTGGCGCTCCTAAATCCACCGCTAAAATTTCAAGAGGCGCATTAACGCCCGTCATGACCGCTGCTTTCATTTTCATCATACTTTCCTCCAGCTTTTTAATTTAATAAGCCATCCATATTGCTTTTATTTTTGTGTAAGATTGAAGAGAATGAATCGCATATTCTTTCCCCCATCCGCTTTGTTTCCATCCTCCAAATGGGCTGGCAAAATCATAGCAGCCGTATTTATTGATAAAAACCATGCCTGCTTCTAGTTTCTTGGCTACACGATTGGCTCTTGACACATCTTTTGTCCAGAGTCCAGCTGCTAAACCATAAATCGTATCATTCGCAATTTGCACCGCTTCATCTTCTGTATCAAACGGAATTACACACAGTACAGGACCAAAAATTTCTTCTTGTGCAATGGTCATCTTATTATCAACATCTGCAAAAATAGTAGGACGGATAAAATACCCGTGCTTATTATCTCCACTCACATCGCGCTCTCCGCCCGCTGCTAGCGTAGCTCCTTCACGTATACCGCTCTCGATATAGTGTAAGATTGACTGCATATGAGATTCAGAGACTTGGGCTCCTTGATCTGAATCAGGATCGAAAGGACTGCCGCACTTGTAGCTATTTGCATAATCTGCTAACTTATCAACTACCTGCTCGTAAATGTCACGCTGTACTAACAAGCGAGTAGGCGCTGAGCATTTTTCTCCTTTATGTGTAAACAAGCCGTAAAAAGAACGTTCAATCGCAGCATCCAAATCGGGTGCATCGCTAAAGATGATATTTGGTGATTTGCCTCCAAGCTCAAGGGTCACAGGCTTTAAATTAGAGTCGGCAGAATCATGAACCAACTGTTTGCCTACTCCTGTGCTTCCGGTAAAAGATACTTTATCAACTCCCATATGACGGCTGATATGAGAACCGATCGATCCTTTTCCTAAAATTAAATTTAAAACACCTGGCGGTAAGATGTTTGCTTCATCGATGATTTCTACTAAACGAATCGCAGAAAAAGATGTCGTGCTAGAGGGCTTTAAAATAATGGTGTTGCCCATCGCTAGAGCCGGCGCTAGTTTCCATGCGGCCATATCGATTGGAAAGTTAAATGGTACAATTTGACCGCATACGCCGATTGGATCGCGCGTTGTATAACTCACGAAATCTCCTTCCACCGGATTGTTTTCACCGTAATATTTATCCGTCCAGCCAGCGTAATACTCAAATAAATCCGACGCTTCTTGTACATCGTCATGGTACGATTCTGTATAAAGCTTGCCGTTATCAAGAGACTCCAATGTGGCGAGCTCTGCTTGATGTTTTTTAATTAAACTGCTTATTTCTCTTAAAATTCGCGCGCGTTCTTTTCTTGTAACGCTTGGCCAGGGACCGTGGTCAAACGCGTGTCTAGCTGAAGCTACTGCTTCATCGATATCTTGTTTTGCTGCACTTTGAATTTGGCCATTAATTTCTCCGTTTGCAGGGTTAATAGAATCAATTAGTTCACCGCTTGAACTTTCTTTCCACTCCCCGTTGATATAGAGTTTTTTAGGTTCTTTCAGCCACTCTTTTGCCCATAATAATGCAGGTTGTTCCATTCCTTTAAATAAGGTTTTTTCATTTAGTTTTGTCATATTCACATTTCCTCCATTTTTTCAGCCCTTCATAGCCTGCTTCTTTTAAACTACCTGCAACGCGGCTATAGCCATATTTTTCTTTCATTTCAACAATCAACGGAATACGCGATTGAGAAAGCTGCTGACAGCGCTCTGAATTGGCTGATAAATCCTGCACGCAAAGCGTCGAAAAACTTCTTACAGCGCTGGTTAAAAACTGAATGCTATCTAAAATATTAATTCCAGCGGCTCCTTCGAATACATTTAAATTTAATTCTCCGTGTTCAAGAGCAGCTTGAACGATTCTGTCACATCCTAGCACTTGAAAACAGCATTGAATTAAGGTTTCAGGTACCACAGGATTGACTTTGCCTGGAAAGAATGAGGAACCTGCTTGAACAGATGGTAATTGAATTTCGCCAAAGCCAGCTTCTGGTCCAGAAGAGAGCAGCCTTAAATCTTTAGCAAACTTTATAAAAGACGTAGCCAGCTGCTTTAATTCGTTCGAAACATTAGCAAGATCATCAATATTCTGTGCTGCATCAAATAAATTAGCGCGGTGGTAAAGCTGCATACCAGATAGACGTGACAGCTGCTGAACGACTTTACTTCGGTATATCTCTGATGCTCCCGATCCGGAGCCAATAACCGTACCTCCAAGATTAACAGCGTGCAGTTCTTCTACCGCTCTTTTTAAATAGCGCGTACGCCGTGAAAGAACCGCTTCATATCCGCTGAATGTATCACTAAGCGAAATACTCATCGCGTCTTGCAAGCAAGTCCTTGCGATTGTCACCACAGGCTTGAACTCTTCCATCTTTTTTTGAAGAATAGAATGGAGATGCTCCATTTCTTTTTCTAAATAATGATAGCTTTTAATAATCGCAATTCGGATAGCGGTATGACACACATCAGAAGTTGATTGAGATGCATTTACATGTTCAATAGGATGAATAGGAAGATGATGTGGGCACTGCTGGTTTATCCATCCTGCTATTACTTCATTCACATTCATATTCGTCCCGATACCGCCTCCGCCGTGCAGCACATCAATCAAAAAATGATGGTGATAAGCGGAGCTTTGCAATTGGTCACATGCATTTGATATGGAGTCTCCCATTTCTTTTGGAATTACTCCAGCTTCTACGTTTGTTAAGGCAGCTGCTTTTTTTACGATTAACAGTGCATGCACGTAGTCCGGATATTCATGCAATCTTTTATTAGAAAATGATAAATTCTCAATTGTCCTGGCCGTGTGAATGCCGTACAAAATCTCTGCCGGGAGCTCAACTTTTCCAAAACTATCTTCCTCCACACGCGTTTTCTCCACCTGTGCTCACCTGCTTTTTAAAATTAAAATTTCATATAAACTGTTTTCACTTGTAAAAACTCTTCAAATCCATGTTTGCCATCGTCTCCGCCGATCCCCGATTGCTTCCAGCCGGAGTGATAGCCTTGATATGCTTCGCCCTGCTGGCGGTTCACGTATACTTCACCGCATTCTAGCTGCGTAGTTAGCTCCATTACATAATGGTAGCTAGATGTATATACATTAGCGGTTAATCCGTATTCAGAATCATTCGCTAGATTAATTGCTTCTTCAAGTGATTCAAACGAAATAATGGGAAGAACGGGCCCAAACACTTCTTTTTGCACGATATTCATTTGTTGCGTACACTGATCTAATAGCGTTGGTGGATAAAAGCTTTCTCCTAATTCCTCTAGCAAATAGCCTCCGCATAATACAGCGGCTCCTTCTTCTACGGCCTCAAGTACCATTTGATGAACGCGGTTCGCTTCAGATTTGTTAATGAGACAGCTCATTTCTGCATCTGGATTAGCCAAACCATCTTTTATCTCTACATTTTGAAACGCTTTCAATAGTTTAGTAGTAAACGCTTCTTTTACACTTTTATGAACGTACACACGCTCAGTGTTATTGCAGACTTGACCGGAGTTAGCTAACCTGCCTCCCTTGATTGCTTCAACCGCTAAATCAATATCCGCATCTTCCATTACAATAGCAGGTGCTTTTCCGCCTAATTCAAGTGATGTACGAATCATATGACGAGAACATTTTTCCATAATACCTTTTCCTACTTTAGTACTTCCGGTAAATGTCACCATGTTTACATCAGGAGATGAGGTTAACGTTTCTCCTACAATGTCATCCATACCTGTCACAATATTAATAACACCTTTTGGAAAGCCGGATTGATGAATGCACTCCGCTAATGCTAAAGCAGATAAAGAAGATTTTACGCTCGGCTTGACCACAACCGTATTACCTGCGACAAGCGCCGGTACAATTTTTCTCATCAGCACATAAATCGGAAAATTCCAAGGTACAATTACCACGACTACGCCAAGAGGCTCTTTATAAGAAATAATTTTCTCCTTTACGTTATCGCTGTCTACTACGTGACCTTCAATGCGTCTTGCCCACTGAGTTTGGTACTCACCAAGCTCTGCTCCGTAAAACACCTCTGATTTCGCTGCATTTAAGGGTTTTCCCATTTCCTGTGTAATGGCTGTTCCGATGTGTTCAATATGTTCTTCTGTTTTCATGTTCGTTAAAAATTTTTTAATTTGTTCAGCCCGGTCATATGACGGACGAAGCTTCCACTCTTTAAAAGCTTGTTTAGCGCAAGAAACAGCGTGCTCTGTTTCTTCTGTACTGCAGGAAGAGACTTGGGCTACGACTTCACCCGTTCTTGGGTACGTGATATTCATTTGACTGCTGCCTTGAATAAATTCTCCGTTTATATAAGCACTGTATTTCTTCACTTTGTGTTCACCCTTTATATCAGTTAAATAGAAACTGTATTTTTTTCACCTACGTAGAAATGATTAATTTCGTACTGTTTTAAAGCTTCTTCATCAAGATCGATGCCTAAACCCGGCTTTTCTGGCGCTACTAAATAACCATCTTTGTCAATCATAAGCGGGTTTTGCTGAATATAATCTCTCCGTTCGTTAGACCATGCTGGAGGATCGTAAGGAAATTCTAAATATGGACAGTGACTGACCGCCGCTGCTAGATGTAAATTTGCCAGTAAACCAATGCCGTTTGTCCATGTATGCGGGCTGAACCAAGCGCCGCTTCCTTGAACAAGATCCGCAACTTTTTTCGTTTGCGTAATTCCTCCTGACAATGCTACATCCGGCTGATAAACGTCTAATGCATTTATTTTGTTTAACTCTCTAAAGTCATGCATATGACGGTTCATCTCTCCCCCTGCAATTCGAATACCTACTCGATCCCGAAGTTTTGCCATCAGTTCAAACTGATGAGAAGGCAGAGGTTCTTCAAGCCAAAACACTTTCAGTTCTTCAAGTTCTTTAGCTACTTGATAGGCCATTTTTAAGTCCCACGTCCGTTCAACGTCCCACGGCATTTTCCATCCTTGATTTGCGTCAACC
This sequence comes from Priestia sp. YIM B13552, assembly GCF_042787775.1. Lineage (NCBI taxonomy): Bacteria > Bacillati > Bacillota > Bacilli > Caryophanales > Bacillaceae > Priestia > Priestia sp. YIM B13552. Next base: position 563,401 of record NZ_JBHZOU010000003.1, read on the forward strand.
ATAATCTCTAGCTTGTCACCAACGGCTTTTCTGACCGCTTCCACTACTTGAATATCGTCTTTTACATCTTTGTGATGAAAACGAATTTTCATAGCTTTGAATCCTTGCTCTACAAATCGAATTGCACGCTCCGCACGTTCTTCAGGAGTCACGATTTCTCCCGTTGAAGCATAAGCGAGAAGCTTGTTAGATCGGGCTCCAAGCAATTTATAGACGGGCTGTTTTGTTGCTTTCCCCATCAAATCCCATAGAGCTAAATCAAGCGGCCAGCATCTGCCATAGTGAAAATCTATATTTTGAATCACTTGTGCATGTCGTTCAATGGCAAAAGGATCTTGACCGATAAACAAATGTTCATGTCCTTCAAGCCCCATCATTAAATCTCCTGATCCGACTCCCGTTATTCCTTCATCCGTATGTACATAGACAACGGTAGAAGCAAACTTTTTGCGGGGCTCAGGGTCCCAAGCTGCTTTAAAAGGCGGATTTAAAGGCAGTAAATAATGTTTGATCTCTATTCCCGTAATTTTCATTGAATACTAATCTCCTTACGTTTCAGCATTTTTACTTTCACTTATATCTATTGCAAGATGCGTGCCAAGTTCAAATAGCTGATGTAATCGCTACTTAATAGCAAACAAAAAATAAAGTGTAGAAAATTCGCACAATTTACTGTAGAAATTTTCTACACTCTACAATAAAAAAGAGGTTGAGACATAACGAAATAAATCCAATTGAAAGACGAACAAATGAGATACATGAGCTGGACTGCTTATGACACCGCAATTGATTTCCGTGCAAGGCTTCGCTTTCCGCGGGCGGCCGCTGAGCCTCCTCGTCGCTTTCGCTCCTGCGGGGTCTCACCTGTTCCGCTTTTCCCGCAGGAGTCTTCGCCTTGCCCTCCAATCAATTGCTAGAAGCAACGAAACAAATAAAACGATATGCACCATCACAAAAAAAAAAAAAAACGAACCACTCATCAAAAAGGTTGATGAATGGTTCGTTTTTTTACTTGGGCTCAACTACTTTTGTCCCAGCCTCTTTTTTTATTATATCTATCAACGAGTAAGCAAGTGATTTTCCAGTAAAAATTTATAGGCCACATCTGATACGTCTTTGTGTAAAATATCAACTTGATGATTCAGCTCTACCATCTTTTTATTCGTTAGTTTACTTGATAGTTCATTTAAAGTAGAAACGACAGACGGATAACGGCTTGCTAACGATTGTTTTACTACGGGAGCTGCATAATAAGGCGGAAAAAGAGATTGATCTTCCTTTAGTAACACAAGACCGTATGCTTGAATTCGGCTATCAGATATCATTCCAATCCCTACGTCTACTCTGCCTTCTTTCACTGCTAAAGGAATAATTTCTGAATCGATTCCAATGATTTCAGTTGAAATGGACTTCAACTCATAATTGTCAGCTAATTGAATCAAACCGTCTTTTCTTTTTAGAAATTCATTGTTTGTAGCTATTTTCAATTTTTTATTTTGCTTTTTTATGTAGGAAATCAAGTCAGAAACAGAGTTTAAATGATGCTCCTTTGCAAAAGAACGGTTAACTAAAACTCCCCAGCTGCTGTTAAAATGGCTAGGATTCAGCCACGTTAAGTGTTTTTTCTCATCCGTTTCTTTCACCAGCTGATACAACTTTTTTTCATTATAGACCGGCTCTTGGTTTTGATGCACAATTCTTGCCGTACTTGTATATTCCCAGTACATATCAACATATCCCGCCAAGCTTGCTTTTCGAATAGAATCGCTATCTAAAAAGCGCCTTTCATGTACAGTAGCTCCTTGTTCTTTTAATAGAAGCGCGGTCATTTTCATTAGTAGATATTGCTCGGTCATGGATTTCGACCCAATTGTAATACTAACAGAATCGAGGGGCTTCTTTTCTTCCCTAAGAGGGGCAGTACTGGGCTGCTGACATGCTCCCAGCACTGTAAAACACAGTACCAGTAAGCTGAATATTTTACGATAGGTCATTTCTTTCATATCCTTTTTCTAAAATTTAAGACCCATTTTTTTCATTTTATAAATTAACGTATGGCGAGCAATTCCTAGTTTTTGAGCTGCTTTCGTTTGATTGCCTTTCATTTCTTCAAGAGCGTTTTTAATCATTTCTTCTTCTACTTCACCTAATGCATGTGATAAATTTGTTTGCTTGGCTTTTATCGGCTGATTCCTATATGAATGAGACTCTTGCTTATTAAAAAGATACGTTAAATCGGAGAGCTCAATTGTTCCATGCCGTTTTAAAATATGGACTCTTTCAATCGCGTTTAACAGCTCACGAATATTTCCCGGCCAATCATAAGAAATTAGCTGTTGAAGTGCTGCGTTTGAAACAGCAAGCGTCTTATTGTATTTTGTATTTAACTTTATAATGTGATGATGAATGAGCGGTTCAATGTCTTCTTTTCGGTACCTTAGAGGTGGAATAGTGACCTCCATTAAATTTAACCGATAGTATAAATCTTCCCGAAATTTCTTTTGTTCTACTAATTGTTGAAGCGGTTTATTTGTAGCTGAAATAATTCGGACGTCCAAGGATTCATACTCATTGCTTCCGAGCTGCATTACTTTTTTTTCCTCGATCACATGCAATAGCTTTGCCTGCATGCTTAACGAAATTTCTCCAATTTCGTCTAAAAAGATGGTACCGCCATCCGCAGCAGAAAACTTACCTTTTTGAGAAGAAGCAGCCCCTGTAAAAGCTCCTTTTCTGTAGCCAAACAGCTCACTTTCAAGAAGGGCTTCTGGTATGGCTGCGCAGTTGATAGCGACAAAAGGATTATTTTTCCGATGACTCTGCTCGTGTATCCATTTAGCCATCGCGGTTTTACCTACTCCGCTTTCACCTAGAATTAAAATGCTGGCGTCTGTATCTTTTACGTACTCCACCATTTCAACTAACTTGTTCATTGCTGGGCTTTTTGAAATAAAGTCTTTGTCTTTATCTTTTTCCATCACCGCATCAGATTGCTTGCCCGTACATAGCGAAGCAATAATATTTTTTAATTCTTCAAGTTCAATAGGCTTATTCAAATAATCAGCAGCCCCTATTTTCATAGATTGCACAGCGCTCTCAACATTCCCGTATGCAGTAAGCATGATTACTTTTGATTGCGTTACCTCTTTTAACTTCTTTAATACATCGATCCCCGTCATATCCGGAAGCATATAATCTAGTATCACGACATCTGTATCCAGCGTTTTAGCCATTTCGATTCCTTTTTCTCCGGTATATGCCGCGTGCGTATGAAAACCAGATTTCTGAAGCTTTTTGGCTACCAGCTTGCAAAGGTTCTGTTCATCGTCAATCATTAACACACTGCACTTATTCTCCATGTTTTTAGCCTCCTTTTGTATTTTTCTGTTTGGGAAAACGGCATGTAATGGTTGTCCCTTTGCCTTCTATACTTTCAATAAATAATTCTCCTCCATGTTCTTTTACAATATCTCTTGCAATCGTTAACCCTAGTCCTGAACCTGTTTCTTTCGTGGAGTAAAAGGGATTAAACAGCCACTCTAAGTCCTGCTTGTTAATGCCTGAACCCGTATCTTCTATACGAACAACCACATATTCTTCGTTCATATTCATCGTTTGAATGGAAGCGATAATATACCCGCCCTCATCCATTGCTTCCATTGCGTTTAAGACAATGTTTAAAAATACTTGAATCAATTGATCATAGACCCCTGTAATCAAACATTTTTCTTCAAAGTCTTTTACAATGCTAATGTTTGCTTCATTACACTTTAAACGCAGTAAATGAAACACTTCTTCTAACACTTGTACAAGTGACACTTCTTTCTTTTCCTTTTGACTCATGTTTGCAAAATTAAGAAAATTATTTGTGATCTCTTTGAGACGGTTTACAACGATGAATACATCCGCAGCAAGCTCTTTTACTTCTTCTGAGCAGGCGCTTTCTTCCGCTTCATCCAGCAAAAGTTCAGCTGATCCTGATAAAATGGCTAGAGGATTCTTTATTTCGTGGGCAATTCCTGCCGTAATTTGTCCAATAGACGCTAGCTTATCACTTTGCTGCAGTCTTAGCTGTAACTGCTTTATTTCGGTAATATCTTGCATGACCGCGATAATCCCCATCACTTCACTTGTGTCGGTATAAAAAGTAGATGTCGTAACTTTAACAATTCTTTTTCTGCCGTCTGAATCGAGAATATAGCTTTCTATCTCTTCCATGTCTTTCCCAGATGCCAATGTGTGAAGCAAAATAAAATCTACGCTTTCAGATTTTATTGGTAAATCTTCTAAGTTAACACCAATCATGTCCTGGCGCTGAAAAGCAACCATTCTTTCAAACTGCTGATTCACGTATGTAATTTTACTTCTCGGATCAATTGTAATAATTCCATAAGGAATTCCTTCTAATACATCGTGAAGGTATCTTTCACTTTGCTCAAGCATTTTTTGTTTTTCGTAATTGCTGTTTCCCATTTCAATAATTGTACGTGTCAATATACTCAGCTCATCATCCCTTGCCGGCGCTTCTTTATTTAATGGTACGAACGTTTGAGAATTCCGGTACGTTTTTGCATAGCTTGTAAGCTTGACGATTGGCTGTAAAATATTTTTGATGCCTAACCATATAAAAAATAAAGCAAGCAGCAATATACTAATAAAACTAACGCGCAGTAAAAGAGATAATTTATGTAAAGGAGAAAAGGCTACGTTAGTCGGTACACCGTAAACCAAGTTCCAGCCTTCTTGGTTCGTTTGATAAGCTGCTAAACTCTCTTGTCCATTATGATTTATTTGAGTATAGCCAGAAACGTTTAGTATTTTGTCTACTGAAAACTTCTTGTTAAGCTGCTTATCGCTTGTAGATGCGATGACATTCCCTTTGCGATCCGTTAAAAAACCGAAGTGTCCTCGTGACAGGCTGACGCTTTTTAACACCTCTGATAAATAATCTCGGCTTAGTTCTGCAACAATAATTCCTTTAAATTCTTTATCATTAGTAAGAACAGGTACAGAAATGGTTACTACTTTTTGATGACGATAATTTTGAATAAGATCCGATAAAGCGTACGTATGTGTCCAATACACTTGGGTAAAATTAGGGTGATGATACATTAAATTGTTTTGACTTGAAGCAAAAGGCGTTTCAAACTTTACGCGTTTTTGTTCATTGATATAGTAAATGGAATGAATAACTGAACTTTGTGAATTTGCTTGTTTAGCTCGGTTATACATTCTATTTATGTTAAGATCTGACTCTAGCCCCTCTCCTGCAATAAGCTGCAGCTGCGAAGCTACATGCTCAATTTCTGAATTCAGCCTTTTAGCTATAATATCTTTACTTGCAATGTTTTGAACCTTTACATCTTCTTTAATAATTTTGCTTGCATAGCCAGTGATGATGTAATAAATGATGATGCCCGGTACAATTAAAATAACCGTAAATAAAAGAAGATATTTAGTTGTAATACTTTTTGAAATAGGAAAGTTCACCTTATGCCCTCTCTTTTTTGTTTGCTGCCCCATACATGTAAGCGTTATTATCCGTATTAAAAGTATAGCAGATATCGATCGCGGTAGGGTCTTTTAATTGTTCAATCGTTCATCATAACCGCTAATGAGTAAGTGATTTTCTTAGAAACTAACGGACTTTTAAAATACAAAAAAGCCTAAAGAAATTTCTTTAGGCTATTCAGTGATATAATTAGCAGCCGTAGCCGCCACCGTAACCACCGCTATAACAACTACATCCGATAATTACTAATAGAATAAATAATACAACTAATAAAGCGAAACCAGAACCGAATCCACATCCAGCATTAGACATACAAGCACTCCCTTTCAACGTGATTTTCTGTTGCTAAAACAAAGAAGGTTCAAACATGGGGTGTTTCTCATGGATAGCTTATTGTATGTCTGCCTAGACGTTTTGGTTTGCTGTTCTGCTCATTTTTTAAAAATTGGGCTTGTTTTCGTCTTTACAACTTGGAAAATGCAATTCCGTAAAAGTAAAGTTCATTTCCACTCTTCCTTTAAAATCGCGTAATAATATTCATCCCACCATCCTTTTTCAGTTGGAATACATTTTTTAAAATACCCTTCTCTTCTCATCCCGATCTTCTCCATAACACGATAAGAAGACGTATTCTCAGGCTGACAAGTAGCAATAATCCGATGCAGTTTCATTGTGTTAAAGCCATAGTCCACGATTGCTTTTGCCGCTTCTGAAGCATATCCTTTCTGATGATAGAGAGAATGAAATACCCAACCAATTTCATAAGTATGGTCCCCAAAATAGTTAAAAAAGACGAGATGACCAATTAAAATTTTTTCGTTTTTTAAGACAACTGGAAATTTTTTAACATTTTCTTTCGTATTTTCATTTACAAATTTCTTCGCATCATCCTTACTAAAAACACCTTCTGGTATGTACTTCATGACATTAGCATCAGATGTATATGCGTAGACATCTTGCCAATCTTCATATTTAAATTTGCGTATTAGTAATCTGTCAGTCTCAATGTTCATGTAGTTCTCCCCTATCTCAAAGCTATCTTTCTATACGCTTGTTTCGATAGTGAAGATATAAAAACCTCTTTGCACCACAAGTTACTATTGCTTTTGCTGACGCTTCTTTAAAACAAGATAAAGTGACTCTGCGAAAAAGAAAAATAAAAGAGAAAAAAGGACAAATAATTCGGCCACTTCCATTACACGAAACGGGCTTAACGCATTGTATAGCGCCTGCAGTATGTTCGTTCCTTGAAAAAGATCAATTCCTACAGAAAGAGCAATCACAGATCCAAATAGCAGTAAGCTAACTCCAATAATTTTCATATGTCTACTCCTCACCTAATCATTACTTACCTCATAGGTTCGTCATTTTTATTTACCATCATGCAAAAGATATTTTGTTAAAAATTACATAATTATACGGTTTTTGGTCAAATTAATAAAAACTATAGTAAGGGTGCTTTCATTTATGCCTTCATTCTTTAAAAACCAAAAGTCTAAAAATAAGCTTCCCCCTCAGGCAGATCAAACAAGCAGCGAACAAACAGCTTCTTCTCTTAAGAATCTGCTCTCTGAGAACCTTACCCTCATTAAAGAGAAAACTGGAAACAGCTCAGATATTGTGATTCGTCATTTTAAAATAGGCGTCAATAACAGCTTGGCTGCTGCTATCGTCTACATAGAAGGGATTGTAGATAATCAGGCTATCCAAGATTACTTACTGCAGTCTCTTATGAAAGATAATCAAAAAAACGAACTAAATGATAAAAATGCATTAGAGTTAATTTCCGAAGACATCGTAACAATCGGCAACGTATCGTTTGCAGACAACTGGAATGATTTACTGTCTTCTTTGATGTCAGGAGACAGCCTTCTTATTGTCGACGGCATAAACCGCGTACTCAGCGTGAGTACACAAGGCGGTGAAAAGCGTGCCATTTCAGAATCTACTACCCAAATGGTAGTGCGGGGACCAAAAGGTGCCTTTACTGAGTCTATTGGCACAAACTTAGCCATGGTGCGCCGAATTATTAAAACACCCGACTTATGGCTAGAATCGATGAAGATTGGCCGAGTAACTAAAACGGATGTGACCCTTATGTACATTCATGGCATCGCAAACGATAAAGTTGTAAAAGAAATTCGAAAGCGATTAAAAAATATTGATATTGATAGTATTTTGGAATCAGGTTATGTTGAGCAGCTAATTGAAGATCAAACGGTCACTCCTTTTCCAACTATTTATAATACAGAAAGACCCGACGTGGTGGCAGGTAACCTTTTGGAAGGAAGAATTGCTATTTTTGTGGACGGAACTCCTTTTGTCCTTATTGCTCCCGCTTTGTTCATTCAATTTTTCCAATCGGCTGAAGATTACTACGCACGCTTTGATATTGCGACGTCCATTCGTCTTTTGCGGGTGTTTATGTTTATGATTTCACTTATCGCTCCTGCTACGTATGTGGCGGTTACAACATTTCATCAAGAGATGGTACCCACGACGCTTATTGTAGCTCTTGCGGCACAGCGAGAATCCGTTCCATTTCCCGCGTTTGTGGAAGCTTTTTTTATGGAAGTCACCTTTGAAATTTTGCGTGAAGCAGGGATTCGTTTACCAAAAGCTATCGGCTCTGCCGTATCGATCGTCGGAGCTCTTGTTATTGGGCAAGCAGCGGTTCAAGCGGGGATCGTCTCACCAGCTATGGTTATTATCGTATCGATTACAGCTATTGCTAGCTTTGCCACACCTTCTTTCGATATGGCTATTTCAGCGCGTTTAATTCGTTTTTTATTTATACTAGGAGCGGCTACATTCGGTTTCTATGGTATTATTCTTATTCTTTTAATGGGAGTTGGACATCTGTGCAGCTTACGTTCATTTGGTGTTCCTTATATGACGCCATTAGCACCGTTTATTCCTGCAAGCAATGAAGATACATTGCTGCGGTTGCCATGGTGGACGATGAGAAGAAGACCTAAATTAATTAGTGATAACAAAGTTCGTCAAAGCAAACATCAAAAGCCTGAGCCTCCTTTTTCAAGAGGTATGATTAATCAGGAGATGGAAGAAGATGATCAAAATGAAACATAAAAGTTTATTTTTACTGGTAATGACCATAATGATGGTATTGCTTACTAGCTGCTGGAGTAAAAAAGAGTTAACGGATCTTGCATTTGTATCGGCAATGGGCATTGATAAAACGAAAGATGGGCGATATGAGCTTACCTATCAAATTATTAACCCGGGAAATGTAGCTGGATTACAAGGGGGCGGCGGTACCCAAAGTCCGCCTGTTACGATCTATGCTGCTTCCGGTGATAATTTAGTTGAAGCAAGCAGACGCGCTTCAGCTAGAATTTCACGAAGACTTTATTATGCCCACACCAACTTAGTCGTGATCGGAGAAAAACTAGCGCGTGAAGAAGGAATTAACATTCTTATTGATTCTATTGACCGCGATCCTGAGTTTCGAATTACGACTTCCTTAGTAATCGCAAACCAGTCAAGTGCTGCTAATTTGGTAAAAGCACTAACGCCTGTGGATAAAATTCCAGCAAACAAAATTATGAAAACGCTGGAGTTCACTCAAAGAAAATGGGGAGAAAACCTCAAGGTTTCTTTTCAAGAAGTGATGAAATCTCTCGAATCTCCCGGAGGAGAAGCACTAGTCTCGGGTTTTCGTTTAGTTGGAAATCCTCAACAAGCAGAAAAATTAGATAACCTCCAGCAAAGCGCACCAGAAGCTACCCTTCGTGCTTCTGGCATTGCTGTTTTTAAAAATGGAAAGTTAATCGACTGGTTGTACAATAGTCCAGCCAGAGGCAGCGTTTGGATTCTTGATAAAATACAAGGAACCGATATTAATGTAGACTGGAAAGGAAAAAAGGAAGCGCTTGCCTATCAAACAGTTCGTCAAAAAACGGATGTATCTGTAAAAATGGTAAAAGGAAAACCTTATGCGTCCGTTCACACTCGCGTAGAAGGCGATCTTGGAGAAGTTGAGGTCCCCGTTGATACCCGTCAACCTGCTGTAATTAAAAAAATGGAAAAAGGTGCAGGTAAAGAAATAAAAAAAGAATTACAAATAGCTATTAAACAAGCTCAGACAAACAAAGTTGACATCTTTGGATTCGGAGAAGCACTAGCACGCACGCGGCCTAATCAGTGGGAAAAACTCAAATCAGAATGGGATGACGTTTACTTTCCAAAATTAGATGTAGACGTTAAAGTAGAAGCTTACATTCGCCGAACAGGTCTGCGCAATAAGTCGTTTCTCTCTAGCGTAAAAGAAAAACAAAACTGAGGTCAGGAGGTTCTGGCTATATGGAAAAAGCAAAAATTAGCGCCACTCAATTATTTATTCTCATGGTTTTATTCGAGCTGGGAAGTGCTTTATTAGTTCCTCTTGCAATGAGAGCGAAGCAAGATGCATGGCTAGCTATTTTAATTGGAATGCTGTGCAGCTTTTTTTTCTTCTTAGTCTATCATAAGCTCTATTCCTACTATCCGGACCTTCTGCCTACAGAGTATATGCAAAAAATTTTAGGGAAGGCACTTGGAACACTTCTTGCATTCATATATATTGTCTATTTTTTATACGATGCATCACGAGTTCTAAGAGATTTCGGAGAGATGCTTCTTACTTTTGCCTATCCCGATACGCCTTTATTTATTGCCAATGCCTTATTGATGCTGGTCATTATCTATATAACCCGAAAAGGAATTGAAGCGATAGCAAGGTCAGGAGAGCTTCTGTTTATTTTTATGTATTTTCTGGCTGTTGCAGGCTTCATCTTAATTATTAGCTCAGGGCTAATTGATTTTAAGAACTTGCAGCCGGTATTAAAAGAAGGAGTACTCCCCGTTGCGAAAATTGCTTTAACTGAAACGCTGTATTTTCCTTTCACAGAAGCTATTGTATTTACCATGCTTCTTCCTTACTTGAGCAACCCAAAAAAAGCGAGTGTCACCATGATATGCGCAACGGGATTAAGCGGAATTAACCTAATTATTACGATGATCATTAACATTAGCGTACTTGGAGTTGATTTGACGACAAGATCACAGTTCCCTCTTCTGAGTACTGTCCAAACGATCCAAGTAGCTGATTTTTTAGAGCGTCTAGATGTATTTTTTATGTTCGCTATGGTTATTGGAATTTATTTTAAAGTTAGCATCTTGTTTTATGCTTCTATAATAAGTACAGCTACTTTATTTAAAATTAAATCGCCTTCCCGTCTAGCGTATCCTTTAGGCATCATTGTGTTATTTCTGTCGATTACAATCGCTAGTAATTTTCAAGAACACCTTTATGAAGGGCTGCACGTAGCGAGATTTCTTTTACATATGCCGCTATTTTCTATCATACCTATACTGCTTTTGATTATCGCCTTTTTGAAAAATAGGAAGAAGCAGCACAGATAGTATATCTCTAATAAATAGAAAAAATGGCGTTAAAATTATCGAGGTGATGTTCGTGTATATATGGTTTTATGATCATTTTGTTAATACCATCTTATTTCCGCTTACTTGTATCATGCTAGTGTGCCTATCACTAGGGCTGTATGCATACGTTAAGCTAAAAAAAATGAAAAGTGAAGAATAGATAGCTACTCCCTCATTTAAAACAAGAAAGATACAACAAGATAGAAAGCAACTGTTATTCCCGCTGCAATTAAAGCTGGCTTTAATTTATATTTGGCATATTCAATAACAGATAAATCTAATATTTTGGCGATGGTATTCGTATCGTCGCTTAAAGGTGAAGAAAATGCTCCAAAGGAACCGCTCGCAAACACCGCACCGATAATTAATGGCAAAGAAAGATCTGCAGAACTTGCAAGCGATACGCCAAGCGGCATTAAAATCCCCCATGTCCCCCAAGCAGACCCGATAAAGTAAGAAATAGCAGCTCCAAACACAAACATAAAAGGAGTGACAAACATTTGAGGAATCCACTTAGAATGTGCCGTCACAAAATTTGAAAAACCTAAGTCTTCTGTAACAGCGGATAATCCCCATACTACCGATAACAGCAGAATAACAGACATTAAGTCATTGCCTCCTGTGATAAAACCATTAAGCAAATTCTGCAATGTAAAGCGCTGAAACAAGAAAAAAATGAGGGTAATTAACGTAGTGATAATTAAAGCTACTACCATCGCTTCTAGCACGTCTGCTTTAATAAATGCTTCAAAAAAGCTGTGGCTCTTATGATGCCCGCTCCACCATGTTAAAAGTAAAGTAAGTGAAATCACAACAAGTAAAGGTACTAACAGATTCCAAGGCTTAGAAGGCAAATCCTTCGACACGCAAGGATGACAATCATGCCAATCTTTTTCGTCTTCTTCCTCTAGCTTCATAGGAGCCGTAGATGTTGAATGATGAAAAAAACTGAAATAAATCCCTACTAGAATAATCACAATCGAAAAGAAGTTATAAGGAATGCTTTGAATGAACAAAGAATAAGCGTCTTGTTTTATGCCTTGATGATCAATTGCCATTTGAATGATTGAGACCATATACCCTACAAATGCCGTTGCCACAGGAATTAAGACGATAACAGGAGTAGCAGTTGTTTCAATAACAAACCCTAGCTCTGCTGTCGTCATTTTCACTTTTTTCAGCAGCGCTCTCATGATGGGTGCGATCGTCACAAAACGAAATGTGGGAGCACTGAATGTTCCAATGGTTGAAACATAGGTTAAAATAAGGGCTTTTTTTCTTGTATCAATTCTTTCTGCAGCTGTTTCCACAAACCCCTTAACTCCTCCAGCCATCTTAATCATTCCGATAAGCCCTGAAAACGCGTATAAAAAGACGACGATTTCTATATTACTTTTATTTCTAAGAGCTTGTACAACATAGTGAAGTAGCTTTTCAACACCTCCGATAATCGAATGATCAATTAAATAAGCACCTACTAATAAGCCTAAAAACAACCCTGGCAGCACTTGTTTCGTGAAAATAGCTATGGGAATAACAATTAAAAACGGTATAATCGAAAACCAACTAGATTCCATAGGACTCTCCCCTATCTTAAAAACCATATTAGATGTCTTCACGTATCGTTCATTAGCTTTTAATGTAACCCCAATATTATGTGTATATTCACGAAAGCAACACGTATAAGCAGTACTGCTTTAATAAAATATTTCTGATTACAAACAGCATAATAAAACTCTTTATTTCTACAACAAAAAAGCAGTTTGCACATGCAAACTGCTTTTGAAAAGAAGCGGAAGACGAGGTTCGAACTCGCGACCCCCACCTTGGCAAGGTGGTGTTCTACCACTGAACTACTTCCGCGCATTTATCTAAATTAAGATGCGGGTGAAGGGACTTGAACCCCCACGTCATAAGACACTAGATCCTAAGTCTAGCGCGTCTGCCAATTCCGCCACACCCGCGTGTGAATTAAAAGATAACTCCAAAATGGCAGGGGCAGTAGGAATTGAACCCACACTGACGGTTTTGGAGACCGTAGTTCTACCTTTAAACTATGCCCCTAGAAATGACCTCTTCAAAAGAACCTCGTTTATTAACGACGCTACATCATAATAAAACATATATGGAATTTCGTCAATAGATCTTTTGATGAATCATAACTAGTACTAGCGGTTTTCAAAAAACTGTGAGGCATATCACAGCTTTTTACACATTCCCTTCACCAGCTGCAGTCCTCTTTAATCTCCGCTATTTGTTTTTAGAGACTCTGCTGTAACAAAGTACTATACAAAATGTCTCCAAAATCGTGTAAAGACCGAAAGAATATGTAGGAGTGCAGATTTTACAGGAGGCACGTTTTTTTGAGAATCCGTATTAACATCCACAGGTTCTCCCTCATCTCCCACAAGCATACTGTGAGAAATTTTAGCTTCAATAGCTCCTGTTAACTGGGCTGCAAATTCTTCACTATCTATCATAACCATGGATTCAGTATTTAAAAATGCAGAGCGCGAATCTAGGTTAAAAGAACCAACTGCACTTAAACGCTGATCGTAAACAACAGATTTCCCGTGAATTGAATAAGGCTTTTGATATTCATAAAGCTTCGAACCAGCTTTTATGACGCGATTCTTTACTCCCAAGTATGCAGAAAAAGCCATAGCATTTGGAGTGGATGTAATAGAATTAGTTAAAATAATTCTTTGCACTTTTGGTTTTACTCGCTTATCTATATACTGTTCCATCTCTTTTGTTGGTACGATATAAGGGGTTTGAACAACAATGGATTTTTCAGCTTGTTGGGAAAGCTTAATAAACGTTTTCCATATAAAAGGGCTTTTATTTATTCGTTGAATAGGATTTGTAATAAAAGAAATCTTTCTTGTAGGGATCGTTGCTTCTCTCCATACAATATAAGGATGGACAAAAGGTTCGTTTGCTTTTTTGGCCTCTTCGTATTGATCTATCAACAATTTCTTTCCTGAAAGACCGCGAAATTGTTTAGTTTTCTTGAGCTTTGGAAAAGCTTTTCGTGTATACGGATGATTCCATAATTTCTCTACATACTTCTCCATTGAGAGAATGACACTATGACTTTCTTGCTTTGTGTTATAAATCAGCACATCACGGTCATAGACAAAATTTTTATTTGGTTGACTGGCCAAGTATTTATCTCCAATGTTTCGTCCTCCAATAATACCTAATTGGCCATCGACTACTATTATTTTATCGTGAAGACGATTATGCCATGTCCAAGGTTTAAAAATAGTGAAGGGCTCATAGTACTTTAATTCTATATTATTGTGGAAAGCTAGAGCATAAAGAACATTTTTCCTCTTGCCTTTTAGCCCATGAGAGATCCCGTCTAACAGCACGCGAATACGTATACCTCGATCCGCAGCTTCGAATAAAGCGCCCATAAGTAAATCCGAAGAACGACCTTTACCGATGGAAAAGTACGCAATATCAATTGTATGCCTCGCTTCTTGAATCATCTGCATTCGAACAAGCCCTGAAAAATAACCGTTTTCCAAAAGCATAACTCGGTCTGTAGATTCTTTCTTCCCGTAAAAATTCTCAGTATTCATTACTTTTAAGTCTTTTCCCTTGTGCAAAGGGACATAAAACAGTACCACTGCAGTTGCGAATACATATATGAAGTACAATACGACAATCATTATTAGTATGTTTATTAGCATATTTCCTGTCACAATCCCTTTCCATTCTTATCGTTTCTTTTTATTAGGATTCTTACTTTTTTAACTTCTATACCTTTTAAAATAAGAATGGAATGATGGATTATTTGTTATACCACTGTTGATTTCCGTGCAAGTCTTCGCCTTTCCTTCCAAACAACAGCTAGAAGCAATTATATAAACGAAACTTACGTTTACACTACCAATAAAAAAAGCCGAGCGCGTTTGATTCTCCATCAAGAATCAAACGCGCTCGGATCTTCCTTCAAATAACATGCTTTTGTTCCAGCCTCTTTCAAATAGATATGACTATTGTAAAATAATTCTCAATTTTTTCTTTATACATATTTAAGGAGATATGTGCTTTATTATGGTTTTAAGATAACTTTTGTACATTCATCCTGATGATTGTTAAACATTTCATAGGCTTCACTTGCTTGATTAAGAGGGATTTTATGAGAAATTATTTCTGTAGGATCAAACTCCCTATCTGTAATTTTTTTAAATAATTCTGGCATGTAATGAATGACTGGAGCCTGTCCCATTTTTAAAGTGATGTTTCTTTCAAAAATGTTCCCAAGAGGAAACATATTATATATCGATCCATATACACCTGTTAGCTGAATTGTCCCAAATTTCCTTACTGCTTTTAATGCAATTTGAATAGCACTTAACGTTCCTCCTTGCAGCTTGAGTTTTTGTTCAATCGCTTCTACTGGTGATTTCTTTCCATCCATTCCTACACAATCAATTACAACATCTGCTCCACCACCGGTTACCTCTTTAATATAGCTTCCCATATCGTCGTATTTATCAAAATTAAAGCACTCTACGTTATTCATTTGTTTAGCTCGTTTTAATCTATATGGAACGTTATCAACAGCGATGACCCGTTTAGCACCTTTCATCCATGCAAACTTTTGAGTCATTAATCCAATAGGGCCGCTGCCAAGAACCACTACTGTATCCCCAGGTCCAACTCCGGAATTTTCTACACTCCAATAAGCGGTTGGCAGAACATCCGACATAAATAACAATGCCTCATCTTCAAGCTCACAGGAGGGCGGAATTACAAATGGCATAAAATTCCCAAAGGGAACACGTAATAGTTCAGCCTGTCCTCCTGGGTGATTCCCATATCGTTCAGTGAACCCGAAGTATCCTCCTGTATCGATTTCCTTATTAGGATTAGAGTTATCACATTGACTTTCTAAATCATGCTGACAATAATAACAGGTCCCGCACGAAATATTGAACGGTAAAACTACTCTGTCTCCCTTTTTTACTTTTGTTACCTCTGGACCTACTTCTTCTACAATTCCCATTGGTTCATGGCCAATAACGTATCCTTTTTCAGCCGGGAGAGCACCTTGGTAGATATGTAAATCCGAACCGCAAATGGCTGTAGATGTAATCCTAACAATAATATCGTCTTTTTTCTTCAAAGATGGATCTTCTACTTCTTTTACTTGGATATCCTTTGCACCTTGAAAAGTTACTGCTTTCATAATCATCCTCCTTAATTAAATTACTGCTCTATACCCTTAATGTCCCAAAATATGTATATGTATGGGTGGGAATTTATTTAGCCTTCATTTCCATTAAAAAATGAGCGTAAATACTTCTTACACGACAAAAAAAGCAGAAGTTCATTATCTTCTGCTTTTACAATTTATACTCTCTATTGTGAACCTGCCTAAGTAAAACAGCGGCTCTTTTACTGATTAAGGTCGTTCTCCATATCTTCTATATCTTGCTGAAACTCTGTTAAACGCTGACGCTGTGTTTCAGAAGCATTTTCAAGCGCATTCTCAATTTGCTGAGAGGCTTCATTCACTTCACCTATCGCTTGCTTCGCTTCATGTCCGTACGATGCATCATTTTTAGCTTCATTTGCCTGTTCATATGCATCTACTGCTTCTTTATGCCCCTGCTGTGCTGCTTGAAACGATTGTTGTTTATCTTTATTGTATGGGAATTTTTTCATCATAGTGCTCCTTTCCATTTGTTCACTCTTTAGTGTGGCATTTTTCTACTTATTCATACGACGCTTCAATAGGTTAAAGCTAAGTGAATATTCCTCATAACAAATCCCTCAATCATTTAAGAGCCCTAGAAAATATCTTCTATCTCCTGAAATGCTTTCTATATTTTACAAAAATGTATAATCACTTTCTTTAGCGGACATCATACGAATAGCTTATCTGAACGAAAAAATGTATTGGGGTTGACTGCATGCACTTGTTTCTTTCCTTTTTGATCATTTGTGCAGGGATTATATGGATGGAAATAAAAAGATTACCTCAACACTCTCATAAAAAGGAACGGAACATTTTTATTGTGTTCATGACAATCAGCATCATAATCGCTCTTGCAAAAATCTTTCGGCTGCCTCTACCCAACCCTTCTGATTGGGTAGAAGTAATGTTTCAACCTTTAAGTCACTTATTATTCCGTTGGATCACTTAATTAGTGTATATGGCAAAAGGATGTGCTCATTTTGCTTAATGAAATCAATATTTCAGCTGCGCAGTTTCGCAAATTAGTAACTTTGTATAGCATCGGAAGCACAATTATTGTTGTACCTGCCGCTATTACAGCTGATGCTCATCAAGATGCCTGGATTGCCGCACTCTTTGGTGTAGCATTAGGAATTGGCTTAGTTTTGCTTTTTACCTCACTAGGAAAAATGTTTCCAACGCTTACGCTGATGGAAATGAACGAAAAAATTTTAGGCAAACTATTTGGAAAGATTGTTTCTGCTGTTTTTGTGTTATCCAATTTATTTATCAGCAGTCAAGTTCTTTACTATGTAGGAAATTTTCTCACTACACAAATTCTTCCCTACACGCCGCTTACAGCCATCCACATCGCATTTATGGGTGTGGTCATCGTAGGAGTACGCCTAGGAATAGAAGTTATTGCACGAAGTGCCGAGATTTTATTTCCGTGGTTTGTCGGATTATTCGGACTTCTTATTTTGTCTATGATCCCTCAAATTAAAATAGAGCATATTCAGCCGGTGTTCGAAATCCATCCAAAAGCTTTTATTCGGGCTGTTTTAACGTTTTTAAGCATGAGTTCTTTGACTTATACCATTCTGCTTATGATTTTTCCTTCTCATACACCAGACACGAAAAAGGCAACTCAATCTTTTTATATAGGTAATATAGCCGGTGGACTAGTGATGGTTACATTAATCTTACTCGGAATTTTAGTACTTGGTCCTTATTACTCCCAAATCACCATGTTTCCAAGCTATGAATTAGGAAGAAGAATTGATGTAGGAAACTTTCTTCAAGGAATTGAAGTGGTCATTGCTATTTTGTGGTTTATTACTCTCTTTTTTAAACTTTGCATTTATTTTTACGCTACTCTTTTGGGGTTTGCCAATGTATTTCATATAAAGGACTACAAGCTATTTTCTTTTCCAGTCGCGCTCATTATGATTACCCTTTCCCTTATTGTGTATCCAAGCGTTTCTTATCAAAAGGATTGGGATACAAAAACGTGGATTCCCTACAGCTTACTTGTAGGCATCTTATATCCACTTTTCCTTTTAATTGCAGGGTTTATTCAAAATAAAAAGCGGCGTTCTAGCAATGGATAGAAACTCACAAACCTTTAATAAAGACTGCACCTTCAGTATAAGTAATTATTTTTCAGGAAAATATAACACTGATTATTCATGTATAGGAGCTAGTGTATGCTAGGGGTATTGGGGTTACTTATTGTTTGCACGCTCGTTATTTGGTTTGAAGTACCTAAACTACGGCAAAAAAAAGCGAAGAAAGAACTGTGGCTATTCTATACAGTTCTTGCAATCGGAATGGTCGTAAGCATCTGTAAAGCACTTGGTTTAAATGTTCCAAACCCTTCTGATTTATCAGCTGCTATCTTCAAGCCAATCAGCATATTTTTACTTCATTTACTATCTTAAGACGTTAAGACGAGGAAGTGAATACAGTGAAACCTGTAGTTAAAATTTCAACGATTCAATTTCGCATGCTCGTTATGCTTTATACAATTGGAAGCACAATTGTTATTGCTCCAGCAGCTATGACTGTAGATTCTAAACAAACCGCTTGGATTCCAGCTATCCTTGGAGTAGTATGCGGATTTGTATTAGTGAAAGTATATATAGCTCTCGGACTTTTATTTAAAGATAAAAATCTGATAGAAATCAATGAAGCAGTGTTTGGAAAATATTTAGGAAAAGGTGTATCTTGTTTATTTGTCACGTCTACTGTCATAACATGCAGCCGCATTGTATACTACGTGGGGAGTTTTTTAAATACACATATTATGATGGAAACTCCGCTGATTGCTATTCACATTATTTTTATGCTTGTGGTTGTGTTTGGAGCAAGACTTGGACTAGAAACCATCGCACGCTGCTGTGAAATATTTTTCCCTTGGCTTATTGGCCTTCTCGGAATTTTCATTTTCTCACTGACTCCTCAAATGAAAGTCGAAAACCTTACGCCTTTATTAGATATTCACTTAAAGCCGCTGACTCATTCGGTTTTCACCTTTCTTAGCATCACTTATTTTACTTTTGCTCCTTTAATGATGGTATTTCCTCTTCATTTAAGAAAACCTGAAAAAGGTGCTAAAGCTTTAATGAGTGGAAGTCTGTTAGGTGGATTTATTATGGTAGCGATTATTCTCTTTTGTATAATGGTTATTGGCTCTTATCATTCTTCAACTACCATGTTTCCTGTATACGAAATGGCTAAGCGAATTGAACTGGGGAATTTTTTGCAAGGAATTGAAGTAATTATTGCTATTATATGGTTTCTTACTCTTTTCTTTAAAGTTTCTCTTTATTTTCATGCTTCTATCGCTGGGCTTTGCCACATTTTTAACGTGAACGAAACTCGATTTCTAACGTTACCGATGGGGTTAATCGTTACAACTTTTTCTATTATCGTTTATCCAACTATTATCTATCAAAAAACATGGTTAGCCGAAACGTGGATTCCCTATAGTTTTTTCGTAGGAGCTTTTTATCCTTTTATTCTCCTTACTATAGGCTGGCTCCGCTTTAGACCTGCTAAAATAAAAAAGATAATAAAATCCACATAAAAAAAGCAGGTAGTCACCTGCTTTTTTATGCTTGAAGCGCTTGAAGTCCTGCTTGGTTTAAGAAATGCCAAGGCTTATTAAAATGCGGCTGAAAGAAAAAGTCCATAAAGCCAAGCTCATCGATCGTCATTTCCTGCTGTACACATACAGACAATGTATTGATTGCTTGAGTAGCATCAATTTTAGAAATAACCTGTGCACCTACAATTCGTCTTGTTTCTTCTTCATATACTACTTTTAACGTAATATTTTCGTACGTTGGCATGAATTCAGGTCGGTTATTCTCTGATATTGTGATACTTTTCACATTCATATCAAAAAGAGAAGCTGCTGTTTCTGTTATACCGGTAGATGCAACATTGTAATCATAAATATGCAAGCCTGACGTTCCTTGTGTTCCCATATACTTAATTGTCGGCTTAACAAGGTTTTGAGCTACTAATGTTCCCATTCTAACCGCATTGGTAGCAAGCGGAATATACGCATGTTTCTTAATCGGATTGTAGTAAATGGCACAGCTATCTCCGGCAGCAAATATATCTTTTTTGCTTGTTTGCATATATTCATCAACCACAATTGCCCCGTTTGGAAGCATATCTACTTGTCCTTTTACTAAGTCTGTATTTGGACGGAAGCCAACACACAGAATAACAAGATCCGCTTCGTATTCGCCATCAGTTGTCACTACTTTTTCAACAGATCCCTCACTGCCTACAAATTTAGTAACCGCTTGGTTTAATGCTAATTTAACTCCTCGATTTTCAAACTCAGTTTCCATTAAATTCGTAAATTCTGGATCAAGATATTTATTTAAAATACGATCAGCACTATCAATAAACGTCACTTCTTTTCCATACACTTCGAATGCTTCTACTAATTCTGCACCAATATAGCCCGCACCAATTACGGCTATTTTCTTCGCTTGCTTCGCTTTTTCAATAATGTGATTAGCATGCTGATAGTTTTTACAAAGCACAACATTATTTAAATCGATGCCTTCAAGGTTTGGAATAATCGGCCATGAGCCAGTTGTCATCACTAATTTATCAAATGTATCTTCAAATTCTTCGTTGGTTTCTAAATTTCGTACAGCTATTCTTTTACCATCTGTATCAATATTCGTAACTTCATGTTTCATTTTCATATTTACACCCATCTCTTGCAATTCAGACGGTGAAGAGTAAAATAAGCCATTTGCATCTTTTACGACCCCGCCTACATAGAGCGCAATTCCACAAGACAAAAATGAAACATTATCATTTCGCTCATAAACTGTAATTTTAGCTTCTGGATAAAGTTCTGCCATATTTTTTACTGCTGCCGTTCCTGCATGTGTACACCCTACTACTGCAATTTTCATAGATGATATCCCCCTTAGGATTATAGAAAATATAATATTGTGAAGTTTTTCACATATATTGTGAAACGTTTCACATATCTTTTACAATTCTTATTATACAAACATGTTTGTTCTTTTTCAAGAGATATGTGAAAAAAATCACATACTTTTTTCAAAAAATATGTTACAGGGTTCTTTAAATAGCGTTGAAGCTTGATATGATGCGCTTTTCTTGCTGATGCGCTGCTGATGAAAAACTTCATCAGCTTGTTTTTTCACGTAGAAACTCACTACCCTATGTACTCTCCATCAAAAAAATAAGACGGATAAAAGAGTCACCGCTAAAATAGATACAGTGATGCCGCTCACAAGCGAGTCTGCTATATAAACTGATAGAAAAGTAAAAAATATATCCACAAAAGCTGCGGATGTTACACATAGTACTCTATTCAGTCTGGCATTCTTCATTTAAAAAATGAGTGCCTTTGAAAAAAAGCTCTGTGATAGAGCCAAATACAAAAATTAAAAATAGAAATAAACATATGGCCTAGTAGGACTCATATTCCACTCCGCCTTACTTACTCATCACTTAATCCATATTATACGAAAAAAGTGCGATACCGTGGTATCGCACTTTTCTACATTATTTATCTTTTTTATCTTGAAGAGCTTGTTTTAAAGCATCACCCAAGCTTGAACCAAATGCTCCATCATCATTGTATTTGTTAAGAAGCTTTCGTTCTTCTCGTTTTGAAATCTTTTTCTTTTTGTCCTCAGCTTTCTCCACTACTTGACATGAACGGCATTGGAAGTACGTACCCGCTTTTCCTGAGTGAATTTCCATTCGCTTGTGACACTGCGGACAGCGTCGATTCGATAGTTTAGGGTCTTTTGCGCGTCTATAGCTGCACTCAAGGCTTGAACAAACGAGCACTCTTCCTTGCTTTGTTTTCTTTTCTTTCAAGAAAGAACCGCATTCCGGACATTTAGAGCCCGTTAAATTATGAGGTTTGTATGTTTGATTACTCGTTTTTACTTGCTTAACTAGCTTTTCTGTTTGTTCGCGAATATTTGTTAAGAACTCTTTTGCATTTCCTTTTCCTTTAGCAATTGCTTCTAAGTCACGTTCCCACTTAGCCGTAAGCTCAGGCGACTTTAACTCATCTGCTACTAGGTCAATCAGCTGCTTCCCTTTTTTGGTTGCGTGCAGACGATTGTTTTGGCGATCAATGGATTCATTTTGCAGAAGTTTTTCAATAATATCTGCACGTGTTGCCGGGGTACCTAAATTATGTTTTTCCATTTGTCCAAGAAGATCCGCTTCTGTATAGCGCTGCGGCGGCTCTGTAAATGCACTTTTCATCGTTACATCTTGAATGGACAGCTTGCTGCCTTCTTCCATATCAGGCAGCTTCACCGTTGCTTCTAAGTCTCCACCAGAAACTTTTTTGAAGCCTGCATTCACGACTTGCTTTCCGCTTGCTACTAACTGTTCCCCATTTACTTCAAGCTCTGCTTTAACCACTTCATACTCATATGCAGGATAAAATAATGAAATAAATCGCTTTGCAATTAAGTCATACAGCTTTCGTTCATCAGCTGATAAGTCCTGGAGAAATACAGGCTGATCCGTTACGATAATAGCGTGGTGATCACTTACTTTTTCGTTATTAACCACTCGCTTTGGCAACTGTGCATTTCTTAAAATTGGACGAACTTCTTCTTTATATACAGCAGAGATGCTTTCCAAGCGCTCTTTCATAGTAGAAACCATATCTGTTGTTAAATAACGAGAATCTGTACGTGGATACGTGACTAACTTATGCTGTTCATATAACTTTTGAAGTACATTCAATGTCTTCTTAGCAGAGAAGTTAAAGCGTTTGTTAGCATCTCGCTGCAGTTCGTTTAAGTCATAAGGAAGCGGCTGCGCTTCTTTATGCATTTTGCGTTTAATTGTTTTTACAACTGCCTCACCTGATAATTTTGAGTGCAGCTCTTTTGCGCGTTTTTCATCAAAAATACGCTTTTCATTGCCCTTTTGCCAAGCGGCTTCAAAAGATGAAAACTGAGCTGTAAGCGTCCAATATTCACTAGGTTTAAATGTATTGATTACTTGTTCACGCTCAATTATCATCGCAAGCGTCGGTGTTTGTACCCTTCCTGCCGACAATGGTTCTTCGTATTTAGTCGTTAACGCTCTCGTTACGTTTAAACCGATAAGCCAATCGGCTTCTGAACGGCAAACGGCTGAATCATACAAGCGATTAAACTCTTTTCCTGGTTTTAACTGTTTAAATCCGTCACGAATTGCTTTATCCGTTTGAGACGAAATCCAAAGGCGTTTAAACGGCTTGTTCCAGCGTACCTTTTCCATAATCCAGCGTGCTACAAGCTCTCCTTCGCGCCCTGCATCAGTCGCAATAATTAACTCACCAATATCCTTTCTTTTTGCTAGATCGGATACTGTACGAAACTGCGAGCTCACTTTACGAATTACTTTTAATTTCATTTTCTCAGGCATGATTGGCAGATCTTCTAAGCGCCATGTTTTATATTGGTTATCATAATCCTCTGGTGTTTGTAATTCAACTAAATGACCGAGTGCCCATGTTACGACATACTTTGGTCCTTCAATATACCCTTTTTTTGTTTGTGTGCTGCCAAGTACGCGCGCAAGATCACGTGCTACACTTGGCTTTTCTGCTAATACAAGTGATTTCATTTTATGTATACCTCCAATTCACTTGTTCCATTATACATGATTGTATACCTTTTGTACGACTTCAAGATTAAGTTTACATAATCATATTATAATAAATAAAGCTGAAGAATTTCTCTTCAGCTTCGAGCTACTTCTTTTTATAAAATAGTCGCGAGATAATTAAACCGATAGCTCCTAAGACGATAAATAACAAGGCCCGTATAGCCATTGGGATAAAAGGTAAATCGTATAAAATGAGTTTAAAAAGTGTTAAGAACAAAATGCCCACGCCGATATACGTTGCTGTTTTAAACGTTTTAAGTGATCCTATTACAAATGCTGCAATGGACATCCCTAACCAAACGGCCGTCATAATAAGCGTTTGCGGATTAGTGGAAAGGTGATTGGTGCCAGCGACCGTCACTTCTGTAGCAAAAATTAAAGAAAGAATAGAAAAAACAATACTTCCTCCAATTTTGAATATATCGTGCTCATCCCGTTCTGTTTTTTGAATGCTGATCCATATAAATACTGGAATAGAAGCTAACACAACAATCCAATTTAATGTCGGAAGAGACAGCACTCGTTCGATTGGTGTAACTAAGATATACGTTGCACTCAGTATATAAATCGTATAAGAAAATAGTTGATGAAGTAGATTTTTATACGTCATGGCGATATAGTAAACAGCAAGTCCTTGAATCACATATAAAATAACTCCTTCTCTTAAATCGACGAGCTGATGAATAAAAAACGCTACTGCAACAATTAAATAGGTAATAAAAAATTCAAATTTCTCTTTAGAACTTCTTACTGCGTAAACACCTAATGCGTAAATAATAACTAGCGCAAGCAGCACCATTGTGGTCGTGCCATCGTCAAAAACGGCGAGCAGCCAGCCGTACGTAACTGCTAAACTCGATAAAAGGGTAAACGCATATACTTGGAGTACGGATTGTGATAGAAAAAAACTTGAAATTAAGCATAAATGCTGAATAAGAATTGCCATACCTAATAACTCTTTTACACCATTATCACCGACAAACGAGTAATAAATGAGTAGCGTAAGATTTAATAGTACCGCGGAAAGAACATATAAAATTGAATATTTTTGTTTGATTGCCACATATAAAAAGGCAATATACAGAAGCGTTTCATAGCCAATGAAAACGAGCGCATTAGGCGAATTACTTTCAATAAGAAAAGGAACTAGTACGCCTCCAACCGCGCTAATAATACCTAATGCCTGTGAACGATAAAAGACTGTCGCGATAATCCCTAGGATAATCCAGCTCGCATTTAGTATAAAAGCAAGCATTGGTCCCGCTAAATGATACAGGCTATGCATCGCAAACGTCGTCAACATGAGGATAGGAATAGCTCCTCCTACAAGTACTTGCCCGAGCACCAACCTGCCCTTTTTAATTTGGAAATGACCTGTCACAGCAAAACCTATTGAAACAGCGAAACCGAGAACAACTTTTGCTTTTTCATTCATTAACCCATAGTCAGAGGCTGCTTTAAATCCCCATAGCACGCCAATAATAAATACAAAAATAAAAATTCTCGGCAGCCATGTTTGAAAAAGGACTTTTTCCCAATCAACGGGTTCTTCTATTGCCTGTGAGCTTTTAGCTGCTGTTTGAGCAGGACGTTTAGTCGTCTCCTCACGCTGCTTGGGAGGAGCGTGAACTGTTTTTGGTCTTGGAGAATTTGTTTTATATACGAGCGACTTTAGCCTGGCTACGTCTTCTTCTAAACTGCTTATTTTTCGTTCAAGTTCTTCTATTCTTTCTTTTTCCATATTTCCTCACCCTTTCTCTTTAAAGTATTTGTGATTTTTATATGTATATCTTACAGCACTTAACTATTATACCATTAAAAGGAATATCTCTTAGAAACATTCCATTTTAAGCAAAAAAAAATACAGCGCCCTTTTCAAAAGAAAAGTTCGTTGTATAGGATGTGCTGCATTTTTTATGTCACTTTCTCGCTGTATGTACTATGAAATCCCGCTTCGATGTGGGCTACTTGAAAGCTATGGTGACCAATTAAATATTTAACAATATCCACACGGTCAATTTTACCGGGCTTATTATTCATTGCTTCTCGCACCATAGATTGAAATGTTTCTTTGCAAAACTTCTTTTCATGAAGCAGAATCGTTTCACAATACTCTTCATGGTCTCCCTCTGAAATACGATAATAATGCATTTCTTTCACCCCTTTTTAATGTTATACCTATTACATACCCCAAATATTGCTATTTTAACAAATTAATTTTATTATTCTTTATTTTTCCATATATATGGTTTATAGGACAACGTTTCGAAACTCGTCGTTATAAATGCTAATTTGAAGCCGCTGAGAAAAACGTTCTTGTTCGATATATGTTTCAGGCATTAATCCAACAGGATATACCTTAGGGTTTTCGCCACTGCCTAATATGTATACATACATCTTTCCTTCGCTTGTATATCGAACTTTCGTCGAAATACCCCCTTGCCCTTGAAGAGGCGCATAAACAGCTCTTACATTATCTCTTATTTCTTTTACAAACCCATGCAGTTCAACATCAGAATCATAATAATGGTTTGCTTCATACAAGCCGTAAATACGAGACTTATCGATATCACACAATATGTTCCAAAATTCAGATAAATCTTCTTGGAACAACACTTGAATAAAATTCCGTGCAGCTTCTTGCTGTTCGTTTGTTAATTCTTTTGTTAGCGCAAACTCTTCATTTTTTAACATCTCAGTCACCTCCCTTTTGTATGTAATACGACAACAGATAAAAATAACCTCTTTTTTTCAACTTATTAGCAAGCAATTTATTTTTTTACATTAAAAATTGAAAAGTTATTTTGACTAAAGCGTCAGAATAACTTTTCAATTACTGTAGAATAATTACGTAAAATATTCGATTTTTGCATTCGGAAAATACTGATCAATGTAATACTCTAATGTTTCTCTTAATTCTTGTTCTTCATCTTTTGCGTATACATACTTTCCAATTCCGTAACGCCCCCATTTGTAGCGGCGTTCCTCTTCATTCATCTCAAGCTTTGTTTTCGGATAATTTTTCTCGATTACCCGTTTGGCCGGCTTGGTAAAGCGATGCTGAATCATTTCAAACGTAATATCATCTCTTGACTCCTCAGGTATAGAGGCGTCAAGCTTTTCAAACAACTGACGGTATCCCTCTTGCCAACCTTCATGAATGTAAATAGGCGCCACAATAAAGCCAAGTGGATATCCGGCTTTTGCAACTTTATTAGCAGCTTCAATCCGGTAATCAAGAGGAGATGTACCAGGTTCAAAGTTTTTTATAACATAATCTGCATTTATACTAAAGCGGAAGCGCGTGCGACCATTATGTTTAGCATCCAATAAATGATCCACGTGATGAAATTTAGTCACAAAGCGCAGTTGACCTAGTTCACTTTCCCCAAAATATTCAATCGCGCGCTTTAATGAATGTGTTAAATGGTCAATTCCTACGATATCAGATGTACAAGCCGCTTCAAATCGCGTTATTTGAGGGGCTCTTTCCTGCATATATTGCTCTGCTTGACCTAATATTTCTTCAACATTCACGTACGTGCGAATATATGGTTTGCTTCCCATTGTTGTCTGCAAATAACAATAGTGACAGTGCCCCATACACCCTGTTGCAAATGGTATTGCATATTCAGCTGACGGTTTAGATGTATCAAATTTCAATGTTTTACGCACGCCAACTACTAAAGTCGACTTGGCATTGCGGTATTTTTGCAAATCATTTTTTCCCGGTATATTACGCACTTGATTATGGGAAGTTGTTTGACGAATCTCAATTCCCATCTTCTCAAATTTCTCTTTTAATTGAACACCAAGCGGGTACTCCATTGCTCCTGGCTCAATATATACTAATTGAGGTACAAAAGGTTTTATCATCATGCACACTTCCTTTTTTCTAATACTAATAGCGTTTGAAAAATAAAAAGACTCTATCCTTGGTAATTATTTTTCAAACAAAAAAGACTCTCCGTTTAAGAGAGCCTTGCATCAGTCATATTGTTCATAATCAAATATCTTATTATACATTTTTTCAGCTTCTTCATACGTTGAATATACGGCATCATCTTCAGCTAACAAATGGTAAGACTCATGTAAAAACAGCGCCTTTTCACCTTTGTTTTCGGGATGTTCAACAATTTCAGCTTGATTAATATTCGCAACGTTTGCCGTATGAGGATTTCGGTAAATAACAAATACTTGATCTCCCACTTGATATTCTTTTTTCTCCACGATCATCATCCTTTTCTTCTTTCTTTACTCGTATGATGTCCGCTTTTGCTCATTTTATCCGGTAAAAACACCTCATGGCACCATCAAAAATTCATACGCTTTTACGCTCAATAAACCGAAAAGGGAGCTCAATTTTCTGAGGAGCCTTGCTTCCCACTAATGTAAAAAGCGTTTCTCCCATTTCCTTAAGAGGAAGTTCGATCGTTGTTATTTGTAAATAAGAAGAAAGCGGATGATTATCAAAACCAATGATAGCTAACTCACCAGGAACTGAAATACCCGCTTGTTCGCACTGAGCTTTTATTCCGATAGCTACTTGATCGTTTGTTACTAAAAGCGCCTGAGGCCGATTTTTCATCTGCACTAATTTTTCCACCACTTTTTCACCATCTGTCACGTTCAAACAGCCTTGAAAAACCCATTCCGGATGATAAGGCTGATTTATTCTTTCTACATATTCTTTGTATGCTTGTTGCCGCTGTTGACTATTCGTACCCGTCATTCTTCCAATACAGTAGCCAATATCCGTATATCCTTTTTCTTTTAAATACATAAGCGCCTGTTTAAAAGCTGCATAATGATCAACGTATACGGAGCGAATAGAACGATTCTGTACGTTTTCGCACACGGCTATCGGTCCGTACTGCTGATAATATTCAATCGTGCTCCAGCTGCTTGCTCTAGAACAAATAATCACTCCATCAACTTGCTTTGTTTTCAGCATATGAAGCGCTTCTTCTTCTTTTTTTACATCATAGTTCGTTTGACAAATAACAAGCTGATACTGCTTTTCTAACGCTTGAGATGCCACTCCTTCTAAAAGCAGACTAAAATACGGATGATTAATAAAAGGCAAGACGACGGCAATCATATTTGTTTTCCCTTTTGATAAGTGAACGGCATTAATGTTTTGTTCATAATTAAGTTCGTGAATAACCTGCTCTACCAGCCGGCGTTTTTCTTCTTTTACATACGGATGATGATTTAGCACCCGGGATACAGTCGAAACAGATACACCAGCTTTTTTTGCGATATCTCGGATATTTGTCATGTTTTCACCTTTTTCTCTTGCGCTGAAACGCGTTTCATACTTTATTCTCATTATAAAGTGAAACAGCAAGAAGCTAAACCCGTTACCATCGTGTTTTTATTCATTTACGTAAGGAGGTCATTTCATGGGTATTTTATTATTCATTTTATTATGCGGGATTGAAATTGGAGGAGCGGCTTATGCACTTAAACAGAACGAGACGCTTTGGAAGGAGTTAGATGATGAAAAGCCGACTGATTTTTTTAAACAGTAAAAAACCCTTAAAAAGAACATTCTTTTTAAGGGTTTGATATTACGCAGCTTCTTTAGATGACTTTGACTTTTTATTTAAACGAGGAAATCCAATTACAATTGCAATGACCCCGCAAACCGCTGTTAACATTGGGTAGAATGTAAATGGAATAATCTCAATCGGTGAAACTTTAGCAAATCCTGCTGCGAGAAGCATTTGTGCGCCGTAAGGGATAAGCCCTTGAACGCTGCATGAAAACAAGTCAAGCAGACTGGCTGATTTACGATTATCAATTGAATATTTATCAGAGATTTCTTTTGCTAACGGACCTGCTGTAATAATTGAAATCGTGTTATTAGCCGTCGCTAAATTAGTTAAACTTACTAGTCCAGCGATGCTGAATTCGCCGCCTTTTTTTGTTTGAATGCGTCGTGTTAATAAATTCAATAAGAACTGAATACCGCCGTTATAGCGAATAAGCTCAACCATTCCGCCGATTAGCAGAGATAAAATAATTAACTCTGACATTCCGCCAATACCTTCTGTCACAGTTTTAGCAAGAGAAGAAAGCGTGTAGCTTCCGTCAGCTAATCCAATCACGCCGGCTAGCACAATTCCTCCAGTTAAAATACTTAATACGTTTGCACCAAATATGGCAGCAACCAGTACGCCGACATAAGGCAAGATTTTAAACCAGCTAAAATCTTTAATTTCTACTGATGACGTATTGCCTAGCGTCATTACAAGCAATAAAATTACCGTAACAATCGCTGCAGGAAGGACAATAAAAAAGTTTACTTTTAATTTATCTGACATATTTGTTTTTTGCGTACGAACTGCTGCAATGGTCGTATCAGAGATTACGGATAAATTATCTCCAAACATTGCACCACCAACAACGGCAGCAATTGCTAATGTAATGGATACATGCGCTTGCTCACTGATTCCTACAGCGATAGGCCCTAGCGCAGCGATTGTTCCCATTGACGTTCCCATCGAAATTGAAATGAATGCGCCAATAACAAAGATTCCGACTACCACTAAGCTTTGCGGAAGCACAGACAGAGCTAAGTTTACCGTTGAATCAACAGCTCCCATGCCTTTAGCAACTTGAGAAAAAGCACCTGCTAAAATAAAAATAAGCACCATAATAATGATATCAGGATGCCCTGCTCCTTTAGCAAAACGCTCCACTTTTACATTAAGTGAATCTTTACGATTCATAGCCAGGGCCACAATGGCTGCAATAATAATGGCTACTAATACAGGAAGCTTATAAAAATCTCCCGTTATAATTCCTGATCCGACAAACAGGACTAAAAAGACGCCCAGCGGTAACAGCGCCCAGCCGTTTCCTTTTTGTTGTTCCATTCTTAACACCTCTTGTTTACGTAATAAAAAAAGACCTCTTCTTATTGATAAGAAGAGGTCTCTTATTTGTATCATAAGATTACCCTTCTCATCTTCCAAACGAAACATCGTCTGCTGGATTTGGCACCGCACTGCGTACAGCCAGTTGCCGAGACATCATAGGGCCAGTCCCTCCGTCTCTCTTGATAAGAAGTTTATAGTTGTTTTAAAAATAGTCTTTCACTACTGTAATCTCTTTTTATTTAATTGTCAAATGCTATTTTAGAAAAATATATAGTGCGAAAATTCTCACATCAATTAGCTACGTCTCGTTTTAAAAACGCTGCCCAAGCTACGCCCATAAAGAAGACAAAATGGGCAACTAAGATGAAAATGGAAAATGGAATCGTCATGCCGTCAAACAACGGCTTCATTCCGTCCATATACTGCACAAAGTTCGTGTTGGCAAATAATAAAAATTTCCCCCACCATAAACCTAGCTCTGATACCAGTCCTGTTACAGCTTTCGCGCCGATACTTACGACAATAGCTAGACTGGAAGCAAGCGCGCTGTTTCTAAATAAAGACGACAGCATGAATGCAAACGTCATCATCATAAACGTTTCCATATACGCACTGTCATACGTAAGCGTAATGTTTTTAAGCAGCTGTGCATCTCCTTCTAGACTGGTAAAGCCAAAGAACAATGCTCCCCATACAAATGAAAAAAGCAAATAGCTCAGTAAATAATATAAGCTAATTAAAATGAGAGTTAGGTACTTGGATGCTAAAATCGTTGAACGTCTAGCAGGGCGAATTAAGAGAAGCTTAATGGTACCTGCTTCAAACTCTTTTGCAACCATTGACCCTCCAACAGCAAGCGCGAAAAATTGAACGAGAATCAGCATACCTGAACTAAATGACAGGAAGTTCAAAATATTGTCTTCTGTTCCTGCACTGTTTGCTACTTTCTTCATTAACAGAGCCATACAAAGAGTTAAAATGCCGATTGTAATAAACGTGATTTTTGTACTTCTTTTGTGAAACCATTTCATGTGTTCATTTTGAATTAGCTTAAGCATGGTGCTCTCCTTCCGTAACGGACATAAACGAATCTTCAAGCGTCTCATACACAGGGGTAATTTGGTAGACTAAAATATCGCTGTCCACTAATTTTTTATTCACAGCTGGAATTTGCTCTTTTACAATCGCCACGTCGATACTATGTGATCTCATCGTTACTTCAAATTGTTGTGATAAAAGATCCGCTGCTTTTTGCGCATCAGACACTTCAAATTCTACGTACATTCCTTGATCTTGACGATTTGGAGATAAATCTTGAACGGCTTTTAACTCACCGTCTTGAATAATGCCAACGCGATCACATAATGCTTCTACTTCTTTTAATAAGTGGCTCGCGATTAAAATTGAAATTCCTTCTTCCCTGCAAAGCGTTTGTAAATATGTACGAAATTCTCTCATTCCCGCTGGATCTAGACCATTGGTTGGCTCGTCTAGTAAAAGCAATGCAGGCTTATGTAAAATAGCTTGAGCTACTCCTAAACGCTGTCTCATCCCAAGAGAATACGTCTTCACTTTTGCATGAATGCTGTTTTCAAGCTTTACTAAAGTAATCACTTCATCCAAGCGTTCTGATGTGATCCCTTCATGCATATTCGCAAAGTGTTTTAAATTTTGATAGCCCGTCAGATAATCATAAAACTCAGGGTTCTCAATAATCGCGCCAATTGATTTCATAGCTGATGTAAACTGTTCCTTTAAAGGAAACCCATTGACGGTAATTGTCCCTTTTGTTTCTTTAATGAGTCCTACGACGGTACGAATTAGCGTTGTCTTTCCAGATCCGTTTGGACCAAGCAATCCAAAAATCTCACCGCGCTCAACCGATAAGGATACATCATGCAAAATGGTTTTCTTCCCAATTACTTTACTGACATGATCTACTTGTAGCACTGTTTCTGTCATCATGTACATCCTTTCTTTAATTAGCAATACGCCTTCTATTGTTTCTCTTTTTTAACTATTTGTCTACTATAACCTTATTTTTGGAAAAGCAGCCCATTCAAATCATTCGTATTATCCGCTTACATTTGATAAAATAAAACAAATCTTAGTTAGAGGAGGACTTCTACATAATGAACTTAACCGTATACCTTGCCGGGCAAATTCACGATAACTGGCGAGACGAAATTAAAAACCAAGCAGAACAATTAAACCTTCCCCTTACCTTTGTCGGTCCCATGACAGACCATGACCGCTCCGACAACATTGGAGAAGAAATTTTAGGAAAACAGCCTAACGCTGTCTTAAAAGATGAAGCTGCTTCTCAAATTAATAATTTACGTACGCAAGTACTCCTTAAAAAATCTGATGTGGTTATTGCTTTATTTGGCGAAAAATACAAGCAGTGGAACAGCGCAATGGATGCGGCGACAGCCATTGCATTAGATAAACCGCTAATTTTGGTTCGCCCTGAAAAACTGCACCATCCGCTTAAAGAACTGTCAAATAAAGCCCAAGTTGTAGTCGAAACGCCAGAACAGGCTCTTCAAGCATTAGCTTATATTTTTGAATAGCAAATAAGAGCTGTCGGTTCTGGACAGCTCTTATTCTTCATTTATCCCTCAAGCTCCTTACTGGGGGGAATATTTTTTAGCAAGCTCTAAGGCTATTCCTTTTAGTTTCTTTCATTTCCAACATCAAAACAAGCCAAATTGTACTTAGCTGCTCACTTTTTTGATCCTGACGTTCCATAATCTTTAATCATTAATTTTACATCATAGTTAATTGGAACTTCACTAAATGTTTGATCCCAATTGTCTTTAACCCTCATCCATACTCTGGGCCTTTTAATTCTCAATTGATTTCCGAACCCGGCCACATCGACTTTATATTCTTTTTGCATTTTTTCTACCGTGTTTTTTACGAGGTGCTCCACTTTTTTTTCTGAGTTTTTTTGCACCTTCTGTAAAAATTGATTTTTTAAAGGATTTCCTGAGACCACCCAATTTTCAGATAGCCTCCCCTCGGATTCAATATGCACATCGAAGGAGATGCTATTTCCTTTAACATGAGGTTCAATATGACTTTTCATGGATTCTATTTCGTATACAATCAGCTGACCGGTCTTTTTATCAAAGCTTTTCACTAGCCCGCCTTTCCCTTTTCCTGTGATCCAAGTCAGACCATCTAGTTCTTCTTCATTCAAAAAACCGATCATTTTGTTTGTTTTCCCTTTAATTATGGCAGCACCAGCAAATTTGATTTCCCCATTTGCCGATAATACATTTTGCAATAGAAAACTAGTCCCTGATTCAATATTGCTCTCTAATTTAATGAGCGACGTGGGAGGTAAAATTCTCGTTGTTCGATATGCATTTTCCACCATTCCAGCCAAACGAAATGCCGGGATTTCTCCTGCTGTCTTCGATTCTAGCCCGTCCCTAGCTCTCCCTTTACTAATAAGTACAAGACAGCTTGGTCTAATCTCATTATCACGAAGAAACTCATTCACTAATTTTCCTAAACTATACGTTCTCGCAAGAGCCTCGCCAATAATAATTACTTTTAGATGTTGGCTGGCAATCGAAGTCTCTCTTCTCAATGATAATTCACGGGTCATTTGATGAATAGAATCTCCCGTTTCAGCCATATTCACGTAGGCCTTCTGCTGAGGTCCTCCTTGGACAGTTGTTGAACTTGCCACTTGCGGGGTGATCAGTTGGTAGGTTGACGTAATCAAGTTCCTTTTGGGATACTCTTCTTGTTCATCAAATTCTTTTTCAGTCATGGACTTGTTAGCTTTATCAAGAGCCATACCTACTCCTAAACTTCGTTCTTCAATTTCATGACTGCTCCAGCAGCCCGCCAGAGGAAAAAGCAAAAAAACAGAAAGCAAAACCGATAAGAAGAACCGTACGTGATTAGAGGCTTGTCTCATACTTTCTCCCCTTTATTTTTGAAATGATAAGAAGCAGTACGGGTAAAAAGCCAAATAAAATCAGGGCAGCATTACCAACCATATCTCCTAATTTAAATACATCATTGATATTTCTAGGGATCATGGAAATGAGATAAATAACCGGAAGCACACCATACATAAATGTGTGGATATTTTTTCCAAAAAGCTGAGACAGTCCTAATGAAGCAGCGTAATGGTTAACATTAAAAGAAGTAAACATTTGCATAATCCATACCACCAGCAACAAGGAATCAAAGCGTTCAAATATTAACCCAGTTAATTCATAACTTCTTATTAAATCAAGCGTAGGCCACGTTCTCGTAACCACTCCATCCACTGAGAACGCTCCGATAACCATCACGACGGTAATAACATAAAGAAGCAAAGGAATCGCAGTACCAACTAGTACAGCTTTTACTGCTTTGTTTGGTTCTTTCATGAATGCCAATATTAAAAGCATGAATTCAGGCCCAGTAAACGCAAGAGCTGTTGTCCTTATCCCTTTTAGCACCGGCGTAATACCTGAACCTAGTACCGGGCGCAGATTATCCACTTCAAATATTTTGATACTCATAAAGGCAACAAGTAAAAAAAGAATAACGGTAATAGGTAATATAATTTCAAATATACGGGCAATTGGATTTATTCCCCCTCTTATCAGATAGAGACTTGCCCACATAAATGGCATGATTATAGCCCATTTTGGGGTTCCTTCCAACAATAGATATCCAGTTACCTCTGCCAATGAACGAGCATGAAACCCACCAAGTGCCAAAAAATAACCTATCATGAGGAAACTAAATAACTTGCCTATCCATTTCCCTACAATTTCTTGGCTGTATTGATAAAAGGTTTTTTCAGGGAAGCGTTGACTTAATTTCACCATGATTACCCCTGCTATCATGGTGATTATCCCCCCTAAAATAACAGTTAGCCAAACATCTGGTGTTTTCACTTTTTCCGCAGCTGCCCGGGGCAAGGTAAGAATACCTGTTCCAAGAATAAAGTTGGTAATAATAATAGTTGTTTGAGGCGTCGTAATACGATCTTTTGAATTTATCATTTCTAACAGCCCATTTCCTTTCATCATAAGCTACCCTTTTCGCAGAGGATCTTTGGTGTGCATCATCTTTGGACGTCGTTTCATCATCATCAGAGGCATACGGACTACCAAGTCTTTCCATTCACTTAAACGATAAGGAACAGCTGGACTCATATAAGGTACGCCGAAACTTTTTAGTTTCACTAAATGGCTCATCATAAAAAGGAAAAATAAGATGACGCCATATAATCCAAGTATGGCAGCACAAAGCATGGCTACAAACCGAAGAATACGCAATGTGATTCCTACACTATATTGCGGAATAGAAAACGATGAAATGGCAGTTAACGCCACTACAATCACCAAAATAGGGCTAACGATTCCTGCCTGCACCGCAGCTTCTCCAATGATTAACCCACCGACAATGCCCATTGCTGGACCAATTGGTTTCGGCAACCGGAGTCCGGCTTCTCTCAAAATTTCGATCGATAGTTCCATAAATAAAGCTTCGATAAGGGCGGGAAACGGAACACCAGACCTTGATCCTATAATAGAAATAGCTAACTTAGTCGGAATTAATCCTGGATGAAATGAAATAAACGCAATATACAAAGCCGGGGTAAAAAGGGAAAGAACCACTGCAATATAACGAAGAAAACGAATGAATGTACCGGGAATCCACCTTTCATAATAATCTTCCGGCGACTGTAACATCATGCTAAACGTAACAGGGGCGATTAAAGCAAAAGGCGTCCCGTCTAATAAAATGGCTACTCTCCCTTCCATCAAAGCAGCAATTACACGATCGGGACGCTCCGTATTCTGCACCTGAGGAAAGGGACTAAGGTAATTATCTTCAATGAGTTGTTCAACATATCCTGACTCCGGTACATTATCGAGGTCAATTTTTTTAATTCGTTTTTCTACTTCTTCAACTAGCTCTGGATTAACAACCTCCTTTATGTAAGCAACAACTAAATCTTTTTTGGAACGCTTTCCTACTTGAAATTTCACCAGCGATAAATTTTCAATGTCTCCGCTTCCTCTTAATAAAGAAGTATTATCACTTAACGATTCAGTGAAGCCTATTCTTGGCCCTCTCACCAATGCTTCTGATACGGGCTCTTCAATCGTCCTTGTTTTTACTTTGCTTGTACCAAGAATTAAGGCAAGTGATAACCCGTCAATTAAAAGAGCCGTAGATCCTGTTAAGACTTTTGATATTACTTCTTTAATAGGATGGACCTCTTCTACATCACTAATTGATAATACTTGGCTTTTAATAAACTGTTTTGAAAGGCTTCCCTTTACGTAAAGCTGATCCTGTTGATATTCTTTTGAAAAATCAGCCATCAATGATGACAAAATATGTTTTTCAATAAGATCTTTATCTGATAGCCCCTCTACAAAAATAATAGCTGCCTGAATGCCGGTGCGTCCTATAATAAACTCTCGAAAATGAACGTCGGAGTTATGACCAATTTCATTTTTAACTACTTTTAGTGTTAAAGCTAAATGATCCGTAATATGATTAGGTGAATCCTGATGTATAGATTCCTGTTTGCTTTCCTTCTCGTGCGCATGGTTGCCTATTTTTTTTACTGCTGATTTCCATTTTTTCACTTTCATCACTCTTCCTCTGAATTACGAATCCCGCTTAATAATTTGTAGATTATATACGGGATGAAAAAAACCAGAACTGCTTGTATAAAAACTGGCCATTCTGGAAGATAGGAAACAACTAATTTCCACATGATAATCACCCTATTTATGTCTATATCAAACCAATTTTAGAAATAAGCACCCGTAAAATATCAGTGTTCACTTCATATAAATTCTTTTATTTACCAGGTAGTATTATTCTTCTTTTTGTTTCTTATACAAAGGAATACAACATCCATCTTAAAAATGAAAAAGAGCTGATTACTGAAGGATTAAACATGCTGGTTTGCTGTTCAAAGTTTTGGTGAATGCTAGAATAATCAAGTTTCACCGCTCAAAAAATCCCTTAAATGGTTGACGAGTGCTTGAAGTGTCGGTTACACTTTATGTTTGAAATATTGTATTCATATCGCTCTTATCTCAAAAGAATGGTATAATTTTATAGATATTGAATTTGGAGGACTGCTCATACATGATTACAGTTAGTAATGTAAGTTTACGATTTGGCGACCGAAAGTTATTTGAAGATGTGAATATTAAATTCACACCTGGTAACTGTTATGGATTAATCGGCGCAAACGGTGCTGGAAAATCAACGTTTTTAAAAATTTTATCTGGTGAAATTGAATCTCAAACTGGTGATGTACATATGGGCCCTGGCGAACGCCTTGCTGTCTTAAAACAGAACCACTTCGAATATGAAGATCAAGAAGTTATGAAAACCGTTATTATGGGGCACGCTCGCCTTTATGAAGTAATGCAAGAAAAAGATGCTA
Organism: Priestia sp. YIM B13552; assembly: GCF_042787775.1. Taxonomy (NCBI): domain Bacteria; kingdom Bacillati; phylum Bacillota; class Bacilli; order Caryophanales; family Bacillaceae; genus Priestia; species Priestia sp. YIM B13552. Next base: position 601,575 of record NZ_JBHZOU010000003.1, read on the forward strand.
TTTATATGAAAGCAGACTTCACAGATGAAGACGGAATGAAAGCAGCTGAGCTTGAAGGTGAATTTGCTGAATTAAACGGTTGGGAAGCAGAATCAGAAGCGGCTATTCTTTTAAAAGGATTAGGCATTTCTGAAGATCTTCACGCAAAAAAAATGGCTGAACTAACGGGTAGTGAAAAAGTAAAAGTGCTTCTTGCACAAGCTTTATTCGGAAAACCTGATGTATTACTTTTAGATGAGCCTACGAATAACTTGGATATTCAAGCAATTCAATGGTTAGAAGAGTTCTTAATTAACTTTGAAAACACAGTCATTGTTGTATCTCATGACCGTCACTTCTTAAACAAAGTATGTACGCACATTGCTGACCTTGACTTCAGTAAAATCCAAGTCTACGTTGGTAACTATGACTTCTGGTATGAATCAAGTCAATTAGCACAAAAAATGGCGTCAGATGCGAACAAGAAAAAAGAAGAAAAAATTAAAGAGCTTCAAGCCTTTATCGCTCGCTTTAGCGCAAATGCATCAAAATCAAAACAAGCAACGTCTCGTAAAAAATTGCTTGATAAAATTTCATTAGATGACATCCGCCCTTCTTCTCGTCGCTATCCGTACGTGAACTTCACGCCGGAACGTGAGATTGGAAATGACGTACTTCGCGTTGAAGGTCTAACAAAAACAATTGACGGCGTAAAAGTGCTTGATAACGTAAGCTTTATTATGAATAAAGATGACAAAATCGCTCTTGTAGGCCGCAACGAACTTGCAAATTCAACATTAATGAAGATTTTAATGGGTGAAATGGAAGCAGACAGCGGTACGTACAAATGGGGTGTGACAACGTCTCAAGCCTTTTTCCCTAAAGACAACTCCGAGTACTTTGAAAACGGAGACTTAAACTTAGTAGACTGGCTGCGTCAGTATTCACCTAATGACCAAAGCGAAAGCTTCTTACGCGGTTTCTTAGGCAGAATGCTATTCTCTGGTGAAGAAGTGTTGAAAAAAGCCAACGTTCTTTCCGGAGGAGAAAAAGTTCGCTGTATGCTTTCTAAAATGATGCTAAGCGGTTCAAACGTTCTTTTGCTAGACGATCCTACGAATCACCTTGACTTAGAATCAATCACAGCACTCAACAATGGACTTATCAGCTACAAAGGTTCAATGATTTTCACATCTCATGACCATCAGTTCGTTGAAACGATTGCAAATCGTGTAATTGAAATTACGCCAAACGGAGTAGTTGACAAGCAAATGACGTACGATGAGTATTTAGAAGACAGCAACCTGCAAAAACAAGTAGCTAGCATGTACGCTTAATAAGAAATCCCCTTTCTCTAGAGAAAGGGGATTTCTTTATATACGCACCTCTTGATTTAGCGATGATTTCGGAGAATACGTTAAAAACGCTAAGCTAGCAAACACTAGTGCTGCTCCCCATATGTTCACCAAAGTTAGAGATTCTCCTAAGAAAAAGACGCCAAGTAAAAAAGCGGTAACGGGCTCAGCTAACGATAACGTCACGGCGGTAGACGCATGCACCGACTTGAGCGCTGTAGAAAATAATACATAAGCAAGAGCCGTCGTAAGTATTCCTAAGTGAAGAGCGATGCCTATTCCATTTAAAGAAACTAGCCAGCTCATATCGTATATAAACCAGCATGGGATTAGTAGAACAGCAGCTGTTGTGAACACAAGAGAAGCGCCTACTTGCGGATCAACATGCTGAACAATTTTTTTATTAACAGTCGTATAGCAGGCAAAAGACGCCCCTGCTCCTATCGCCATACCTAAACCTATCACGTCGATTTGACTGTCTTTTTTTAACAACAAGCTGCAGCAACCTATAATACCCGTAAACGTAGCAAGCAACCACTTTTTTGTAGGTTTCTTGCGGTACACTATGTAATCTAACACTCCTGACAAAAGCGGCGCACTCCCAATTGCTACCATTGTCCCTACTGCAACACCCGTTTTGATAACGGCTGAAAAAAACAGCGGCTGATAAGCGGCCATACTTGCTGCAGCAACCGTAAGGGGCAGAATAGGAAGGTTTCTTACGTCCACTTTCTTTTTTTGAATAAGACAAGCTGCAAGAAGCGACAGTCCCCCTACAGCTAAACGCACCGCTCCAATTGCCACGGAATGTGCTTCAGCAGATGCTAAAGCTTGGGCAGTCCCTGTTGTTCCCCATAGTACAGCTGCACATAAAATAAGTATTTTTGATAATGAAATATTCATATTTCCATCTCCTTTCTTTTATCATAGCTAAAAGAAAGAAAAAAGTTTTTCCGCTTTTATGATCTTATTTGTCTGTTTTTAAGATACTTCGATATTGCGTGGGTGAGACTCCTTCTTGTTTTGCAAACCATTTAGTGAATGAAGACAAGCTGTAATAGCCGACTTCGTGCGCAATATACGTTATCGAATAGCTGCTCTCTTTTAACAATTCTTTTGCTTTCTTTAAACGTATACGCGCTACATAGCTTTGAGGCGAATAGCCCGTTTTTTGTTTAAACCAAGCAGAAAAATAGGCAGGATGGTAATTTTCCATCTTGGCAAGACTTTCTATGTTTAGCTCTTGATTAAAGTTAGTATGAAGATAATCAATGGATTTAAACGTTTGTTTCTTTGGCAAATAATGCTGAACGTAACGGACTAAATCTTCAAGCGCCCCTCTGTCAGTGCTTTTTTGAAGCCCATCAAGTAAAAGGTAGCGAATTGCTTTCCATGTTGAATCCCATTGAATAAAAGTGGCTTGTTGAGAAAGATGCGCACTTTCTGTAAATTTCAACGGAATATCAACAACTAAACATTCATTTGCGTTTTTAGCTTGATACGTATGAAGCTGACGAGGCGGAATGTAAAAGCATCCTTCTTGCAGCGTTAAGTGCTGCTCACTTGCTTGAATATCAAGAGCACCTGCTAGCGGAAACAAAAGCTGACTGTAGTTATGATCATGAGTATGAGGTGAATAGCTGTAGGCTCTTTTTTCGCAAATAATTTCACGTAGCGTATCCATTTTGAACTCCTTTCCTTATTTCCTATCTCACAGAAGCTGTTCTATGCCGTCCAAAACGGTTTTCAGCTCCCTTAACGATTCTGCTGGGGAATATAAAACATCCAATGAATGATCAGCATTTTCGATCACTTGAATATTCATTTTGTTTGTTTTTAATTGATACACTTCTTCAGTGTAATAGTGATCACGAGCTCCTATTGCAATAAGACCTTTATGATTACTTTCTAGTAAACTTTCAAACAGTTCTGTTCTTGTTAAAAGCGGCGTCAGTAAAAGCATCACTGCATCTTTGTAGACTTCATCTTTCATAACTCGCTGAATCAGCGGAATGGTGCCAATTGATTTTCCTGCAAATATGATATTTTTATAGTCACTGTGAGATAAAACGTCCTGCAGCACGAGATCAATGTCTTGCATCATAACATCTGCAATCTCATCTGTAGACTTTGTCATCAGCTCTTTTGAATATGCATAGTGAATCTGAACAACATCAATCCCATGTTTTAGCATCAGCATCGTTACATAATACAATAGCGGCTTTTCGTACGTATAGCCTAGCCCTGAAAACATAAAGCAAATGCGAGGACCTCTTGTTTTAATATGTGTATAGGTAATCCTATGAGTTTGGCTGCTTACACTTTTTTGATCTACGTGCATGTCACTCCTCCTTTTTAAATATTCTAACATTTAATCCCGTAAAAAAACCCCATCTTTTTCTTAAAAAAATGAGGGTTGAGGAAATAGCTCTGCAAGCAGTTCATAAGACTTCTTTTTTGCTTCATAATCATGGATATTTGTAATAATTAAAAATTCGTCGTTATCGTATTTTTGCTGCAGCCCGATTAATCCTTGTTTTACTTCAGCTGGATTTCCTACGATCATACGAGGACGATTGGTGGTTATTTTTTTGAGCTCTTCTTCTGAATAAGAACGATTACGCACTTCTTCTATCGATGAAACCGTTGTATCTCCGCCTTTAGCTACTTTCAACAACCAATCATCTAACGTTTTAGCGTGTCCCTCAGCTTCTTCTGTTGTTTCTGCACATACTACAAATACGCATACGTTGGTTTTAGGCGTTGATTGATACGAAGAAGGGATAAATTCTTGTTTATAATGACGAATGGCTTCTTGTCCTCCAACTGAATAAATAAAGTGTCCAAACGTAAAAGAGATGCCCAGCTCAGCAGCCGACCTTGCTCCTCTTTTATTGATACCAAGATGCCACAGTTCTGGTTTTGTTTCACTTAACGGATAAGCTGTCACCCCGTAATACGGATGATCCGACGGCAAATTATGCTCAAGATGTCCTTTTAAAGCTTGAATTTGCCGCGGGAATTCATTGAGGCTTTTACGGACTCCATCTGTCAGCGCAAGCCGAGTCAGCGCATCTCCTCCCGGTGACCGTCCAAGACCTAAGTCAATTCGATTCGGAAACAGATTTTCAAGCAGCTGAGCGTCTTCTGCTACTTTATACGGACTGTATTGAGGAAGAAGAACTCCTCCAGATCCAATTCGGATTCGGCTCGTTTGAGAAGCCAAGTACGTCATTAAAAGAATTGGAGATGAGCCTGCAAGACCGTTCGTATTATGATGTTCCGCTACCCAAAAGCGGTGGTAGCCCCACTCTTCCGTTAATTTAGCCAGCTCTCCCGTACGTTTTAACGCTTCCTTTGGTGTTGATCCGCTTGAAACAGGAGACTGGTCCAATACGCTTAGCTTAATCATAGGTGATTCTTCCTTTCAATTTTCAATTTCTATATTGTCTCTATTGTAGGAGAAAAATATGAATTCGTCTTGAAATTTGCTTCACGCTCATAGAAAAAGCAAACGCTGTCCTGCGTTTGCTTTTTCATTTTCTTATTTTGCTTCGTGCATTTCTTTCACACTCTTATCGCTCGGTAACAGCCATGTTAGCAGCCCTAGAATTGGAAGATAGCTGCAAAACAGCATGATAAATTGAAGGCTGAAGACATCGGCTAATTTACCGAATACAACAGCTCCTAAAGCTCCCATTCCAAAAGCAAGCCCTACAATTAAGCCGGATACCAAGCCGATTTTCCCCGGCATCAGCTCCTGAGCATAGACGACCGTGACGCTGAAACTTGACTGAAGAATAAAGCCAATTAGTACTAAAAGAGGTGCCGCCACTCCTAGAGAAACATGAGGAAGTAATAAAGTAAACGGTACTGATCCTAACATAGAAAACAACAAAATATTTCGTTTTCCGAAACGATCGGCAAGCGGACCTCCAAAGAATGTTCCAAACACCCCTGCAATCATAAATAAAAAAACGTAAAGCTGAGCGCTTTTGATAGGCAAATTAAATTTTTCAATGATATAAAACTGAAAGAAATTAAGGATGCCTGCTCCGTACCATGAACGTGCAAAAACAAGAAAAATTAAAAGTCCAACTGCAAAAATAATTTGCTTGTTCATCGTAAATGAAGCATCTGACTGCTTTTTCTTTAAGCGTTGACGAGTAGCTAACTCCGATTTATACCATTTAGAGACGCTATACAAAACCACTACGCCAATACCTGCAATTAACGTAAACCAAATCGTTCCAAACTGACCAAGTCCGATAAAGATAAATGCTGTAAATAGCGGAGCCATCGATTGTCCTGTATTTCCGCCAACTTGATAAATAGACTGTGCCAGCCCCCGTTTTCCTCCTGCTGCCATATACGCTACGCGAGAACCTTCCGGATGAAAAATAGCTGAGCCGAATCCTACAAATAAGACAGATATAATCACAAAATAAAAATTTGGCGCTAAAGCGAGCCCAACCATACCAATCATGCTTAAACACATTGCAATTGGCAATAAAAATGGCGAAGGACGCTTATCGGCAAACACGCCGAATACGGGCTGCATAATCGATGACGTCATGTTTAAAGCAAAGGCAATCCAGCCGATTTGCGTGTAGTTTAAATTCATCGATTTTTCAAGGACAGGAAAAAGTGCCGGTATAACGGACTGCATACAATCATTTAGAAAATGTCCTAAACTAATAGCAAATAAAATACGATAAATCGTTGCCGGCTGCGCTTGCTGCGTTCGTGCTGCTGCTTGCATTCATAACCCTTCTTTCTTAATTTAATCTACATTATAATTGTTAAAGTCTTACAATGTCTTTTTCTATTATACAGTGAAAGTTAAGATTGTAGTTGTTTTCTTTTTTATAAAAAAGGGAAAATTACCTGCGAGGTGAGAACAGTGAAAAAACATGTGCATATGATTGTAGACGGACGCGTTCAAGGGGTTGGGTTCCGTCACTATACGCAGCTAAAGGCAATGGAATGTTCCATTAACGGATGGGTACGAAATCGAGACGATCAAAAAGTGGAAATTGATGCTGAAGGTGAAGAAAGCAACATCCAAAAATTTATTGAAGAAATAAAAAAAGGTCCCTCACCGTTCGCTTCTGTTAGCAATGTGGAAGTAAAGATAGTAAACACCCCTTCCCACACCCATTCTTTTCGCGTGAAGTATAGTTAAAAAACTCGCTAAATTAAGATAATTTTTGATAAAATGGAAAAGTAAGCGATTTTATATTTTCTACATATAAGGGGGAAAAAACGATGGTTGAAAACAAAATTGTGTTAATTACAGGTGCAGCTCAAGGTATCGGTTATCAAATTGGTGAGCGCTTTGCTGAAGACGGAGCGACTGTTGTCTTAACTGACTTAAATGAAGATGGAGTTAAGAAAGCAGCAGACAAATTGAAGACAAAAGGCTACGAAGCATTAGGCATTAAAGCAGATGTGACAAAGGAAAGTGATATTGAACAAATGATTGCTCAAACGGTTGAAACATATGGCCGCCTTGATGTATTAATTAACAATGCCGGCATGCAATTTGTTTCCCCGCTCGAAGAATTTCCTACTGAAAAATTTGAACTTTTAACGAAAATTATGCTTGTTGCACCTTTTGTTGCGACTAAGCATGCGTTTCCTATTATGAAAAAGCAAAAATTCGGCCGCATTTTGAACATGTCTTCCATTAACGGATTGATTGGTTTCTCAGGAAAAGCAGCATACAACAGCGCTAAGCACGGCGTGATTGGCTTAACGAAAGTGGCTGCTCTTGAAGGTGCAGAGCACGGCATTACGGTAAATGCGATTTGCCCTGGTTATGTTGATACGCCGCTTGTTCAAAATCAATTAAAAGATTTAGCACGTACGCGAAATGTAGCGCTTGAAAAAGTACTAGAAGAAGTCATTTATCCTCTTGTTCCTCAAAAGCGCTTGCTTGCAGTTGATGAAATTGCAGACTACGCAATGTTTTTAGCAAGTGATTTAGCAAAAGGCGTAACCGGCCAAGCTGCTGTGATCGATGGTGGATATACGGCTCAATAAAAAAAGAGTGTCAGTTAGACTGGCACTCTTTTTTTATTTATTTAATTTCGAATTCTCCTAAAGAACCTGTCGTCTGACCTGCTTTTAGTGCTTCTGCGTATAAATAATACGTTCCCGCTGGAAGAGCTTCACCATTAATCTTTCCGTCCCACGTTGCGCTAGAAAATCCTTTTGCTACATTCGTATATGAACTTAACAATTCCCCTTTTTCTAACGTTGCATCGTAAATGTAATAGCTAAGCTTCTCTGCTCCTCCTGGTAAATAACTCCCGTATTCAAATGAGCCATTTCCAAGTACATCTACATACGCAGAAGTAACGCGAGGATAATCCGGCTCTTTTACAAATAAAATGGTTGGAACATCGTACGTTTCTTTATTGTTACTTACGGTAATTGTCCCTTCGTAATAGCCAGGAGATAATTTCCCTGCATCTACTTTTACATTCAGATTTACTTTTTGCGTTTTTCCTGCATTAACCACTAAATCGTTTGTTGATTTAACGTCAATTGCCTGATGGCTTTTCTTAAATTTTACTTTGACCGAGTATTTTTGACTGTGATTTGATAGATTTTTAATCTTAAAGCTTTGTTTTTCTACTTGTTTCCCTTTATCTTTATAAAAGACGCCGTACGAGTGACTTCCTGGTGTAATAAGCGTTTTTGCTTTAATTGCATCTACTACGCGCATGCTTCCTGCACCTTGCGTATTATGAGGGTAAACCAGCCCGTTGCGATCACGAAGCAGTTCCGTTGTGTTCATTAAAGATGCTTTTACGTCTTCTACTTTATAATTTGGATGCGCCTGTAAAATTAACGCTGCTGCTCCTGCTACGTGGGGTGCTGCCATACTTGTTCCTTGTTTGGATCCATATCCATGAGGGTTGCTTGGATCATTGGTTGGCACTGTGCTGATGATATCGACTCCCGGTGCCGAAATGTCCGGCTTAATCATCCATGTATCAACAACCGGTCCGCGCGATGAAAAGTCAGCCATTGTTTCATCGACTGTCTGATTAAACGTTGCACTAAAAGATCCCGTAACCGATCCCTTTGCCAAAGAAGCAACCAAGGCTTGTCCATCAGCTTTTGATAAGCGAATACTTGGCAAAGATGTGCCTGGAATATCAGGGATTGTCCCTTCTACATTGTTGTAAATCACCGTGGCAACAGCGCCGGCTTTTTTCGCATTATCAACTTTATCTACAAACGCAATGTCACCGCGAGAAATAACCGCTACTTTTCCTTTTACATCTTTTCCTTCAAAGTCTTCTGGTTTTCCGAGTCCGACAGGTACAAATTCATACTTTTTACCGCTTGCATCTAGTAGCGCCTTGTCATTTGGAAAACCCATTACTTCAGCTGAAGCATAGCTTGCGTTATCTACAGTTAATGTCGTTTTATACAAATTGTAAGGAAGCTGAGTTGCACCAACTGAAATAGCTTCACGAGACGTTCCCGGAGACCCTACTGTCCAGTTAGCTGGTCCACTGTTTCCATTTGACGTAACAGCAACTACTCCTTCTTCCATTGCCCAATCTAATGCAATACTCGTTGCCAAGTCTGGATTATTAATCGTATCTCCAAGCGACAGGTTCATTACATCCGCTCCGTCTTCTACCGCACGTTCAATACCGGCGATCACGTCTTCCGTTGTACCTGTTCCTCCTGGCCCTAGTACACGATAAGCAAGTAAATGAGCATCAGGAGCTACTCCTTTAATTTTCCCGTCCGCTGCAATTGTTCCCGCTACGTGCGTTCCGTGCGTTGTTGCTTCTCCTTTTGGATCTCCAGCCGGCGTTTCTTGAGGGTCTTTGTCATCATCTACAAAATCCCACCCTTTATATTTCTCAAACGCTGACTTTAAATCCGGGTGGTCGTAATCGACGCCTGTATCAATAACGGCTACAGTCATATTTTTACCTGTATATCCTGATTTCCACGCTTGATCTGCTCCTACATAGTAAATGCTTTTATCCATTTCAGAACTGTATTCTTCGGCGCTCACTTCTTTCGATTTCACTTCCGTTGTATGATATTCAACGCTTGGATAAATAGCTTTTACTCCCGGTAAACTTGCTACTTTTTCAAGGTCATTAGCCGGAAGTTCCGCTGAAAACCCAGAAAATACTTGGTCATATTCACGCTTTACTTTTGAAGTTTTAGAAGCTTTTGAAAGCTCTTTTTTCACTTCGTCACGCGCTTTTTTAATCTTTCCTTTACTTTGCGCTACTCCTTTTTTCTTTGCTTCCGCTACAGACTCTTCATTTAACTCCACAATAACTTTTACTTTTTTAGCCGACTTTAAGTTATAGTCTCCTTGAATTTTAACTAAAGACGGTTCAAGCGCTGGTTTTGAATTTCCGTTGGCGGATGCGCCCATTGCAAAAGAAGATAAAGCAACCGAAAATGCTACTGTACTTAATACAGACCGAATTGATACTTTTTTCATTGTGTTTTCCCTCTCCATTTCTCTCTATACTTCGTGCTACTATGTATGCCTTCATCCCCAGAACATACGCATCTTTTGCTTAGCTAGTGAGCTAAAAACTAGAATAGTATGGAAGTTCTATATATTACTATAAAATCCTTGAGTCTATGGAATCATTTTATATACTCGTGCAAATTAAGCACTAATGCTCAAAAAATGAAGAATTTTGTCTGTTTATCTTCTTTCCGTAACTTTTTTATTCCTAAAATTATGAAGAGATTAGATGAATATACAAGAATACTGACGAATTTCTGTTAATGTAGCTATTTTTATCAGGGACTCATTCCTACTTTTCCTTTGTTTACTTATAAGGTTTTTTTATTATTTTAAGAAAATTGTTCTTATAAGCGCTTTTTATTTTATTACTTATTATTTAGAACATAGTTTAATTTAATATAAAATATCGCACTTAATTAAATGAAATTTTAAAAAATTACGAATAATAAAATGAGATCTTGCAGATACTAACGTCAACGCTCGCACAAAGGGAGGCATGATTATGATAGATTTAAATTTCATCCTACTCATCCTTGATCTTCTCTCATCACTTGTCACTATTGGCATCTACTTTACAACCAAGTAGTACCTAACCTTCTCTTTACTCTTCTAGCGCATGTACTTAAGCTATTACAAAAAAGAAGCAAGCCAATTTTTATTGGCTTGCTTCAGCTATATAATAAAGTAGTTAAAGTGGAAGGGATTTATCCGCGTCTTCCGCCTCTGCCACCTCGTTTTGATTCAGTGCTGCGTTTTAGTGTAGATAAATTATCTTCACTATCTTTTAAGAAACGCGCCATTTTTTGTTCGAAGTTTTCCTTTGGTTGGAAGTTGCTTTTAGAACGATTATCATTATTTCTTGCCTGACGTGGCGGGCGTTGTGAATAAGAAGATGAGGGTCTTTCAGGTTTATCTATTGCTTTTTTAATCGATAATCCAATTTTTCCGTCTTTCTCATTAACGACTTTCACTTCAATTTCTTGACCAACTTTAAGATGGTCATTAATGTCTTTTACATAGCTGTCAGCTACCTCACTAATATGTACAAGCCCAGTTTGACCTCCAGGTAATTCTACAAATGCTCCAAAATTAGTAATACCTGTTACTTTACCTTGTACCTTGCTACCTACTTCAACTGCCATAAAAAATGTTCCTCCTCAATAATATTAAAAGCACTTCATTATACCAAAGTGCGTAAGAATAACAAAGTGTGTATGAGAAAACAATTTGTTAAATTGCACTTTTTCCGCCTCTTTTTTGTTTTATGAAAGAAATCAGTCAAAATAATGCCCATATTAGATATACCTAATATGGGCATTTCTCTCATTTCCACCATTCATCAAACATACTAGCCGGTAACTGACGCTTATGTTCAGTGATACGATAGCGCTGTTCAATTTTTTCAGCGGCTTCTTGTGATACTTCTTTTCCTTCCAGATAATCGTCTAGTTCATCATAAGAAATTCCTAGTTCCGTTTCATCAGATTGACCAGGACTATTATCTAACAAGTCAGCTGTTGGCACTTTTTCATACAATCGTTTATCTGCACCTAATTCTTTTAGCAATGCTTTTCCTTGACGTTTTGTTAGTCCCGTTAGAGGGAGCACGTCTGCTCCGCCATCTCCATATTTCGTAAAAAAGCCTGTTACTGCTTCTGCTGCATGATCGGTTCCGATAACTAAAAGGCCGTTTTCTCCTCCGACTGCATACTGTACAATCATACGCGTACGTGCTTTGACATTTCCTTTATGAAAATCAGACAGCGCTATATCTGTCGCACCTGTAAACGAACTTTCAAATGCTTCTACCGTGTTTTTAATATTAAACGTATATGTTTCATTAGGTTTAATAAATTCTAGTGACGCCTTCGCATCCGCTTCATCATGCTGCGTGCCATGAGGCAAGCGAACGGCTACAAATTTTGCTTCATATTCTTCTTTTCGCAACTCGTCTACAGCAATCTGCGCTAATCGTCCAGCTAAGCTAGAGTCCTGGCCTCCGCTTATACCTAATACAAAGCCTTTTGCATTTGCTGACTTTAAGTAGGTTTTGAGAAAATCAACGCGGGCACGAATTTCCTGTGCTGGATCAATTTCAGATTTCACATGTAGCTCTTTTCTTATTTTTTCTTGCATGTCTGACATGATACATGCTCTCCTTCCATTATATGTAGATTTCTTACTGATACAATCCATGTTTTTTACTATAAAAATAACAGAGATCAGGCATTAAATATCGTGGTTCTCCACCCCGGGCAAATTCTTGACGGATATAAGTAGAGCTGATTTCCATCGCCAGCCCTTTATCAAGAAGCTGAAACCGGCCGTCGTCATAATTTCGAAGCAAAGGAGAACGGCTAATAGCTTTCAACATGTCTATTCCCTCTCTTGCCATGACGATAAACTGGTTTTTACTAATAAGTTCATCTGCTTTCTTCCACTTGCCTTCGCCAATATCTTGCAGTAAGTCCGCTCCCATAATAAAAAATAACTCAGCGTGTGGAAGCAATTTTTTAAAGTGCTCCATAGTGTAGTATGTGTAATGATAGCCGGGCAATACGTCTAGCTCATACGTATCGAGCAAAAATTTTGGGTTATCTTTAATCGCTAAGCTAACCATATTTACACGGTGCTCATCCAACGTCTGGAGCTTTTTATCCGTTCGTTTGTGCGATGAAGGCAAAAAGATAATAGCATCTAACTTCTTTCGATGCGCAACCGTTGATGCCGTCCAAAGATGAACATTGGTAACCGGATCAAAAGAAGAACCATAAATCCCAATTTTCGCTCCTTTTTCTAAAAGCTTATCTATTTTTTTATCAGGGTTTAGCTGTTGAAAATAAGCAAGCGTATCTGACATGTCTCCAGCTCCCTACTATTTTTTATTTAGGGCTTCCGCTACTTTTTGTTTCACGTACGCAATTTGACGCGTTTTATTTTCCCAACATTTTTCGCTTAAATCTACTGGATATTCTTCAGGATTGCGCGTGCGCTTATATTCATCCCAAAGCAGCTCTAAATTATCTTTTACGTACTGCTGAATTTCCTGAAGCTCTTCTGTTTCATACACAAGCTCTCCGTTTACAAAGATATCATGGTGGAGTTCTTTTGCCTCAAAATTTGTGACGAATTTACTGATAAACGTATGAACAGGATGAAACATTTTTAAACGTTCTTCGCTTTGAGGATCTTCGTCTTCCATCGTGATATAATCCCCTTCAGATTTTCCATTCAAATTGTTAATAATACGATATACGCGCTTTAATCCTGGTGTACTCACTTTTTCAGGATTTGCGCTAATTTTAATCGTATCCATCATCTCGCCCTTTTCTCCTTCAATAGAAACGAGTTTATACACTGCGCCAAGCGCCGGCTGATCATAGGCAGTAATAAGCTTAGTGCCAATTCCCCACATGTCTATTTGTGCTCCCTGCGACTTTAAATGCATAATCGTATCTTCATCTAAATCGTTGGAAGCAACAATTTTTGTTTCTGTAAACCCTGCTTCATCTAACATTTGACGAGCTTTTTTAGACAAATATGTTAAATCGCCGCTGTCTAAGCGAATCGCTGTAAAATTAATTTTATCGCCTAATTCTTTTGCTACTCTAATGGCGTTGGGAACTCCTGATTTTAACGTATCGTACGTATCAACTAGAAACACGCAGTTTTTATGGCGACGAGCATATTTATGAAATGCAATATATTCGTCTTTATAAGCTTGCACCATCGCATGAGCATGCGTTCCTGCAACTGGAATTCCAAATTTCTTTCCTGCTCGCACGTTAGAAGTAGCACCAAATCCGCCAATATAGGCTGCTCTTGTTCCCCAAATAGCAGCGTCCATTTCTTGAGCGCGGCGTGTTCCAAATTCCATTGCCACTTGATCTCCTACTACATGTTTGATTCGAGCTGCTTTTGTCGCAATCAGCGTTTGGTAATTCACAATATTCAAAATAGCTGTTTCTACGAGCTGAGCTTCAATTAATGGTGCTTCTACACGTAAAATTGGTTCATTATGGAACACAAGCTCACCTTCACGCATACATCGAATCGTTCCAGTAAACGTAAGGTCTTTTAAGTAAGCTAAATAATCTTCTTTAAAACCTAATTCTTCATGCAAGTAGGTTAAATCTGATTCGCTAAATTTAAATGCTTTAATATATTCAATAATTCTTTCTAATCCAGCAAAAACAGCATAGCCATTCCCAAAAGGAAGTTTGCGGAAGAAAACTTCAAAAACAGCCTTCTTTTGATGAATATTATCTTCCCAGTAAGTTTCTCCCATGTTAATTTGATATAAATCGGTGTGTAGCATTACGCTGTCATCTGTAAACATATTCATTGATTTCCTCCACTATTATGTCTTAAATAATTTCTGCTCCGAGGCAAGATTTAAAATGTTCAAGCGCCCACTCATGACCTTTTTGATTAAAGCTTGCTACGGCTTTTTCATAAATATAAATAGCAAATCCTTTATTATAGGCATCTACTGCTGTATGAAGTACACAAATATCGGTACATACACCTGCTAAGTAGACATCGGTAATTTGTCTTTCTCGAAGTTTAATCTCCAGATCCGTTCCAGCAAATGCGCTGTATCTTGTTTTATTCATCCATTCTACATTTACCTGTGATTGATACACATTATATAAATCATTTAACTTTCCGTATAGCTCTCTTCCTGCAGAGCCTTCAACATTATGAGGCGGAAACAGCGCTGATTCTGGATGCAAGGAATCATTTTCTTTATGAAAATCAATGGCGAACACCACATACTCATTTTGCTCAATAAATTGACGCGTAATATCGCATATGAATGTTTCAATGTGTCTCCCTGGTTCTCCGCATGTCAAAGCTCCGTTTTCAGCTACAAAATCATTTGTATAATCGATGTTAATCAGTGCTTTTTTCATTATGTTTCCCCCTCATAAGTGAAAATTAACAGTTAACATATTGTTAATTATTTGGATTGAAAGTTTTTCTTTTAATAGCGTGCTGTATAGATTGGCTTCATCACATTCATTTCAACAAACTGATAGAGCTTTGTTGGTTTTTTAGACGTTCTCGTCGTTGTTTTTCCGTCTACTTCTTCAATAAATGGCAGCATTCTTATTTTTCGTGCAAAGGCCTGATCACTTTTAATCGCTGCATCATCCGTTACGGTAAGCAGCACAGCCTGCAGCTCAGAATATGTAAACTGAGAAGGCAGAAATTTCTGGGCAATGGTCGTTTGCAATAAATCTTTCTTAATTTCCTTGATTGCATCTCGAATGATGATTTCATGATCAAAAGCTAAAGGCAATGAAAAGATTTCATCTATTTTAAATAATTCAACTCGAGCAGCATCATCATTCGCTTTTCGCTTTATTAGACTATCTTCTGGAACGATTGCATAATGTGCGTTTGTAATGACCCATCCTCTATCGTCCCTGCCAGGCTCGTCATAGACACCATAGTGTTTTAAATGAATGTCCTTTACGCCCGTTTCTTCTTCGAGCTCTCTTTTAGCCGCTTCAAAAGCTGATTCATCAGGATGGACAAATCCGCCGGGAAGCGCCCACTTTCCTGCTTCGCTGTTCTTTTCTCCCTCTGCGTTCACCATTGCTCGTTGGATAAGCATTAATTTCAAACTCATTTTAGGTGGTTTGTATGGTTCTTTTTCTTCCGTCACAATCGTAAATACAGCAATATCTGACGTATAGCCATAGGGTTTAGGATATTCTTTTTTCGTTTGATTCGTCATTGCTTTTTTGTTCGACATTCATCATTTCTCCTGATCGCTCTTTTTACAATTAACAATATGATTAATGTTAATTATATTTGTTTTATGGAAAATGTCAATACTTTTCCCACTAATTATAAAGAGAAGGTAATTTATGTTGTAAATAACGTTATGTTTCGTATTTTTTAGATTTTATATGCATAAAAAGCTGAGTGAAGAAGTTCTAATTCCCCTCCTCCCTCAGCTTTTTTTCCTTTTAATTAACGTGCTGCTAAACCAATCATCATTTTACCGTCTTTAAAATACTCAATGACATAGTCAACAGACGGACAGTAAATAAATGCTTCTTCTGTAAGATCAGCTGTTTGTTGAAAAAACAGTAAAGCCTGAGCTAAATCGACGCTTACAGCTTTAGTTGCTCGTTTCCAAAATAAAACAACCTGATGTTCTTTTATATTCATCTCTTGAAGCCATTTTTTGATTTCTTCAATATGCCGGGTGGACTTTTTAATTAATACTTTTCGCCAATTAATTTGCATGATTGTTAAAAAAGGAAAGGTGTTTGAAAGTTTTTCGAAGTAAATGCTTGTCTGCTTTTTCGTTAGCAAATCTGCACTGTTACCCAATGTTTGAATATAATGTTCTACTTTTGTCATAATCATCCTCCAGTCGAAATTGGAGTTTGCTAGAATTTTCAGAGACGATCTCTACTCTTCTTGCTAAAAATCCTGCAGCTTTCCAACCGTGCTTTTTCTCAACAATTTTGATGTTTCACCTTTTTATACAAATTATTCAAAATAATTTGTGTATTTTAGTTTATCATAAAACTTAATCTTTGACTTTGATTATGCAAAACCTTATTTGTGTTTTGTCCAAAGAGCGAATTCCATAGAAGAAAAGCTATAAAAAAGTTGACATTCACATTTATAAAAGTTAATATACTTACTAAAAGTAACTTAATTGCATATAACAAACAAGGTGAAGAAAATGAACTATCAAACAGATGTGTGTATAATAGGAGCCGGACCAGGCGGTGCTCTACTGGCCTATCTACTGGCTAAACAAAATATATCAACTATACTGATAGAGAGATCTGATGAGCTTGGAAAAGAATTTCGAGGCGAACATTTAAATGAAGATGGAGAAATGATTCTTAAGAAACATCATATATTTGAAGAAATGGAAAGCTTAGGCCTCCTTCGAATGTCTAGGGTCGAATACTGGAAGGATGGACATGTATTCAAAACCATAGAATCTGAACTTGGACATGCAGGAATTCATGTTCCACAGCAGCATCTCCTTCAGTCTATAAATAACCAAGCAAGCATCCATCCCTCCTACAAACTTATGCTGGGCACAAAAGTAACGGAGCTAATGCAGAATGAAAAAGGACAATATACTGGAATAAAAGCTCAGCAAAAAGGCCGGGGTGAAATAATAGTTGAAAGTAAAATCATTATTGGAGCAGATGGCCGATATTCAACTGTTCGCAAACTTGCGCACATAAAAAACAATATTCATAATCATGGATACGACTTGCTTTGGGCAAAAATTCCTGCACCAGCCAATTGGGAGCCTTCTATTAAATTTGCACTTGTAGAACAGCAGCAGGTGGCGCTTTTTTCTCAAGCAAAAGGCTTTGTTCAAATCGGATGGAATATTGAAAAAGGCAGCTATCCTGCTCTTCGGAAACAATCATTTAGACCGTTTATTCAGCGTTTAATAGACGCTTTCCCTAGCTTAAACCTTTCAATAGAAAGGTTTATTACGTCGTGGTCAGACTTTACGCTTCTTTCTGTGCAAAGCAGCATAAGCGAAGTATGGTCAAAGCATCACCTGTTATTATTAGGGGATGCTGCTCATACGATGACTCCAACTGGCGCTTTTGGATTAAACGAGTCATTAAAAGATGCTGACTTACTGTCTGACTTACTGCATCAAGTTTTTTATCAAAACAAAGAGATTTCAGAAACATTGAGACAGTTTGAACAGAAAAGAAAGCCTAAATTAATAACTCTTGAACATATTCAGTTTCAGCGAGAAAAAGAATTCTCGTCCCATTTTATTTCTTCTTAAGCCTAAAAAAAAGAGATTCCATAGATAAATGGAATCTCTTTTTTTAGCAGTTGTTCTATGTAAGTTCTCTTTTATGTATATTCCGCGAAGTTAATCTTGCTTTGCCCGCTGCCATTTTTGAAATTCAAGAAATTGTTTAAACTGCTCTTTGCTTATTCCTGACTCCGCTGCTTCTTTTGCTAACTCAAGCCACTCATCATCAATATCCAACGATTCAGATTTATCCATAGGCTCATGAATTAATCTATCAATACTCACGTTCAATGAGGTAGAAATTTTGTTTAGAAATTGAATAGATGGGTTGAGCTGAATTCCTCTTTCTACTGAAGATATGTACGATTTAGCAACACCCGCTCGGTTTGCAAGTTCTGTTAGCGATATTCCCTGTTTCGTTCTGAGATCTCGAATACGTTGGCCAATTGTCATTTTAATCACCCTTACTAATGCTTACTTATCGATAATAATACCATAATTTCACTTTACCGTGCATTATAAATAAACGTTCTTACCATAAAGGGGTGATTATACATCTAAAAAAGGGTGATTATGCATCTAGTGAAGATAGCTTGAGACTAGTTATAAAGGTTATCTATACTTGGGAACGCTTTATTCCCTTATCATTGTATCGGCTAAGCATTTGAACTAATGCTTTGTAAAAATTGTCTAACTTCCTCGATGCTTATACCTGTTTGTTTTGCTTCCATTATGAGCATAACCCATTCTAAGTCTAACGTATTTTCGTCTTTAAAATTCATAATTCTCCTCCTTTCTTCTTTTTTCGAAATTGATAACGTTTTCTTTTTAGTGTTTTTGGGCATTCTCCCTTATTTATCACTATGGTTTTACAGTATAATGGATATTACTAGAACATTAGACATTTTTTAATTACTAAAAAGCACCTATTTTTTTTGAAATTTTTGTCTATTCTTATCATAATAATTTTACCGTTACACAAACGCTACAGTTAGACACTAGGAGGATTGTTTTTATGCCTTTTCTGCATACGGCGACAGAAAAAATTTACTATGAAGTTCATTCGCCCGCGTTCACTGACCAGACAGACACCATTGTGATGATTCATTCTGTTATCACTGATCATACGCTTTTTGATTCTATTACTGGAGAATTAACCCAACATTATCGTGTTATTCAATACGATTTGAGAGAGACAGGAAACAGCGCCTCCGCTACAGGGGAAATATCGTTTGAGACTCATATTGAAGATCTTTTCCACCTATTACATACGTTGCATATAAAGAAATGTTACTTAGTTGGCGTGGGATTTGGAGGACAAATCGCTGTTAAATTTGCTGCTCGCTATGAATTTCTTATTGAGGGACTGATACTATTGTCTCTTCCTTTTTATTCCGATAGCACCCTTCAAAAGATTAAGAGATGTTACAACGAAGAAAGTAAAAACCAAATACCGGTAGATAAAATTTTCGAATTAGGCAAACTAGAGAGTTTGGAACCTACAAACATACAACAGATAATTGAAAAACTAAAAAAAATGGATCCCAGGGTATATTTCCGCTTTCTTAAACTATCTATTACAGACAATCTATTTCAAGAGTTGACTAGTATTTCACTTCCTGTACTCACTTTATCTGGCCAAAATGATTTGCTGTTTTCATCACAGTATCTGATTTCAAAAACGATGTTTTTAAAAAATTACAGTCATATGACCATACCTAACGCTCATTCTTCATTTCTAGTAAAAGAAAAAACAGCTTTACTCAAAGAAATTGTTATAGATTTTATTAAAAGTAATACACAACAACTGCCTTCTTTAAAAAATGATCCTATGAAAATACTTAAGAACTGGGAAAGTGACACAGCTATAGATATACAAAAAGATTTTCATGCACATACACCCTCTCTTAAAGTAGATTTTTTGTACTCTTTTTCCGTCTATGTAAATGGCCAGCTTATTACAGAAGGCTGGAACAAACGCTTTGCTCAAGAGATTTTACTATATCTTATTTTTCATCATTCTATTAGCAGAGAACAGCTATGCGAAGCGCTGTGGCCTGACGTACCTTTAAGCAACGCCAAAAAGAATTTGCGCGTCTATTTGTCTCATTTAAAAAAGCTATTGAACGCAGAAAGCGCAGAGCCGGTTTTACTTGTTAACAGGCAGCTCATTTCTTTAAACGCCGATGTGTCAAGCGATGGATTAGACTTACTAACTGACCTTCAGTGGATTACCGAACAGTCTGATCCGGCGTTGAAATTCAAGGAAGCTGAACAGAGACTGCACCAATTAGTTCCTCATTATTTAACAACGATTTATGACGATTGGTTCCTTGATATCCGAGTAAAAATAGAGATTATTCTTCTTGACTTATTAATCTGGATGAAAGAATGGCTTTGTGAGAATGGAAAAGTTTCAAAAGCCGTATTTTTACTCATTAAATTTATTGATTTAGTAGAAGAAAAGGAATTCATTTATGATGAAATTGTCGATTGCTATATCAAGCTCGATAACAATGAAAAATCAGAGTACTGGCTCGATCAAAAAATGCGGTATTTAGTTGAATAAAAAGGATGTGAATATATGAATTCGTACTGTGAGATGGTGTTTAATCAAATAAACGTTAACATCCATTCCCTAACCGCCATTATTAATGACGTTACAGAAGAAGAGCTTGCTTATCGTCCCCTCCCTCACAAGCGATCTATTCAAGAGCTGTTGCAGCATTTATGTCTCATTTGCAGTGCAGACTATTATATTTCCTTAGGCTACTCTGCAGATAAAATGAATGACTTTTATCTGCAGCATCCAGCTTATACAAAGCTTGAACTCAAAGCAGCTTTAGTAGAGGGCTTCAATCAGCTAAAAGCAGTTTACTCTTCTTTTGACGAACAACAGCTATTTATACTGCAGACATCCTATTGGGGATGCACGTATACACGTTTTGAGTGGCTGCTTGAAATTCAGTCTCATTTATACCATCACCGTGCAGAACTGTATACGCTTCTAACCTGTTACCGCAGAAACGGATTGGATGTAGTGCTTTTTGAGTGATATAATTTGTAGCTTTTATATATAGAAAGCATCAAAAGAAAATGAGGTTGGGTTATGAGAGAAACAATTGTTGCAGCTTTAAAGAAAATTGAAGAAGATTACGACGTAAAAGTATTATACGCTTGTGAATCTGGAAGTAGAGCGTGGGACTTTCCATCTAAAGATAGCGATTATGATGTTAGATTTATTTATATTCATAAGAGAAATAAATATTTAAGCATTGACCCAATCGGTGTAGGTAAAAAGCGAGATGTAATAGAGCTACCTATTAATGACCTATTAGATGTTAGCGGCTGGGACTTAACCAAGACATTAAAACTTTTTAGAAAATCAAACCCACCTTTACTAGAATGGATGCAGTCAAACATTGTATATTACAAGGCGTATTCAACATTTGATAAAATGAAAGAACTACATTCTAACATCTTTACTCCTACTTCTTGTATATACCACTATTTAAATATGGCTAGAAATAACTTTCGAGAGTATTTACAAGGTGACGAAGTAAAAATCAAAAAATATTTTTATGTTTTAAGACCCGTGTTAGCTGCTAAGTGGATTGAGCAATATAATGAATTTCCTCCACTAGAATTCCCTATTCTCTTAGAGAAACTGTTACCAGAAGGAGAATTAAAAGAAGAGGTTAGTAAGCTGTTAAAGCGTAAAATTAGTGGTGATGAGTTAGATTTAGAACCACGCATCAATGTTATTAATGAATTTTTAAACTTAGAAATTGACCGTTTAGACAAATACGTCAGAACTTTATCCGTAGAATTAGATGACCCAACATATGAATTAGATAAATTATTTAGAGATACTTTAGACGAAGTTTGGAACTAAGTATAAAACAAAAAGGCTTATCCCTAATGCAAGTAGTGGCGGATAAGCCTTTTATTTATGGTTTCTATTAAAGCGGTATATTATTATTCGTATTTTTTGTTTCATTTAAATAGCTCTCCACATATATTTGTTCTGCATCTGTAGCATTTTTAATTCCATCCTCCGGACTAAATTCAATGTCTCTCCTTATGGCTACACGATCTGCAATGTAACCCATTGCTAACAAAAAAACTATACATCCTCCTGCCCACAGCCACATTGTCATTTTACTACCCCCTTTTTTAATTTCGATATTACATTTGATTACTTCTTAGGATTTTGATTAGTTTTACTAACCACTCCTTTTACTAACCCAGTAAAAGGATTAATTTCATAAGTTAAATCTCTTCAGGTCCCTTTTTCTTCTTTAGTTCACCTAGCGTCGCGTAATACAGCATATATCCTCCGACTGTATATTAAATGTTTTTCCGCAAAAAGGAATTTAAATTAAAATTCCCTATACTTACTATACGTTTTAGCACAAAGAAAGGTTTCAGAAAATTACATTAATAATTTTTAGGTTGATTTTTAACAAATCTGATTATAATTTTTTATGTTTTACCCTAAATAATTTCAAAACTGCTGCCAATCTATCTACAAAGCACTCGAGGCTTTACGCCGCTTCAAACAGCTCTACTATTATTGCCAGGTCAGGTGCATTAATTATGAGCTTAATGGGACCTATCCCCGGTAAACTGTTTGATAAATACAGCATTCGCGTATTAGCAATAGTTGGTCTTGTAATTACTTCTTATGCTACATATGAATTCACTAAACATACTGGTGAAACTCCATATAGCCACATTTTAGGCATTTACACCTTACGTTCGTTCGGTATGTCTTTAATTATGATGCCGATTATGACTGCAGGTATGAACCAATTACCTCAACACTTAATTTCTCACGGTACAGCTTTAAGTAATACAATTCGTCAAGTTGCAGGTTCAATTGGTACGGCTATACTCGTTACAATTATGACGCAACAAACTACTGAACATCTTTCAAACTACACTAATACACTAACAACTAACAATGATTTCTTTAGTAGGCAACTTAGTCAGTTAGGTACTAGCCGTATTATGTCGCTATATGCTAAAGCAATAAAAACTTCGACTATAGATGGCATTAACAATGCATTCTTATTTGCTACATTATTAGGTCTGGTTGCACTTTTACTCTCTTTCTTCTTGCGTACACCAAAGATTAACAGAGAGAAATAACAAAAAGCCGTTTCTTTGGTTAAGAAACGGCTTTTTATTTTAATAAACAATTGTATTTAAAGCATATATCTTACATTTGGATATCATATTTAGATTCAAATGTAGACACTTTTTCTTTAGCATCTAAAAATTGTGTTTCAGCAGCTTTTGTGTTTTCTTCTAAAGTTGATTTATCCTTACCACTTTCTTTTTGTAGAACTTCTAGCATTTCAACTTGCTTATTTAATGACGAAGTTACGCTAGTGACTGCGGAATTCAATTGATTATATTCTTCAGTACTAAAGCTATCTTTATATTTCTCCAACTCTTCCTGAATAAGCTTTATTCTTTTCATAGGCATTCCTTGTATAGACTTAATAGACTTAATAGCCTCAGTTGCGTCTGCATCAATTTTTTCATAATCGTAGCTATCTGCATTAAAATCTTTGTCTAACTCAATCGTGTTCACTGCATTAAAGTGCTGAGTAATATCGGCTTTCGTTAATACAATATGTATATGAGTACCTATTGCAGCCTCGTACACATCTACTGCCGAACCGTAACGTTTTTGAGCTTTTATTGCTTGATCATTACTTAAATTGTCTATCTCAGTTTTTAAGTCTTTTAAGTGTTTGTCTATTTCACCATCATCGCCTTGAAGAATATTCTTGCTTTCAATTGACTTTGCAAGTATGTTAAAGTCTGCTTCAAAAACAAGATAATCATCAGATTCCATATATCCTTTTTCTTTTGTATAGTCTTCATACTCGCTCTCTAATTTAGAGATTTTTTGTTCAAGTTTTTTCTGCTCTTTCCCCATTTGTTTCTGCTCTTGCTTAGCAGATGCTTGTTTTTGTTCTTCTTTTGTTGACCCACAAGCTACTAGACTAATAGATAACAACGATGCTACAAGTCCTAGGCCAATTTTTCTTAAATTCTTCATTTCTTTCTCCTTTTTTTGGTATGTAGTTTTTTCACCCAACCATGATAGCATATATTACGTAATCCAAAAGAACGATTTTAGCAAAAATATCAAGTTTTTAACAAATAAACCATTAAGAGCAACACTTTTTTCTACCAGTTCCGGAGATTTAAACAGGTCTTTTTTTCTCAAAGTTATTGAAAATTGTTTAATCGTTACACCTTTCACCTTGCGCAGGCTAAAAACTAATTAGGAAAAGTAAAAACCGTTTCACCGTTTAGAAAACGGTTATTTACTTTAACATATAATTCTATACTTAGAGTTAATGTGATATTTCAACCCCTAGTTCTGATTCAAAATAATAAATTTACAATTTTTTTAGCGCGTTGACTTGTTTTTCTAATATGGAAATTAACCATTTTCTTCATAAAAATAGTACTATTTTCAAGAGGAATCTTTTATTTCTCCTGAAGATAGTACTACACTATATTAGATAACCTTTATTTTTGTTTTAGTTTTAATTGTATAATATGTATCTGCTACTAGTCCTACTGCAAGTCCACTAATCATCCCGTATGGTAATACACCTGGTACATTTTGATAAAAAGTGCCGATTAACATCGCAGCTAGGATGCCGAAAAGTACGCCTATCACAATATGCGAACCAAACTTCACCTGTTTTGCGGTATACATTCTTCCTCCTCCTCACTTTTTTTCCATTATATCACAACAGAATCGTTTATTTAATGATAACTGAGCGAGGAATGCGAATGTAATAAAACTGTAACCTTATATAACTATTTTAATACTACTCTTTTGGTGAATAAAATGTCATATGAGGCTTTTCTTCTTGATAATACGCTAAACGGTCTTGGAGCGTACCGGTGTGAAATTCAAATTTATGACCGTCCGGATCCGTAAAATAAATAGATTGTTTGTCTCTTTCGTCGCGGTTTCTTCCCGGTAAGATGGTTACATTATGCTGTTTTAACAGTTCTCTTGCTTCGTCAAAGTTTTCAATAGAAATAGAAAACGCTAAATGAGTATACGAATACTGAATGTCTGATCTAGGAATATTTTTTTCTTCATTTAACGCCAGCCACAATCCATTCAGACTAAAGTAAGCGGTGGATTTTCCTTTCACTAAAAGTTCTGCTCCTAGCACTTTCTGATAAAATATGATAGATTGTTCTAAATTTGACACAGAAAAGCACATGTGATTAATTCCTTGAATCATCTTTACCCCTCGCTTTCTAGAAAAAAGTATTACATAACTTTCCTTTTAGCACCTATTTTACTGAAAAAACATACTTTTTGCCATGTAAAGAGCTACTCCCCAAATCATACATGCAGAAGCCTTATTGACCCAAATCATTATTTTTCCATTTGAATCCATTTTCCCTACTGCTTTTCCTGCAAATGCTAAGGATAAAAACCATATCCACGAAACGCATATCGTAACCAGCGTAAAAACCCACTTTTCTCTTCCGCTGTACAGTAGAGAATTTGTTCCGATTACGCCCATAATATCCATTAGCGCGTGAGGATTTAGCAAAGATACAGAAGCAGCAAATAAAACTTGCGCTTTCACCGTCATTCCTTCCTTTAATGACGTTTTTGAAGGTTCGCTCTTCCACGTCACAAAGCCCATATACGCTAAGAAAAGAAGACCTATTCCAAAAATAAGCGTTTGAAAAAATGAAAAAGCAGCGGCTGCTGCTGAAACTCCCAGCACTGCTACTAGAATTAAAATCGTATCACAAACAGAAGCCGTTACCACTACGGGAAGCGCCTGTTTGATCGTTCGTTGATTGGCTCCTTGATTAAAAACAAACACATTTTGTACCCCTAAAGGTAAAATCAAACCGAATGCTAACAACAAAGCATGTATAACCACTGTAAACATGTTGCTCTCTCCTTTCTCTTTTATCCTACAATTGACATCCCCTGTTGTCTCCATCCAAATTTTGATTTATAATACCAACCAAATTATAAAAAGGTGGTCTCACATGAACTGGACTCCAGATCCGGCTGATAAAAAGCCAATGCACAAACAAATTCAAGAGTATATGAAAGAGAAAATCATAAATGGAGAGTGGCCTATTGGAACTAAAATTCCTTCGCAGCGCCATTTAGCTGCTAGCTTTTCTGTAAATAGAAGCACGGTGGTGACAGCAACCGAAAACTTAATTGCTGAAGGACTGCTCAGCGGAAACAAAGGCGGTGGCACCAAGGTCATTAACAATACGTGGAGCTTACTAGCATCAGGTTCTCACATGAACTGGAATTCATATGTAGAAGCAGGAATATACCAACCAAATTCCCCGACTATCCGCCATATTAACGAAGCTGAATTTCAACCGGGCATTATTCGTTTAGGAACTGGAGAGTTAGCACCTGACCTGCTTCCTTCCTACCAGCTTTCGGAACTATTTAGCGGAATTAATCATAGAAGCGTACACTTGGGCTACGAGCACCCGAGAGGAAATGATGAACTCCGACAAGAGTTAGTGAAGCATGTAAAAAAACGAGGCATTGAAACTTCTCCTTCATCTATTTTAATTGTATCCGGTTCACTTCAAGCCCTTCAGTTAATTTCAATCGGCCTGCTGCCTCCAGGTGCCAATATATTAGCTGAAAAGCCTTCTTATCTTTATTCTCTACCGTTATTTCAGTCCGCACAAATGAAAATAACGGGCGTTTCGTTAGACGAAGAAGGAATGCATTTAGCTTCATTAAAAGACCAGCATGTAAAAGAAAAAGGCACAGCTTTATATACAATACCGAACTTTCATAACCCTACCAATGTAACGATGAGTGAACAAAGGCGCCAAGCACTGCTTCGCCAGTGTGAAAGAATGCATTTGCCCATTATTGAAGATGATGCTTACGGAGAGCTTTGGTTCCATTCACCGCCTCCACTTTCATTAAAAGCTCAAGATAAAAATGGAATGGTTCTTTATTTAGGAACGTTCTCTAAAACATTCAGTCCAGGATTTCGAATTGGATGGATTGTAGGGCCTGAACATGTAATTGAGCGATTAGCTGATCTTAAAATGCAAGTTGACTACGGAGCCAGTTCCTTATCTCAATGGGCCGCTGCTGAAGCTCTCAAAACCGGACTCTATGACAAGCATGTGGCCAGCGTACGCCATAAATTAAAAGAAAAATCTCAGCAAACACTGGCTATTCTAGAGAAGTATTTGAAGAATCTCGCTGTGTGGAATGCTCCGAGCGGTGGTTTTTATTTTTGGCTTACGCTGCATAAGCCTATTTCGATGCGGAAGTTATTTAAGCACTGTCTTGACGAAGGAGTTCTTTTAAATCCAGGCGCATTGTATGACCATGAGACTTCACAGCATATCAGAATATCCTTTTCTTATGCGACGCTTGCAGAATTTGAATACGGCATCAAAATAGTCGCAAAAAGCCTTAAGAATCTTTACAAGTGATTCTTAAGGCTTTCTTGTGTTAACGGCAGCTTTATAAAAAAAGTGAGCTTATTATGCTGACGTTCCGCTCGTATCTCTCCTTGATGCAGCTGAATAATTTGTTTTGCAATAGCCAGTCCTAAACCTGAACCATTCGCGTCCGTTCTTGATTCATCACCTCGATAAAATCGATCAAACAACTTTTCTACCTCAATTTTTTCACTGATGTTAATGCTGTTCCTAAAAGAAATAACTATGTAACCCTCGTCAATCTCCTGATTCACCTCTAATACGGAAGGCTTTTTGCTGTATTTCTTGACATTTTCGAGCAAGTTTTGAAATACTCTTACCATTTTTTCTACATCAACAAATGCATTCCATTCACAGGCAAAGTGAGTCTGAACGTCAATGCCTTCTCTTGTTAAAATTGGCTCGTACTCTCCTATTACCTGCTGAAGCAAACGTTTCATATCGACCTCATTCCGTTGAAGCTGAAGATCAGGACTCGTTAATTTTGTATAGTCGAACAATTCTTCTATTAAATCCGTTAAGTATTTTGCTTTTGAATCAACAATATATAAGTAGCTATCTAATGTTTCATCATCCATACTTTCTCTTTTTTTGATTAAATCTAGGTACCCAACGATGGATGTTAACGGCGTACGCAAATCGTGAGATACACTGGATATTAGCTGATTTTTTGCTTGCTCCAGCTCTCGTTCACGATCAAATTTTGTACGAAGTTGCGCAGACATTTTGTTAATGTTTTGACTTAATTCAGCCAGTTCATCTTTTCCTCGTACCTGGATGGTTGCGCCTAAATCTCCATTTGAGATTTTTTGAACTTGTTTAGAGATTTCTTTCAAATAACGAATATGGGAACGAATAAGTGCTAAGAAAACAAAAACAAAGACCACAACGGCGATAAAGAAAAGTCCAAACGCTAATACATTATATGCAGGGACATTCATTTTCTCTTCTTGTATATACCTGCTCAAAACAAGCCTAGCAATTAAAATAAAAATTAAATTGGTAGCCAA
The DNA here is from genome assembly GCF_042787775.1 of Priestia sp. YIM B13552. Taxonomy (NCBI): domain Bacteria; kingdom Bacillati; phylum Bacillota; class Bacilli; order Caryophanales; family Bacillaceae; genus Priestia; species Priestia sp. YIM B13552. Next base: position 629,739 of record NZ_JBHZOU010000003.1, read on the forward strand.
AAAACTTATAATGATAGCAAAAAGAAGCTTTACACTTATTCTTCTCATATTCTGTATCCTACGCCCCATATGGTTTTAATATAAATTGGCTTTTTCGGATTATCCTCAATTTTTTCGCGAATCTTTGTAATATGAACCATTACGGTATTATCCGATTTAAACGCATCTTCTTGCCATACGGCTTCATATATTTTCCCCATACTCATCACCGTTCCTTTGTGGCGTACCAGCAGCTCTAAAATATCAAACTCTTTTGGTGTTAAACGAATCTCTTGGCCGCGCACAAAGACAAGCCGGGTGCTGCGGTTAATTTCCAAATCGCCAATTTGAATAATATCGCGCTCAGCACGTTCATTGTATTTTTTATAGCGTCTAATTTGTGATTTTACTCGTGCGATGAGCTCGAGAGGATTAAATGGTTTTGTTAAGTAATCATCTGCGCCTGCTGTTAACCCAGAAATCTTGTCCATATCTTCTGACTTAGCCGACAGCATAATAATGGGCATGTTTTTTTCTTCACGTATTTTAAAAGCAGCATCGATTCCATTCATCTGCGGCATCATAATATCTAATATAATTAAATCTACTTCTTGTTCCTCTAAAAGCGCTAATCCAGATACAGCATTAGAAACTTTCAGCGCTTCAAATCCTTCATTTTCTAAGTAAATAGCAATTAAATTACGAATTTGCTCATCGTCATCTATAATTAAAATTCTGTCTTTCATTTACAAACTCCTTATATCTGATTTTTTTCGCATGTAAAAATATATGCAGGAGGAACATTTCTCCACTCTTTTTCCACTTTAATCTGAGGGAAAAACGAGCGGATCAGCTGTTTTTTTAAATTCGTATACTGAAACGTAATAAATTTCCCTTCCTTCGCTAATACGCTGCGCGTGTTTTGCAAAATACAGTCCGACACTTCAGACGTTAAAGAAGCAAAAGGAAGACCTGATAGTACGTAATCCACTTTTGGAATATCATACTGTATCAAGTACTTTTGAACATGTTCAGCGGATCCGTGTATCACATACACATTTTTTTCATCTCTTACTTGTTCCTTTACTTTTTCGTAAAAATGCCGATTGTATTCGATAAGAAGCAAAGTTGTACAAGCACTTCGTCTTCTTATTAATTCACGGGTAAAAACTCCGGTTCCTGGCCCGTACTCTACTATACAGTCTGCATGTTCAAAATCAATCCCTTTTACCATTTTTTCCGCTAAGTGCGTAGAACTTGGCAAAAGTGCTCCTACCGTTCGCGGCTGGTGAAAATATTGATACATAAAAGCTAAATTCATTTGCTATTCCTTCTTTCTACTCTTTCTTTCTAGAATAGAAAAAAAATCTAAAGAAACGTTAAGTAAATTTCTTAAGAATTCTTAAGAAAACAAAAAGGAGGATGGGACATAACGGAATTAACCCAATCTAAAGACGAACAAATTGGATTAATAAACTCATATGGATTGCTCTTGACACCGCTGTTGATTTCCGTGCAAGACTTCGCTTTCCGCGGGCGACCGGTAAGCCTTCTCGTGGCTTCCGCTTCTGCGGGGTCTCACCTGTTCCGCTTTTCCCGCAGGAGTCTTCGCCTTGCCCTCCAATCAACAGCTAGAAGCGGTGAAACCAACGTTCATAATAACAGTAAAAAACCCGAATGATCAGTCAATAATATCGATTGATCATTCGAATTTCCCTTTAACTAAAATATTTTTATCCAGCCTCGTTTAAAAGATAATTTATCGTAAATAACATCCGCTATTTAAGTCGAAGGTGGCTCCTGTATAATGTTTTGCTTGAGGGCTCAGTAAAAAAAGAACCGTATCTGCCACATCTTGAGGCGTAACAAAGCTTGGAATCAGCTGATGAGCGATGTATTCATTTTTGCGCCACTCTGGAATATTTTTCATCATATCGGTATTTACCATTGTAGGTGCTACGGCATTCACCCGGATATAAGGAGAAAAATTCATCGCACAGCTCTTGGTTAATCCTAGTATTGCTGCTTTAGACATTCCATATATAGCATCGGAGCTTCCTTCCATTCCTGACACGGACGATATATTAATAATCGCTCTTTCTGTTTCCTTTTTCATTAACAATTCGCCAAAGTACTTGGAAAAATAAACATATCCTTTAATATTAATATCCATCACAAAATCTATTTCGTTTTCTTCATAATCCAATAAATTTTTCCCTAAATACACGCCTGCATTATTAACTAACCCATACAAATTTTTATCTTTTATTTGATAAAAAAGATCTTTTACATCCTTTCCTTTTTTAACATCTACTATGTGTGTTTCAATATGGCCCTTTGTATCTTCAGCCAGCTGTTTCAAAGCTCCATCGTTAATATCACAAGCAATAACTGAATAGCCCTTCGACACACACTCTTTTACAATTTCTTTGCCAATTCCAGAACCTGCACCCGTAACGATTATCCATTTTTCTTTCATCTCGACACCTCTTATTCACTTCTGTTAGACATACTTGTTATGTAAATATTCAAACATTTATTATACCATTTTTTTCTATATAGACATCCCTTTCTTTCGTTCTTTTTTAGCTTGCCTGACAAAGCGCGTATAGTTTTTTATGGGAGTGATAACGATAAGACAGTACATTATTTCAAACAAGAAAGAGATGATAAGACGTGGCAAAAGTACTTTATATTACAGCTCATCCTCACGATGAGTCTCAATCATTCAGTATGGCAACTGGAAAAGCATTTATCGATGCTTACAAAGAGCACAATTCAAGTGACGAAGTTGTACATATTGACCTTTATAAAGAAAATATCCCTCATATTGATGCGGATGTATTTAGCGGATGGGGCAAACTTCAGTCTGGCTCGGAACTTTCTTCTCATGAACAGGAAAAGGTCAATCGCCTTGCAGAATTGAGCGAACAGTTTGTAGCAGCAGACAAATATGTTTTTGTAACGCCTATGTGGAACTTTTCGTTTCCACCCGTTATGAAAGCCTATTTAGACTCTGTAGCCGTAGCGGGTAAGTCATTTAAATACACGGCAGAGGGTCCTGTGGGGCTATTAACGGATAAAAAAGCGCTTCATATTCAAGCACGCGGAGGCATTTATTCTGAAGGCCCTGCAGCTGATATGGAAATGGGACATCGTTATATTGGGATTATGATGAATTTCTTCGGAGTCCCTTCGTTAGACGGCATTTTTGTGGAAGGGCATAACGCAATGCCAGATAAAGCCCAAGAAATTAAAGAAAAAGGAATAGCAGAAGCAAAAAAACTTGCCCAAACTTTTTAATATAAAGAGGCTGTAACAAAAATATTTTAATTGAAGGAAGATCCGAACGAGGACTCGAGACTCTTAATGGAGCATCAACTTTGTTCGGATTTTTCTGTTGGTAAGGTGCACGTAGCTTTCATGCATGGTGGCTGCTTCCAGCAGTTAATTGGAGGGCAAGGCGAAGACTCCTGCGGTAAAAGCGGAATAGATAAGACCCCACAGGTGCGTAAGCGACGAGGAGGCTCATCGGCCGCCCGTGGAAAGCGAAGTCTTGCACGGAAATTAACTTCGATGTAACAAGCCATTCATACTAGACCATTTTCCCCCATTTGTTCATCTTTAGATGGAAGTGATTTTGTTATGTCTAAGTCTCTTTTCTACGCGAAAAAACTTTCTCTTTCCCTTTCGATCCACCTGTCCATTTCTCTATCACTTTTTTCTACAAGTCTGTTAACGAGAATATCATGCCAAATATAATTTTCAAGTAAATTAATGTTGACTGCGTTATTTGTATAGTACGCCATTTCTTTATGACCATAAATCATTTCACTGCTGTCAACAGATATAATAAACCAGTTTTGATTCCCAATGTTTTCGGTATAGCTCGTATGACGGTGCCTGTCAAATTCCTCCATCTCTTCATCTTGTTCAAACACAATTCCTTTTAGTGTGACTCTCTCCCTTAGCTGTAATAAAAGAGGCTTCAACTCATTATAAATATCGGGCCAAAGCGAGATGACAATTTTATTTTTTGCTTTTAACAATAGCGACTCACAAAAAGCAAGAATGGCTGTTTCTCCTTTCATCGTCATAACCCTGCTTTCTTCTATAGACTCTGCAGTTTCAAGACGTTTAAGCGTTGCGCTAACGTCTTCATACGTTTCGTTCCATTTTTTCTGCAGCGAATGTAAAAAAGCATCGACGGGCAATGACGTGTACTGAGTGCCATCATTGCTCTCTTCTTTTAACACCATGCCTTTTTCCTCTAGTGTTTGTAAAATATCGTATACACGTGCTCTTGGCACACCTGAATGTTTACTAATGCTATAAGCAGTGGAAGATCCTTTTTTGACAAGCGTCACGTATACTTTTGATTCATACTGATTAAATCCAAGCGACTGCAGCTGCTGAATAATATTTTCCAAAAAGGAAACCTCCCTGTTTTTTAAGTTATTTGAAATTTTCATCATTTACATATTTACAACTGCTTTTTATATAGTTACTATTTAAGTAGTCACTATATATTATGACATGAGGAAGGTGCTTTATGGAAGAATTAAGTTTACAGATTGTTCTTTTGCTTTTACTATTTGGTTTTTTAGCTGCATTCATCGACTCTGTAGTTGGCGGAGGCGGTTTAATTTCAACGCCTGCCCTTTTATTTTTAGGCCTGCCTCCCGCTGCTGCCTTAGCTACAAACAAATTAGCCGGAACGATGGGCGTATTAACGAGTACCATTCGATTTGTCAAATCCGGAAAAGTCGATTTTCGCGTCGTAGGTAAATGGTTTCCTTTTGTATTTATTGGCTCTTTAGGAGGTTCAATCACCGTTCATTTTCTATCCTCTGCTTTTTTGAAACCTGTTATTTTGATTCTCCTTGTTTTAGTTGCTATTTATACAATCTTCAAAAAAAACTGGGGCACCACGTCCACGTATAAGCCGCTGTCTATTAAGAAACTTATTTTCTTTACCGCACTTATTTTTATTATTGGCTTTTATGATGGATTTTTAGGAGCAGGCACAGGTTCATTTATTTTATTTGCTTTTTTATTTATGGGATTTGATTTCCTGCAGTCAGCAGGCAGCGCAAAATTTTTAAATTTCGGCAGTAATTTAGGTGCTTTGCTTGTATTTTTATATTTTGATTCTGTTGTATTTTCTTACGGATTAATTATGGGGTTTGCGATGATTGTGGGTTCTTTCGTTGGATCAAATGTCGCTCTATCAAAAGGCGTGACGTACGTCCGAACGCTTTTTATTCTTGTCACTTTAAGCCTTATTAGCAAAAACATATTTGATTATGTAAATCAGTACAAATAGATCAATAGTTTCTTTAGAACTATAACAATGAACCTATATATCTATTAGATGAATAAAACCACCTCTTACTATTTTCTTATTTTTGGGTAAATGTGTAAAAAAACACTAAAATTGTTGTATACTGGTCCATGTTGTTTTACATAATTTAGAAATATTATACAGAGGTGAACATTTTGTTTAAGAAATTCAGGTTTTTATGGTTTATTTTGCTGATCTTTGCACTTATTTTTGTCAAAAATACGTTCTTTTCTTCTTCAGAGAACGCTGCTGAGACTCTAGCAACGTCAGATGTTCCACAAGCCGCGGCTACTTTCAAAGAGGGAAACAATCAGCAGGACGGAGTCATTATTCAAAAATACCGCAAACAGCTAGATGCAGCGCAGAAAAAAAGCGACGAAAAAGCGACGAAAGAAATACAAGAAAAAATTTATGAAGACGGAAGACAGGCGGCACTAAACTTTTTACCTCGCAATAAATTTCAAAGAACTTTTTCCCAGCCTTCTAAAAAATCGGCCGATGACATTTATAATTTTCTAATTGCCCAAGTGGGGTTTGGAGGATATGATTCTCTTTATCAAGAAGCAATAGCCGCAAAAAAAGAAGCAGCTTCTTCTACTGATGAATTAAATATGAGTGGCATTCAAGCTAAAACCGCTGCACTTACATACGGCACACTAGCACAAAGAGAGCAGCTGCTTGTTACAAGTCTTGCCTATGACTTAAGCAGCGTAGGCGTCATTTCTTCCGATACAGCTAAAGATATTGATAAAAAAGCTACTCATATGCTGGAAATTAGAAAAGAAGGAATAAATGCCGCTATGCAAGAATAGTTTTGCGAAGTGAAAAGCAGCAGGTAAAAACTGCTGTTTTTTTATTCTAACGTTCAGGTATTTCACTATTTTAATAGCCGATCATTTAATAGCACTGGTTAAAGCTTTCATACAATGATATAAAAATGGAGGTAATTTCTATGAAAGAAGCGATTGTTTATCAATACGATGCGTTCAGTACGCGCCCTAATAAAGGAAATCCTGCGGGAATTGTGTTTAACGGAGATGATTTTTCAGCTGAAGAAATGCAGAAAATTGCTTATCAAGCGCAGTTTAACGAAACGGCTTTTATCATGAAGTCTTCCCGGGCTGATTTACGAATTCGATATTTTACACCCGGACAAGAAGCAGATTTGTGCGGTCATGCGACCGTCGCTTCTCTTTATGCTTTACATAGTAAAAACAAACTTCCAAAAACTACATTTACAGTGGAAACAAATGCTGGAATTTTGCCGATGACTGTACAGAATAGAAACGGACGACCTGTTATCACCATGAGTCAAGCTTCTCCGCAGTTTCATCCGTTTTCAGGTTCAAAAGAAAAACTGGCAAAAGCTCTTAATCTTCATATTGACGACCTTGATCAAAGACTTCCTATTGTATATGGAAGCACAGGGAACTGGACGCTTATTGTACCTTTAAAAAATTTAGATGCCTGTAAAAAGATGAAGCCTAATCAAGAAGATTTTCCTCATATTTTAACAGATATGCCAAAAGCATCTATTCATCCCTTTTGTTTTGAAACGATTCACTCAGAAGCTCATATGCACGGAAGACATTTCTCTTCACCATTTTCAGGTACGGTAGAAGACGCCGTAACTGGAACAGCATCAGGCGTAATGGGCGCCTATTATGCGAGATATGTGGACCAGCAAGATAACGAGCGCTGGCAATTTGTGATTGAGCAAGGACAGGAAATAGATAAAGATGGCTTCGTTCATGTAGAAATTACAAAAAAAGCGAATACGTATGGTGTGGTAATCGCAGGAGAAGCTGCCTATGTAACCAAGCAAATCGTTTCTCTTTCCTAATAAAAACGTGTCCGCCTATTTGGCGAACACGTTTTTTTGTTTAGTAAATAATAGCCTGTACGCTCATTATTGTAACGGTTAAAATAAGAATCACGTTCCCTATAATTAACCACGGCTTTGCGCTTCCCCTTCTACCTTTAATAGCCGTGATTAGTCCAGCAATGGGCAATAAAGCCATAACGATGACCCAAATTTTACGAAGAATGCTGGAATCCAAATAAAAACCAAACTGCATCATCGCAAATAACACGACTGTGATAAGGAAGAAAAGTGTAGGCACAGCTAAATGAATGCCTCTTGGTCTCATTGAGTAGTACACAACATCACTTTCTTTCTATGTAAAATCTTACGTAAAATAACGTTATCATTTACAAAGAGTTTTGACAACTTTTTGAAGGGTTTTGTCAACAAATTTTAATAATCCAAAAGAAATTACTTCTCACTCAGCTGTTCGAATACTGCCGGAAGTGCAGAAATAACGTCGCTTGCTAACATATCTATCATTGTATGCCCCTGATCGAGCAGCACATCCGCTGCTTTTCCGTGAACATATACCGCATTACTGATTGCTTCTTGAAGAGAATCATGCTGCATAATAAAAGCGAGGATAATTCCTGTTAACGTATCACCCGTTCCGCCTTTTGCAAGTCCCGCGTTTCCAGTGGTATTTACGTATTGTTTTCCGTCCGGTGTTGTAACAATCGTGTTTGGACCTTTTAATACAAGATACACACCATGTTCCACTGCGTATTGTCTAGATATTGAAAATCGATTTGCTTCTACTTCGGCGATTGTTGTGTCCACGAGCCTTGCCATTTCTCCCGGATGAGGCGTTAAAATCGTGGCGTGTTCTCTTTCTTTTACTTCTTTGTCTAAATGGGAAAGATGAAAAAGAGCATCGGCGTCCACCACAACAGAAACCGGCTGGTGAAGCACTTGTTCGACGACTTTCTTCGTTTCTTTCGTTCTCCCAAGCCCTGGTCCGACTGCAATTGCATCATACTTACCTTCTTCTAAAGGAATCTCGCCTGCAAAAAATCCATCTTTGCTTGGACATGGTTTATACATCACTTCCATCATGTGAGCAGCTGCAATCGCATGAATATCGCTCGGAAGCGCAAGCGTTAAAAGTCCCGCTCCGCTTGTGAGCGCTGCTTTTGACGTTAGCATCGGCGCTCCGGGTGTTTGAAGCGAACCTCCTATTACGATTCCTTTTCCATGTGTACCTTTATTGGACGAAGCGTTTCGAATGGGAAAAGATTGTTTAATATGCTGAGTTGACCATACTTCCTTAAGAGATGAACTTTTTCCAATTGCTAGCGGCGGAATACCGATATCTACTACAATCAATTCACCGTAACTTTCTTTACTCGGGTATGTAAATGCCGTGACTTTCGGCTGCTGAAGCGTAATCGTAGCATCTGCACGTACCGTAAGCTCTTGCTTCTGTTCCATTACTCCACTTGGGACATCGATGCTGTATATGTAAGCCTTAGAGTCGTTTATTTTTTTTATAATGTTATCGTAAGGAGATTTGATACTGCCTTTTACGCCTATACCTAATAAACAATCAATAAGAACCGTATACTTTTTCACAGAGAAGTTGTCTCCAGCCGATTGCCACGTGAACCCGGCATTTTCATAGATGATCATGGCTTTTTTAGCCGCGCCTTTTATTTTTTCCCGTGCAGGAACTACCCAGACGTCAACTTCATAGCCTTTTGACTTCAAAGCACGGGCAATAACAAAGCCGTCTCCTCCATTGTTTCCCGTTCCTATAAGCAGCCCTATGTTTTCATGTTTTTTGATTCGCTCACTCAGCGCGTTAGCAGCAGCCTGCCCGGCATTTTCCATAAGGGACTCTTCACTCATCCCAATTGTATTCATCATATAATCATCCACTTGATACATCTCTTGATTCGTTACAATTCTCATTATGCTGCTCCTTACTGAAACGGAAATGGTTCATCTGTATTTACCGTTCCTTTTATTTTCGTTATAGTTAATTGTTCTCCTTTCACCCAATCTTCAAACGAGAAAATGAGAGGCTTTGCTTTTCGTCCAATCCCTACAATGACTTGCAGCGTCTCCGGTACATATGCTACTGTATGAAGCGTTCCAGCAGAATTCCGGTAATCTTCTTTAAAAATACCGTATTCATCTTCATTAAATAAAGAAAAAGCTTCAAGAGGCGATAGCTTTTTTTCAATATGATCTCGAATATGATCGAGCCTTTCCTTTGACTCTACCAAATGATGACGATTTTCTTCGACCAGCTGATTAAAATGGTTCGTACACCCCATCATCGTCCCTCTTTGTACATGAACGCCTCGTCCGGATGCTTCGACTACTGCTGCCTGTCCGCTGCGGTCATAAATGGAATAATTAAACGCATGACGATGCGGTGCTCTTTCTAAAATAGCAACAGCCTCTTCTGTCGTTTCACATGTTTCTAAAATAAACCGAGCGAGCGTACAGCAAATAAATCCGTTTGTTTGACGGCGGCGATTAACAAAATGATAGCCAATTGCCAGTCCTTTTTCATTCATTCCATCCATTCGCCCAATCATTCTCGTTCCAAATCCGACGCTTGCATATCCTTCATTTGGCTGAAAAAGCAAAAATCGGCCTTCGTACGTTTTAGGATGATAATCATAGTTTCGTACATACACGCCGTGCTGCATAAGAGCCGAACATCCCGTTTTTTTCCACTCTTGCTGATATCCGCTGTACTCATGAATAACGTCTTCAAGAGGCCAATCTAAACCTTCTGCTAAGCCCACTAGCTCATCCCACAGTCCCCGAGCAAATAAGTCGTAATAATGACGAGCTTCTTTTGCTATCGTTTGATAGCTTCGTAATGAACGTTTTCTTCTTTTTTGATGATTTTCAAACAGCTTTGTTCCTTTATGTAATTTCCCTTGCATTTCACCAAGCTCTCGGTAAGAGCCTCGTCCTTGAATGACTTCTACCTGTATTTCTTTCACTTCTATCACTCCAATTTTCCAGTACCTTTATTGTGCAGCAAGCGCTCTATTCTTTGCAACTTTCTCCTCTCATAGAACTCTCTTCCTTTGAATACAGTTATAAAGAAACAGGTCGAAAGATTGAAAAGCATTATCATAAGAGGTGATCATATTGCTAAAGGAAGTTCAGCTAGAGATTCAGCGAAGAATCGCCTATCTGCGTCCCACACAAAAAAATGACGGGTCATTTCGCTACTGTTTTGAAACAGGCGTTATGCCTGATGCGTTTTTAATTATGCTTCTTCGCACCTTTGATTTAGATAAAGAAGTGTTGATTAAACAATTAACCGAACGGATCGTTTCCCTTCAAAATCAAGATGGTCTTTGGACGTTGTTTGATGATGAAGAACATAACTTATCCGCCACTATTCAAGCTTATACAGCTCTTTTATATTCAGGGTATTACCAAAAAAACGACCGGATTTTGCGAAAAGCAGAAAGATATATTATAGATTCGGGAGGCATTTCGCGCGCTCATTTTCTCACAAGATGGATGCTTTCTGTTAACGGTTTATACGAGTGGCCAAAGCTATTTTACCTCCCGCTTTCTCTTTTGCTCGTGCCTACTTATGTACCCCTTAACTTTTATGAATTAAGCACCTATGCCAGAATTCACTTCGTTCCGATGATGATAGCAGGAAACAAAAAATTTTCACTTACTTCTAGACATACACCTTCTCTTTCTCATTTAGATGTAAGAGAACAGAAACAGGAATCGAAGGAAACTGCTCAAGAATCACGCGCTTCAATTTTTTTAGTCGACCATTTAAAACAGCTGGCTTCTTTACCTTCTTACATCCACAAGCTTGGTTATCAAGCAGCCGAGCGTTACATGCTAGAAAGAATTGAAAAAGATGGAACACTCTACAGCTACGCCACCTCTACTTTTTTTATGATTTACGGTCTTTTGGCTCTTGGCTATAAAAAAGATTCATTTGTGATCCAAAAAGCAATTGACGGGATTTGTTCACTACTTAGTACATGCAGCGGCCACGTGCACGTAGAAAACTCCACGTCAACCGTTTGGGATACCGCGCTGCTCTCTTACGCTCTACAGGAAGCAGGTGTACCGCAGCAAGATCCCATGATTAAAGGCTCAACTCGCTACTTAAAGAAAAGACAGCATACAAAGCTTGGAGATTGGCAGTTTCATAACCCAAATACAGCACCTGGAGGCTGGGGATTTTCCGATATTAATACGAATAACCCTGACTTAGACGATACGTCTGCTGCTATCAGAGCTCTTTCTAGAAGAGCGCAAACCGATACAGATTATTTGGAGTCTTGGCAAAAAGGCATTAACTGGCTGCTGTCCATGCAAAACAAAGATGGGGGTTTTGCTGCATTTGAAAAAAATACCGACTCTATTTTATTTACTTATCTGCCGCTTGAAAATGCAAAAGATGCAGCGACGGATCCGGCTACTGCCGATTTAACCGGTCGAGTGCTTGAGTGTCTCGGAAACTTTGCTGGTATGAATAAATCCCACCCTTCGATTAAAGCTGCAGTAAAATGGCTGTTTGATCATCAATTGGATAACGGGAGCTGGTACGGCCGGTGGGGGGTTTGCTATATTTACGGAACATGGGCCGCTATTACAGGACTCCGTGCTGTAGGGGTTTCTGCTTCTGATCCGCGTATCATCAAAGCTATCAACTGGCTCAAAAGCATTCAACAAGAAGACGGTGGATTCGGAGAATCATGCTATAGCGCTTCTTTAAAAAAATATGTGCCACTGTCGTTTAGCACCCCTTCTCAAACGGCTTGGGCTCTCGATGCTTTAATGACAATATGTCCGTTAAAAGATCGATCCGTTGAAAAAGGAATTACATTTTTACTGAATCCAAATCTTACAGAGCAGCAAATTCATTACCCCACGGGAATTGGTCTTCCTGGACAATTTTATATTCAGTACCACAGCTACAATGATATTTTTCCTCTTCTTGCACTTGCCCACTACGCAAAAAAACATTCTTCGTAAAAAGCTGGGACAAAAGGAGTTTAGCTGAAGGAAGATCCGAACGATGAATGGAGATTCTTGCTTGAGAATCCAACTCGTTCGGATTTTTTTATTTGTAGGGTGAACGTAGGCTTGCTTCATATATGTAGAGCAGTTAATGAGAAGCCAAGTCTTGCATGGAAATCAACCGCGGTGTAACAAGCACTCCATACTAGCACATTAATCCCATTTGTTTGTCTTGAGATTCGATGGACGTAGTTGTGTCTCAATTTCTTTTTATACGTAAAAGCAGGTTTTTTAAGAAACAAGTGGAATACCTTTTTAAATGTTAGGAAAGAAAGGATGCATCAAATGAATAATGTTTCACCGCTGTTAAAAGGAAAAAACGTGATACTAAGAAAACCAAAAGACAGCGATGTAAATGACTATCTAGCGTGCAAACAAACAAAAGAACTTATTCGCATGTACGGAGGCGATACCCGAAACTTAAAACCTCTTACATTACAAGATGCCAAGCGGCACGTCGAGTACATAAAGTCTCAAAAGCTCAATTGGTGTATTGAATATAAGCAGCGTTTTGTTGGAGAGGCCCGGCTGACCGTTAACGAGTACGACCGGCGCGCACGGTATGCAATTGGTTTATTTGATTCCTCCGTTTGGAATCAAGGGCTAGGCACTGAAGTTACAAAGTTGGTACTTGCGTACGCATTTGAACACCTTCACTTGCACAGAGTCGATTTACGAGTGCTCGAATACAACCATAGAGCCATTGCTTGTTATGAAAAATGCGGTTTTGTAAAAGAAGGAATAGAGCGTGAAGGTGCTTTTATTGAAGAAGCATTTCAGACAGATCTTATCATGAGTATACTCGAACAAGAATACTATCAGCTGTAGAAAAGAGAATCGGCTGTCATCATCCTACTTCTTTAAAAATCCGTATAGCCCAAGCCTTTTGTGAATAAAGTAACATAACGATATAATCAAAGGAGCCAACGATGACAGCTTATGATTCCTCTTCTTTTGTATTTGTAACCATTGATAAACATGACATTGCTGCTTTTTTACTAATTGATATTATTTGCAGCACCACTATTTATGTAGCATGTAAACATTATCTCCACAATGAGCTTGTTTCCATTGCAAGCAGCGCTCTTTTTCCCATGGTATGTAAGAAGGTTTCTCGACGCTAGCTCAGCTTTTTACCGGTTCTTTTAATGACAGCCAAGTGCGTTCCTTCTGCTGCTGAATCTCTACGGCGTGATTAAAAAATTTAGAAAGATGCGGCTCAGTGAGCTGGTCTTTCGTTTTTCCAGAAGAAAACACTTCTCCTTGGCGCATACAAAGCGTATGGGTAAAGCACGGCAAAATTTCTTCTACATGGTGAGTAACGTAAATAAGCGTAGGCGCTTTTGGCTGCTCTACCATTTTTGCAATCAGCTGAAGAAGCTGTTCTCGGGCCATTATATCTAGACCTGTACATGGCTCATCAAGTATTAAAAGCTTTGGTGAGGCCATAAGAGCTCGGGCAATTAGCACTCGCTGGCGCTCTCCTTGAGAAAGTGTTCCGTACGCCTGGTTTTGTAAATCTGCGCAATTTAGCAGCTGCATTAATTCTATGGCTTGGTTCATATCTTTTTGCTCCACTTGTTCATATAAACCAATAGATGCAAATTTGCCGCTTAAAATCAATTCTAAAACCGTATCGTCATCTCGAAACCGCTGCTGAAGCGAAGAACTTACCCACCCGATTTCTTTTCTGAGCTCAGACAGATTTGTTTCTCCAAATTTCCTTGAAAGAACTTCTACTTGGCCTTTTGTAGGCCAGATATATCCGTTGATTATATTTAAAAGCGTCGTTTTTCCGGAACCATTTAACCCGAGCAAACACCAATGTTCCCCTTTTTCCACTAACCACGACACGTTTTTTAAAATTTCTTTTTCTGCTCGTTTTACCGAAACGTTCTTAATGTTGATCATGCTAACACTCCTATACTCTCATTTTTCATTATATATACTATAAAAGAATAATGATTTGTCCCATTTGTTAACTTGCTTTTCGTTTTTCATGCCAATTCTTTCAGCCACTTTAATCGAGGGGGAATTGTCAGGATCTATTAATGATATAATCTTCTGAAATTTCAGCGTATGAAGTCCATAATCTAAGCAAGCTTTTGCTGCTTCACTCGCATAGCCTTTCCCCCAGCAGCTGCGTAAAAATAAATAACCAAGTTCTGGATCTACCTTTCCGTCTACTTTTTGAAGAACCATGCCGCACTGCCCTAGAAACTCTCCTTTCTTTTTATCCTCAGCGATCCACATGCTAATGCCGTACGTTTGATAATGCTGCTTCATCCATTGAATCCAGCAGCGTGTGTCTTGTGCGCTTTTAGTAGAAGAATAATACTTCATTACTTCAGCATCCTCAAAGATTTTCAGTAAATTTCCTGCATCGCTTTCGGCCATGGCTCGCAGCGTCATTCGTTCTGTCTCAATAATCGTATGAATCCTCTCCTTTCGTACATTCCAACATCTACTATCTTTATTATCCGCTACTATTTTCTTTTCGTAAAGTTTTCCTTTTTTTATTTAAATGAACGAGAAAAAACGCACCAAAAAAGGCTGCTACACACAGCCCTTTAATCTGGATCACACGTTTTCCCGTACCGTAATACGTTATATATAGCACGTCCATCACTTGCAGATGCCTCTGTATATTGAATTGGCAGCAGTGAGAAAATAACATAATAGACTGAAAAATAAACAAATTGATAGCAAAATATATCTTCAGGCAGAATATTAGCCATAATTAATCCATTTATTATAAAAATAGTAAGCAAATTAAACAGTACACCACCCGCATACACCACTGCATGAGAAATGCGACTGTCATTCTTAAGATTTTCATATTTACAAAACGAGTCTAAAAAATAGACTGACTTAATTTTAAACTTCCCCATTTTAAGAATCGTTTTCCCTCGCCCAATAGTAAAATCGACCTTCCCTCCGAAAATAATTGCCATGACGGAATGCCCCAGCTGATGAACAAATGATACAAGTGGCAATACAAGACAGAATGACCACACAAACTTTGGAAGATCATTTAACCCAAACACGTTTATCCCTCCTTTTTGTTTCTTCTCTCTACTTTTCCTCCCCGTTTTCACTTAAAACTACATTTAATTTCTTTTTTAAAACTCGTACGAAATAACCAGCACACATACCATATCTTATGACCTAGAAAAACCCCGATATATGTAGCTTATGAAAAATACATTTTCCGAAAAATAGTTGGCGTAACGTTTTCCTGTTCTTTGAAACGCTTGATAAAGTAGCTTGGATGTTCATACCCTACTTGTCTTGCTATATCTTGTACAGAGATTTGATTGTTTTTAAGCAGCAGTTTCTTTGCTTTTTGAATCCGCACGCGCGTTACGTATTCAAATGGCCGGATGCCAAGAGATTGTTGAAAAAGCAAACACGTATACTGCTCCGTTACGTTGAGCTGCTGCGCCAGTACTTCTAGCGTTAACGGCTGATGATAATATTCCTCGATATAACGAAGGACTGGGTTGAGCTGAGTAATTTGCTGCAGACGACTTTTGCTTTCTATATATACGCTGTCTTGGCGAAGTTTTAAAATGACGCTGTATAGTAGTTCGGAGCACTGCATGGTGCTAGAGGTATGATTTTCTTCTAACCGATCCATTAGTTCTTGAAGCATCCTGTAAAGACTTTCAGCATTTGTAAGGGCGATTTTTCCCGAATTAATAAATTGAAGAGAAAGCATGATATCATCAATCACACTTCCGTTAAAAGAAACCCAGCATACTTGCCATTCGCTCGTAACGGGATAGTATTCGTGCGGAACGTGCGGCGTCAGAAACATCCCTTCATTTTCTTTTATAATATAAACCTGGTCATTTACACGAAGCTCGCCTCTTCCTTTTGTGCATTGAATCCATTGATAATCAGGAAACTCTCCCTGACGCTTAATATGCGTTTGGTGTCTCCAGCTTCCAGCGCTTGTAACATAGAATGGCAGTTTCATATCTTCATCTGAAAGAGCCGGAAAGTACATACGGTCCACATTACTTCCCCCTTTTTATGTGAATATAGTTATATTATCATGAAAATAATTAGATTGATAAGGTTTTCAGAAAACGTTATCATTTTCATATAAACTAATAACCTAGTACTTTAGAAATGAGGGATCGACGTGTTAAAAACCGGCAAGAAATTTCATTATACAGCACCTGCAAACGGATACCCTGAATGGAATAACAACCCTGAAATTTTTCAATTGAACCGTTCAAAAGCACACGCTTTACTTATGCCTTATCAAACGGTCGAAGAGGCCTTAAAAAATGATAGAAAATCTTCTGTTTACTATCAAAGCTTAAATGGCAGCTGGTATTTTCATTTTGCTGAAAATGCAAATGGCCGCGTCAAAAACTTTTTCGCACCTGAGTTTTCATATGAGAAATGGGAATCTATTTCAGTTCCTTCACACTGGCAGCTGCAAGGATATGACTATCCTCAATATACAAACGTGACATACCCTTGGGTTGAAAGTGAAGAGCTCGAACCTCCTTTTGCACCGACTAAATATAACCCTGTCGGTCAGTACGTCCGTACTTTCACACCTAAATCAGAATGGAAAGATCAGCCGGTGTACGTCAGCTTCCAAGGCGTTGAATCTGCTTTTTACGTATGGGTTAACGGTGAGTTTGTTGGATACAGCGAAGACAGCTTTACTCCAGCTGAATTTGATATAACTTCTTACCTTCACGATGGTGAAAATACGATAGCAGTAGAAGTATATCGCTGGAGTGATGCAAGCTGGCTTGAAGACCAAGATTTTTGGCGAATGAGCGGCATCTTCCGAGATGTATATCTCTATTCTACTCCGCCAGTTCACATCTATGACTTTAGCGTTCGTTCGTCGCTTGATACCAACTACGAAGATGGTGAACTTATCGTTTCAGCTGATATTTTAAATTACTTTGAGCACGATGCTCAAGATCTAACATTTGAAATCATGCTGTATGATGCGAATGGCCAAGAGGTACTACAAGCTCCCCTGCAAACAAATTTAAGTGTGAGCGATCAACGTACAGTCTCATTGCGTACACACATTAAAAGCCCTGCAAAATGGAGCGCGGAAAGCCCTAATTTGTACACGCTTGTACTCAGCTTAAAGAATTCTGCTGGTTCTATTATTGAAACAGAAAGCTGTAAAGTCGGCTTCCGTACGTTTGAACTAAAGAACGGTCTTATGACAATCAACGGCCAGCGTATTGTACTTCGAGGAGTGAATCGCCACGAATTTGATTCAGTAAAAGGTCGGGCAGGCATCACGCGTGAAGACATGCTTCACGACATTTTGCTGATGAAACAGCATAATATTAACGCGGTGCGTACATCCCATTATCCTAACGATTCAGTATGGTATGAACTATGTAACGAATACGGTCTATACGTTATTGATGAAACCAATTTAGAAACGCACGGAACGTGGACTTATTTACAAGAAGGTGAGCAAAAAGCCGTTCCAGGAAGCAAGCCAGAATGGAAAGAAAACGTATTGGATCGCTGTCGTTCTATGTACGAACGTGACAAAAACCACCCTTCTATCATTATTTGGTCGCTTGGAAACGAATCATTTGGCGGAGAAAACTTTCAGCATATGTATACCTTTTTTAAAGAAAAAGATTCCACGAGACTTGTTCATTACGAAGGAATCTTCCATCATCGCGACTATGATGCTTCAGATATAGAAAGCACGATGTACGTTAAGCCAGCAGATGTAGAGCGCTATGCACTAATGAATCCGAAAAAACCTTACATCTTATGTGAATACAGTCATGCAATGGGCAATTCATGCGGAAATCTGTACAAATACTGGGAGCTGTTCGATCAATATCCAATCTTGCAAGGCGGTTTTATATGGGACTGGAAAGATCAAGCTCTTCAAACAACAGCTGAAGACGGTACTTCTTACTTAGCTTACGGCGGAGATTTTGGTGATACGCCAAACGATGGCAACTTCTGCGGAAACGGCTTAATCTTTGCTGATGGAACAGCTAGCCCAAAAATTGCAGAAGTAAAAAAATGCTATCAGCCTGTAAAGTGGACAGCAATCGACGCTTCTAAAGGAAAATTTGCCGTTCAAAACAAACACTTGTTTACAAACTTGAACGCCTATGATTTTGTTTGGACTGTTGAAAAAAACGGTGAACTCGTTGAAAAACATGCGTCTCTTTTAAATGTAGCTCCTGATAATACAGACGAACTGACGCTTTCTTATCCTCTTTATGAGCAAGAAAATGAAACTGATGAATTTGTTTTAACTCTTTCTCTCAGATTGTCCAAAGATACAGCTTGGGCTTCAGCTGGATATGAAGTGGCGTACGAACAGTTTGTACTGCCTGCTAAAACCGCTGTACCTTCAGTAAAAGCTGCTCATCCTGCTTTAACCGTTGACCAAAATGAACAAACGCTTACGGTTACTGGATCTAACTTCACGGCTATTTTTGATAAGCGAAAAGGACAGTTTATTTCTTACAACTATGAGCGCACCGAGCTGCTTGCGTCGGGTTTCCGTCCGAATTTCTGGCGTGCAGTAACCGATAATGACCTCGGAAATAAACTGCATGAAAGATGTCAAACGTGGCGTCAAGCAAGCTTAGAGCAACAAGTGAAAAAAGTAACCGTTCAGCCGCAAATTGACTTTGTTATCATTTCGGTTGAACTAGCTTTAGACAACTCTCTTGCTTCTTGCTATGTAACTTATACGCTATATAACGATGGTGAAATGAAGATTGAACAATCTTTAGCACCTTCTGAGACAATGCCTGAAATTCCTGAAATCGGCATGCTGTTTACGATGGACGAGGCTTTTGATTCTTTAACATGGTACGGAAGAGGCCCTCATGAAAATTATTGGGACCGTAAAACTGGCGCTAAGCTTGGCCTTCATAAAGGCAGTGTAAAAGAGCAAGTCACACCGTATTTACGCCCTCAAGAATGCGGAAACAAAACGGACGTTCGATGGGCCACTATTACAAACGATCAAGGACGCGGCTTTTTGATAAAAGGTTTGCCAACAGTCGAGCTGAATGCTTTATCTTACTCACCTTTTGAACTGGAGGCTTACGATCATTTTTACAAATTGCCGTCAAGCGATTCAGTAACCGTACGGGTTAATTACAAGCAAATGGGCGTTGGCGGAGACGACAGCTGGGGAGCTAAAACACATCCTGATTACACGCTATATGCTAACCGCTCGTATACAAACACGTTTACGTTAAAACCTCTATAAAAATAAAAAGGACTTTCATTTGAAAGTCCTTTTTACTTATGATGTCACCTCTGGCTTTCGCTGAGAAAGTAAAAATACCGTAGCGATAATAAGAATCGTACCTAACCATTCCGTCCATCCAAACGTCACATGAAGCCATAGAACAGAGAGCGCCGCTGCTGATAAAGGCTCTGCTGAAGCAAGAACAATGGCTTCAGAAGCGCTAATATGCTTCAAACTTTCCAAATAGCAATAAAATGCAATGAGCGTTCCGAAGATGATTACAAATAACACCGCACACAGCGACAATAGCGACCACTCACCTGCTATATGCCACGGCGGGTGAATAAACGAAAAACTTGCACCGCCTATCACCATTCCCCAGCCTACTACTTCAATTGAGCTCCATTTCGCAAGAAGACGCTTAGGCTGAAGCGTATAAAAAGCAGACGTCACAGCTGCCCCAATTCCCCAAAACAACGCCCATCCTGTAATAGACAGCTCGTTAAAATTCCCGCTTGTTGCAAGAAAAAAGGTCCCCGTTATGACGAGCGCAACAGAAATCATTTCTACTTTCACCGGCCACTTTCTTGCTTGCACAGCTAAATAGCCAATAATAAATATTGGCGACGTATATTGAAGCACTGTAGCTGTAGCAGCGTTTCCTGCTTCAATAGCTGCAAAATATGTATACTGCACGCCGAGCATACCGATTACACCAAACAAAAGCAGCGAAGTCCTCTCTTCTTTTGTTTTCCAAATTGCAAAAATATTGCGCTGCTTAGAGGCTATTGCCAAAAGCAGCAATCCGGATACTAACATACGAACGACAACCAGCCACTCTGCGTTAAAACTTTTATGCTGAAATAAATATTGAGCCACCGTGCCAGATACTCCCCACATTGTGGCACCAATGATTACAAGCAGTAGCCCCCATGCTCTTCTAGATGACGTTTGAACTCCTTCCACTTGCCATTCCTTCTCTCTTTTTCATATATATTTAACTTACCTCGCTCCTCTTTAACGGTCAATAGCAAAAAAAGTCGAAGCAATATGCTTCGACTTTTTTAAATGCTTTTATGAAGTAATTTCTTGAGTAAAGGAAATAGCACATCGGGAAGTTCTTCGATGTTTGGTACTAGAATACTATATTTCCCGTACATATTTTGAATGGTTTTCTTTTGTCCTTCATCAATTTCCCCGTTGGATAAAAAGACGTTGATGACTTCAATTCCGTGCTTGCGTGCTTCTAATACCGCTTCGTGCGTATCTACAATACCATTTTGTTCATATCCCATAGCGGCTGGTTCACCGTCTGAAAACACAAGTAAAAACTTCTGCTGTTCAGAACGCTGAAGCAAGCGGCGTGTCATATGGCGAATGGCAAATCCATCACGGTTGTCTTCTTCGGGCTCAAGCTGCATAATTTCAGGACCGCTTTTGCGCTTTAACGATGCTTGAAAGTCCATAACTGTCTGCAGGTAGTTAGGCTGGCTCGTTTCGGTGGCATCATTTGTATCTTCCCAAAACCCTACAATTTGATGAGGCACCATAACGGATTTTAACGCTTCATGAAATAGCGTAATCCCAAGCTTCGTTTCATCCATTTTGTCGTACATTGATGCGGAACAGTCAACTAAAAGAGAAAAGACGGCATCAATTTGCGCAGAATCTTCATCTTTTTTATAAAACAAACGAGGATTGTCATCTGTCCATAGTTTTAGAAGCTTTTTATTTAATCGGCCAAAGTGCAGCTCGCTTCTAGGAAGCGTTTTTTTATGTTCAAGCGTTTTTTCAATCATTTGCTTTAATTTCTTTTGATACGATGCAATGATTTTTTTATTCTCATCATACTGAACAACGTGATCGTCGTTCGGAAGTTTAGAATCTACAAAAACAGCATAGGCATGCTTATTTTCTTTCCCATACTCATAATCCGCTTCCCCGTCTTTTTCCGGGTGCGTTTGCTCCATGGCTTCGATTTGAGAATAATCGTTGCGCGATGTTTTTTGAGAAGACCCTTGCACCATGCCCATTGCTTGATCTCCATCGTCGCCTTCACGAACACCATCGCCTAGCATGTCTGTTTTTGAGCCTTGATCCATATCAAACTGTAGAAAACTTTGCGTCGCTTCGCTTGTCTCTCGATGCCACATTTCCATTTTCTCTTCGTGAATGTCTTCATCTCCGTCTTTTTCATGCTCTAAAATATCATCGTTCACTAATGAATCTTTGCGCTTTAAATCTTCAAATGTTAACCCTTCTTCTAACTGATCATACTGAAGTTCAGCCAAGAAGAAATAAGTATTAAGCATATCTTTTTCAATAATATCATCAAAAACATCTACAAGTTCAAGACAGATGCGCGATACATCTTTTGTTGTTTTAGCTTCATATACGTTTGTTAGCTGTCTGCGAATAAAAGTCATCGCTAAATTAATCGATTCACTCATTGAAGGAATTTCTTCAAATGGATTTTCGGCCGTCAATAGCAAGTAGATGCCGTTAAAAAGTGCATCCGTATACACGCTTTTTGTTAAATTTGCGCTCATTTGTGTAGCAAAATATTTTCTGTAGAGCTGTCTTCTGACGGCGAAGGCTTTTTTCGTTCCAGGGCGTTCGCGTTTGCATACTTCTTCTAAACGAATATCTTCAAACAGCATAAACAGCTGCTTAGCTAAGCTAGGTACCGAGGTTTTATTTATTTTCTTTAAATATGCATTAATTTCTTTGAAGTTTGAATGCTTATAGCTTCCAATACTTCTTAAAAATACATCACTTTTTAAGCCGTACACTTTGTCTTCTTCTGGACGGTTATCCCAAAAGTGACTGAGATAAATAATGCCGTGTACAGGATCATAATAAGAAGAAACGCGATACTCTACTTCAATTTCATCATTTTTTGTTAATGTTTTCGTTAAATCCGCCAGCTCCATATAGAGAAAGGAATCTACATTTTTGTCGTTAAATTTAATAAATCGCATAGCGCCACTCCTTACTCAAATAATGTTTCAGCAATATTTTGAATGGCGGCTTTTTCCCTTTCATCTTCTAGCTTTTCAATAATACCGCGTCTAATCGCGCGAAGAGGCGGCATATAAAGAGCTAAATCACACGTATCAATAAGCGCACGAATAGACGCAGCTTCTTCTGATACATGGCCGCTTTGAACTTGAGTAATTAAATCTGCAGAGAGCGTGACAAATTTATCAATTAATTTTTCGTCTTTTAACTGAGACTGAGACATCAGAACTTGCTTTAAGCTGCCTCCTTGAATATACGGCACTTCAATAACAACAAAACGATTTTTTAACGCTTCGTTTAATGGAACGGTACCAACATATCCCTCATTAATAGCTGCTACTACGCCGAACGTTTGCTGACCGCGTACTACATCTCCAGTAAATGGGTTCGTAATCATTTTCCGGTAGTCAAGAACGCCGTTTAAAATAGGAAGTGTTTCAGGTTTAGCCATGTTAATTTCATCAATATATAGTAAATGGCCTTTTTTCATTGCCTGAATAACAGGTCCTTCCACAAACTCAATACCTGTTTTCCCTTCTTGTTCAGCAATTGTTTTAAAACCAAGCAGCGCTTCTGCATCTAAGTCAACCGAGCAGTTAACGCTATGCATCGGCTGAGAAAATAAATGCGACAGTGTTTCAGCAAGCTTTGTTTTACCTGAACCTGTTGGCCCTTTTAAAAGTACGTTTTTCCCTAGTGACAAAGCAATAATGGCATCTTCTAAAATATCTGCTTCTTCTGCTGTATAGCCGCCTTTTCCAATTAATAGCTGATCAGCATCGGACAAATTTTCATATTTACGATTCGCTAAAAGCGAAAGAACCTCTTGTGGTAATGATAATTGTGATAGTTGAATTGACATAACAAAAATCCTTTCTTTCTGCATACTTTCTATAGTTTACTAAAAAACATTCTTCTTCTCAAAGAATTGCTTTACCTACGCTTTTCTCTAAGGTTTCGGATAGAAAAATCGCAGTCTTCAAACATATATTCAGTAAAAAAAAGTAGGTTATTCACCTACTTTTTTACGATTTTATAGTTTTTATGATTAACAACTGTTTTCATGGATTCGCCCGTTTCAGCATCTTTCCCAAAATCTACGATAACCGAATTGTCTCGCACTACCATAACAATTCCTTTAAATCCTTTATAGTCGCCTTTTTTTGGCTGAATCGTATCGCCAACTTTAGCTGCTTTGACTTTAGGTGCTTGTTCCTCTGTACCTTGTGTATTTTCTACGTCCATCATGACCCCACCTTTTCCAATTTACCGTGTTTTTTATAAGTGAAAACACAATTTAATTTACTTTTTGTTGAAAATACTTAGTTTATTTTCCCACAAACATCTATGGTTAAACACCATGTGTTTGTCCATTTTTACTTTGCAAACAAACGCTGTATTTTTTATTATGTATGTAGCTGTTTTTTGTAAGAGCACATCCTCGTTCTATCATAACATTTTCTGTTTCCTTCGAACACCAATTACCCTTTAGTTTTTTAAAAAAATGACAAATTACACGGAATTATGTCGAATTTCATATGATTTTCTTTTTAGTGTGATAAGCTATATATCGTATTTTAAGCATCTTTTATCTATTACATACGATTTTTGATAAAAAAACCGAAACTTTTATCCACAAATTGCGTTGATTAAATGAAAGGGGGAGAAAATGGCACAACAGCATAACTTTGAACACATTTATAAACAGCACATGCATGATTTGCTTCGCTATCTTCTCTCTCTTACTCGCAGAAAAGAATCAGCGGAAGATTTAATGCAGGAGACCTTTTACCGGGCACTTTTACACTTAGAAACATATAAAGGCGAGGAAGTGAAGCCTTGGCTGTTCAAAATTGCTTATCACGCCTTTATTGACTGGTATCGAAAAGAAAAAAAACGCCCTACTGTCGAAATAGAAGAATGGCACTTTACTCCTCAGCCAAGTGCTGAAGAACAAGTGATGATTCAAAGTGAAATCGACGGCTGGCTTTCTGATGTATCTGCTTTGCCTCCGGCTAAGCAGAATATTGTACTGTTACGAGATTATCACGGCTTCACATATGAAGAGATTGCAGAAATGACTGGCTATACTCTGTCAAAAGTGAAAATGGACTTGTATCGTGGTCGTCAACAATTGAAAAAAAGAAAGGAAGAGGACGGATGAGCTGTCAAGATATGAAGCATCAATGGGAAAAATATAAAAACGGCACTTTGACAGACAAAGAAGCAGAAACACTTGAAGAACATACGGAAAATTGTGAAGCATGCTCAGCTCATTTGGAGCACTTGCTAACCGAAGATGAACCGTTACCGCCAACTTCACCAGCTACTTCACTAAGTGACGATACGATGTTGGATAATAAAAAAGTTAAAAAGTCCATTTATATCGCCAAATGGAAGCAGCGCCTTTCAAATGTGACAACTGTCATTGGCTCTGTCGTTCTGCTATGGATAATCGGCAGCTTTTTATCTATTGTATATTATCATCAATCAAAAACCGAATACATAAACAGCGTGAATCAAGCAGCTATCGAATCTGCTTTTCCGAACGTTCATATACGTGAAACCACTTCTGATACACAGTCCTTCTTCCGCATGCAGTCGCAAATGGAAGCTTATAAGCAAATTGGACGTGAAGAGCAGGCCATTGGGACGTTTACATTTCATCAGCTGTTTGATAAAACAAGCGGTGTAGAAAAAGAATTTTCCGGCGGCAAATACGATCTTAACCTTTCTTTTGTCTATCCGGATCCAAAAAAATTAAAGCTACATGCAAAAGAGTATAAGGAATGGACGAATGAAACATGGAAAGCATTAGAAAATCTACCAAAAGGAACGGTAAGCGAAGTGGCTATTTCTTTTGATGATACGTATTCGCTAAAAGAAGTTCAGCAAAAAATGAGCGCCATCGACAGCCGTGATTTTTCTACCTCTTGGTACGCGCTTAATACAGGGCACGAACAAAAAACAAGTACAAAAGACGAGCCATTAATTGACTTAACATCAACATTTGGCTTTCCAGAGTTTCTAGACTTACCTTACGATCACAAAGGAAATCAAACCCACTCTACTAGCAAGTCGAACGTTTTAAATATGATGAAACTATTAGCCGATAATGAAGAAACGGTCCAAAAAGTTCGCCAGCTAGACCATTCCGATCTGTTGCTAAAGCAGCGATATTCTTATGTAAAAAAACACGGCGTCGGTGTGTACGGCGTTGTGATTACAGGGCCTACAAAAAAACTGCTGAAATTAAAAAATGATCCGTCGATCACATATGCGTCACTTGGAGATGTAGAGCTATGGAATTGGTTCAGTCGTCCCTCGTCAGGTACGTTAATGAATCAGTAGAGGCCGAGACAAAAGTATAGCAGTGGAAGAAAAATCCGAACGATGAATCAAGACTCCTGATGGAGAATCAAATTCGTTCGGATTTTTTTATGAGTAGAGTGAATGTAGGTTTCATATACGCAGTGATTTTGTTATGTCCCGGCCTCTTTTTATTCATTCGTTAATTGTTCAAACCTTTTTACCGCTTCGCTTTTATCAAATGAACTAAACCATCGATAGTCTTGGTCATCTAAAATGCGATAGTGCTGACTAATCATATTTTGCTGCAGACGAAAAGAGCCTTCTTTTTGAATTTCTTTCCACCATACTCTTCCTCCGAGCGTTTTATCTTTTGGAGAAGATACGCCGTTATGAGCAATGATTTCTACTACTTCTAAAGGAACGTCTCCTAAAACCGATTGAAGGATTTCACTGTCACCAAACAAACCGCATACTGCAACAGTGGTCGTCCACCCTGCTTCCGTGCGCCCTTTTTCAATTTGAACCAATGTTTTTTTGGAAATACCAATGACTTCAGCCATTCTGTCTTGTGAATAGTTTCTTTCTAAACGAATTAATCGTATTTTATCCGATACTGATTTAATTACTTTTTGTTTATTCATTTTCACAGCCCTTTCTTTCTATACACGTACATTTCTTTAGTGTAATATTACACCTAATTAAAGAAGAGTTTCAAGCGTTTCCCTTCGTCACAAGACGGGGAAATATACTGAAATGGTTTTTGTACACTAAAACAATTAAAAGGAGTTGAGAATATGTATATCATTGTATGGGCTGTGCTTGTACTATACGCCTTTCTACTAGCTCCGGGAGCAAGCGCCTCTGATGATTTACTGTTTAAAAAACTTATCACAGGAAATTTTCAACAGGTAGATCCGCTCGTGGTTATGGTATTCTCTTTTTTGGGACTTTTCCCAATATTGTTTATGGTAATGATCTGTAAAAAAGATACATACAAACTGCCTGGATGGCCATTTTCTCTTCTATCATTTGGGGTTGGAGCTTTTTCTCTTTTGTTCTATTATCATTGGAAAGGACAAAAAGTTCGAAAACATTCGCGTATTCCTTCACGTTTCATTACTATCATTTCTTCTCGTCTATGGATTGGACTATGCTTAGCGCTCACGATTGCAGGTTACGTATACGGACTATCCATAGGTTCAATAAAAGCTTATGGAGAAGCTTTTATGCAGTCACAGCTTGTTAGCGTGATGACCGCTGATTTTTTTGTTTTAATGTGGCTTTCTTACTCCGTTATGACAAAAGAAAGGATAGCATCCCGGCCTTACCTTCTTTTATGTTTCATTCCAGTTGCCGGCCCTTTTCTTATTTTGTTACTGCTTCCCCGCCAAGATGTTAGAGAAGAAAAACTTTAAATAAAAGTCTTGCGTTCCATTCATTATTCCGTTATAATCATTTCTTGTACGATGAAAGTTGATTAATTAGAAAACATTTATATATCGGCATCTTATTTACATTTGTTATACATACCTGCGCTGTGCGTATACTCATGTTGTCTTAAACCTTTGAGTGTTAAAAGGGAGCTCAAAATTTAGCTGCAGATAGCACGCCCTTCTTGGGACGCTAAACCCGGCTATGAGGGCACCCACCTAGTAGATCTGGGTATTTAAGACACTTAGGGTTACGGCAGTGCGGGCTTATTTTTTAGTTAGCTGTAGCTAGCTTTTTTATTTTTTATTTTATTAGTTTACATAATTATTTTATTGTTAACTTATATTTTTTTTAGACATGTATGTTTTATTTATCTTCGATTGAGGAACATAAAAAGTAATAAAGGAGATGGATAAAATGAATGAACAAAAAATTGCTAAAAAAGTAAACGAAGTATTAGAAGGAAATCGTGTAGGAACATTAGCTACAGTTGTAAACAACAAACCCCACTCTCGCTATATGACATTCTTTAGCGATGAAGATGGTATCGCTCTTTACACACCAACAAATATCAATACACATAAGGCAGAAGAAATCGAAGCCAATCCGAACGTGCACGTACTATTGGGCTACAGCGGCGAAGGATATGGCGATCAATACTTAGAATTATCTGGTACAGCTGTTCTTCGTACTGGTGATCAATTAAAAGGACGTATATGGAACGATCACATGAAAGAATGGTTTGACGGTCCAAATGACCCTGAGTATGTTGTTCTTGAAATTACGCCGAACGAAATTCGCTTTATGAATGAAGGCGAAGAAACTCCTCAAACTGTTCAGCTATAATAAAAAAAGCGCACAGTGTGCGCTTTTTTTATTTTCCTACCGCTTCTTTCAATTGAGCTGCTTTTTCTTTTGGAGACGCTGCTAAGCTAATCGCGGTAATAATAGAAACGCCATCTGCACCTGCTTCTACTACTTGTTTGGCATTTTCAGGCGTGATCCCGCCGATTCCTACAATTGGAAAGTCAATATTCTGGTTTCGCACTTCTTCAATTAACTTTGTACCTTGCACTGCTTTTGCGTCTTTTTTTGTAGACGTAGGAAAAACAGGTCCCATTCCTACATAATCCGCCCCGTCTTTTATCGCTTGCTGCAGCTCTTGTACATTATGAACAGAGACGCCTACAATTCCTTTTCCTATTTTCTCTCGAACAATATGAGCTTTTTCATCTTCTTGTCCAATATGAACGCCATCTGCTTGTAAGCGGATCGCTAAGTCAAGATCATCATTCACAATAAAAGGAACGCTGTGCTGCTGACAAATTTGCTGAAGTTCCTTCGCCAGCTGATATTTCGCTTCTCCTGTTAGGGCACCCTCGCCTTTTTCACGGAATTGAAACACAGTAACGCCGCCTTCAATTGCTTCTTTCAACACTGCTCTCGGATCTTTTGTACAGTTATTGCTGCCCATTATAAAATAAACTTGCAGCAGCTTTTTGATTTCTTTGTTTGTCATTTTCCGGCTCCTTTTAACGTTGATGTACTCTTGCATATGATTCAATATCCTGCCCAGATAAAAGATGAAGCTGGTTTAACAGCTCAATTTGAAAGCTTCCCGGCCCTTCTTCACCTTTTTTCGCTGCGGCGATTTCACCTGCCACTCCGTAAAAACTTAAAGCAGCAACGCTTGCCTCGACATATTCTTTTTCTACAGCAGCGAAAGCTCCTATAATTGATGTCAGCAGACATCCAGTCCCCGTCACTTTCGTAAATAACGGGTGACCGTTGTCTACTGTATACGTTTTGTTTCCATCTGTGATTACATCTTGTTTACCCGTGATAACAATCACTGTATCTAATTTGTTCGCTGCTTTCTCAGCAAGTTCAATGATGTCTCCTTGCCCTTCTAATGAATCAACGCCTTTAATGAGCCATGACTCGCCTACTACATTCGCAACTTCAGCAGCGTTACCACGAATAACTGCCATATTTAATTCTTCTACAAGCTGACGTGCTACTTCTGTACGAAACGGTGTCGCTCCGGCTCCTACAGGATCGAAAATAACCGGCACGCCATTTTCATTTGCTGATTTTCCTGCTATTCTCATCGCTTCTACTTCTTGAGCCGTCAGTGTACCCATATTTAAGACAAGCGCTCCGGCGATTCGTGCCATGTCAGCCACTTCTTCTTTCGCATAAGCCATAACAGGTGAAGCTCCTAGTGCAAGCAGTCCATTTGCTGTAAAGTTGGTTACCACAACATTCGTAATATTATGAACAAGCGGACTTATGTCTCTTACTTTCTCTAATTGAGCTGAAATTTTACTAATATCCATGTTTTTTCACTCTTTTCATTTAGTTTTAACACTGCAAAAAAGACAAAAAAGCACCTTGCATGCGCAAAGTGCTTTGGTATGTACTCACATTCCCTGCGCTGGCATTATCCAACAGGTTCAAATGGTCAACAGGCGTCCCTGTACTCTCAGCCTGCCCCGCGCAAGCTCCCATACTATTCTTGTTACGTTTAAAGTTTACTATTAACCTTTTTTATTTGCAACCATTTCACTGTTTTGCCGATAAAATAAAGCTTCTCTATAGGCTGAGTGGCGCTTTAAACCTTACACCATTCCTAAAAGAATAATCAAAAGACCTCCAGTAAGCTACTGGAGGTCTTCTATTCCCTAAGAATTCTATCATTTTTCCTTATGGTTATTTCTCTTGAACCGCTTGATTTCTCACAGCTGTTTTTCTGTCCTTCCCTGCTCTTAAAGATAAAAGAAAACAAAGAAGCAGTACAAGTGCAGCTGATACGTACGGATAATTAATGTTTATATCAAAGAGAAAGCCTGCTACAACGGGGCCAATAATATTTCCAAGACTTGTATAAGCAGAATTTAGTCCGGCTACATATCCTTGGTCGTCTTGTGCCATCATCGACATTTGCGTGCTGATTGCCGGACGTAAAATATCTGTTGCTAAAAAAACGATAAATGTCACAACAATAATAAGCCAGTACGTGTGCACAAATAGCGTAAGTAAAATAAAAAGTCCCGTCATCATCAAGCAAAACGAAATCACTCTTTTTTCACCAAATTTATTTAAAATCCACCCAAAAATCGTAACCTGCACTACAGCCCCCGCAATAGAGCCAAACGTAATAACAAACGCAATATCTTTTGGCGTAAAGCTAAATTTATGATCAACAAATAGTGAAAAAATCGTTTCATAATTGGATAATCCAAACGATGTCACAAAAACAATAATTAAACTTAAAAAATAAGGTTCTTTATAAGAATTCATAAGCTGCAGTAGCAGCCGCTCTTCTTTTGGATTCTCATTGTTTGAAACAGTATGATTTTGTACAGGACGAGACTCTGGCAAAACAAGAAGCGTAATCACTGCAGCCAAGCCTCCTGCTACTGCGGCCATATAAAATGGTACACGCATGCCGTATTCAGCTAAAAAGCCGCCGATACCGGGTCCAATAATAAATCCTGTTGTAATCGCCGCCGTCACATAGCCCATTCCTTTAGCGCGTTCTTTAGCAGACGTCACGTCCGCTGTATAGGCCATAACAGCAGGCATAATGAGCGCGGCCCCAACCCCGCCTAACATTCTCGATACAAATAATAAAAGAGGTGTACTCACTGAACCAAAGAACCATTCAGACAAGGCAAAAACAATCATTCCCGCTACAATAATTTTCTTTCTCCCTAACGAATCTGATAACCGACCCGCTAAAGGTGAAAACAAAAATTGAGTCAGTGAAAACACCGCTACTAAAAGCCCCATCACGCTGCCGTTGATATGAAGCTCCGTCATATATGTTGGCATAATTGGAATAACGAGACCGATTCCTGTAAAAACAATAAAAATATTTAGCATGAGCAGCAAAATCGCCGCTCGATTTCTTAACAATAATGACATATAAACCTCCTGATTACAAAAATACTGAACGTTCGGTCTATAAAAATACAAAATAATGAGGGATTACTCATTACCGCAATAAGCATCCCCGATTATTTAAGAAGACCTTGCTATGATTCCGTTTAAAAATACATCGATTGCTGAATGGTAAAGCTTCAGGGCATTTTCCGTGTTCGTTTTTCGAGACATGCGGCTCATTCCAACAAACAGCCCTTCTAAAATCACTGCAAGCTGTTCTGCATTTTTAGGAGAAAACTCTCCTTCATCAATGCCTTTTTGCAAAAGCTCCCGGTTAAACTCCACGTGTCGTTTCACCATCTCATCAATTCGCTCTTCGATGTCGCTGCCCTTTTCCTCGTTGTTAAAAAACTCATCGGCGGCTTTCGTAAGAGGATGATTTAAATCATCTAAAATGATTTGCTCCGCAATTCCAAAAAGCTTATCTCTTGTTGTTTTGTAAAGAGACTCTCTTTCTTTCCAGTTGCGTTCCCACTCGAGATCCCATTCGTCTATTAAATAGAGAAAAAGCCCTTCTTTACTTTTAAAGTGATAATAAATATTCCCTTTACTGCTTCCCGTAGCTTCTACAATTTCCTCAATAGATGTAGCTTTATAGCCTTTTTGAGAAAACAATGCTTTAGCGGCATCTGCCACTTTTCTTTTGGTTTGTTCACTTTGAAGCTTTTTTTTATTCAAGCTATTTCCACCGCCCGGCACATTTATTATTTATACTGAACATTCGTTTTGTATTATCTGACACCTATACTACATAGGAAAATCCTTTTTGTCTAGTGAAAAAATCTAGTTTATACCTTTTTATATGAATTATGACAAAACAAAAAACAAAGAGGTTGAGACATAACTAAATCAACCGCTAGAAGCCACTGCATATATGAAACCTACGTTCACCATCACCATAAAAAAATCCGAACGAGTTGGATTCTTCATCAAAAATTTTGATTCATCGTTCGGATCTTCTTTGACTAAAATACTTTTGTTCCGGCCTCTTTTAATCAATCATTCAATTTCTTTGTCATAAATACACTGTATGGATCTTCTTTGTAGGTAGAAAACGGTTCGCACTCGTAAAACCCAAAACTGGCGTATAGCTTTCTAGCCGGTTCAAAAGCAGAAGCGGATCCTGTTTCTAAGCTTAAGCGTCGGTATCCTCGTTTTTTCGCTTCATTTATTATGTACTGCAGCAGCTCCCTAGCAATGCCTTTTCGCAAATGAGCCGCGGCTGTTCGCATCGATTTAATTTCTCCGTGATGCTCATCTAGCTCTTTTATAGCCCCGCACCCTGCTAGCTGTCTGTCTTCCCACACGCTCCAAAACGTAATATCACGGTGTTTTAAGCTTTCAATATTTAGAGCATGAATACTTTCAGGAGGTGAATGTAAGTTCATTCCTTGAAGGTGAGAACTTACTAGTTCAATAACTTCATTGTTCGTTAAGTGGTCTCTTTTTATTTTAATCATTTTCTCTTCCTTCCTGCTACTAACGGGCGGTCAACTACAAACCTACTTATGAATAAATTCACTGTCAACCTTTAAAAATCCTTTTATACACTCCCTTCTTTTTCACAGTTATTAAAATCGACTTTGCCAAGCAGATGTTTCATACATTGTTAAACGGAGGTGAAATTCGTTGAAGAAGGTTTTATTTTGTCTTGTCCCTCTTTTGTTTTTATTATCCGCCTGCTTTAGTGATCCTGTTCAAGATGATTTAATCGACTATAACAATCAAGATTTAAAAAAAGCCGCTCAGCTTGAAAAAGAAGCGATTGACGCATACGATTCTGTTACAGGCGCTAACTACACAAGTGACGCAGTGATGTATGATACGATGACGAGTGAAGTCATTCCTACCTATCGTAAATTTGTCGACGAACTCGAAAACATCGATGTAGAAACCGACGATCTTCGAAAGGTTCATGAAGGCTATATAAAGGCTGCCAATACCCAGTATAATGCTTTCATTAAAATTGTCAGCGCTTTAGAAAAGCAGGACCGCAACCTTATTGCTGAGGCAAACGCTATGCTTGATGAGGCACGAAAAGGGATACGCGATTACAATGCCGCTATTAAAAAGCTGGCTAAAGAACATGATGTAAAAATTGAAGAACTAAAAACACAGCGAGAAAACAGCCTATAGTTTTGATGCAAAAAGAAGGTCTCTAAAAATAGTAAGAGACCTTCTTTCGTATGCTGTTTCAATTTCTCCACGTTCGTTCGATAAATGAAGAAGAGTATTAGGAAATATTGCTTAACGATGCATAATAAGAGGCAATAATTTCTTCATCTGAATGCGGAATTTCGTTTCCTTTTACAAGCTGAGCGCCGTTAATACAGCCGCTTGTAAGTAAAATAATATCATTCGGCTTTCCTAAAGAAAGCGACTTTAATACTCCTTCTGTTCGAGTAGGGGCACGGTGAATATTACTTGCGCTTGGATTTGAAAAACCTGTCATTACTTGATCTACAATCACGTTCGGATCATGATGACCTGGATGATCAACAGTTACGACAATTTCATCAGTTTTTCCTTCAATGACACGCGCCATTTTAGGCATTTTATTAAAATCTCGAATGCCGATCCCTGCAATCATGACAATGAGCTGGTTATACTCCATCTTTTTTACTTCTTCTACTAAACGCGTAAGGGCAACAGGCGTATGGGCATAGTCTAAAATCACTTTTTGGTTATTAGGACCTTCTATCACTTGAAAGCGTCCTTCTGGACTTTCCAATTTAGGAAGCACGCTAATAATATCTTCAATGTGGTATTCAAAATGAAGAGCTGTACCAATGGCCGCTAGCACGTTAGCAATGTTGTAATCGCCATATACAGGCACTGCTACTTTGTATGACTGTCCTTTATAAAGTAAATCAAAGAAAGAGCCCCCTTCTTTGACAGTAATGTTTTTTGCTTGCAGAGTTGCCTCCGCATTATTTAATAAGCTATACGTGACTTTAGGTCCTTCAAATAGCCTGCTCAAGTCTTTACCCATGTCCTGATCATCTATATTAATAACGGCATGTTTTGCCTGCTGAAATAATTTCATCTTGCATTTTTTATAGTGCTCAAACGTTTTATGATACTCTAAGTGCTCTTCTGAAAGATTTGTGTGAATGGCGACATCAAAATAAATATCTTCTACTCGCTGCTGATCAATCGCAATTGAAGATACTTCCATCACTGCCGCTTCATCGCCTCGTGTATACAAATCATAAAAAATTTTATGCAAGTCTACCGATTCAGGTGTTGTAGGCGTACTTTTTTTATAAACTAACTTCTTCTTTGATGACCAAATGCCGGTCGTGCCAATCGATCCTGTCGGCAATTTTAAAAGAGTTAAAAGCGACCTTACGTAAGCTGCTACGGTTGTTTTACCATTTGTACCTGTAACGCCAATTGTCTCAATTTTTTCATCCGTATAATCAAAATACATTTTAGAAAAAGAGGCCATTACTTTGCGAACGTCATCAACAGCTAAAAACGTACAGTGAGAATACTGAGTGCTCAAAAGACGCAGCTCCTCAATGCTTGTCCCAAAGACTGCTACGGCTCCTCTAGCTATAGCTTCTTTAATATATTGATGTCCATCTTCATTTTCACCTTTTATACTAAAAAATACTGATCCGTCGTAAACCTGCTTTGAGTGATATGTCAAATGGTTGATCGTTTGAGATGCAGGCCCAAAAATATGTTTAATTGATAAGTTCATTAATGTATCAAAGTGGATGTTCATAGCTATTCCTCACAGTGTATAAATTTTATTTTTAATATGTTCTAAAATCCCTTAAATACTCTTTGAAGGATATTTTTTCTTTATTTCCATTTATAAAGAACTTTCTACAATTCAATCTTCTTATTTTGCTTTCATGTGTAGAACGAAAATAAAGAAAAGACGGATCACTATTTTTTAAAACTAAAAGTATGTAAAATATGGATGAACTGTGTATATCATACCAGCAGCAAAAGCGAAGCATTGTAGTAAAATATTCCCCCTATACGTGCAAAACGAAACCATTCTTTAAAATAAAATAATTTCATAGAGTAAGTTGAATCATGATAAATACTTGAAAGTGAGGTAAGAAAGATTACTGTATTAATCAGTGCCTTCCTTTGCAAAATAATAAAGAAAACATCATAATAAAAGGTGCGCATAACAGCGTGAATGACTCTGTTTTGAAAGGATGGACTACAGCAAATGAAGCGTTCTCTTTTAGCGATTGAACCACTTCCTCTTTTATTTTATCAACAGCCTACACTTGAATTAGCTCAGTCGCTGTTAGGATGTCTTCTTGTTCACGAAACGGCAGAAGGAACTGCCTCTGGTTTTATTGTAGAAACAGAGGCTTACAAAGGGCCTTTCGACCGAGCAGCTCATAGTTTTAATAACCGGCGCACAAAAAGGACGGAGGTCATGTTCGGTCCTCCTGGTCATGCCTATACGCATACAATGCATACACATTGTCTACTCAATGTTGTAAGCAGCGACATCGATTGTCCAGAAGGCGTCCTCATTCGAGCTATTGAGCCATTTAGCGGAAAAAATTTGATGAAAAATAGACGTCGAGGGATGGAAAATGAAATAAATTGGACAAACGGTCCTGGGAAACTAACAAAAGCACTAGGGGTTTCAATGGATTTGTACGGTCATGATTTAACCAGCCCTCCTCTTTATATTGCTCGTGGCTTCACTCCTTCAGAGATTTCCGCCGGACCTCGCGTTGGCATTGATAATTCTGGTGAAGCGAAGGATTACCCTTGGCGCTTTTGGGTTACCAATCACCCGTTTGTATCGAAGTTCAGGTGAACAAAAGACGAATTGATTTATTAACGAAAATAAAAGAAGCACCTCTTTTTAGAGATGCTTCTTTTTGCTTACGCCCACCACATTTGTGAGGGAGTTTCTTCAATTAATACACTTTGTAAGTTTGTAACCGCGCGTTTAAATCCTTCTTCAATCGACATGATTGGATCTTCATGCTCGATGCTGACTACATAATCGTATCCGTATGTGCGAAGTGCACTCATCATATCAGACCACTCTTTCACATCATGTCCGCATCCTACGGATCTAAACGTCCATGCACGCGTTTGGACTTCTCCGTATGGCTGCATATCCGTCAGGCCGTACATGTTAATATTATCCTGGTCCAAGTACGTATCCTTTGCATGGAAATGATGAATGGCATTTTCTTTTGCTAAAATTTTAATAGCTCCTACCGGATCAATTCCTTGCCACCATAAATGACTTGGATCAAGGTTAGCGCCAATCGCTGGACTTGTTTTTTCGCGAAGCTTTAGCAGCGTATACGGAGTATGAACTAAAAATCCGCCGTGAAGTTCTAAACCAATTTTCACGTTATGCTCCTCCGCTAGTTCTCCAATTTCTTTCCAATAAGGAACAAGCTTATTTTCCCACTGCCAATTCAAGACGTCTCCATACTCGTTAGGCCAAGGAGTAACAGGCCAGTTTGGGTACTTCGCTTCTTCGTGATCTCCTGCTGTTCCAGAAAAGCAGTTAACCACTGGAACACCTACTAATGATGCTAGTTGGATGGTCTTGCGAAGCGTTTCGTCAGATTCTTTTGCAAAACTTGCCTCAGGTGAAATAGGATTGCCGTGGCAGCTAAATGCACTGATTGTAAGTCCGCGGTCTTTTATCTGCTTCATATAGGCTTCTCTTTTTTGTTCATCTTCAAGCAGCTCATCTAACGGACAATGACTGTTTCCCGGATAGCCCCCCGTTCCGATTTCAACAGCATGAAGACCTGCTGCTTTTACTTTATCTAACATCTCTTCAAAAGAAAGATCCGCAAATAAGACCGTGAATACTCCAAGTTTCATTTTAATTTCCCCCTGTGCGATATATTTCGTCAATAATAGCTGAGACTTGAAGCGCTTCTTGTGGCTTTACCACTAATTCAGCATTTCCTTTACACGCTTCAACGAAATTTTTAGCCTGACTTAGGCTGTAATCATCTTCTCCATCTATCCACGGTGACGTACTGTTCATGAGCATACCGTTTTTAGACGTGTATAGTTCAAACGGAAACACGCTTAAACCGCCATCTACCCCTGATATGCTTACGTGCTCTTCATCATCTTCGATATTAGCAGCCCAAGAAGTTTCTAAAAGAAGCGACGCTCCATTTTCAAATTTAATATAGGCCGTTACATGATCATCCACGCTGAATGCTTCATGATCAAATGCTCCCCATTGATTTAATTGGTTAGGCGTTTTACTCAGGTCATTATATGTACTTCCCAGCACTTCAGTATGCTTTGGGTTTCCCATCAGCCAAAGCGTTAAATCAAGCAAATGGCAGCCGTAATCAATTAAGCTGCCTCCTCCTTGAAGATCTTTGTTCGTAAATACCCCCCAACCGGGAACCTTTCGGCGACGCATTGCTCTGACACGTGCAACTAATGGGCGCCCTACCTCTGTCATCATTTTTTTCGCTGCCTGCGCTTCTTTCATGAATCGGTAATGATACGCAATCGCTAACTGCTTACCTGATTCTCTAGCAGCAGCAAGCATTTCTTCACCTTGCTCTTTAGACATCGCCATTGGCTTTTCACATAGGACGTGAACGCCTGCTTTTAGCGCTTCTACTGCAAACTCGGCGTGAAATTTATTCGGTGTACAAATACATACAGCATCCACTTCTTTAAACATATCTTTGTAATCAACAAATACGTGAGGGATATTATGCTCATTGGCTACCTCTGTGGCTCTTTCACTATTAATATCGCTAAGCCCCCAAATCACACATTCATCACCCAGTTGTTTGAATGCCGGGATATGCCTGCTTACAGCAATCCCTCCTGCTCCGATTATGCCAATTCTCACGTTTTTCACCTCTTACACGCGCGTAATTTGTTTCGTTTGACTTGATTTTAAAGCTGCTAAAATAACAGCAAGTGATTTTAATCCTTCTTCACCAGGAACAGGAGATTCTTTATCTTCTGCAACTGCATCTACAAATTGTTCAATGACGTGAGAATTACCTTGGCCGCCTTCATCGTTCGATTGAATTTTTCCTAATTCATAGTTCACGACTTCACCCGTTGCATATTGTGCAACTAATGAATACGTCGGGTCGTCCTCCAAACGAAGAATCCCTTTCTCTCCGTAAACAATCGTGGAGTTATCTTCTTTTCCATTGTAAGCCCAGCTTGCCGCAAGCGTACCGATAATCCCACTTTCCGTTTTTAATACGCACACAGCATTGTCGTCTACATTTGCAAAGTCTTTTGCATTGCTTTCTACAAATGCACCGACTTCTACAATTTCTTCATTCAATATGTAGCGGAGCATATCGGTTTTATGAACGCCTAAATCACCCATAGCCCCAATAAACGCTTCGTCTTTTTTGAAGAACCAGCTGTCTTTTCCGTCCACGCTCCAACCTTCAGGGCCACCGTGGCCAAAAGCCGTACGGAAACTATAAATTTTACCGATTTCCCCTTTTTCAATAAGTTCACGAGCTTTTTGATGAGAAGCTACAAAGCGCTGATTATGTCCGATCATTAGTTTTTTACCGTTTGTTTTTGCTGCTTCAATCATTGCTTTCGCTTCTTCTTCTGATGTTGCCATCGGCTTTTCACACAGGACATGAACTCCGCTGTTTAACGCTGCAACCGAAATAGGCGCATGAAGATAGTTGGGCGTACATACGCTCACTGCTTCTACTATACCGCTTGCTAAAAGTTCTTCATAGTTTGTGTAAGCTTTTACACCGTACTGCTGTGCTACGCTGTTTGCACGTTCTGTGTTTATATCGCAAACGGCTACTAATTCTACTTGTTCATTCATCTTATATTCTGGTAAGTGACGGTGTTGCGCAATGCTTCCGCACCCAATAACGCCAATTTTTACTTTTGCCATCTTTCCTATCCCCTTTGCTTAAGCATTATTAATTAGTTTTTAACAGCGATTGATTCAAGCGGTTGCGCATTGCCGTAAACCGGACGTTTTCTCTCTGCTGGCTTCGCCCATTTAATCGCATTCATAATGACACGCTGAATGTCTTTGTTATGGTATGTTGGATATGTTTCATGTCCAGGTCTGAAATAAAATACTTTTCCGTTTCCGCGTTTGTACGTGCAGCCGCTTCTGAAAATTTCTCCGCCTTCAAACCAGCTCGTGAAAATCAGTTCATCAGGTGCTGGAATATCAAAGTGCTCTCCATACATTTCTTCGCGCTCAAGCTCGATAAATTCACCAATACCTTCCACAATCGGATGACTTGGTTCTACTACCCACAAGCGCTCTTTTTCATCTGCTTCACGCCATTTTAAGTCGCAGCTTGTGCCCATTAACGTTTTGAAAATTTTAGAAAAGTGACCTGAGTGTAAGACAATAAGCCCCATACCGTCTAGCACGCGCTGCTTTACTTTCTCAACGATCTCATCTTTTACTTCGTCATGTGCTAAATGACCCCACCATACTAAAACATCCGTTTGATTTAATACTTCTTCAGTCAACCCGTGTTCTACTTCTTCTAATGTTGCGGTGTGCGTACGAAATCCTCCTTCTTCTAAAAAAGAAGCGATGGCACCGTGAATGCCTTCAGGGTAAATTTCTCTTACCACCGGATTTTTCTGTTCATGACGATTTTCATTCCATACTGTAACATTAATCATTTTCATATCCCCTTTTTTTGTGAATGCTAACTTATATCCCCTTTTTTTATAAATGCTAAACTTTGGTTAACCGGTTAACTTACTGTGATTCACCCGCGCTTAGCAGTCGAATCTCGAATAATAAGTTCAACCGATAATTTCACATGCTGCAGCGTGCTGAAACGGTGTTCAATTGCTTGAATAACAGACGTCGCGGCGACGACTCCTTTGTTAAATACATCTTGACGGATGGTTGTTAGACTTGGAGATGCATAGCTGCTAAACGTTATGTCATCAAACCCTACGATTGAGTAGTCCTGCGGAATTTTTTTCCCCTTTTCTTGCAGTGCTTTCATAATTCCAAGCGCCAGCGTATCAGAGGATGCAAAAACCGCACGAATATCCTTATGATCTTGCAGCAGCTTGTTCCCTAATTTGTAACCGTTATCAAAGGAACTTTCGTTCACTTCAAAAACAAACGTCTTTGATGGTGTAATGCCTGCTTCTTTTAATGCTTTCTCGTAGCCTATATACCTCTTTTTATCCACTGGACTATTGACGAGGTGATGAGCAACAAAGGCAATTTCTTTGTGCCCCAAATTCACTAAATGTGTTGTAGCTAGATATCCTCCATGCTCATCGTCTACAGAAATATGATGATAATCACGTTCATACTTTTCATATGTATCTACTAGCACAATCGGATTCGATAACGCTTTCATTTTCTCATACAATCGATGAGGGAAGGCTCCTAAAAACAGAAGACCATCAATATTTCTCGTTCGAATCCATTTTAGGCAATCAGCTGGGCTACTCGCTCCAGATATGACTAGATCATAACCATGCTTGCGGATTACATATTCAATTCCACTAATCATTTCGCTGTAATAATGGTTATCTTTAAATATAGTAGAAAGTGAATCATCTGTAAGCGGGAACATAACGCCAATCATATTTGACTTTTGTTTCGAGAGACTAACGGCGGTTAAATTTGGTTCGTAGTTTAATTCTTTTACCGCTGTTAAGATTCGCTCTTTTGTTTCATCGGATACTTTGTTAATTCCGTTTAAGACGTAAGATACTGAAGCTGCAGACACCCCTGCATGCTTCGCTACATCACGAATCGTTATCTTTTCTCCCATAAAATCTCTCCAGTTAAACGGTTAACTATTTACTCGTTCATTATAATTCACTCCTTTATTATCAGTCAACGTATTTTTCAAATTATCTGTTAACTATTATAATATCTTCCTAGATTGGCATGTTTTAAGCAGTGACAAGATGTATTGACACCTGTTAATCTTTGAAACGTACATATAAAGTTCGGTGCACAGCACGCACCGATCCGTGATAAAAGGGGCGTTCAAAAGGATTTTAGGAGGTACTTACTTTATGTTTAAGAAACTAGCAATTATTGGAGCACTGGCAGTTCCTATGTTCGGCATGAGTCACGGGGCAAATGCCGCTGAAACAACTCATCGCGTAAAAGCCGGAGAGACTCTTTACAAGATTGGCGCTGAATACGGCGTTACGGTTAAACAGTTAAAAGAAGCGAATCACAAATCTACGGACTCTATTAATGCAAATGAAACACTAACAATCCCTAACTCTATTAGCGAAAGTGATAAAGAATTGTTAGCTCGCCTTGTACAAGCTGAAGCAAAAGGCGAACCTTACGCTGGCAAAGTGGCTGTAGCAACAGTTGTCTTAAATCGCGTGGATAGCGATTCTTTCCCAAACTCTATTCATGATGTCATTTATCAAGGTACACAGTTTACACCTGTACAAAACGGTGAAATTAATAAAGCAGCGGATGCTGAAGCAAAAAAAGCTGTAAATGAAGCACTAGCTTTTAGAGGTCAAGGAAAAGGTTCATTATTCTTCTTTAATCCAGATAAAACAAGCG
This sequence comes from Priestia sp. YIM B13552, assembly GCF_042787775.1. NCBI lineage: Bacteria > Bacillati > Bacillota > Bacilli > Caryophanales > Bacillaceae > Priestia > Priestia sp. YIM B13552. The sequence goes on from NZ_JBHZOU010000003.1 coordinate 671,434, forward strand.
ACCAATGGCTTCGTCAAAAACAGGTTACGATTACGATCGGAAATCACGTTTTTGCAAAATAAACAAAAAAAGCACTCAGATGAGTGCTTTTTTTTAATATGCAACAAGTAAGCTTAATAGAACAGCTATAATAATAATAGGCAATACGTATTTAACTAGAAAGAACCATGCGTTGAATAATTTAACACCTTTTGTACTTCCTGAAATAAACTCTTCATACACGGCTTCTTTTTTCATTTTAAATGTCACAAAAATCGCAATGGCTAAACTTCCAAGAGGCAGCATTAAGTTGCTCACAAAAAAGTCAGCTACGTCAAATATACTTCTGCCAAAAAGTGAAACATGTTTTAGTACACCAAACGAAAGCGCTGATGGGATACCTACCACAAACACAAGAATCCCTGATAAAGAAGCGTAGCGAGTTCGTTTTGTCTGATCGTCTTTGGTTAAAGCAGCTACGATAATTTCCAGAAGTGAAAAAGCAGACGTAAGCGTAGCAAATAGAAATAAAATTAAAAACAGTGCTAAAAAGACGGTACCAAACGGCATTTTCTCAAATACTGTTGGCAAGACCACAAACAAAAGTCCAGGTCCTTCAGTTGGCTTTAATCCAAACGAAAAAACGGCTGGAAAAATAGCCAAGCCCGCCAGCAGCGAAACAAACAAGTTCAAAATAGCAATAGTGCCAGCTGAACGCGTCAAGCTTACTTTTTTCCCTAAATAAGAGCTATATGTCACCATGCAGGATAATCCCACGCAAAGCGAGAAAAACGACTGACCGAGCGCATAGAGAACAGATGACCCTGTAATGGCTGAAAAATCCGGTTTTAAAAAGAACTTTACTCCGTCCATTGCTCCGTCTAATGTTAGAGAACGCACCACGATAATGATAAAACAAATAAATAACAGCGGCATCATGTATTTATTAGCACGCTCTATTCCTTTTTGTACGCCTTTTGAAATAACAAACACTGTAATTAATAAAAACAGCGCCTGTGCACCTAATACTACATAAGGTTGGCTAATGACGGCATTGAACAACGCGCCGTACTCTTTTCCGCTTAGCATACCGGTTACACTCATAATCGTATATAAAATCACCCAGCCGCCAACGACGCTGTAAAAGGAAAGCAAAACGACACAGCTTAGTACTCCCAGCCTGCCAATCCATACCCAAGCGGATTTTGGAGCAATTGCCTTATAAGCACTAATCGCTTCTTTTCCCGTATGTCTTCCAATGATAAATTCTGCCAACAGAAGCGGCAATCCAATAAAAATCGTAAATAAAATAAACAACGCAAAAAATGCTCCACCGCCACTGGTTCCCGTTACGTATGGAAACTTCCATATCGCTCCTAGACCAATTGCTGCCCCAGCAGATGCTAAAATAAAACCGAGGCGTGAAGACCACTGATTTCCTTTACTCATATAATGTTACTCTCTCCTCTTCTAAACTCAAAACTCACCTGATTAGTACTGTACCATAAATGCAGAAGAAAATCATTCCCGTTTTACTTTTTTCTATAAAACGATATCTATATAGAATAGAAAAAATGAAGAAGCAGCTGCTTCTTCATTTTAAGGTCGGTGTTTCTATTCAAAATTTATTCTCTGTACGATGATTCATCTCCACGGTAGGCTTCTTGATTTGAAATTTCTTCAATATGCATATGCCCTTCTCTCTCTAAACGAAGGACCGTACGCTCTGCATCTTCATAGCTCTCGCACGTCACTTGTTTATATTCCATATCATCTTTATCTGTGTAAGCGACTAAATATGTTTCCATTTTAACTCCTCCTATATAACCTGTATGTAACGTATGTTGCCTTTTTCGTTTATTTCTAAACATATAGGCTCCAAACATAAAGCCTAGCATACTATAATAGCGGAACTTCAATTTAAAAAAGTTGAATTTTTCATTATGCACCGATGCAACATGGAGGTTACACTTATGACATTTATTTTATCATTCGTACCAATTGTTGTTCCTTTTGGTATTTTAATTAGCTTAATTGCTTTTACAGCTGCTTTTTTACAATCAAAAGAGCATCATAAAAAGCTCTAGCTTACAAAAGCTAGAGCTTCTTTTTAAAAACGTCTATAGCGTTTAATCAGTCCCACAATAATGGCAATTGCTAATAAAACAATCGAAATAATGACAGTCATGACAATTGGCTGATTTCCACTTTGCTTCACTGCAATGGCAATATAAGCCCAAATAAAAACAAGCGGATAAACAGCGTCTCGGTTTTTTAATGTAAACATGATGCCCAGCACAGCTCCTACCAGCAGCATAATAATCGTCCATGCTAACTCGTTTAAGCCAAGCAAGTGCTGTATTCCATTTGCTTGAAATACGACAAACACATTGACAATAGTCGCAACAGAAATCCATCCAAGATAAAGCGAAATTGGCAGACGCATAAACCATGTCGTCATTCGAGAATGCTGAATAATGGAATACACAATCATTAATGTGCCTAGAATAAAGAGCATAACTAAAAGGGATAACTTATAGTAATCGTTTTGGAAAATAAAGATCCACGCACTATTTAACAAACAGTTTAGAAAAAACCAAATGCCGATACGTGCATATATTTCCTTTTGATCTTCTCTTGCAAAAAATTGGCGTATAACCCAAATGGTTAATAATAAATAAATAACGCCCCAGATAGCAAAGGCATAACCAGCTGGTGTAAACAACGTAGGAACTTGCGCAGAAGCTTCTCCCGTTGTTTTGCCTCCTATTGGAATAGCATTTGCTAAATAATTCACAAGCAGTGTAATAGCCAAGCCTACTGTATTTAATACAGCATACAAACGAAATTTCGCCATTTTGTTCTCTCCTTTCTTCTATTTATATGGGAGTGTTTCGGAGACGAAAACGGCTCTTCCCTTCATTAATACCTCTTCTTCCCTAAAAATATGCATTTTTAAACAAAAATGATTAAAAATAGCTTTAAGAAATTTCCTCTTTAAGAAAGAAAAGCGGTTAGCACACAATTTCCCATAACGCTTTCTATTTTTCAGAATATATGGTAAGTTAAACTTAGATTAATAGGAAGTCCACTAGGGGTGCCACCGGCTGAGACAAGTTTTCTTGATCCCTTTGAACCTGATCTGGCTCATACCAGCGTAGGAAAGTGGCAATGTTCAGTTTTTTACTGTCCTTTGCCACTCCGTTTATAAACGGAGTGTTTTTTATTTCCTTTATGTGCTTGTTTGTGACTTCCTCATATTAAAGGAGGATTTTGATGTCATTTTCATCTCAATTAAGACAAGAAGCAAACTATATTTACGAAGCCATTTTTAACCATCCTTTTATTAAAGGAATTGCTGAAGGAAACGTGCCAAAAGAAGCGCTTATTCACTACGTTTCTCAAGATTACGAATACTTAACAGCATTTGTTCGCATTTACGGCGCTGCTTTAACAAAATGCCGCACGCGTACCGAAATGGAAGCCTTTAATGCCGGCATTTCTACGGTATTACATAGTGAAGTACACCCTCACAATAATTTTTGTGAAGTAGCAGGCGTACGTTATGAAGACCTTCACACTGAGACGCTTTCACCGACGGCCAGCCACTACATTAACCATATGACAAGTGTTGCGCATACAGGCAGCTTAGCAGAAATCATTGCAGTGCTTCTTCCATGTCCATGGACGTACGTTGAAATTGGCCAGCGCATTACAGAACAAGTAAATCCATCTCCTTCTCATCCTTTTTATGAATGGATTCAGTTTTATAATAATGAAGAAATGAATGGCACAACACAATGGTTTTGTAACAAGCTTGATGAACTCGCCGAACAAGCGACTGAAGAAGAACGTAACCGTATGAAAGATCATTTCATCAAAAGCTGTGAACTGGAGTATTTATTTTGGGAAATGGCATATACCCAAGAAAAATGGCCGCTTTCTCAGCTTTCCCTTTCAAAATAACGAAAAAGCCTCCTATCAGGAGGCTCTTTTATTTCAATAGTTTTTTGATCATTTTCAAGCTTTGTTTTTCCGAAGGATAGCGGAATGACAAATCAAACTTGGTTGTTTGAGACAGCATGCTTTTAAAATGAGTGAATGTCTGAAAGCTGTCTTTTCCATGATATTGACCCGTGCCGCTTTCTCCCACTCCGCCAAACGGCAAATATGGCGTAGCGATATGCATAAGCGTATCGTTTATACAGCCTCCTCCAAATGAAAGGCGCTCCGTTATGACGTTTTGCACATCTTCACTTTCTGTAAATAAGTAAAGAGCTAACGGCTTAGCTTTTTCTTGAACTTTATGAATGACTTCGTCTAGTGTTTCATATTCAATCATAGGAAGAATAGGCCCAAAGATTTCTTCTTGCATAACGTCTGATGTCCAGCTTACTTCACTTAACACCGTAGGTTCTATTGTTAGCGTGTCCTTATTGTACCCGCCTCCAACTATAGCATTTCCGTCTTTTAAAAACTCAACTAGCCGAGTAAAATGACGCTCACTGACAATACGGCCGTAGCGGTCGCTTTCAAGTGGATTACTACCGTAAAATTGAGAAATTGCTTCGCGAAGTTTCTCTACAAGCGGCGCTTTCACTTTTTTATGCACGAGCAAATAATCAGGAGCAACGCACGTCTGGCCTGCATTCATCCCTTTACCAAACATAATTCGCTTCGCTGCAAGATCTAGGTTTGCGTCTTCATGTACAATGCACGGACTTTTTCCGCCTAGCTCAAGCGTGACGGGGATAAGCTGCTTCCCTGCTTCTTGCATAATAATTTTCCCTACATTTACACTTCCCGTAAAGAAAATATAATCAAGGGGCTGTTTTAAAAGCAGGCTTGTCGTGTCTACAGCCCCTTCAACCACCGTCACAAATGCTGGGTCAAAAGCTTCAGCCAGTAATTCTTGTATAACGCGAGATACGCTAGGCGTTAGTTCAGAAGGTTTTATAATCGCCGTGTTTCCAGCGGCAATCGCTCCTACTAAAGGAGACAGTGCCAATTGAAACGGATAGTTCCACGGAGCAATAATTAACGCAACTCCATACGGTTCAGGAACAATTTTCCCTTTAGAGCCCACATGTGTTAAAGCGGTTTTTACTTTTTTAGGCTTCATCCATTTCGCTAAATGTTTAAGCGTAAACCGAATTTCCTCTAGTAAAATCCCGATTTCCGACGTGTAGGCCTCTACTTCAGATTTATTTAAATCTTGTTTTAAAGCATCCATAATTCTCTGCTCATTTTGTTTGACTATTTCTCTTAGCTTATTCAGCGCTTGAATGCGGCTGCTGATACTCTTTGTCTTTTGCGCATAGAAATACTGCTTTTGTGTAGAGACAATATGCTCAATGACCGTTTTATCTGTGATATAAAATTGCTCGTGGTTCATCTCTTTCATCTCCCTATAAACATTCGCTTTCAACTGTAGCAAGCAAGTTTTTTAATAGCTCAACTGCCTCATTTAAAGCTAATGAATAATATCTCTGCGTTCCTTTTTGCTCAATTTGCACAAGCTTTTGATCGCGTAAAATTTTTAAATGATGAGAAATTGCCGGTCGTGATAGCGTAGACTCGTTTGCAATTTCATTTACGGTTAAAGGCTCTTTTTCCGCGAGCAGCAAAATAATATCTTGTCTTGCTGAATCACTTAGCGCCTGAAAAATAGGAATGCTGGCACGAAATAACTCGACTGCTTTTTCACTCATATAGATTCCCCTTTATTTAATTTCTTGTGTTCTTCGGACAACGGATGTAAGCCACTTTCTTGGCACGAAGCGCGGGATGAACGTGGCGAGACGAAACTGCACTCCTGGTACGATAACCGTCTGCCCTTTCATAAATTTTTTATAGCCAACTTTCGTTACTGTTTCTACATCCATTGCACCGCTTTGAAAAAGCTTGGAGTTGCTTAGCTGGGCTCGGTCGCTAAAACCCGTTTTAGTTGGACCCGGGCATAGAGCGCTTACCGTTACATTGGTACCTTTTAATTCATTTTCAAGGGCCTCTGTGAAAGACAATACGTACGCTTTTGTTGCGTAATACACCGTCATAAGCGGACCCGGCATAAATGCAGCAACGGACGCAATGTTCAAAATTTTACCTTGATTTCTTCTGACCATATCCGGTAAAAATAATTTTGTTAAATGAGTTAATGCTCGAATATTTAAATCGATCATGTTTAACTCGTCGTCTAAAGCTGTTTCAATAAATTTGCCGTATAGTCCAAAACCAGCATTGTTCACTAAATAGTCAACGTGTATTTTTTTATTTTTAAGTTCTTCATATAGTGACTGTATCTCTTCTTCTCTTGATAAATCCTTAACAACCGTTATCACGTCAATATTGTAAGTAGATTTTAAATTCTCTCCAATCGCTGTTAGTTTATCAGCGCTTCTGGCAACTAAAATTACAGGATGCCCATCCTTTGCGAATTGATAAGCTAACTCTTTACCTATTCCTCCCGACGCACCGGTGATGAGCGCATAATGCTGTGACATAGTGTTCACTCCTTATGTTTATATGTTCAAGAACTTAAACATTTAAACTTATCTTATAGGATTCATTTTTTCCCGTCAACTGTTTTCTATACTCTTCTTTTCTTTTATGTTTTCCATTTTTTCCATTTGCGCATTTCTGTACATTTTTTTACAAAATATGCGTTTTCTTTACATAGAAGGCTAATGTCGTCTAGTTTTGACAACCTTTGTCACCTAGCAGGAAAACAAGTGAAGATATGGTGAATACAACATACAACAAATAATCCATTACATAGTTGGATGAAAATAGATAAGGGAGGAAATGAAAAATGATGGAGACATATACAATTAAAAAAGTAAGTGATCAATTAGAGGTAGAAAAGAAAACGCTAAAACAATGGGAAAAACTATTGGGCAGCTATTTAACAATTGAACGAGTAGATGGGGCCCGTGTCTATACAGAGGAACAAATTGAGTTATTTAATGATATTAAACAGCTGTTTGATGAACAATGTACGTTAGATGAAGTCAAAGAATACGTTCAGCTGCTGATAAAAGAACAAGAAGAACAGGAGCATTTAGTGATGGAATCAGAGGCAGCGGTTTCAAAAGAAGAAGAACCGGCACAGTTGAAAACTGCTAAAAAAGAAAACGTCATTGATTTTCAAGAACATTCCAATAAACAAATGAAGCAAGAAAAGAAAAAAGCTGCTGAAAAGCAGGAAAGCATTTCAGAAAATAAGCAAGAGAAGACCCCTCCTATACCTGAAGCACGATTAGCTACTGAAGAAGAAAAGCAGGCTATTTCTGCTTCTATTGAAGAGCCAAAACCAAACGACCTTGTTGTGAATGAAAAAGAACTGCTTCAAGGGGAATTAGTAGAAGCTGTTCGCCGCTATGAAGATGTGTTTGAGGTGCTTGATACATTTAAAGCTGATTTGTTAAAAGAAATGCGGGAAGGTATGCGAAATGAAGTTCGCGAAGAAATTGTCGGAGAAGTAAAAAGAGAGCTTGAAAAAAGTGCTACTCAAACTGTAGAAATGGTGGAGTCGGTCGGGGCATACATCTCTGAGTCTTCAGAACGCAGCGCAAGAGATGTAGAGAATATGTCTAAAAAAATTATCCGTTCTAACGAAAAATCGTTTGATGAAGTCACTTCTTTGATTGAAGATTATTCAACAATCGCTGAAGAGAAAACCGAGGATATGCGCCTGTTCATGAAAGATGTCATGGAGAATGCGGATGAATCCTCTAAAGAAATGCAGTATTTATTAGACCGATTCTCAAGCAATTCCACCGTTGCGATGAATCAAGTAAAATTTATGGTTGAAAAATTAAACAATTCTTCAACTAATACGACAGAAGAGCTTCGTGATTTAATTGATTCAATGAATGAGGAACGAGTCTATTATTTAAAAGAAATGGAGAAAGAACGTAAGCTTCATCGTCAAAGCGTAGCTGAACGCGAAGAGATGTTTAGTGATTTTGTCCAAACCTTTAGACAAACCGCCGCTGCTGATATGAAGCGAAAAAGGAAGTGGTGGAAGCTGTTTCTCTCCTGAAAACACCGGCCCTATGGTAATAGGGCCGGTGTTTTTTAATAGTATGAACAATAGTAGTTTGTATGTAAGAAATGTTAAGGTAACGCGTGGCGATGAGACGTTATACTTTGAAAAACATGATAGCCGCTTACCGATACGCCTATAGTTCCTGCTCCTGGAAATACTGTATCTCCGCATAACCACATTCCTTGTAAGCCAGATCGATGTGAAATGCTGTTGAACAAGGCATGATCTAACGTTTGCGGAAAGCCTCCCACTCCGCCGCTTGGGCGAGAAGTGAACCTTTCCCATGCTTTAGGAGCTCCCGAAATTTGATGCTCTGCTTTTTCAATGCCAGGAATAATGGTTTTAATGCCTGCTACCATTTTTTTTTCAAGAACTTGTTTTTGAAAATCATAGGCTTCTTTGGTACTCCACTTGCTAAGATCAATGTGAGTAGACGCTGTAATTGTACGCTTGCCTTCAGGCGCTCGAAAACGATCGTCAGGATGAGAGACTGAGAGAAACAAATGATTTCCTTCCGTCATTTCCCCTTGTTCGGATTGAAGTACTTGCTGAAACAACTCTACCTTTTGCGGCAGATCTCTTTCATCAATCGCAAAATACATCGAAAACGTTCCCCACTGCGGAAGCTCGCTTTTTTCTTTTGCCCGCTTATGAATATGCTGGTAATCTTCATCATGCAGCAAAGACTTTATGCTTTGAACCGGCGCGTTGCATACAACGTCTGATGCACGGTAATGGTTACCTCTATGATCATGCACGATCCACCCGTCATTATCACGCTCTATCTTTACTACTTTCCTTCCTAGAATCGTTTTTCCTCCGCTGGCTTTAATCGATTTTTGCAGCGCTTCTGCGACTTTGTATAATCCGCCATTCACATAAAAAGCACCTTCGTGATAAATATCTAACGCTAAACATCCAATAAGCATTGAACAGTTCTCACTCGTTGTCTGCATGCTGTCTATTAATTGACCATCAACAAAATGAAGAAAGTCCGCTTCGTCTAGCAAGCTGTGTTTTTTTAGTAAATAACTAAACGATTGATGAAAATAAGGCAACAGCTTCACAGAACCAAAATTCAACGAACTTACCAGCCTGCTCCACTCACCGACTGTTAGAGGAGGAAGAACCGGCAGAGACTGCATAAGCTTGCGAATTTCTTTTGCAATTCTAAAAACATTTTCATAAAAGCTCCTAATATTTTTTGCTTTATGAGGAAATTGTTTTTGAAGATAGGAAATATGCTGATACCGGTCTTGATAATAAATCAGTGTACGATGAGGAAGATGAACTTTCATGATTTTCTCAAGAGAAACCTTTTCAATTTCTAGGCCAAGGTACGTGCCGATTCGCTCATGTATCCCTCCGTGCTCAAATCCCATTCCAAGCGTCGCCCCAACAGGAAACGTATACAAATGACGCTGAAATTTCCCTGCACAGCCTCCCCATTCTCGAGAAGCCTCTAAAACCGTCACTTCATAGTCATGTTTAGCTAAAAGCGCTCCCGCTGTTAAACCACCTATTCCTCCGCCTATTACGACAACTTGCTTATGCATGTTTTCACCTTCTTTAGCTCTTTCTTCTATTGTGCAAAAAAAAGAAGCTCACCGCAATTTAGAAGCGGCTCGTTACTGAAATAAAAAAGCCGTGAATGATCTCACAGCTTTTTGGCTTATTTTGTAATCACTCCACAAACAATCCGATCTCCTGAGTTTCCTGAAGGATCCGTTGTGTAATCGTCGACTTTATCATGTATCACTAATGCCGATCCATCCATATCCAAAAGAGAATTCGGCTTTCCTTCTTGCAGAGTGACAAGAGAAGCAAAAATTTCTGTATCTACTTTGCCATTTGGAGCAACTTCTAGATTGGGCAAATCACCTGCATGCGGGCCTTTTGTATTTTTAAAGCCGTGTTCACGTTTAAAAGGATTAAAATGGGCACCCGCTGTTTTAAAATCCGGCACCTCACATTTTCCTATTTCATGAATATGAAATCCATGTCTCCCAGGTGAAAGACCTTGAGCAGTTAATTTAATGTGCACGCCGTTCTTTGCTTCTGACAGGGTAGCCTCTCCTACTTTTTTACCCGATGTATTTGTTAAATCCACTTTAACAGGTTCTACCGATACTTCGCTTGTTTCTTTTGCTTCCTCTGTTTTCAGGTGGTTTTCATGAGCGTTATTTTGCTCTTTTACCATGCTGCATGCTCCTAACAATAACAGAACAAAGACTACGCATCCGTTCATTATCAACTTTTGCATCCGTGATTCCTCCTTTTTCTTATTTATCACCATCCTTTCACTATTTTCCTTTTTTTAGACATCAAAAATAAGATTGAGACATACGTTCACCTTACCAATAAAAAAATCCGAACGAGTTGGATTCTTAATGAAGAACCTCGATTCATCGTTCGGATTTTCCTTCAACTAAAATACTTTGCTTTAACGTCTTACTTCTGTTTAAAGTTGTATTCTTTTTCCGTTCCGTTTGAAAAACGAACTTCTAATTCAAACGACTGAAAATCTTTTTTTAGACCAAACGCATCGATTACTTCTTTTTTTACATCTTCATCGGGCGTGCGCTGATCAAAATTTAACTTTTTAAATTTTGAAGATAATTTATTAAAAGCTTTGTCTCCGTTCAAGTGCTCATCGTTAATATTATCATCCACTTTGGCTTCTATCTCATCATTTTCATTTTCGTAGTCGGCTTCATAATCATTGTTGAGCCCCTTATAGTCTACTTCTAAATCAAATTTTGAAAAGTTAAAAGATGTGTTTTCGCTTTGATTATCATAGCTCATCGGCGTTCCGCCATTCGTCACGCCTTGTTTATTTTGAGCTTCTTTTGCCGGCGCTGCATCATCATTGTGGCACGCTGAAAGCACGCTAATACTTATAAGGGAAAAGAATATGAAAAAGGGTCGTTTCTTCACTGTATTTCCTCCTTTGACTTCACTCTTCCTTCCCTTTATGTCCACAAATTTGATTTTTATACGCCTTCACTAGAAAACCCCGCTCTCTAAAAAGAAAGCGGGGTTTTTCGTCTTGTTTATTTTACATTCGAATAAGAAATACTGTACATGCTGTTAAAATACGTATTGTAAAGAGCTTGAACAGCACGGTCTAAAGCATCTGCTTTCACACCAAACATCATGCTCACCTCAGAAGAACCTTGGTTAATCATTTCAAGATTTACTTCAGCACGAGCAAAAGCTTCTGTAGCTTTTGCAGCAATTCCTACTGTGCTATTCATTCCTTCTCCTACTACCATAACCATAGCAAGATCACGTTCAATAAAGATTTCATCTACTTCAAGTTCTTTTTCAATTCGAGCAAATACGCGCTTTTCCACATCTGGCGTAAGCTGATGCTCGCGCATGATGACAGAGATATTATCAATTCCTGAAGGGGTATGTTCGTATGAAATACCTTCATCCTCTAAAATTTCAAGTAATCTTCTGCCAAAACCAATTTCACGGTTTAATAAGTATTTGCTCACGTGGATGTTGCAAAAACCTTTATCCCCAGCGATTCCAACTACCGGTGTATCGCCGTGAGGACGCTCAGCTACAATGAATGTGCCCTTTGCTTCCGGATTATTTGTATTCTTTACACATACAGGAATGCCTAGTTTATAAACCGGCTCCAGCGCTTCATCATGGAAGACAGAAAAACCTGCATAGGATAGTTCACGCATTTCTCTGTATGTTACTTCTTTCATTTCATGAGGCTTTTCCACAAGTCGTGGATCTACGCTGTAAATAGCATCTACGTCGGTAAAGTTTTCATACAAGTCAGCTTTTACTCCTGCTGCTACAATTGAGCCTGTGATATCTGACCCACCGCGCGAGAACGTAACCATGTTCCCTTCTTCAGAGTAGCCAAAGAATCCTGGAATCACCAAAATGCCCGAACGCTCTCTTAGCTGCGGTAATTTTTCATAAGACAGTGGAAGCACTCTTGCTCTTCCGGGTTCATCAGAAACAAAAATACCTGCTTCTTTTGGATTTACATAATGAGCTTCAAAACCTAAATGGTTTAAATAAGCAGCCATTACCTTTGCGTTATTATCTTCTCCACTTGCTTTTAGGCAGTCTAATAAGCGAAATGGATCGTTTTTATGTAAATCAATAAGTGATTGTAAATTCGTAATAATGTCAGTAATAATCGTTTCTGGCATAGACAAGTCCACAACGATTTCACGATAGCGATCAATTACTTGCCCAAACTCATCGACGTAATCTTCTCCAAGCTGTATTTTGGCAGAAAGTGCGATTAGCAAATCTGTCATTTTTGTATCTTCTCCGTATCGCTTACCCGGAGCTGATACAACCACCAGCTTTCTCTCTTTATCAGACGTTACAATATGCGCAACCTGTTTAAATTTCTCTGCGCTTGCAACTGAACTCCCGCCAAACTTCGCAACCTTCATGTGTGAGACACTTCCTTACTTTGTTTTTAATATTCGATTATTGTACCATATTTTATCAAGTAGAAAAGCTCATCTATCTAACTTTTCTAAAAATTAAAGGAATACTACCGTAATTGTACTCCCATAAAGAACAAATGTCTACCAGAAAAACACAAAAAGACTGATTTTACATCATGTAAAATCAGTCTTTATTTGTTATTCTGCTTTTGGCTTTTTTAATACGCCTACAAGGACCGCTGTTACAATTGCACCAATTAAAATTGCTAGTGCATATAAAAGAGGATTTCCTTGTACAATTCCGATAACGAATACGCCGCCGTGTGGTGCTGGTAAACCGATGTGGAACATCATTGTTAAAGCACCTGCTACTGCAGCACCGATAACCGATGCCGGAATCACGCGGCCTGGGTCAGCTGCTGCGAATGGAATCGCACCTTCTGTGATAAATGAAAGACCCATTACATAACACGTTTTACCTGTTTCACGCTCTTGGCGAGTAAATTTATTTTTGAACAAAGTTGTCGCAATGGCCATACCTAATGGTGGAACCATACCGCCTGCCATAATCGCTGCGTGTGGTGCATAGTTTCCAGCATCAATCATTGCAATACCAAATGTAAAGGCTGCTTTATTAATAGGACCACCCATATCAATCGCCATCATACCGCCTAAGATAATACCTAATAATACTAAGTTACCTGTACCAAATCCACTTAACCAGTGCGTTAATCCTTTGTTAATTGCACTAACTGGCTCATTTACAACATAAAGCATAATCAACCCTGAGATAAAAATCCCAAATAGCGGATAAAGAAGAACTGGCTTAATTCCATCAAGCGCTTGCGGTAGGCCGCTGAATAATTTCTTTAACCCCACTACTACATAACCTGCTAAGAAACCAGCGATTAAACCACCTAAGAAACCGCCTCCGCCAGAAGCTGCTAAAAGACCTGCAACCATACCGGGAGCTAAACCAGGACGATCAGCAATACTCATTGCAATAAATCCTGCTAGTACTGGTACTAGTAAGAAGAATGCATTATCTCCGCCAATTGTTTTTAATGCTGCTGCAAATGCATTGTACGTCGGATCTTTCGGTTCTGCTGAGTGAATGCCAAACATAAATGAAATGGCAATTAAAATCCCGCCCCCTACAACAAACGGAAGCATTGCGGATACACCGCTCATTAGATGCTTGTAAAACCCTGTACGCTCTGATCCTTTACTTTCTCCGCCTTCTTTGCTGCCACCGCCGCCGCTGTATACAGGAGCGTCTCCTTTTAACGCGCGGTTAATTAATTCTTCAGGCTTGCGAATTCCTTCAGCTACTGGAACTTGAATGACTTTTTTACCTGCAAAACGTTCCATTTCTACTTGCTTGTCCGCTGCAACGATAATAGCGGTAGCGTTTTCAATTTCTTCCTTCGTCAACGCGTTTTTAACCCCGCTGGAACCGTTTGTTTCAACTTTTAGCGTGACATTCATGTCTTTCGCTTTTGCTTTTAAGCTGTCCGCTGCCATATATGTGTGGGCAATTCCCGTTGGACAAGCCGTTACAGCAAGCACTAATTGATCTGAAGCTGTATCTACTTCCTCTTCCGGCGCTTCATTTTCAGTTTCTTTATCATCAATTGCTTTAATGACTTCATCAATTGATGATGCTGTTAGCAACGTTTTTCGGAATGATTCGTCCATTAATAACGTAGACAAACGAGATAGTGTTTCTAAGTGAGCGTTATTTGCGCCTTCACTCGCTGCAATCATGAAGAATAAGTGTGCAGGCTGTCCGTCTAATGATTCATAATCGATACCTTCTGTTGAGCGTCCAAATGCAATGGCCGGTGTTTTTACCGAGCTTGTTTTCGCATGCGGAATGGCAATGCCTTCTCCAATTCCCGTTGTACTTTGAGATTCACGATTTAAAATTGCTTCTTTATAGCCAGCTCGGTCGCTTAAGCGACCAGCTTCGTCTAATTTTCCAACTAATTCATCAATAACATCAGCTTTTGACGTGCTTTTTAAATCAAGAATGATTGTATCTTTTTTTAATAATTCAGTAATTCTCATTCTCGTTTCCCCCTACTCTACCTTTGTGATTGACACTTGTTCACGAAGCGTCTTTACATCTTCTGCTGTACATAATTCAAGTGAGAATGCTGTGGCACTTCCTGAAGCTACTCCTGTTTGAAAAGCTTCTAATAAATCCCCTTGTTTTACATAAGAAGCAATAAATCCAGCTACAAGTGAATCGCCAGCTCCAACAGAATTTTTTACCGTTCCTTTAGGGACTGTGGCACTGTAGACACCGCTTTCGTTAATAAGCAGTGCTCCATCACCTGCCATAGACACAACAACGTTTTGCGCTCCTTGTTCCACGAGCTTCTTACCGTATACTAGCGCATCTTCTGCACTGTTTACTTCTACATCAAACAATTCTGCAAGTTCATGATGGTTCGGTTTGATAAAAAACGGCTTGTGAGACACGACGTCTAGCAAAGTTTTTCCACTTGCATCTACTACAACTTTTACTCCGTTCGCTGCTGCTAGTTCAGTTAACGTTTCATACACAGAACTTGGAAGCGTTTTCGGTATACTCCCCGCTAATACGAAGATATCGCCTTCAGTCATTTGTTTTACTTGAGTCAATAAAGACTGAAGCGCTTCGTCTGTAATAGCAGGTCCTTGACCGTTAATTTCTGTTTCTTTTTCTGTTTTTAACTTTACGTTAATACGGGTATCTCCCTCAACTCTTGTAAAAGCTGTTTCGATATTCTCCGCTTTTAAGTAGTCTTCGATATAGGTTCCTGTAAAGCCGGCTACAAAACCGAGGGCTTTATTATCAACACCTAATCGCTTTAAAACGCGAGAGACGTTAATGCCTTTTCCTCCTGGAAACTTGGCTTCATTCGTTGTACGGTTAAGCCCGCCTTCTTCGAATGCTGAAACATGTACTACGTAATCAACGGATGGGTTCAACGTACATGTATAAATCATGATTTCACAACCTTTATGTCTGTTTTGTTTGCATACTGTATAAGTACATCGCTAGGTACGTCATTTGTTATAATTTTTGCTTCATGTAAATCGGCTATTTTCGCAAAGCTTGTTTCAAAAAACTTAGTGGAATCTGATAAAATATACGATTCTCTAGACAGCTTCATTGCCGTTTGCTTGATCAATGCTTCTTCTGGGTCAGGAGTTGTATATCCATATTGATGATGAATCCCATTCGCTCCCATAAAGCACTTATCAAAACGATATTGCTCAAGACTTAAAAGAGCTCCATTGCCAATTAAAGCGCCCGTTTTATGTTTAACAGATCCCCCAATTAAATAGAGGGTGATACCTTGTTCTAGCATCGGGTTTAAATGCATTAAACCATTTGTCACGACTACTACATCTTTTTGCTTTAAAAAAGGAATCATTTCATACGTTGTAGTTCCTGCATCTAAAAAAATACAGTCACCTTCATTTATAATGGAAGCCGCATACTCTGCAATGTTTCGTTTATCTTGAACATTTTTAGCAGATTTTTCGATAACGCTCAGTTCGATTCGTTTACTGCGAATAAGCGAAGCGCCACCGTGAACACGTTTGAGCATTTGCTCTTCTTCTAGTTGACTTAAGTCTCTTCTAATGGTGGATTCCGAAGCGCCTGTAACTTCGATAAACTCTTGTACTTTTACAAGTTCTTTCTCTTTTAAAAGTTTTAAGATTAGTTGATGTCTCTCCGGCGTTAACATGTTCTAGCTCCTTTTTCAAAAAAGCGTTTTCATTTATTTCATGTACTTACTTTATCACGGTTTACATTCAAAATCAATCATAAAAAATCAAAAACATTCATTTTTTTAATTACAAAATAAAGTTTTTTGAACGAATAGTTAAATTTGCATTTGGTTTAATAATAGTTAATACAAAAGGAAATATGCTGGTAATTCAAGAATTCGTCTACTTTTCTCATTATATGTAAAGGTTTTCTTCTACTCAATTAGCTATGACTGTTTTTGACTATTTCTTGACCGATTGAATTTTTCTGACTGAATCAGCCATAGCTTGTCCTGATTTCGTAAAAGCCTACACACCAAAAAAGTTGTCCACCTTTTTGGACAACTCAAAGTGACCCATCATTTAAATAAAAATAGAAGCATATATAATATGGAAGCAAGGGCAGAAGAAATAGCTAAACTTGAGATAAAACGAACAAGTCTTTTCTTAATGAACTGCGTTAATTCGATTTCTCTTACTTGAGTTTTTTCATTTTGCATACAATGATCCCTTCTTTAATTAAAATTTCCTAGTAGCTAGAAGTTACTACTCGCAGAATATGCTTTTATGTATTGTATGCATGCGTTAAAAAAAAGATACAAAACGAACAAAAAAGCTACTCTTAGCTAGAGTAGCTTTCATCTTTCCATACATCTGCTTCAATTACTGCATCCGCTCGAATCGAATATGTATAACAAGGGCCTGTAACCATCAGCATATTCGACTGCAGCGAGACTTTATCAATCGTCACTCGTTCATACCTTTGAATATGTCCTGCTTCATAGACGTGAAGCGTTACTGGATGATGCTCCGAGTAACTGTTCATAATGACATTTTCAATATGCTCAATCTTTTCTTTTTTCAACCCTAAGGACTGCTTATGCGCCTCGGGACTGTACATTTTCTTCATTTTCTCTAAATGCTCGGGCATTACTAACTTCGCATACTGTTTTAATTCATCTTGATACACGTTCATTCTCCCCCTTGACTCTTGCTTCTATTTTACCGAACGAACATTCTCATTGCAAAACTTTTTAATCAAAATAAAAGCAAACAATTCATTTTTTCATACTCCATAAAAACTGTCAAAAGATTTTATGTTAATAGCAGAAACTGATTTTTAAAAAATAATAATATCCCATCTTTAATTCGGTCTCTAGAGTTGGTATAATACATTGTCATGACTGTGTTTTCGGAGTTTTTGATGATTGGAGGTAACGTTCATGATTAATAAAATAAAAGAAATTATCCTCATTATTCTAGGGAGCCTCATTTTCGCACTGGCCATTAATTACTTTGCTATTCCAAATGAATTAGCAGAAGGCGGCGTAACCGGTGTAACAATGATTACCTATTATGTATTAGGCTGGTCTCCGGGTATCACAAACTTTATATTAAACGGTTTGCTGGTACTAATCGGATACAAATTGCTTCATAAGCGTGTGATTGTTTACACAATTATATGTATTATTTTCACGTCTCTATTCCTACATATAACTGAAGGACTGGGAAATCCTCTTGACGATACGCTACTGGGGGCTATTTTTGCTGGTATTTTAGCTGGGGTAGGACTCGGACTTGTGTTTAGAGGCGGCGGAACTTCCGGAGGCTCTGCAGTTATTGCCCGCTTAGCTAATCAATATCTAGACTGGAATATTAGCAAAACGATGCTGGCAATTGATTTATTAGTGGTAGCAAGCGCTTATTTTGTCATCGGTGGAGAAAAGACGATGTATACGATTATTTCTCTTTACATCGGAACGAAAGTGCTTGATTATATCATTGAAGGACTCAACCCTCGCAAAGCAATCACTATTATTTCACACCGTTCAGCTGAAGTAGCCGAACAAGTCAATAAAAAGATGCAGCGCGGCGTCACTGTCTTTTCGGCTCATGGAAGCTATACAAAAGAAGCAAAAGACGTATTGTACGTAGTTGTGAACAAACAAGAACTGCTAGAATTAAAGCGTATTATTCATAAAGTCGACGAACAAGCTTTTGTGGTCGTACACGATGTGCGCGACGTCTTTGGAGTAGGTTTTACTATTCCAAAAGCCGGCTGAAAACCCGCTGTAAAAAAGCGGTTTTTTTCTATTATATATGTTTGCGCTGAAAATACAGTAAACCTGCCGTTATAAAAAGAATAAACTCTCTTGTAACGACAATAAAAAGCTCTGTAATGAAAATCTAAAAAGCTAAAAGGCGATGCCTTTTAGCTTTTTTCTTTACACGTCCATTTAATTAACAGACCGCAGTGCGTTAATCCTCCTCCAAAACCATAGAAAATAAGGAGGTCATTATCCTGTACTTTTCCTGTCATTATTCCTTCGTTTAAAGCTAGCGGAATAGAAGCGGAAGACGTATTTCCGCAGTATTGCACACTCGTTAACGTTTTATCCATTGAAACACCCGTTTTAGAACAAATAGCTTCAATCATTCGAAGGTTTGCACTGTGCGGAATAAACCAGTTTACATCAAAAAGAGAAATGGAAGTATTCTTTAATAATGCTTCTACTCCTTTTGGAATCGTTCGTACAGCAAAGCGGTATACTTCACGCCCGTTTTGAACTAAATTCCCGCTCGAGTTAATTTCTTTTCCCGAAAGAGTATTAGATAAGTTAGAACGATATAAATTTACTCCTCCGCTTCCGTCCGTTCCGTAGTGACATCCTAAGAAACTTGGATTATGCTCATCGTACTCTACAAGCATGGCTCCCGCTCCGTCACCAAACAGCACGCATGTGGCCCGGTCCGTATAATCTGTAATTTTCGACATGACTTCAGCACCAATAACTAAAATCTTTTTATGCAATCCCGACGTCACTAAGCCGTTCGCCACATGAAGGCCATATGTAAATCCAGCGCATGCTGCACTTAAGTCAAATGCAGCAGCTTGATCAATATGAAAGTAATCTTGAACCTGACATGCTACGCTAGGAAAAAAGTGATCAGGCGTTGTGGTCGAAACAATAATTGCATCTACATCTTCTATTTTTACATCATATCGGTTAAGCAAATTTTCAACGGCTTGAATGGCAAGCGTGGACGTGTATTCGCCTTCCCCTGCAATTCGTCGTTCTTTCATTCCCGTGCGCTGTACAATCCATTCGTCACTTGTATCAACCATTTCTTTTAAATGGTCGTTCGTTAATTTTTGCTTTGGTGTATATATCCCCATTCCCGTAATTCTAGCTTTTGACTGTATCATTTCTCCACCTCAAATCAGTTGATACTTAATTATAACACCTACTTTTAATATCTGGTACTAATTTATTAGCAGATAAAAAGCGCAAAGGCATACCCTTTACGCTTTTTATTAAATAGAATAATCTTCTGGAATAAATACTTTTAGCTGCTTAGGCTTTACATACACCTGCTCTCCCACTTGAAGGCTGAGGACTTTATAGTGCTCTTTGCTTAATTCAGCTTCTAAAAATTCTTCTGCATCTTCTCTTTTTAATTCAATTTGCACGATAGGCCCTATCACATGAATATGGCTAACGGTTGCAGAAACAGCATCTGCGCTTGTTTTTGCCTTTTCAAGGTGAATATCATGAGGTCGTACATATCCAACAGCTGCTTCTTCATTTCTTCCGTTAAATTCTGGAATATCCATTTCAAAGCTTCCTTGTTTTAGTTTTCCCTTATGAATGCGGCCCTTGAATAAATTGACGTTCCCTAGAAAATCGTACACAAATGGACTGTTAGGATGATCATATACTTCCTCAGGACTGCCAATCTGCTCAATTTTACCGTTGTTCATCACAACAATACGATCGGCCACATCTAAAGCTTCTTCTTGATCATGTGTAACGAAAATACTCGTAATATGAAAATCATTATGCAATTTACGCAGCCATCTGCGCAAATCCTTGCGAACTTTTGCATCCAAAGCGCCAAAAGGTTCATCTAATAGCAGTACTTTCGGTTCTACTGCTAACGCTCGAGCAAGCGCTACTCGCTGGCGCTGTCCGCCCGATAATTGAGAGGGATAGCGATTTGCAAGCGGCTCTAGTTTAACAAGCTGCAGTAGCTCGGTTACTTTATTGATAATGTCTGTTTTAGAAGGCCTTGTTTTTTTAGGTCGTACTTTTAAACCATACGCAATGTTATCAAACACAGTCATATGCCTGAACAAAGCATAGTGTTGAAAAACAAACCCTACATTCCGCTCTTTTGGATTTATGTGCGTAATTTCCTTTCCATCAAATAAAATAGCTCCTTGATCAAGATGTTCAAGACCGGCAATGATACGAAGCAAAGATGTTTTTCCAGAACCGGACGGACCGAGTAAAGCTACTAATTCACCCGTTTGAATATCAATGTTAATAGAATCCAGCGCTTTAAAATCACCAAAGTTCTTTGATACGTGCTTAATATGGATACTCATCTCATAAGCTCCTTCCTATTCAAATATGTTTGGCTTTCCACTCAATAATATTTTTTACAATTAATGTAAAAATAGCCAAAACTGACATTAAAGATGCTACCGCAAACGCTGCTGCAAATTGATATTCATTGTAGAGAATTTCAATATGAAGAGGCATCGTATTTGTCATTCCTCGAATGTGCCCAGACACAACGGAAACAGCTCCAAACTCTCCAATTGCGCGCGCATTACATAAGATAATGCCATATAATAAGCCCCATTTAATATTAGGTAACGTCACTAGAAAAAAAGTTTTGAAACCGCTGGCTCCTAACGTTAACGACGCTTCTTCTTCGGCTGACCCTTGAGCTTGCATGAGTGGAATCAATTCTTTAGCAACAAACGGCAGCGTTACAAAAAGAGTAGCTAAAATAATACCGGGAATAGCAAATACAATTTTGATGTCGTGATTAAACAACCATTCTCCGAATAACCCTTGTGCACCAAATAATAAAATAAAAATCAATCCAGCAATAACAGGCGAAACAGCAAACGGCAAATCAATAAGCGTAATTAAAATATTCTTTCCTTTAAAATCAAACTTTGTAATTAACCATGCAGCTACCACGCCGAAAATGGCATTTAAAGGAACGGTAATAAGCACCACAATTAGCGTTAGTTTAATAGCAGCCAAAGCATCCGGATTCGTAATCGCAGCAAGATACGTTTCCCACCCTTTTTGAAAAGCTGTCATAAAAATGGTGATGAGCGGGAGCACTAAGAATAGAGCTAAAAAAGCCAGTGCAATAAATGTAAGCAGCCACTGGACGACTTTGGGCTCTTTTAAACTAGAATGATTAAGTTTAACAGTCGTTTTTGCATGCTGCATTGGAACATGTCCTGCCAATGTCATCCCTCCTTAACTATGTACAAATTTACGATTTGTCCACCATTGAATAATATTAATAAGTAATAACAGAAAAAATGATACAACGAGCATGACTGATGCAATAGCAGTAGCGCCCGCATAATCGTACTGCTCGAGTTTTGTCATAATAATAAGCGGCGTAATTTCAGTTTTCATCGGCATATTTCCAGCAATAAAAACAACTGACCCGTATTCTCCAAGCGCTCTTGCGAATGAAAGAGAAAAACCTGTTAAAATAGCAGGCACCAGCTCTGGAAAAATAACTTTTCTGAACGTTTGCATTCGGCTGGCTCCTAAGCTAGCAGATGCTTCTTCGATCTCCGCATTAAAGTTTTGCAATACTGGCTGCACCATTCGGACAACAAACGGCAGACCAATAAACGTCAGAGCGATAATAATTCCGATAGGCGTAAATGCGATTTTAAACGTAAATAATTGACCAATCCATCCTTTCGGAACGTAAAGAGTGGTCAAGGCAATGCCGGCAACAGCCGTTGGTAAAGCAAACGGCAAATCTACAAGTCCATCAATAAACCTCTTTCCAGGAAAATGATATCTCACTAATACCCATGCAATAATAGTTCCAAAAATAACATTAATAATCCCTGCTGCAAATGCTGCTCCAAAACTTAATTTATATGATGCTACTACTCTAGAGTCTATAACAGTTTTAATAAAGTCGCTCCATCCCATAGATGCCGTATTTAAAAAAATCATAGCTAACGGAAAAAGCACAAGGATACTTGCATAAAACATCGTAAAACCTAAAGAAAGCCCAAATCCAGGTAAGATGCTTTTCTTTTTCTTCTGTCGTTGTAACACGCTCACGTCTTACACCTCTCTCTGCTTTCAAGATACATATACACAGAAGATACGAATTACCATTCGTATCTTCCTCATTTACTTTTTTAATGCATCATATTACTTTGGCTGATAAATCTGATCGAATGTTCCTCCATCGTTAAAATGAGTTTCTTGAGCTTTTTTCCAGCCGCCAAAATCTTTAATGGTGACTAGGTTAAGAGAAGGAAATTGATCTTTGTGTTTCTCTAATATTTTTTCATTTCGAGGACGATAGTAGTTTTCCGCTGCGATTTCCTGACCTTTTTCTGTATATAGATATTTCAAGTATGCTTTTGCTACCTTTGTTGTGCCTTTCTTTTCAGCTACTTTATCTACTACAGCAACAGGCGGTTCTGCTAAAATACTCAATGACGGTGTTACAATTTCAAATTTATCTTTTCCTAGCTCATTTAACGATAAGTAAGCTTCATTTTCCCATGCAATTAACACGTCTCCAATGCCCCGTTCTACAAATGTAGTTGTCGCTCCGCGTGCGCCTGAGTCTAACACTTCGACATTTCCATAAAGTTTACTCATGAAGTCTTCAATCTTTTTGTTATCTCCGTTATATTTATTCTTCGCGTATGCCCAAGCCGCTAAATAATTCCAGCGTGCGCCTCCAGACGTTTTTGGATTTGGTGTAATAACGGATGTACCTTTTTTCGTTAAATCATCCCAATCTTTAATTCCCTTTGGATTTCCTTTACGAACTAAAAAAACAATTGTTGATGTGTATGGTGTAGAATTATGAGCCAATTCTTTTTCCCAGTCTTTGTTTAATAATTGGCGAGTTTGAGCGATTTCATCAATATCGTATGCAAGCGCCAGCGTTACGACATCCGCTTCTAAACCGTCAATTACTGCTCTACCTTGCTTACCAGAGCCACCGTGTGATTGCTTGATAGTAACGTCTTGCCCTGTTTTATCTTTCCAATAAGATGCAAAACTCTTATTGAACTCCTGATAAAGTTCACGTGTAGGATCATATGAAACGTTTAAAAGCTCTACTGGTTTTTTTGAATCGTTTTTACTCGCAGAACTATCTTTCCCTGCTGTTTCAGTAGATTTCCCATTGCCGCAACCTGCTAGTACGACGAGCAGTGCTGTTAGCACCATTAAAAACTGAACTGCTTTTTTCTTCATGTTTTACTCCCCTTTTTATAAAAAATACAAAAAGGCCGCTATCTCTTTGAAAAGAGAAGCAGCCTTCAGTTAGTCTGATCAGCGTATATGCTCTTAAATTATTCTTATTAAATTTATTCGTAAGAATAAAAAGAAGATACTTTCTGAAAAGACAATTTATTCTTGTTTTTATAATAAACACACTTTACCTATTAGTCAACTAGGTTTTTAATCTTTTTTACACTTATTTTAGTTCTTTTTACGTGTTTTCCTTACTTACTGCGTGTCTGATACTCTTTTTCTAAGTCAGAGAGCGTGAGTTCAAAAAGATGATGGTTTTCTTTTTTGTAAACCCCTTTTTTTAATAACTCTTCAATGAGGTATTGTTTTCTTTGCCGCACCGCTGCTCGTAATAAATTTTCCATCTTTATTCCTCCTATTCTATTCATCTAAAAATAAAAAAGGCTTCTAACATAGGTTAGAAGCCTTCGGTAACCCGATCAGCACAAGGATGAAACTGTCAGATCTTTATCATTTTAAAAAGTATAAAGCTGCTGCTTCAGCAGCTTTACACTTCTCATCGTTATACTTAGACAACCTATAACACAATTTTAATTCGAAAAATTCTAAATCTTCCATCAATAAAAAGTCAATTATTCTTTGGATATGCATATTTTCTATACTTGATACAGTACTCCCACTTTGCTGCCAAAGACTTCAATAGCTAGGCCGTCTCTTCCATGTTTGTGGAGAAAGTATTTAACTAGACTTATTTGTGGCTTGCTACTTTGCTTTTAGCTAAAAAACGGTTTTTTTCCGTACTGTCCACTTGAGTAATTTGTCCGTCGTGAAGAGTAATTAGTACAGATCCATAGTTGATTTCAGTTAGTAATTTAACAATATAATCTAATTTTTCTTGTGTAATTGAAGCCATTTTATCATTCTCCTATTCATAGATAAATTTATATTTTAGTTGCAGTTGAATAAACAAAGCGAACAACATCTATAAGTACTTGTATAATGTGCAGAAGATAAATACATGGTAATCCTCCCCATATGTTCAGTTGAAGATTGAGATTTTAATGACCACAACCAATGTACAGAAAAGGCCCACACTAGTAGCGAACAAGTATGAGCCTTCGGTTGACCGATCAGCTTCTTTAGCATCCCAATTTTTTCAAAAGATTTATACTATCTATATTATTTACACTTTACCTATATGTCAAGTAGGGATTAAAAAAATAAATAGATATTATTAAATTTTTTTATATCTTTGACCTAATAAAAAAGACTCATCTGCATGAACTTACACAGACGAGTCTTTTTTAGTCCTATTTTTTTGGATAGGCAGGGTTACCGTAAAGATGCTTCCTTGTTCTTTTTTGCTTTCAACACGTATTGCGCCCTCATGCAGCCGAACAATTTTTTTTGTAATGGCTAGACCGAGGCCGCTTCCTTTTAACGTTCTCGATTTATCTACTTTATAAAAGCTTTCAAAAATATATTTTTGATCTTCTTCGGCAATACCAATTCCATTATCCTTTATTTCCACGTCTATTTCTTCGTTTTTTAGAGAAATGGATATTTTCACAAATCCATGTTCAGGCGTATATTTAATAGCATTTGTTACTAAGTTTAGCCACACTTGCTCTAACAAATCTTTGTCTGCTTCCATTTGAACATTGGATAAATCAAGATCAATTTCTATGTTCTTTTTTGTCCACTGAGGTTCTAAAGCCATGACCACATGCCTGATTTGTTCATCCAGGCGGTATGGCTGCAGCATTAGCGTTTGATGTTCAGAGTCTAGAGAAGCAAGCTTTAACAAATTGGAACTAAGCTGAGAAAGTCTTGTACTTTCTTTTTCAATAATCGTTAAATATTGTATCTTTTTATCTTCACTGACGATATCATCTTTAAGTGCCGCTGAAAAACCGCGAATAGAGGTCAGCGGTGATTGAATCTCATGCGAAACGCTAGCAATGAACTCTTGCCTCATCGTTTCTATTTTGTTTAATTCTTTAGTCATTTGATTGAAATTTTTAGTTAACAGACCGATTTCATCATTCGCTGCGTGCTCGACTTGCACATTGTATTCGCCTTGTCCGACCACTTTCATCGCTGTACTGAGACGCTTAATCGGTTTAATAATAATCATTGAAACATATGCAAATAATACAATACCCACTAATAAAATCGTAATAAGCTGGATATTTTGAACATCTTGAATAACTGAAAATTGCCGCTGTGGATGAGACTGAATAAATAGAGCATACGACCGTCCATTTTCTTTAAAAGGAAGACCCACTACGTTTGGCTGTGGACGATCATCTTTTTCCTCGTTTAAATTAGAATAACGCTTCCCGTCTAATACTTGATCTACTTCTTTCGGTGTAATTGGAATAGGCGGTCCTGGCTGTCCTAATACTTTTTCTTCATGCTGATCATCAATAATAATAAACGAAAAATGAATGAATGATGAATTAGATAAAAACCTTGCAGCTTTGTCGGAGTCTTCTGCTCCGTACAAATCAATAAAATCTTCTCCCATCTTCACCATATCCTGACCTAATCGCATTTCGAGCTTCTGCTTGCTAAGAAATGTCGTAACGACAACGGTAATCACAACGCTCAATAAAATTGTAATGATGAACGACAGAACCAGCTTTACATAAATTGATTTCACGTTAACACCCTTCTGCTCTATAACCTAATCCGCGAATTGTTTTGATTTCCATACCGACGTTTTTCATATGATTAAGCCTCTCTCGCAGACGTTTTATGTGAACGTCTACCGTGCGCTCATCGCCTTCATAATCATATCCCCAAATTAATTGAATAAGCTGATCACGAGTAAAAATCTTTCCTGGAGAACTAACGAGCGTGAACAGTAATTCAAACTCTTTTAACGGCAGCTGTTCGCTTGTTTCTCCTGCACTCATCTCTAATTTGGTACGGTCTAGTTTTATATTCCCCATATAGATTACATTGTTAGCTTCTACTCGGTACCTGCGTAAAAGAGCCTTTACACGAGCAACCATTTCCTGAGGATCAAAAGGCTTCACGACATAGTCGTCTGTTCCGATATCAAATCCTTTTAGCTTATCATGCGATTCGCCTCTAGCTGTTACCATTAAAACCGGTATATCAAAATACTCCTTAATTTCCTTTGTTAGTTCCCATCCGTCTTTAAATGGCATCATGATATCAACGACTGCTAGATCAATTCGAAACTCTTCCATTTTCGTCCATGCTTCTTCACCATCTGCTGCTTTTATAATTTTAAATCCTTGATTTTCTAAATATAATGATATCAGCTCTCGAATATGTTGATCATCATCTGCAACTAATATTTGAATCATACATGTCTCTCCCTATTCCTAAGTTTGTCCAGCTTTTACGCACAGTAAGCTCTCTGTTTATACCAAACAGAGAGCCGCATAAGATCATACAATGATTTTATACTTCAAATATGAACTGAATATGAACAAACTGATTAACGCTTAGTGACTGAAGTTGTTTGCTCGTTCTTTTTCTACAATTCCCTCCAAATACGATAAAAACGTGTGACGTAAATCTCTGCGCTTTAACGCAACTTCTACCATCGCTTTCATATAGCCTACCTTATCTCCAATATCAAAGCGCTGCCCTTCCAGTTCAAGAGCAAACAATCGCTCTTTTTCACATACCACACGCAGTGCATCTGTTAATTGTAATTCATTTCCTACCCCTCTTTCAATCGTTTTTAGATAAGAAAAAATAGAAGGATTTAAAATGTAGCGGCCCATAACGGCAATAGTTGACGGAGCTTGTTCTATCGATGGTTTTTCAATCAAGTCATTCACTTCATGAAGGCTGCCAGATTTATTTTTCGGCTGAATGATTCCGTATTTTGATACCTCTTCAACATCCACTTTTTGAACTCCGATAACTGATTGATTAGTCGTTTCATACGCTTGGATCATCTGTTTGAGCGCAGGTTCTTCAGAAGTCATAATATCGTCTCCAAGAAGAACAGCAAACGGCTCATCTCCAATAAACTGTTCGGCACAAAGAATAGCATGACCGAGTCCTAACGGCTCTTTTTGACGAATATAGTGAATGCTGGCCATTGATGAGATCGTTTGTACTTCTTTTAACATGTCAAACTTGTGTTTTTCTTCAAGCATTTGCTCTAACTCAATTGATTTATCAAAATGGTCTTCAATTGATTTTTTGTTTCGCCCTGTAATAAAAATAATACTTTCAATGCCTGATTTCACAGCTTCTTCTACAATATATTGTACAGCAGGCTTATCGACAATTGGCAGCATTTCTTTCGGCTGCGCTTTTGTCGCTGGCAAAAATCGAGTTCCTAAACCGCCTACTGGAATAACTGCTTTTTTTATCGTCATATATGAATCCCTCTTTCTTTTTTAGTAGTAAATACAAATAATTTAGTACCAATAAAGTTGATACCGACACTTGCGATTGTAATTAAAAGTTTACTGATTAGCAGCGATATACCCCATTTATTATATAGAACAATCAACAGAAATGATGTTAGGGATAAAGTGATCAAATTTACGATCACGAATGAAATCACCTCACGCTTACTGCTTTTTTCTTTTCTCTCAAACGTCCATTTGCGATTCATGACATAACTGTTTAAGATGCCCGCACTGTATGAAATCCACTGCGCTAGTATGTAGTTAACACCGATTGTTGTTAAAAGTGCGTATACTACAAAATCAATCAGTGTATTTACAACTCCTACTAACGCAAATTTAATAAAAGATATCCATTTGTTAGTCACGAAGTGATACTTCCTTGCGTGTTTCAAGCTGATACTTTTCACGGACGATATAGAGTGGACGATTTTTTGTTTCATCGTAGATGCGGCCAATATATTCTCCAATCATACCAAGAATAATTAAAATGATGCCGCTAAAGAATAGCTGAATGACAATTAATGACGACCACCCGGTGATGGTGCTGTCTGTAAATAACTTCAAATACAGCACTACTAAAAGATAAATAAAGCCGATACCAGATAGAGTTACACCAGCATAGCTAGCTAGCTTTAATGGCTTATATGAAAAAGATGTAATACCATCCATTGAAAGCTTCAGCATCTTTTTCAAAGGGTATTTCGACTCCCCGGCCAAACGCTCGTCTCGCTCATATTCTACTGCTGTTTGCTTAAAGCCAACCCAGCTTACTAATCCGCGAACAAAGCGATTTTTTTCTTGAATGCTATTCATTTGATTGCACACTTTGCGATCTAGCAAACGGAAATCCCCTGTATCAAGTGGAATATCAATATCGGTCATCGCACGTAAGAAGCGATAAAACATAGCAGCCGTTTGTTTTTTAAAGTATGTTTCTCCTTTTCGCTTTGTACGCTTAGCGTATACAACGTCAAACCCTTGCTTCCATTTTTCAATCATCTCTAAAATCAATTCGGGCGGATCTTGCAAATCAGCATCAATCACAACGACCGCCTCTCCTCTTGCATAATCCATACCCGCTGTAATAGCAATTTGATGACCAAAGTTACGGGCAAAATCTAATAAAACAACCGCTGGGTCTTGCTCACTGTACTCTTTAATGATTTCTGCTGTTCGATCTCTACTGCCGTCGTTCACGAAAAGAAGCTCGTAAGCTTCTTTCGTTGAACGCATCACTTCTGTGAGACGGCGGTAGGTTTCATGAATCACTTCTTGTTCGTTGTAGACAGGAATAACAATAGAATATTTAACAATGGAACTCATGTTCATGCCCTCCTTATTTAAGCGTTATTTCGTATAGTGTTCCGTTTCCAGATGGCCCTTGCTGAGCACTTGATGACGTAGACTGCCATTTGGAAGAAGGAATCTCCTTACTATTGTCTTTAATCCAAGTGATAACGTCAGATTGACCTCCCTTGCCCATTCCAGACAGGTAGAAATATTTCACTTCACCTTTTTTAATCATGGCTTTTAATTTACTTACCGTTAAAATTGGATCTGAACCGCTAAATCCACCCATTGCCATTACTGGCTTGCCCGTTTTGATAATGTAAGGTGCAGCTGAAGTTGAGTCCGTTGTGGCAAATAAATATTTTTCGCCTGTATTATTTTTTGTTAAATAGTTTAGTAGCTTTTGGTTTACTTCTGCGTTCATCCCTCCACTTTTTCGTTTTGAAGAGGATGATTTGCTTGAAGAGCTATTTGGCATTTGACTATTATTGGACGAACCGCTTGGCGGCTGCATTTGACCATTATTGGACGAACCGCCCGGCATTTGACCGCCGTTTGATGAACCGCTTGGCGGCTGCATTTGATTGTTCGATGATGAATTGCCGCTAGAGCTTCCTGGAGGCTGCATGCCGTTAAAACCAGATTGTTTGCTATTTGTAGCTGTGCTTGGAGGTCCTCCCATACCGCTTGAAGAATCAGGACCTGCTGATGGAAGCATGCTATTTCCACCATAAATAATTGGTGTCATCGCCCAGTACGCCGGCATCGCAAGTAAGACAACCATCGCTGCGGCTCCTAGGTAGTTCGTCAACGAATTTTTACGCTGTTTACGAACAGCTAAAACAAGAGCTAAAATGACGCCCAGTGCTCCTACACCTGCAATTGGCGCTACGCCGATTGAGCTGACATAAGGAGACATAATATATACTTGAAGTGCTGCTGTTGTTAAAATACCACCTGGCAGCAGCCATGATTTCCAGCCATTATGCTGTTTGTACATGCTCCATAAAGCTACTGCTCCCGCTCCAGCAAATGCAGCGATTGGAGGTGCCAGCATAATTAAATAATACTGATGGAAAAATCCTGCGATACTAAAGAAAACAGCTACTGGTAGCAGCCACGCTAACCAAAATAAACTTTCTTTTTGTTTTGTCGTGTAAGGCCCTTTAAATTTTACTCCGGCAAATAGACCCACGATTGAAAAGATTACAAATGGTAATAACCAGCTGATTTGATCTGATAACCCTTTTTGAAATAGTCGGAATGGACCAGGATTCCCCGTGTTGAACATTCCGTTTTGATTCCCTCCACCTGGAGCCTGCATCTTTTGAGAAGAGCTGCTCTTTCTTTGATTTGAGCTTTGTGAAGAATCAGCACTTGAATTACTAGTTTGTTTTGTTTCACTGCTTGCTGTTTGCTGCTCAGTTTGAGCAGGCTGTTTATGACCGCTTCCCGTCACACTTGTATTTCCAGTTAAACGATTAATACCGTTATATCCGAAAGCAAGCTCTAGAACTGAATTTGTTTGACTGCTTCCCATATAAGGGCGCTTATCAGCAGAAGTAGAATCTACCACAACTGCCCATGAGACAGAAACCGCGAGCATTAGTGCAGTCGCTGTTGTCAAAAAAGCAATTTTCTTTTTCCAAGTGATTTTGGTTGCCACTACATAGAAAACATAAAATGCTGGTAAAACCATGTATGCTTGAAGCATTTTCATATTAAATGCAACACCAATCATCGCAAAAGCTGCTAACACCCAGCCAAATTTAGCCGTACGCACAGCACGAAATAACATCCACGTTGCTACTAGTAATGTAAATACAAGCATACTATCGATATTATTTGTTCGGCTTACCGCAGGCACAATTGGCGTCAGAGCCATGGCAAGAGCAGCAAATCTCCCAGCCCATACGCCAAACGTACGTTTTACGAGCACGTATAGTAAAAGGACTGAACCGATGCCTGCCAATGCTTGCGGTAGAATGACGCTCCATCCGTGAAATCCAAATATTTTAGCGCTAATTGTCTGAATCCAAAATACAACCGGCGGCTTATCAATCGTTACATAGCCTCCTGGATCAAAAGATGCATAAAAGAAATTATGAAAACTTTGAAGCATACTTTTGACAGCTGCCGTGTAATAAGCATTGGCGTATTCATCTGTCCAAATTTTAAATAAGTTCAAAAACGCTGCAATTAAAACAATGGGAACTAAAAATAAGTCTATTCTGTTTTTATTTGAAGTTCGTTCTTCTTTCACTTCACTGTTCATGTGTTTCATTTCACTCCTTCGTAATTTCTGACTTTAGTCTAACAAGCATATGTGAACTGATTATGAACAGGAAAAATAATTTTTTATTTTTTTAAAACCCATTTGACCTCTTACACTCACCAATGAAATATTTTACAATTAAAGAATCAAGCAAATGAAATAGAAAGCGTATTCTTGGAATGCTGCAGCTTCTATGAAACATTATTATCAACACTTCATCCACTTCTTGCTGGGAAAGGAGACAACTTTATGATTCAAGTAAAAGATATATACGGAAATTTACCCACACTAGAAACCGAAAGACTCCGCTTGCGGAAAGTTACAAAAAAAGATGTGCGTGACATGTTTGAATATGCCTCAAATGAAAAGGTAAGCAGATATGTAAATTGGGAAAAGCACCGAAAGCTTCAAGATACAAAAGAGTTTGTTTCCTTCGTTCTAAAGCAGTACAGCAACCAATCCATTTCTCCTTGGGCTATGGAAATCAAAGCCTTAAAAAAATGTATTGGCACCATTGACTTTGTCACTTGGAACCCTACTCATCGCATTGCGGAAATTGGCTATGCGATTTCTGAAGCATATTGGAATAAGGGATTTGTTACGGAAGCAGCTGAAAAAGTAATTGCGTTTGGATTTGAAGAAATGGATTTAGTGCGCATTCAGGCGAGGTGCTTTGTTGAAAATGCCGCTTCTGAGAAAGTGATGAAAAAGATCGGCATGTCTTATGAAGGAACGATTCGAAAAGCCATGTTTATTAAGGGAGCTCACCAAGACTTAAAGTTATATTCAATCTTGCGAGAAGAATATACACGCAACGCGTAGAAAATGTATAAAATACTTTCCATAACATAGGCTAACTTCAACACTAACTCTTCCTTTTGAGGTGAACAATGTTGGAGCAAGCAATTCAGCATTTAGACTTATCTGCACATGGTTTGTGGTTTCCGATTACCGTTAGTTTATGTTTATTTATTCTTGCCCTTGTTTTATTTAAACGACAGCTAACTTGGCGAGATTTTTATATCACGTTTAGCGTAGTTGGATTTGTCGGATGGCTTTGTGATGTTATCATTACGCGTGTTTTTAACATGATTGATTTGGGAGACCCAAAAGTTACAGGACTTGGAGATATTCTAAGCTATACATTTATTCCACCTTCCCTTTCCATTTTATTTTTGACTTACTTAACAGCTAAAAATAAATGGGTTTTATCACTTCTCTTTTGCGCTGGTTCACTACTCATAGAATACGGAATGATTAAAAGTGGCTATATGCATTTAAACGGCTGGTTTTTTATCTATTCAATAGTGGTATACTTCCTCGTTTATGCTTTGGTGCTGCCATGGCATATGGCATTTATTAAGTAAAAAAAGCGGATGTTAATTAACATCCGCTTTTTTACTATGCGCTTACTTTCTATCTGCTGAAATCCATATTTCCTACCGACGTTTAGAAGAATGAATCTCTACATATGTAACACAGGTGCCGCGTGTTCATCTCCGGTCATTTTATTCGCCGTGATGACACATGCGCGCGGCTATGTTCTTCAGGACGTCTAAAACCAATTTTTAAAAGCGCTGCTTCTAAATTTGCTTCTGTTTTAATTTGATTAAAATCAATTCCTAGTTTCACTACCGTTTGGGCAATTTCCGGTCGTATCCCTGTTATAATAGCTTCCACTCCTACTAATTTGAGAGATCGATGAATTTTGAACAGATTATCTGCTACCATTGTATCAATAATCACGACACCTGAAATATCCAAAATAAGATAGGATAATTGAAGGCTTGTCCCTTTTTTCAAGCAGGTTTCCATCATAACTTGCGAGCGGTGGGTATCAATTTCTCCAATAATCGGCATAATAGCAATCCCTTTTGTGACAGGTACAAGCGGAACTGACAGTTCTTCTAGTGACGTATAAGCTAAATTCATCATGTATCGATTATGCTCGTCATAAATTTGACCAAAAACACATGTTACCGTATCTAAAAGCGGATCAATCCGTTCACTGACATGCAGCATAGTAATTGCAGCAAACTGATGCTCCTCTAGTTCTCTTGTAAATACATCCCAAATAACGCTGCGATAGATTGGTAAGGTACCCAGTGCTTTTTCTAACGGAATATTTTTTTCTACCGCATATTTTCCCGTTTCTAGTGCCCATTCTTTAACAAGTTTAAGTACATCCTCTTGTTCTTCAAATAGGGATCTTCCAAAGTATTCCATGATTAACACTCGCCACTTCAAAATTTTCTTTTCCTTCAATTCCTCTAGACTTAGCGTATGCGTAGAATCTAATCGTTCGGCTAATTTTTCTGACAAGCTATATTTATGTTCAATAATCTTTTTTCCTATATACACGAGTTCCTCTTTCATAAAATACGCTCAGCTCCTCTTTTCTGCTATTTTTACTGCGTATATAACCTTGACTAAGCCTACTTACCCAACCGACAATTGACTAGCCTTCCTAAAAATAACAAAAAAGCGGTTATTTTATGAATTTTCTTTCTTTTTATTATAGTACCAGAGCAAGAGCCGCACAACTGAAAGTTTGCTGCGAATAAAATTCGTAATTTGACAGAGAAAACAATCCTGTTTGAACTCAAACAGGATTGTTTTCTGTATTTACTTATCTCACTTTACACTTGGAATAGCCAGACAACAATCGGCCCAAAAACCGACCCCAGTACAGCACTTAACGTCATTGATACCGAGCTCATCGATACCGTTAGTTCACCGTATTCAAATGCTTTAGAAGTTCCTAGCGCATGAGAAGCGCTGCCTAGGGCAATTCCTTTTCCTAAAGAACTTTTAATACGAATCCACTTTAAAAGTAAAGGTCCAAGAATTACTCCCGAAAAGCCTGCAATCATAACAAATACCACAGTCATGGATGGAACCCCTCCTAGTCCCGTGGCAATTTGAATTGCAACGGGAGTGGTAATAGACTTAGGAACAATGGATAAAATCAGGCTTCGGTCAATGCCGAATACTTCAGCGAACACGAGTCCGCTAATCATGCCTGCAAATAATCCTACAAACACTCCTCCAATAATAGGAATGCTGTATTTCACTAGCATCTCACGCTGTTTATACAGTGGATACGCTAATGCAACAACCGCTGGCCCCAGAAGTGAATTAATCCATTTGCCTCCAATCATATACTCGTCATAGGAAATATGAAAGGCAAGCAAAAGAAGAATAACGAATACGGTTGTAGTTAAAACTGGAATAAGGATTGGGTAAGAGAACCGTACGTATATTTTTGCCATGACTAGATACAGAGCAACTGTAGCTATGATTATAAAGAGCGCGATAAAGAATTCTTGCACTGTTGTTTCTCCTTTCGTTTGTTCGCTTTCTTTTCTAAAAGTTGACTGGCAGCCCCCGCGGCAGCCATCGTAATGATTGTACTAAGCACAATAATTAAAAATAAAATCGCTCCGCTGCTTGAAAGAAGCGAAGGATAATTCATCACTCCTGCCATAGCTGGTATGAATAATAAAGGTAAAAAAGATAACAAGAAGCTTGCTCCGTCTTCAATCACTTTGATGGGAACAACTTTGCACGTTAAGCAAATGAGCATTAAAATTAAGCCTATAATACTGCCTGGAATAGGCAGGTGAAGCATGTGGTGAAAAGCTTCGCCAATCATAGAAAAAGCATAAAGAATCGCGATTTGTAAAATGATTCGTATCACTTTCATTATAGGTCGCTGTCCTATAGATAAAGAACAGCTGTCCTCCTCTCTTTATTTTGTCATGTTGTCTAACATTTAACTATATAAACATCCTTTACTTTACCTGCTTTTACTTGTACTATACAACTATATATACATTTGTATTATACAAGTATATATTTCTTTGTCAATGAATGATTTTGTAAGGAGAGATTATAATGCAAGAAAAAAATTCAATTGAATTGATTGAATATGAGCTTACTACCTTTATTAGACGAGCCGTCTATCTTGATAATTCTGAAAATAAAATAGGAAATCTAGAAAGATCAGCTTATTTATTATTGCGGCAATTAGATGAATTTGGACCAGCTCGTGTAAAAGAGCTGGCAGAAGCATTTAAACTCGACATTTCAACTCTGTCTAGACAAGCATCTGCTTTAGAAAATAAAAAGTTTATTTCCCGTTCCTCTGATCCTTCGGATGGACGCGTCAGCCTATTTGACATCACACCACGTGGAAAAAAAATGCTGCAAACTGATAAGCAAATGCGCCTTGAACGCTATCATAGTATGTTAAAGGAATGGTCAAATGAAGAAAAGGAGCTGTTTGGCAAACTATTAATGCGGATGAATGACGCATTTATCGATTAAATAGAAATTCATGAAAATTAGGCTGCTGCTGCAAGGTGTTTGTCCCTGTCTCTTTTCTCTTTTTTGCATTTAATGTAAAGAGACTATTGAAAAGGATGTATGATTATGTCTGTTCCGAACAAACGGAAAGCCGCGCCCTGCCTCTTCCCCGGCTATAAATGGTGTGGTCCCGGATGCAGTGGTCCCGGATGTCCGGTAAACGATGTAGACTGCTGCTGCAAATACCATGATTTATGCTATGAAGATTACGGATCATGCCGCTCATGTGATGAGCAATTTCTTGACTGTCTTTGCTCCAAAGCAAATCCGTACAGTTTAAAAGGAAGACAGGCATACGCCATGTATACCTATATGCGGCTGAAGTTAGCTTTAAAACAATATGACTAAGCATAAAAGAGGAGAATTGAAAAATTCACCTCTTTCTTATGCCATTTTATCCGTGTGAATCCAAAAGCGTTGAACGACAGTTCCGTCCTCTTCTATATAATCCTCGTCTTGTACACCACCGTTTGCCAGAATAGTTCGACGAGAAGCGGTGTTCCAATCATCACACACAACTAATGCCCGTTGAACTCCCAGCTTTTTAATTTCTTGAACAGATAACTTCAGTAGCAGCTTCGCATATCCTTTTTGTCTTTCGCTCGGCCGAATACCATAACCTATATGTCCTCCGCTGTTTCGCAGTATTTCACTTAGCTCATGGCGGATATTAACTACGCCTATTACTTTTTCGTGATGCATTAGCCAGTAGGTGGAATCGGGTACATATCCTTTTTTTAACCCGATCCCTTTTTCTGCATCTAACAACTCTTGAACCATTTTTTCAAAGTAAGCAGGTTCTTTATCAATTACCCACGGAATCATTTTTTCTCCGCTTGCTTTCCATTCATGATAAAAGTTCATATAAGCCTCTTTATAAGCTGCATCTGGTTTCATTAAAACGGGGGTTTCCACGTGCCTTCCTCCTTTTTGTCTATTATGTTTATACTACCTAGTTTTTCCAATAAATAAAAGAGGATAATTTACATTATGTGATAAGTTTGTTTATTCATTTATTTATAAGATATGTAACAAAAAGCACTCAATGGATATACCATTGAGTGCTTTTTATTCTACTGCCGATTGTTTAAATAAATTCCTTAAAAAACCTCGTCACTTTTGCAAGGGCGTATAGGAAGGTCCGCTTCATAACAGGTTCTTCTGTCTTTTGGATGTCAGGAGATTTAATCCATCGCTTATGGTTAGCAATAAGGACACTTTTATCCATTTTGTTTTCCATCGCCATCGTCAGCTTTTTTGCAAATTCTTGACTATCGATAATGACCATGGATTCACTATTCAAAAATGTAGAACGGCAATCTAAATTAAAAGAGCCTACGGCACTGAGTCTTTGATCATAAATCACAGACTTTGCATGAATCGAATAAGGTCCTTGGTATTCGTAAAGCTTTACACCTGTTTTCACAATCGTATCACGCATACTTATATACCCGGAAAAAGCCAACACATTGGGCGTAGATGTAACTGAATTTGTGAGTAGCGTCCATTGAACAGCTGGATTCTTTTTCATTGCTATATACTTTCTCATCGCATTGGTTGGCACCACATAAGGACTTTGAATAAGAACAGAGCGGTTAGCTGCTTCTGCCAGATTAATAAACGTTTTCCACATAAAAGGTCGTTTATTAAAGCGTTCAATTGGATTATGAATAAAAGAAACACGCTTTGTAGGAACGGTGGAAGCATTCCAATTAATCTTAGGCGTCGCAAACGTTTCTCCTACTTGCTTAGCTTTATCATATTGCTGCAGCAGCAAAGCTTTCATCCTATTTCCCTGATCGACCTGGTACTGCGTGAGATGATAAAAAGCTTTTTTAGTGTAAGGATGAGCCCATAATTCATTTATATAATTTTGCATTTGAGTGATGACGCTATCTTGTTTATGTTTGCTGTTTGTAATAAAGACATCACGATCATAGACGAAATCTGGAGGAGGCTTTTTAGCCAAATACTTGTCCCCTATATTCCGTCCTCCTATTATACCTAGTCTACCGTCTACAATCATTATTTTGTCATGCATACGATTTTGCCACGCCCAAGGTTTAAACAATTGAAGCGGTTCGTAATACTTCACTTCAATATTGGGATGTAAAGCTAATGCATAGAGCACGCCTCTTCGATTTCCTCGTAAGCCGTTAGCTATCCCATCTAAGAGAACGCGAGTATGGACGCCTCGATCAGCTGCTTTAAAAAGAGCGGCCATAATTAAATCAGTTGACTCTCCTTTTCCTATTGAGTAATAAGCAATATCAATCGATTTCTCAGCTTCTTGAATCATTTGAATACGAACTCTTCCTGCCTCATAACCATCTTCAAGAAGTCTCACTCGGTCCGTAGACTCCCTGTGACCAAAAAAGCTAGTCGGTTTAATTGAAGTCGTTCCCTCTCCTGTTTTTAAAGGTACATAAAAGAGAACCACCGCCGCTATAACCACGTACAGAATATATAAAGATAAAATAATAAGTAATCCTTTGAATGCTATTTTTATCATCGCAACTCCAGCTTCTTGTCTTTTTCTGTTATCGTTCACAAATAAGGACCATTACATGCAAGAAACTGCTTCCTTGATTGCTTTGCCCTTTGTCTTTTTGACACATTTATTTTTTCTGATTCACTATTTGTATAGTATGCTAGTACATATCATAGAAAAAAGGATGATGGTGATGGAGGAATATTCTTTTCGTTTTCATATCACAGATTCTTACCCTTTGCAAAATGAAAACGATAAAATAGAAGCTGTGGTACGCACCAAAATCAAGCATGCGGAGGGAGGATGCTTGTATGAGGGTTATCTTCGTATTCATATCACTAAAATCGGGGTATTCCCTGTAGCAAAAGATATTGCTGAAGCGATTAGCGTTCGTTCGCTTCGTCAGCAGTTAGCGGCCGAATTAAAAAGATACGTACGGCCGCACCGCAATTTTTTATAACTTTATCCAAACATTTGTCCAAGTGGACTTTCATCTTCAATAATATCTTGAATAGCGTAGATAGAAATTGGAAAGTAAGGAATTCCATATGCGTAAGGGGCCAGGTCATACAGCTGATAAAAGAGCACAAGTGATTTATCGGCGATATAAAAATCTTGATCTGGTTTAATTCCTTTATACTCTCCAAGAACCATAATATCGCGCTCTTTTATTTGCTCTCCTACTATTTTAGAAAGAATGCTCACGTAATTACTGTCTTTTTTAAATAGATCTTTGAGTTGATACGTTTTTCCACTCAGCACATTAAACGTTAACGGAACGACCACGGTCAAACCATGCGCTCCCCCGGAATAAGCAAAATTGACAAGTGTTAAGCTGAGTACATTTCGCTCGTTCGTTTTCAACTCATAATAACCCGTTTCTTCCGTATCCGGATTTTCTCCATATCCCTGCTGACGAATTAATTCATTCGTGCGCTGCAAAATTTTACTGTTCATGCTGTGCTGAACAGCTTGATTAGTCAAATGTACAACTGGATAATAAACGTTTAACTTTTTCTTCACTATTTGTTGAGAATATACGGTTGCAGGTAACGTAACCATCGCTTCCTCCTCTTTGTATACAGGTTGTTACATTCTATTCTTTTAGCCTCCATTCCATTACTGAAGCAAAGAAAGATTCAGACATAGCGAAATCAATCCAACCTAAAGACAAACAAACTGGATAAATGCTCTAGTATGGATTGCTTGTAACACCGCTATTGATTTCCGCAGAAGTCTTCGCCTTGCTCTCCAATCACCAGCTAGAAGCACACTCATACATGAAACCTATGTTAACTTTATCAATGAAAAAATCCGAACAAGTTTGATTCTCAATCAAGAATCAAACTCGTTCGGATCTTCCTTCAACGAAAATACCTTTGTCTCAGCCTCTTTTTTACTTCTTGTTATTTTACGTTGTTAATTGTTTTAGCAGCATCTACCGTATTTTTTAATAACATTGTGATGGTCATCGGGCCAACTCCGCCTGGTACTGGTGTGATATAACCTGCAACTTCTAAAGCCGCTTCGTAATCAACATCACCAACGAGTTTACCATTTTCCATTGTGTTACCTACATCAATTACAATCGCACCCGGCTTAATATCATCTGCTTTAATAAGTCTAGGTTGTCCTACAGCTGACACAAGAATATCAGCTTGTTTTGTTAAAGCAGATAAATCTTTTGTGCGAGAGTGAGCAATTGTTACCGTTGCACTTTCTTGAAGTAACAGCATGGATACTGGTTTACCAACAATATTGCTTCGTCCAATTACTACCGCATGTTTACCTGAAATTTCTTCACCTGAACGTTTAATTAACTCAACGATGCCGTGTGGTGTACATGGTAAATAGCACTCATCGCCAATAACCATATTCCCTACACTTACTGGGTGGAAGCCATCTACATCTTTTTTAGGAGATACAGCATTTAATACTGCTTTTTCATCAATATGTTTTGGT
The DNA here is from genome assembly GCF_042787775.1 of Priestia sp. YIM B13552. Taxonomy (NCBI): domain Bacteria; kingdom Bacillati; phylum Bacillota; class Bacilli; order Caryophanales; family Bacillaceae; genus Priestia; species Priestia sp. YIM B13552. The sequence goes on from NZ_JBHZOU010000003.1 coordinate 711,742, forward strand.
AATGGAAGTTGAATAAGAATACCATGAACAGATGGATTTCCATTCAAGTGATGGATTTCGTTTAAAAGCTCTTCTTCAGTAATCGTTACGTCACGTTTGATAATTTCAGATGCAACACCGATTTCTTCACAAGCCTTTGCTTTTGCTTTTACATATGATTGCGAAGCAGGATTTTCTCCTACTAAAATCACGGTTAAACCAGGAACGATACCTTTTGTTTTTAATTGAGCTACCTCTTCTTTTAATGCGGCGCGCAGTTCTTGCGCTACTTCTTTTCCTTTAATTACTTTCGCTGTCATGATGTTTTTTGCTCCTTTCAACTGTAGCCATTTAATAAATGTACGAATTATAGTTATTAATCTAACACAAAAGTTCGGTTTTGTTCAATGTTTTTATTGTTTTTATTTTAAATAGATGAAAATAAATAACAAATAACGTATATTCCATTCTTATCGTACTATAATATTTTGTATTCACCAAAGGTGTTTTTATTCAAACATTGCTTTTCCAAATTAAAAACCGCACCTTCGGCACGGTTTTGAACGATTTATTTTTCTGTTGATATGCTTTTCTTTGTAGTCAACGGCAGCACGTCTTCCTCTGTTTTTAGATCTTTTACATGCATTTCCTTGAGAGGCGCACTTATTTTCTTATTTTTCGGAGGTTCTTCAAAATTCTCCACCCAATCACATAGCAGTTCAAATCCTTGATACACATAAGGCAGGAGAGGCTGAAGCTTTCGATCTGGGTCAATTTGATGATTCCATACTAAGCTATCAATGTGGTTGCCATTTTCAATTACATAGTGACGATGAAGGTGCTGCTTACCAGAATCTTTTACCAGTTGTTCATAAGGATAAGCATGAATATCCGGAAAAATAAGAGCATCTAACGACCCTGTAATGCTTATCAACGGAACGGAAATATCACCTGTATTTTCAATTTCACGAACTCTTTGCTTTACATCTTGCGGTCTTTCTTGATAATCATACTTTTCAAAAATAGAATCTAACGAACGGTCTCTAACTCCGTTTTCAAAAAGAGTCAAGTATTTTTGCCATGGAATGCTTCCAGGTGCTTGACTGTCAAACTCATCTCTATATATATTAAGCGTTAAAAACCAATAATACTGGTCATGATATGGCCATAAAAACTCAGATCCTTTTGGCAACCCTGCTTGATACAAACGGTGCAAAGCTTCTTTTTGCGATTCACCTACGGTGTACAGTGCTTCTTCGGCATGATTTACAACAGGTGTTAAGGAAGTAATCAAGTTATCGTGATCAGCTCGCCACATAACCCCTTCCCATTCAACGCCTCCATTAAAAAGCTGAGGCTCTCCATGTTTCCCGTCGTTTTCTAAAGCATAGCGAACAACATAACCCCCGTTAGAAATACCTAACGCATACGTTTTTATATCAAAATATTCTGTCACTTCTTTTTGAAGTTTGTGACGATAATTTTCAAATAAAAATCTCTGCGCGATTTTTGTCACTTCTCGGTATTGAATATGCCATTTTCTAATGGAGTCTTCTTCTTTGACTAGAGCGTTCTTTGCTTTAGCAAATGGATCATCTCTCACTTCTTCTCCCTGAGTTCCTTTATCAGAAGCAGCAAACGCAAACCCTTTTGCCAACACATAGTCGCTGAATAGTAAATCCGTTGATTTCTCATCTCGGGTAGCTGGAACTCCTGACATAACTAACTTTCCATTCCAATCATCGGGAATTCGAATGAGAAATTTACCACCATCAACTTCACCTTCTACTTGAACGCCCGTTATTTCTTCAGGCTGATACATGTAATACCATCCATTTTTTTCTTCTTTTGTTCCCCAATAGATAGGAGCCAGCCCAATGTTCCCATAGGCAGTCGCTGCTTGAAATTGAAGAGGATTTTTAGTCGTTAGCCAGTTTCCATACTTACCGTCAAACGTTGTGATATTCAAGTGATAACCTCCATTCACATTTGCTTTTGAAGACTCTCTTGGGGACTATACATGCATAATTTCAGTTAAATATTACCATCCTTTTCTCAAAAAGTACATCAAAACGCCTTTCTTACAGAAAGAAAGTAGACATTTATCACAACTGAGCCCATAGCGCCGTATAATATTGAAATTCATTCAAAAAAAGGAGTGTAAATGACTATGAGTTCGTTTAATTCTTCAAAACTTTCTACGACTCTTATTCCCCCTGCTACTTCCTCCTATCCGGTTTCCGGAAGAAAATATACTCTCACTCATTCTGATACAACCGGTCAGCTTTTTTTAAGCATCGGATGCTCATATAACAACAAGGCGATAGATAAAAATATGCGTGATGAAGTACTAGCTGCGCTTCACGTAACAGACCGACAAGCAGTTATTCAAGGCGAAGTTTTTGTTAGCGGAGGCGAGTTCAGCCGCGAGCAAGCGCAGCTTCGTTATCAAATTTTCCGTCGTGAACTCCCCCTTGCTTTAGAAGCAATGTTTTACGGAGACCAAGCGTTTTTTCAACATTATCCCGACTTGCTAAATACACCCATTTACATTTATTTTATATCGACTTATCAAGAATTTAGAGGGTGGTCCTATTATCAAACTCCTAAATTTTATTTAAAACAAACATGCAGCAGCTAGCACGCTCGTGCATAAACTAATGGGAAATGAACGAGGAAGGTGTGAATGTTTCATGTACAGTCAATGGGTTTACCCCTATATGCCGCGCTATTACCATCCAGTGGTTCCTACTACGAATGAAAATTATTTAGAACCTTATAGATACAATGAAGACTTATTTTCTTATATCCTGCATGAAGAAGAGGAAGTTAGATCTACACGCGATGTAGACAGAGTGATGAAAATTTTAAAACGACAGTATCAGTCCATCTACAGAGATGCTCAACGAGGCGGGATGGATAGCAAACTAACAGAATACTTATTTCGTTCCATTGTAAGATTTGTTGATGATAACTATAACAATTACAGCGGATCTATTAACGAACGCGTTGAAAAAGCCGCGCGACAGTTAAAAAAACGTGACCCCTGGATATTTGAACTTTTCAACTTATACAGCGTTTCCCCCGCTTCACAAGTTCGAATTACCAACACGATTTTAACCGTTTCATTTGAAAATTTACGTAGAGGAAATGAAGTGCCAAATCCTAGATAAACAAAAAACCGCCACAATTGTGACGGTTTTTTATTATGGTAATACAGTTGCTCCCATTAGATGGCTATCAACTTGTTTGGCTACTTCACGACCTTCATGAATAGCCCATACGATTAAACTTTGCCCACGACGAGCGTCACCAGCAGCAAAAACACCTTCAACATTTGTTTTGTAATTTCCATACGCTGCATCTACGCGACGATTTTTCGTTTCAACACCAAACGCTGATAGAACCGGATGCTCTGGACCTTCAAACCCAATCGCAATAAAGACAAGCTGAGCTGGCCATACTTTTTCTGTTCCTGGAATTTCGGTAAAGATGTACTGTCCATTTTCACCTTTTACTTTTTCCATTTGAACCGTATGAAGTTCCTTTAGATTGCCTTGCTCATCTGCCACGATTTTTTTCGTTTGAATTGAATATTCACGTGGATCGTCCCCAAATTTTGCCTGTGCTTCTTCATAAGCATATTCAAGATTAAATACATGTGGATATTCAGGCCACATATTATCTGCCGTACGCTCAGCAGGAAGCTGAGGATGTTTACCAAACTGAACAACGCTGCGGCATTTTTGACGAAGAGCAGTAGCTACACAGTCAGCTCCCGTGTCTCCGCCTCCAATAACAATAACGTCTTTTCCTTCAGCATCAATAAATTGACCATCTTTGAAGTTAGAGTCTAAAAGGCTTTTTGTTGAAGTTGTCAAGTAGTCCATTGCAAAGTGAACTCCTTTTGCTTCACGACCTTCTAATACTAGATCTCTTTGCTTCTGAGCTCCTGTACACAAAATCACAGCATCATATTGTTCTTTTAATTCTTCAGCAGTAATGTCTTTTCCAACTTCCGTATTTGTTACAAAATCAATACCTTCTTGCGTCAATAAGCGAACACGTCTTCCCACTACTTCTTTATCTAGCTTCATATTCGGGATTCCATATGTTAATAAACCGCCAGCACGATCTGCTCTTTCATATACCGTTACGGAATGACCCGCTTGGTTCAGCTGATCTGCGCTTGCTAAGCCTGCTGGCCCAGAGCCAATAACAGCAATTTTTTTGCCTGTTCTTTTCTCCGGAATTCGCGGAGTAATCCACCCATTCTCAAAGCCTTTATCAATAATAGCGCGTTCGATATTCTTAATCGAAACGGCTGGATCTGAAATAGCAAGCGTACAGGAACCTTCACACGGAGCAGGACAAACTCGTCCTGTAAACTCCGGGAAGTTGTTCGTTTTCATTAAACGCTCTAAAGCTTCTTTCCAGCGTCCTTTATAAACTAAATCATTCCACTCTGGAATTAAGTTATAGATTGGACATCCAGAAGTAAAAGCATTAATATCCATTCCCATGTGGCAAAAAGGTGTGCCACAATCCATACATCGTGCCCCTTGACGGCTTAGCGCTTCATCAGATAAAGGAGCAGCATACTCTTTCCAATCACCTAAACGTTTTAACGGGTCACGTTCCTTCCCTTTTTCACGTTTGATTTCCATAAATCCTGTTGGTTTTCCCATCGTACTCTCCCCTTTCTTACTGAGCTACCGCTTCTTGTTGTTTTGCCGACGCTTTCTTTTCTTGTTTTGCATTTTCCTCAAACGCACTCATAGCTGCTTCTTCTTCCGTTAGTCCAGCTGCTTTTTGCTCTTCAATGCGATTCATCATGCGTTTATAATCATTCGGAATCACTTTTACAAATTTTGAAAGTGATTGCTCCCAATTTTCCAAGACAAATGCTGCTTTATGGCTGTTCGTATATTTCAGATGATTTGAAACCATCTCTTTTACTTCTTCTGCTTCTTCGCCTTTTAAGCTCTCAAACCCAATCATGTCTTTATTGCAAAGGTTTTTGAATGCCTCTTGATCATCAGCAAATACGTAAGCAATACCGCCTGACATTCCTGCACCAAAGTTTTTACCTACATCGCCTAATACGACAACACGTCCGCCAGTCATATATTCACAGCCATGATCACCAATTCCTTCAACCACTACGTTCACACCGCTGTTACGAACTGCAAAACGTTCCCCTGCTAGCCCGCTAACATAGGCTTCACCGCTTGTTGCACCGTAAAATGCAACGTTCCCAACGATAACATTCTCGCCTGACACAGCTGTTGTTTCCTTAGGTGGAGCAACAATGATTTTACCTCCTGATAAACCTTTTCCGATATAATCATTTGCATCTCCAGTTAGATACATAGACATGCCTTTTGGAACAAACGCGCCAAAACTTTGTCCTGCAGAGCCAGTGAATCGAAGAGTAATCGTATCTTCTGGCAGACCTTTCTCACCGTAACGTTTTGTAACTTCACTTCCTACAATTGTTCCAGCTACACGGTTAATATTAGAAATTGGCAGTTCTAACTCGACTTGATACTTATGCTCGATTGCTTGCTGTACCGCAGGCAAAATCTTTTGCATATCAAGAGATTCGTCAATTTTATGATTTTGAGGTGTTTTAAAGGTACGTACACCTTCAGCTTGATATAAAAGAGTTGTTAAGTCTAAGTGCTGAGCCTTCCAGTGATTTTTTGCACGTTCACTAACGCTTAATACGTCTGTGCGTCCAACCATTTCATCCACTGTTTTAAATCCAAGTTCAGCCATAATTTCGCGCACTTCTTGTGCAACAAATTTCATATAGTTAACGATGTGGTCCGCTTCTCCCAGGAACTTTTTACGAAGCTCTGGATTTTGCGTCGCCACTCCAACTGGGCATGTATCTAAGTGACACGCACGCATCATGATACAGCCTAAAACAATTAAAGGTGCCGTAGCAAAACCAAACTCTTCTGCTCCTAGAAGTGCTGCCATGACTACATCTTTACCCGTCATTAATTTCCCGTCTGTTTCAAGCACTACTTTTTCACGAAGACCGTTTAACATAAGTGTTTGATGAGCTTCTGCTAAGCCAAGTTCCCACGGTAGTCCAGTATGTTTAATACTTGTTTTTGGAGATGCTCCCGTACCTCCGTCGTAACCGCTAATGACAATAACATCCGCTACTCCTTTTGCTACTCCGGCAGCAATCGTTCCTACACCTGCTTTTGAAACGAGCTTGACGCTGATTCGTGCATCACGGTTTATATTTTTCAAGTCATGAATAAGCTGCGCTAAATCTTCAATCGAATAAATATCGTGGTGTGGAGGAGGTGAAATTAAGCCTACTCCTGGCGTTGATCCACGCACATCTGCCACCCATGGATATACTTTGTTTCCTGGAAGCTGACCGCCTTCTCCAGGTTTTGCACCTTGTGCCATTTTAATTTGAAGCTCATCGGCATTCACAAGGTAGTGACTTTTCACTCCAAAACGCCCAGAAGCGATTTGTTTAATCGCACTGCGGCGATTATCTCCATTCTCATCCAGAGTGTAGCGGCTAGGATGCTCGCCGCCTTCTCCACTGTTGCTGCGTGCCCCTAAACGGTTCATCGCAATCGCTAATGTTTCATGAGCTTCTTGACTTAAAGATCCAAACGACATAGCACCTGATTTAAAACGTTTTACAATCGAATCAACTGATTCCACTTCATCAATGGAGATAGATGAACGCGATCCATTAAATGAGAACAGGTTGCGCAAGAAACCGATGCGTTCTTCATTAGCCGATTCAGAGAATTTTTTAAATAAGCTGTAATCTCCCTTACGGCAAGCCCACTGCAGCGTGTGAATTGTTTTTGGATTAAACGCATGATGCTCGCCCGTGTGTCTCCACTGGAAGTCACTTCCTGATTCTAACGTTTGCTCAATTGTTTCAACATAAGCATTGTCATGACGCGTTTTTGCTTCTTTTGCAATAACATCTAAACCGATACCGCCAAGCTGCGAAGCAGTACCTGTAAAATAGTGCTCGATAACCTCTGCACTGATTCCAACTGCTTCAAAAATTTGTGCGCCCCGATAACTTTGCACCGTTGAAATACCCATTTTAGACATTACTTTTACGACACCTTCAGTAACGGCTTTTACATATTTCTCAACAGCATAGTCATACGATACGTTCAACGTACCGGCGTTAATTTCATTTTGATATGTTGCAAAAGTAAGATATGGATTAATTGCGTCTGCGCCGTAACCAATCAGCGCTGCAAAATGGTGCACTTCACGCGCTTCTCCTGTTTCCACAACAATGCTCGCCTTTGTACGGTTTCCTTTTCGCACTAGGTGCTGGTGCAGCCCGCTAACCGCTAATAAAGCTGGAATAGCTACGGATTGAGCTCCCGCTTCACGGTCTGTCAGAACAAGAATGCTAGCACCTGCGTTAATCGCCGCTTCAGCTTCAGCAAATACGCGATCAAGATCTGCTTTTAAATCATTTGTAAATACAGCAGATATAACAGCACTTTTGAAATCTGGATGAATGGCAGACTTCAGCTGATCAGTTTGATCGTTTGTTAAAACCGGTGTCTCAAGCTGAATTCGATGAATATTTTCTTTAGTTGGATGCAGTAAATTACCCTCTGCACCAAGCAATGTCATTGTTGATGTAACCAACTGTTCACGAATAGCATCAATCGGTGGATTCGTTACTTGAGCAAACAGCTGCTTAAAGTAATTGAACAGCGATTGAGGACGATCAGACAACACGGCTAATGGAGTATCATTACCCATTGAACCAAGCGGATCTTTTCCTTCTGTAATAACTGGAACTAAATATTTATGAATATCTTCATACGTGTAGCCAAATGACTTCTGGCGAATGACCAAATCATCGAAGTATTCAGATTTTTTTCCCTGCACTTCTGGCAACGTTACCAGCTGTTCATCTAACCACTCTTGATAAGGCTCAGCCTGTGCCATTTCAGATTTAATTTCTTCGTCTGAAATAATTCGGCCCTCCTCTAAATCGATTAGAAGCATTTTACCTGGGCTTAAACGATCTTTATATAATACATTTTCATCTTCAACATCAATGACGCCTACTTCTGATGAAAGGATGATGTAATCATCTTTTGTAACATAATAGCGAGCTGGACGTAAACCGTTACGGTCTAAAATAGCACCGATTTGCTTTCCATCCGTAAACGAAATAGCAGTCGGACCATCCCATGGCTCCATTAATGCGCTATGATACTCATAGAAAGCACGTTTTTCTTTTGACATGTGCGGATTCTCAGACCAAGGCTCTGGAATAAGCATCATCGCTGCATGCGCTGGCTTGCGGCCGGCCAATACAAAGAACTCTAGCGCATTATCTAACATCGATGAGTCGCTTCCTTCAGCATCTAAAATTGGAAGAACCTTCGGCAAATCCTTACCAAATGCGTCCGAAACAAACTGCTGTTCACGTGCTCTCATCCAGTTTTGATTACCGCGAAGCGTATTGATTTCACCGTTGTGAATTAAATAACGGTTTGGATGTGCTCTTTCCCAGCTTGGGAACGTGTTTGTGCTAAAGCGAGAATGCACTAAAGCAAACGCTGAAGTGAAGTCTTCATCTTGTAGGTCAAGATAAAAAGCATCAACTTGCTCAGGCGTTAATAACCCTTTGTACACAATTGTTCTACTTGAAAGGCTCGTAAAATAAAAACGGTTTTGACGCGCCTGCGCCCAATTTTCCGCTTGCTTACGAATAACATATAGCTTGCGTTCAAACGCTAAGTCATCTTGAATACCGTCATTTGCCCCAATAAATACTTGTCGTACGTACGGACAGCTTTCTTTTGCAACTTTTCCGATTTTTCCGACATTTACAGGTACAGTTCTCCAACCTAGTAACGTTTGTCCCTCTTCTTCAATTAATTTATTAATATAAGCTTCGATTTCTCGACGCTCGTCTTCGTTATTTGAGAAAAAGATCATTCCAACTCCATAACGACCTTTTTCAGGCAAGTTCAATTCAACGCATGTCTTTTTAAAGAACGCGTGTGGAATTTGCACCATTAATCCAGCTCCATCTCCTGTTAGCGGATCGCTTCCCTGTCCGCCTCGATGGTCAAGCTGGCAAAGCATATTTAGTCCTTTTTTAACGATATCATGTGACGCTACGCCTTTCAATTGAGCGTATAGTCCGATTCCACATGCATCGTGCTCAAATTCAGGACGGTAGAGACCTTGAGCTTTTGGCATTTGATTGTATGTCATCTTCTTCTCCCCCGTTCGTTTTCTTTATCTTTTTAAGATCACCTGTTTACATTGTAAGTTTTCAAATCAATATAAACAATATATAATTTAGATAAAACTAATCTAATTTTGATATATATAGATGGAGGATGCCTATGGAACTGCGTCAATTACGCTATTTTATGGAAGTTGCAAAAAGAGAACACGTATCTGAGGCGGCAGAATATCTGCATGTAGCTCAATCAGCGATCAGCCGTCAAATCGCGAACCTGGAGTCTGAGCTAGGTGTTAGTTTATTCAAACGCGAAGGAAGAAATGTCAAGTTAACAGCAATAGGAAAAGTCTTTCTTGAGCATACGGAGACGGCTATGAAAGCTATTGACTATGCGAAAGAACAAATTGATGAATACCTGGATCCCGAAAGAGGAACGATTAAAATCGGATTTCCCACAAGCCTTGCCAGTCACCTTCTTCCTACTATTATATCAGCCTTTAAAGAAGAACACCCAAATGTTGCTTTTCATCTTAGACAAGGTTCGTATAAATTTTTAATTGAATCGGTTAAAAAAAGAGATATTAATATCGCTTTTTTAGGCCCTGTACCTGTAGAGGACCAGAGTATAGAAGGCCATATTCTATTCACTGAAAATCTTTTAGCCCTTGTTCCTTCTCATCATCCGCTCGCTGAACGGGATAACATTCGGCTGCGGGATTTAAGAAATGAAGATTTTGTGCTATTTCCAAAAGGATTCATTTTACATAAAATGGCCTTCGACGCTTGCAAACAAGCAGGATTCATGCCCAATATTTCATCTGAAGGAGAAGATTTAGATGCGATTAAAGGTCTTGTATCCGCAGGAATCGGCGTCACGCTTCTTCCTGAAAGCACAGTGTCTGAAACGACTCCTCGTTTTACGACTAAACTCCCTATTCACACGCCGCAGCTTCAGCGTACAGTCGGGATGATTATTCCTCGAAATCGTGATTTAGCACCTTCTGATAAAATTTTTTATAAGTTTGTCAAAACCTTTTTTGAACGGTTGGAGCAGTATAAATAAGAGAGGCCCTCTGCCTCTCTTATTCTTTGCTTTATAGGCTATTCCTCAGCTGTTCAATTGTATAAATAGATCTTCTTCCCCCTAAAGCTAACAGCCATTGACGCTTACCGGACTCTTTCTTATACTGAAGTAACTGACTAAAAAGAAACAAGGTGACTGCTATGGATTTTAAAATTAATTTTTTATCATTTTACGTAATACAAGTAGAAGGAAAAGAAGAACAGGCTTCTAAACAATATAAGCATTTTCAAACGCTTGATACAGAAGAATATGACGAAAGTTCCATTAAAGATTTTTTAGACGGTGAATTTAAAAAAATTGTAAAACGCAAAGTAGAGCGACACCCCAAAGCAGAACAAGTGCCTACAAAGCTCGGGTATTTTATAGTTGAACCAGGACACGCTCTCGACTCAAACCCTAATTATAATTTATTTCACCGCACTCGTTTTGCCACAACCAAAGAAGAATTTGAAGAAAATAGCGAACAGTTTATCAATGCATACCTTGATACTGCAGCCGTTCGAGGAGGAGCATTTTTAGTTGTATCTGCTGTTCCAAGAAAATATTTTGATCATGCTTTTGTGTTTATTTTAAAATGTGACTTCGAACCAAAAGTGGCTTCAATTTCAGATGAATCAACCCTTATTCGTCACGTAGAAATGGCGATTACTACTAAAAACATGAAATCTATTCAATACCCATACATGCCTGAAGAAGGCATGGTCGAAGAAAGTGAACTCGTCATCCACCAAGCGTCTCACGCTCGTTACTTTGAAGACTTCTTGAAATTTATTGACTACAACGAGCCGATGCCTGAAATTATGAAAACACAAGTGATGGATATGGTGCGTGAACACGTCAGCGAAACGTTCGAAGCAGAAAGCGTAGAACTCGAGCAGTTTGAATCCGACATGGAACTGTGGGCAACAAGTGAAAAGCGTGAGCTTCAAGAACGTTTAGATACCCATCAAGTCATGGAAGCTGCTGCTCATATCGTCGAGCATACGCCTGATGCAGAACTTAAAATGAAGCTTGGCGAAACAGAGATTAAAGGACTGTTAGCTGATTTCGGGGAAAATATTCACTTAGCGAAAGTGAACGGACGCTACGTGGCGTTAATTGAAGCAGAATCGATTCTGTTTGAAAAAGGCGCTTCCCCGATTGAGTTTCATAAGCCCGATGATTTGCACGGAATTATTGAGAAAATCAGCAGTAAGAAATGGGAAGAATAAATAAAAGCCAGAGAGTACAACATAGCTCTCTGGCTTTTATTTAACTGAAAAACCAGCTCTATTTATCCACCTTAATTCTCTACTAATTGGCTCACGGAAACATTTTGTTCATTTTCCGGCTGACCTAGCGGATAAATTCTTACCGTATCATTTTCTTCGCTTACATGTTGAATATAAACGGCCGTATCGTTATACGTAACGTTAGCCATAACGGGTGAATCAGCAATTTGTTTTGCTCGCTGCTTGTCCACGTTTCTTCCCCCCTCTATGCTGATATACATATAAGGTTTGTTTAAAGAATAGATGCTATTCGCCCCCTAGAGCAGTTCTACCGTTTTTTAGCAGTGCGGTAGCCAAGGTAAAAAACGAAAGAAGTATAGGTAATGAATGCAGCTCCGGCCAGCAAGAGCATTTTGTGATGATGCCAAAGGGCCGCATATGTTTTGATGAAGATTCCCTTTGTAAGTAAAATATATTGATACACAATAAAAGCAACCACTAAAGCAAGAAACAGCACTCGAAACAAACGAATGAAATCAATGTTAGATAAAATGGAAGCAACTTTTACCCAGGGCGATGTAGGAGGCTGCGCTTTTTTAGTGCTTCGGCTCTTCGACTTTTGTTTCTTTGCAGGCGGAGCTTTTGATTCTTCTATTTTAGGTGCTGGTTTTTGTTTCCCTTGAGCCATCGGTCGCTTTCCCTCTTTCTTAAATAAAGTGTCTAAAAAAGAAGCTTTTCTATTTTGCATATTCAAGAAAGGACCGGCTATCTCCTTTTCGCTTTTAAAAATACTTTCCTTTTTTAAATACAGAATGTCTTTAGGTATGTGCCTATAGCATTTTTCTTATCTTCGCATACGTTATATCGTGTTTGATTTGAAATTACTATTTAAAAGGAGAGGTGCCCTAATGAACCCTTATTATTTCAACCCTGGATACATTCCTCAGCAAGTTGATTACTCAGTTCAACAATACTATCCCCCTTACGTACCACAGCATGAAGAATACGATGAAAGACAGCAGCTTCAAAATCTTGGAGGATTTGAACGAAGAATTCGTGCCCTTGAGAGACAAAATGAGGAGCAAGTCAGAGAAATTACTCGTTTAAATCGCGTTGTGGAGCGACATACTGATCGTATAAACAGATTAAATCAGCGCTTACGCAATGTAGAAAGAAGACTTAACATTCCATTTACAGCAAGCCAGGACGGATTTTAAACTCACCTTAAGCATTCCCGTTTCTTTTGAGCGAGAATGCTTTTTTACATGTCTTCCGTCGTTTTTGATAGCACAAAGGATATTTGATTAAACTTTACATAAAATAAAATTTGACTATGAAAAAGAAAAGGAGAAAATCACATGAAATCCCCTGTTGTTATTTGTCCTAACTGTCATTCTCAAAAAGAGCTTGCTACCGTTTTAACTGCTCAGTCCAATCAAAACGTTATCTATACATGCTCAGCTTGCGGCTATAAGCTGACAAACATTAAAACAAGCAAAGGGTAATCAGTATCTCTCACCTCACTTAGTACCTATACTCAATACGTTCTTCTGTCCATATACAAAAATTAACGTTTACGTAAATGTTATTAATTTTGTATACTGATAGTATTATGGGAAAGGGAGTTGAAGAAGTTGAAGTTTAAAATGAAGGAACGCGGGCAGCTGCATTTGAGTCCCGAAGGAAAACAATTAATTTTAGACTTGTACGAATCAAATATGATGGAATCTGTAAATGAAGCTTTGGATGCTGAAACAAGAAGCTTTCACAGTGGAAAAGCCGATGGGATACAGGCTATTTTACTTCTTTTAGGGGTACAGCTAGAAGAAAACACTTCACAATCGTAAATCAATGCCCTATAAAAACCGTAAAAGCAGACGCACTCTTCTGGTGAATGCGCCTGCTTTTTATGATTCTTCCTGCTCAAATTTTACAATTGCAGTCTTAGCACGATCTCTCAGTGACAGAAGGTCAGACTCTACTTTTAAGATGTTTTTCTTTTTCTGTTCAATCAGCTTGAGCTGCTCTTCTACCGTATGTAATACTTGCTCTAACTTTTCTTTTTGTTGACTTGTTCCTTTCACTTGCCTATAATCCATCTTTTGTATTTCAAGAGTATCACTTAAAGCAAGAAATTCCTGTAATTCTTGAAGTGAAAAACCCATGACTTCTTTGGCATTCGTAATTTTCTTTAAAAATTCTACATGTTCTTCGGTGTACAGACGAAATCCACCTTCACTTCTTGGAGGTGCTGGCATCAGTCCGATTTGTTCATAATAACGAATTGTACGTTTTGTTAAACCGCTTTGCTTCGCTACATCATCTATTTTTAGTTCACTCATTTTTAAATCCCCTTTAATCAATTCACAATGTCAACTTTTCATACTTGTTACTATTATACACTAACGTTAGATATCTCAAAACAAATCTGAACAGCTGGGCACTTATTTAAAAATAAATAAGCAATTTCTTTACCCTTTTTTAGAGTAAAAAAATTGCTTATACAGTATATGCTGGGTTCTTTTCTCTAAAACCTTATCATAAATGCCGTTTTTGTTAATTTACGATTTAGCATACAAATTAATAAATTTGTTTTTGAGAGTTCTTATTTCTATCCACTAAATGTTTATTAACTTGTATGTAGCCTTCTCTTTCTGTACTAGCCCCGCCTGCGCTGAGTACACCGATAGCCACGCATGCTATCCAACCTAATTTCATTATAACAGAAAGCGCTTACATAATAAAGTGTTATGCTTTAATTTCTAAAAAGTTATAAATAAAATCAGCAGGTATTTTTCCACCTCCTGCTGATTTGTTCAATAGAACCGTCAAGATACAGCTTTATCAAACAGTAAATAGTTCGTCTTAATAAGCTACTTTATAAATCAAAAACCGTTCATATGGGTTTTTACGATCCAACTCTGGCAGCATTACCTCTTCTTTTAAAATGAAAGAAGGGTGTTTTTCGAGGTGATGAAGATAATCCTCCGAACTATAATATAAAATCAAATCAATCTCGCGTTTATTCTCTTCCCACGAAAGCAAAATATTGTTCACTACTTGGATAAAAATTTGAACTGAAAAAGGATTAAAAAAATAAAAGCAGTTGTCTAGCGGATGAATCTTATATTCCTGGGCTAAACAACACTGAAAATGAATAGGATGTTTGCGACCCTTGGCTTTTTTTAAATAGCGCCTCTGATTATCTATGGCCTGCTCATAAAAGTGCTCGTTCATTTCTACCCCTACAGCGGTGGCATTGCACAGGTAGTTCACATAAAAATTTAGCCTTCCTTTTCCACACCCGAAGTCGACAATTCTATCGCTGCTTGTTAGCTCATACTGAGTGAAAAGTGTTTCTAATACACTATAAGGCGTGGGTTCATAACGATGGTAATGAAATGAATCATTGAATCCCTTTTGTTCTCCCGTTGTTTTTATATTTAATAAAGCGTCATAATATTGCTCATTCATGGCCAATCTCCTGTTTATAGTTGTTGAAAAAGAGAAGGACAGATGTCCTTCTCTTTTTTCTCACTCTACTTTCACACGCATTTCTGATATTTTAAGACCAATCTCTTCGATTAACTGCACAGCTTCCGCTCGTTTTTGATCATCTAATGTGCTGATTCCCCGTACGTCTACGCTTTTTAAATATTGATAAGAGGCTTTAAGACGTTCTAGGGTATCTTCTTGGTCAAATGTTTTCATGATTATCTCCTCCAGTATATGTAGTTACTATATGTATACCACAAACATGTCCGTAATAAATCTAACCTGTTTAATAAATACTAAACGTATCTGTTTTATCTAAGAGGAAATGCGCTTCTAATAGCTGATATATACTCAAAAAATTCCTGGGTTTTCGAATTTTTACGTTCATTTCTCGTGTTAGTTGCAAAAAAAGCTTCTCTTTGCGCTTTGCTTATCTCAATTTGCACACCCATCCTCCTAGCTGTTTTATTGGTTATATTTCTAGGGCTTGTACCGGAAAAAGGGTCTTGATCTGATAAAATTTCTGTGCTAAAACCTTTGGAAACAAGCGCCTCATACACTTTGGATCTTAATGCTTTGTCAGCACCGCCGATTTTAGTGTGTTTTTCACTTTTATCATTGTATCCATGAAAAGATACGGCATAGTCTTCTTTCGATATAATAGTTAACGCATGAGGTTCATCAAAATGAGTGGATGTGATATGAAGATCGGCATTTCCTGATTTCTTTAACCCTTCAAATATATAGTACGAGTATTCGTTTCCTGCTAGCCCAACAGCAAGTTCGGATGTTCCAGTTTCGATACCTCCGCCGTGTATCGCAAGCATAATAATGTTAGAAGGTCTGATTTCGAATTGAATTTTGTAGTCTTGGTTGTATACTTCATGAGAGGCAAGTTCAGAGAAGCTAGCATATTTATCTGGCATCATATATCCTCCTTGTGAATAAGACATAGTAAATAAACTTGTTAGTTCTTTCTTTAATGTACCACATCTTTTCTTTCATCACATACTATGTGATTGCAATTACCAATAAATATGGTACGATTAAGTTCGAGTTTCTTGCTCGTTAAAAGTTCACCAGATAGTCAAAATTTTCATTTTTAAGCATTCCATTTTTATCTTATAATAAAGGATGTACTTATTTTTAATTGGTAATTCGACATTATTCTTTGTTTTTTTAAAAAGTTCAAGGAATGTTAACAAATTTTACGAGCAACCTTGATGTAATTACGATATTTTTTTGTTAAAATAGTTTAGTTGATTAATAAAGATTAGGTTTATTCATGTAGGAATAAGCTCAAAAAGGAGAATTGCTGTGAAAAATACCGAAGTTATCACAAAGGAATCACTTCCTATCAATCAGTATTTTTCCCGGGAAGTAATCAGTGCTATTATAAAAACTGGGATTATTAAATCGAACTCACTAGGAATGGTTGCTGGGCTTTGTCTCGCAATTGCTGTTAATGACTTAAGCTTTGTGACACAAATTCCTATCATTATTTTGGCTTTAATTGGGACATCCTTTGTCGTAGGAGGAGCTGGGGCAGTTAATAACTTCTATGACCGTGATATTGATGCGATCATGAAACGTACGAAAGACAGACCGACGGTAACAGGAGCGGTCAACCCTAAATTTGCTCTATGGCTAGGACTGGCTTTATTTGTTATCGGTGTAGGCATTTTATTTTTAGTTTCTAACATGGCCGCCATTATGGGTATTTTAGGATTTTTCTTTTATGTAGTTCCTTATACTATGCTTACAAAACGTACAACTATTTATAATACCGAAGTCGGAAGTATTTCTGGAGCTATGCCTCCAATCATTGGCTGGGCCGCTATTTCACCAGACTTATTTCATCCGGTAGCCATTGGATTGTTTGTATTTATGTTTTTATGGCAGCCTCCTCACTTCTACGCTATTGCGATTAGAAGACTTGAGGAATATAAAGCCGCAGGTGTACCAATGCTTCCTGTAGTAAAAGGGATCCGTCGTTCCAAAGTCCAAACGCTTGTATACCTAGTTATTTTGCTAGCGGCATCTTTCTTATTTTTATCGTTTAGTAAAATTATCGCATTTACAATGTTTGGTTTAACACTAGTGTGGATGCTTCTTGGGATTGTTGGATTTAAAAAATTAGAAGATACAAAATGGGCTACTTTAATGTTTGTGTTCTCATTGAACCATCTTACGATTATTTTTGCCCTTATGATTATACTGTCATTTTTTAAATAATAAACGTTCAAAAGCAGGTAGCTATCAGCTACCTGCTTTTATACTAGATACATCTTTTGCTTTAAGCGAAATCATTCCTCCGTACCTTGCCGAAACTGCTCCACCTAACGCGTTAGCAAACATTGTGTACTGCTTCTGTGACTCCTCACTTTCAGGTAATCCTTTTTCGTGAACACACCATAAAATTCCTGCCATAAATGCATCACCCGCTCCCGTCGTGTCTATCACCTGCACTTCTTTTGCACTCACATGAAGCGTTTGATTTGCAGTAACGGCTACTGCGCCATTTTCTCCCTGAGTGACCCATACGTACGGAATATGATACGCTCTCAGTTTTTCTAGGCTTTCTGTCAGGTCTGCTGAATTCATCAAAAATAGGAGCTCATCTTGAGAGATTTTCAAAATGTCTGTCTCGTACAAAAACGGTGTCACGATATTTCTACATGCTGCTTCACTTTCCCATCTTTTCATTCGAATATTTGGATCAAACGCTACAAGCATACGATGTTTTTTTGCGAGCTTCACAGCTTCTTTTGTAGTTTCCTGGGAAATCGAATGAAACAACGTACCTGATCCAAAATAAAAAATCGCTGCCTGCTCAAATAAAGCTTCCTGCAGCTCATGTTTATACACTTGCTCATGAGGTGTAGAATCTATGTAGGAATGGAAGTAACGATCTCCTTCTTTACTTTTATGTACATACACTTCACAAACTTTTTTAATCTCCGATATTACACAGCCGCTTTGATTCACTCCTTCAATTAAAAGATTCTTTCTTACAAAGTCACTTGTTTCATCACTGCCTAACTTGCAGATATAATATGCTTTTGCTCCTAACTTCTGAACTCCGACTGCTACATTAACCGTTGTGCCTCCTAAAAAAGGGTCAAAGCTGGTGTTAAATTCGTTTTTAGCAATATAATCAATAAATGCCTCACCGTATGAGATAATTCCTTTTTTCAAGTTAATCCTCACCTTCTTTCTTCTGTCTCCCAACGCATTTGACGCATACACACGCTTTTCCTCTGCTTTCTAAAGGAATTTGTTTAAACAAATCAGGGGTAAAAACTTTCTGCATACACCAACATTTTTCTATTTCTCTATCTTGTACAGAAGCACAGTTATTTTTTTCTCCGCAGATAGGACATCTGCTATCATCGCCTGAAAATGTCATGAATTCCTCTCCTTTTTTCTATGCAGTTGTATAGATTATCTTTATTAGTATACAAGAGGTGGTTAAAATGCGCTTTCTGCTTTTTGATATTTTCGTTTTCAACTTCTTCTATTCTTGATACTATACATATAAAGGAAATAACATATTGAGAAAGGAGCCTTTATGACGACAAATTTATTTCACCAAAAACCCCTTGCTACATGGATGCATGAATATCCTTTATTAACACCTTTAATCAATAAACAGGAAATACTTTGGATAAATCCTTATATAAAACCTGCTCAAGAAGCACTTTCTTCTCTTTCTTTACATACCAAAGATATAAAAGATGCAAAAGAACGACTTTCTCGCTTTTCTTCTTTTCTTCAAATTGCTTTTTCTGAGCTGAAAGCATCAAAAGGAATCATTGAATCACCTCTTCAAGAAATTGCATACATGAAAGACTATTTAAATCAACAAATGAATAATAAGCTGCAAGGAAAATTATTGATGAAATGCGATCACGATCTTCCCATATCAGGTTCTATTAAAGCAAGAGGCGGCATTTATGAAGTATTAAAATTTGCTGAAAGTCTTGCTATCAAAGAAGGACTGCTTACCGAGGAAGACAGCTACGCTCTTCTAGCTGAAGACCGATGTAAAAAGTTATTTTCTTCTTATTCTATTGCAGTAGGATCTACCGGTAATTTAGGTTTAAGCATTGGTATTATGAGCGCTACTCTCGGCTTTAACGTCACTGTCCATATGTCAGCGGACGCTAAAAAATGGAAAAAAGATCTGCTTCGTTCTAAAGGTGTAACCGTTATTGAATATCAGTCTGACTACGGAAAAGCCGTGGAAGAAGGACGAAAGCAAGCCGAAGCAGACCCCGCCTGTCATTTTATTGACGATGAGCAGTCTAGAGATTTATTTCTTGGTTATTCCGTTGCGGCTTTACGTTTGAAAAAGCAGCTAGCCGAGCAGCAGATTCAAGTAGACGCCGAACACCCTTTATTTGTCTATTTACCTTGCGGAGTAGGCGGCGGTCCTGGCGGTATTACGTTTGGATTAAAAGCAATATACGGTGATCACGTTCACTGCTTTTTTGCTGAACCTACTCACTCCCCTTGCATGCTGCTTGGATTAATGACCGAGCTGCATGATGGCATTTCCGTTACCGATATTGGACTTGATAACGTAACAGCTGCCGATGGACTAGCTGTAGGAAGGCCATCTAGCTTTGTAGGCGAAACGGTAAAATCGCTTATTAGCGGAATTTATACCGTAGAAGATGATCAGCTTTTCCGATTTATTTATGAGCTAGCCAATCGTGAAAATATGTATATAGAACCTTCAGCAGCGGCTGGTTTACAAGGGCCTTTTCACCTAATGAAAAACGGGCCTTCCTATATACAAGCGCAAGGATTAGAAAACGATATGTCAAAAGCTACTCATCTTGTATGGTCGACCGGAGGCAGTATGGTTCCAGTTGAGGTGATGAACAGCTATTACGAGCAAGGGAAAAATTTAATGAATAGATAACGTCAAAAGGCATGGAGAACAATGATGTTCTTCATGCCTTTTTAGCCGAAGTAGCTTGCAAAAAGATAGGATGCCAAATCTCAAATGGAAAATATCCGGACTTATAGCTGCCGCTTGTACCCATAGTTGCAATTTTTATTTTCCTGTATCCTTTTTTCCATAAAAAGGTGCCTGCAAACACCTCAATTTCTTCTATTTTCTTCCTTCTAATAATCGTTGTTTTTCGTGTTAAAAACTGCGATCGAATACTGACAAATACATCATTCATCATCAAGCCGCCTTGGCGATAGCCCAACCAGTGAATGAGTACGTACGCAAGGCATAGCACGGCAATAACCCACACGAACATTGATTTCCAAAAGCTGATGCCAATCCCTGCCGCTGCAAATAACAAGAGCGGTAATAGTAATGGGTACCATGCATATTGAATAGCTGTATTTCTTGGACACTTTATATATTCATAGTGCGGGACATATACGTTCATTAATGCTGAAATCTCTTTTTGCTGGATAAACGGGTGTAAATAGACCTTTTCTTTTAAATCAGAGGTTACGACGTTTAACGAAACGGAAGACCATCCAAATAAGCGTCGAACCAACCCTTCCTCTATCGTAACAGCCTGTATTTTATGAAAAGGAATCGTAAGGGATTTCTTATTTAACAATCCGTATTTAATATGTAGATAATGATCGTAGCGCTCTACTGTAAAACCGCCAAATCGTATTACATATAAAACGATAGACAGCAAATAAGCAAGCACCACAATTACAGCCACTAATACAAATAAACCAAACATCGATTGATGAATCACTTCTTCGTAAGCTGTCTTCACCCAGCGGTTGATATACGTATCAATATACTGATAAAGAAAACCAAGAGCAGCAAATATATACCCAAAATTCCCGGAAAACGCAGCAGCTAACGCCAGCTGTTTCACCGACACTTTCATCGTACGTTCAGGAATTTTTTCCCTTATTTCCGGCTGACTCCCTGACAGCTTTAACGTATCTTTAAGATGGTGCGCTTCTTTTAGTGAAATACCAGATAAATCAATTTCAGCATCCGTACCGCTGCTGGCCGTGTCAATACGAAGCCGGGCTAAGCGAAGAATTCTAAAAACAAACGGCTGATCTAACTGAATCGATTGAATGCGATTGCGTTGAATAAATCGTTTTTCTTTTTTAAAAATCCCTTTATACAGACGCACTTCCGTTTCTGTTACCTCGTAACGAAATTCCTTCCAAGTAAAAAAAGCAAATAAAGCGACTACGCCTCCCGCTAATAGCGTTGCCCACCAATATGTAAACAATAGGTGCCGATTAACAATAAATACAAACACAAAAGGCAGAATATTATTTTTTATATGTTCAATAAATGCTATTGCAATATATAGCGGATGCAGCCGTTTACTCATCTTCATCATCTACCTCTGCTAGTCTAGCAATATACTCTCGCAGTGCTTCAGCATCTCTTTGTACAAGTGCAGGAATTTCGACGCTTCCAGCTGCTGTAATGATTTTAACAGATGCCAAGTCAAATTTTCGAAAAATCGGCCCTGTCAATGTTTCAACGTGCTGCACTTTCACAAGCGGAATTTTCGTATGATACCAGATGAATAGCCCTCTTTGTACATCAATTTGAGTATCTGTGACTTCATATGAATATACATTCATATAT
Organism: Priestia sp. YIM B13552; assembly: GCF_042787775.1. Taxonomy (NCBI): domain Bacteria; kingdom Bacillati; phylum Bacillota; class Bacilli; order Caryophanales; family Bacillaceae; genus Priestia; species Priestia sp. YIM B13552. Next base: position 733,350 of record NZ_JBHZOU010000003.1, read on the forward strand.
ACATTTGGAGCTATAATTGTATATATGATAAAGCTCACGACTAATAGTCCAGCTGATATCCATCCAATAATTGACCACCAATCAAAAAAATGAACGAGTAGAAAATAACCCGCTGTTGCAAGAAGCCACAGGCTATGCGTAAAAATGGATTGCCAGCGCATCGCTTTTTTAGCTTCGAGGGGCAATTTGCCCTTTAAATGTTCAAACTCCATAAAAACTCCTTTCTCTACCTTTTTTACTATTTCTATTACTATATTACGTTAAAAAAGGAAAAAAGTTTCATAGTTTGCTATTTTCTTATTATTTTTTGATAAAAAACAAACAAAGCTGCCTATTTCGAGGCAACCTTGTTTGTTATCGATAAACGCCGTCTTTCTCTCCGTGTACAACAGCCGCTCTTTCAACTGCTTCAGATACTGCTTCATGTACAGCTAGATTAAGAGGATGAGGAACTAAATCGCCTGGACGCGTTGAATTTGCAATGGCTTCAGCTGCAGCTACAAGCATCGTATGCGTAATATCACGCACCCCCGCATTTAACACTCCTCTGAAAATACCTGGGAAGCCAAGTACATTATTCACTGACCTTCCGTCAGTAGCGTAAATAGCTCCTGCTTCAAGAGCATCTTCAGGTTCAATTTCTGGCTTTGGATTAGAAAGTGCTAGAATGATTTGCCCTTTTCGGATCCATTCTTTTTGTATTAAGCCAGGTACACTTGTTGTCGCAATAACAATATCGCAGTTCTCCATAAGCTCTTCTAATGAATCCGCTACTTTTCCACCGTAGCTGACTAAGCGCTCATTCGCTTCAGGAGACTTATCAGCTCCTATCACCTGTTTGACACCGTAAGCCATGAACATTCTGCAAGTAGCGATGCCGGCAGCTCCTAAGCCGATTTGTCCTACTTTTGCTTCTTTCAAATTCACACCTGTGCTGCGACAAGCTGAGATAGCTGCTGCTAGCGTCACAACTGCTGTTCCGTGCTGATCATCATGCATAACTGGAATATCGAGCTCTTCTTTTAAACGTTCTTCAATTTCAAAGCAGTGAGGCGACCCTATATCTTCTAGTAAAATGCCGCCAAATCCCGGTGAAATATTTTTAACCGTTTGAATGATTTCTTCCGGCTCATTTACATTCAACAAAATAGGGATAGCGTTTACATTGGCAAGTTGATCAAATAACGCAGCTTTTCCTTCCATAACAGGCATTCCTGCAACTGGACCAATATTTCCCAATCCTAGTATAGCGGTACCATCTGTTACAATCGCAACCGTGTTTCCAATGCTCGTATAAATTTTAGCTTTGTCGGGCTGTTCTTGAATAGCACGGCAAACGTTTGCTACACCTGGTGTATATACTCTTCTTAGGTCAGCGATCGACTCAATTTTCATTTTGCTTTTCATTTGAATTTTGCCGCCTTCATGCGCATGAAGAACTTCATCTGATACTGTATGTAAAGTAATGCCTTCTAAACTGCGAACCGCTTCAAGCAATTCCTCAAGCTGGTCTTCACTTTCTACTTGAACCGTAATGCTTCTCATGGTGTAGTTATGTCCTACTTTAACGGTTTCAACCTCGCCAATGTCTCCTCCAACATTTCCGATAGCTGTTGCTACTCTTCCTAAGTTTCCTGGTACGGTCGGTGTTTGTACCATTAATGTGCGTATTAAATTGTTCATCATATCCCCATATCCCCCTTGTCTTAATCCTGCAAGTGCGTATACTTACTAAATGAAGCGTTTAAAACGGTCAAATTTCCTATGAGTTCATGTTATCTACTTATCTTACAAGTAGATCCATACGTACTGTCTTTTCCATTAAAAGAAGAACAATAGATAACGCTTTCAAACAGACGTTTCGCTTTGATTATAAGCAAAGTTTTTAGAATAATCAAGCGATGACATTGTGAAAATTCATAAATTATTAAGAAGGAATTTGTTCTTCATAAACAGAAAAGACTTATATAGAAAAGAAACAAAGGAGTGAAGCAGTTGAAATCAATTTGTATATTTGCAGGATCAAGCGCTGGAATAAAAACCGAATATAAAGAGGCAGCCGTCTCGCTAGGACGCTACATGGCCCAAAAAAAATACCGGCTGATTTACGGAGGCTCACGAATGGGCCTGATGGGAGAAGTCGCAAATGAAATGCTTCAGCATGGAGGCGAAGTCATCGGCATTATGCCCCGCGGTTTGTTTAGCGGTGAAATTGTTCATACCGCGCTGACAGAACTCATCGAAGTAGAGAGCATGCATGAGCGAAAGGCAACTATGCACGAGTTAGCTGATGGTTATATTGCGCTTCCTGGAGGTTTCGGGACATTTGAAGAGTTGTTTGAGGCTCTCTGCTGGGCTCAAATTGGTATACATAAAAAACCAGTAGGGTTATTAAATGTGAACTGCTACTACAACCCGCTTATGCAAATGGTTCAGCATGCCGTAGATGAAGGATTTTCTACAGATTCTGCTATTCGTCTCATCAATATTTCTGATACTCCTGAACAGCTTATCTCTTCAATGGACACGTACACGTCCCCTTCAGAGGACCAAAAATGGAACACTGAACGCTAGCTAAAAAGCAAGCGCATAATTTGCGCTCGCTTTTTAAGCTTTATTAAAAGTAATCTCATATTTTTTTACGCCAAAAACAAAAGGGCTGCCTATTGGCTTTAAAGACTGATTCTCAACTTTTAAAAACTCGCCTTTCTCTAGTAACTTAGTAAAAGCAATTTTCCCTTCCATTCTTGCTAGCGGTGCTCCTAAGCAAAAATGGATGCCGAATCCAAAGCTCACGTGAGGATTTGTTTTACGATGCACGACAAAAGTGTCAGGCCGTTCAAACTTAGCTGAATCTCTATTTGCACTTGCTGCCCAGCTAATTACCTGCTGCCCTTTTTTAATCTTACACTCTCCAAGTTCTACATCTTCAGCAGCTATGCGTCCAATCGCTTGAATAGGAGGATAATAGCGAAGCGTTTCTTCTACCAGGTTCGGAACTAGCGATATGTCTCGGCGAACTTCATTCTGCACGTCTACGTCTTCTGTCATATACCGAACTCCGTTCGTAATTAAGTTTGTGGTTGTCTCATTGCCTGCTACTAGCAATAAAATACAAAACCCCAGCACTTCCTCTTCTGTTAAATGCTCGCCGTCGATTTCTGCTTCTAAAAGAAGCGAAATGAGATCTTCTTGTTTATTTTGCTGACGCTCCGCGATAATTTCTTTAAAATACCCTTGTAAAAAAATCACGCCTTCATTACGCTTTTGCATCATTTTTGCAAAAGCTTCGTCTGAATTATTTTCAGCACCGCTCACTAAGTCATCGGAGTATTTTTTAAACAGTTCTCGGTCTTGGATTGGTACTCCTAGCAGCTCTGCTATTACAATAATCGGGAGTGGTCCAGCAAAGTCTTCTACTATATCAAACTTTTTTTTGCTGCTTACTTGATCTAATAAATAATCGGCAATCTCTTCAATATGACCCTCCAAGTGCTGAATAGCTCTTGGTGTAAAAGCTTTGTTTACTAAGTTTCGTAACTTTGTATGTTTTGGAGGGTCCATCATTAAAATACTTTCTTGGCGTTCTTCCATTGCTCGTTTGGATGAAAAAAGCGACGGGTTTTTTAAAATATACTTTACTGTTTCATAATCAAATACATCCCAGCAGTTTCGGCTTTCATCATAACGAATAGGTGCCTCTTGACGCAGACTGTTATAAATATCAAATGGGTAAAGCTGCTGTTCAACGGATTGGATTTCTTGCATAGGAATCAAGTTAGCATAGCGATTTTCTCTTTTTACTGCTTTTGAATTCATCTCGTATTCCTTCTTTCGTTTAAAAGTGACCTTGTTAAGTTTTTTAATCTTCTACAGATCAAAGAATTTTTTTCCATCTTTGTATCTTTTGATCAGACTATCACAAGGTTTTTTCACTTTCAACGGACACAATCAGAAAATTTTGTCAATTATACAGAAGACTTATTTTATTTAAGGTCTAAATCAGTGATTATTTTCCATTTTTTTAGTTCATTTATCGTGTTTCATAATAATCATAGAGATGGTTACACTACAAGTAAGTACGTAAGAAAGTAGGGATCTCATGTGATAGATGCCCTTATGTGGGGTGGTGTCTCAGGCTCAGCTGTATTAATTGGAGCTATTATAGCTATTTTTGTACCTTTAAAAAAACAGTTGACTGCTTATATTATGGCTTTTGGCACGGGCGTTTTGTTAGGAGCTGCTGCTTACGAGCTCATTCAAGATTCGGTAAAAGAAGCGGGAATCATTGCTTCTTCTTTAGGCTTTTTAACAGGCGCAGCACTTTTTACTCTTCTTGACATCTCCTTAGCTAAAAAAGGCGCTCACAAAAGAAAACGTTCGGACCACCTTGTCCCCGCTAGCTCGGGACTAGCCATTTTTATTGGTACCATTATGGATGCTATACCTGAGTCACTGATGATTGGCGCAAGTTTGATTGAACAGCACCACGTTAGCTGGCTGCTTGTTGTTTCTATTTTTATCAGCAATATACCCGAAGGAATCTCCGGGACAAGCGGACTGCTAAAAAGCCAATATAAGCAAAAGAAAATTTTTTCATTATGGCTTTCTGTCTTCTTTATATCGGCTCTTTGTTCTTGGATTGGATATCTATTTCTTCAAAATGCTACCCCAAACATGATGGGTTTTATTGCCTCATTCGCCGGTGGTGGAATTGTGGCAATGGTTGCTTCGACGATGTTGCCAGAAGCTTTTGAAGAAGGTGGTCCTGTTATTGGTTTTATTGCTTCATTAGGGTTATTAACTTCTATTATTTTGGATTATCTGTCTTTTTAGTGAATAAACTTATATTTTGTATGAAACAAAATATATAGGCCTTTCGTCTTTACAAGTAGATCTAAACAAAAGGAGTTACCATTATGAAAAAAATATATGCTTCTCTTACACTTTTCACAGTACTCACTTGCCTATCAGGGTGTGCTTATGCACCTCATAATAATCTGTCTGCCGAAAGAGTCTCTGCTTCTTCTATTCAACATACTTCTTCTTCAAAACATGAGGCTTCAGTAGAGGAAATTACAAATAAGCTTCCGGGACACGTTTATTTAAAAGGTATAGCCTTTCAAGATACACAAAAACCTTATTACTTAGCAATTAATTACGCTGCAATAAATAATAATCAGCATACGTTTGAAAAAAGCTGGACGTCTGTTAAAACCAAACGCATACTTTTACATAACGCAACCATCTTACTTTCTGCCGTACAAAATGCTGATAGCGTTCACTTTACTATTAATACGACTGTTCCTCAGACAATCACCATTACTCGAAAAGAGTTAACGGACTTCTACGGAATAGATCTTCGGAATTATAATGACGTGAAACAAGTATGGAAAGAAAAATTCGAAGGACAGCAAGAAAAAATCGAGGAATTTTATGATGCACATCCAATTACAGAAATGCAGTAAAAGCGGCCCATGGCCGCTTTTTAAAGTTGTTTTTTCATAAACACCTGCTCAAGTTTGATTCCTTCATCTGTATATAAATCTTGAAAACCAAATGATTTTAACATTTTCACGAGTAAGCTATTTCTTTTTTCAGGTACATTATATGTATTGTAAGCAATTGGTCCATACATATTAAAAATGGTTGCTAATAAAAAGCTCAGAACGTCCTCTGAATTTGAGATATGTTCCTTAACGCTTCCTTGATAAAAAGTAACGGAATTCACGATGCCTATGGAAGAAAAATTCTTTTGAAATAACAGATAGCCAACTTCTTCGTTTTTTTCATTCAACGCAATAAACGATTCTCCATCACGAATACAGTCAAATTGATTTTTCCACGGAACGTCGTATGTATAAAAGGGTAGGTTTTGAATATCTTTTGCAAGTCTTCGCTTTAACGAATACGTAAGCTGATTCTTCTTTTTAAGTAGAGAAGCGTGAAAACTACCTCTATGCTTTAGAAATAAAAGCATATCTACAATCTCATATCCGTATTTCTGATAAAGATGAATGGCTTTTTCATTCACTTTAAATGCTTCCAGACTGGCTTCCACTACTCCTTGCTGCTGGTATCTCTCAAGTGTAGATTTTAGTAAGCCTTCTCCAATTCCCATTTTTCGGTAAGGTAGGGCTACGCTTGTACCTCCATTCCAAGCATGTTTTTTTCCCTTGACCTTTTTTATTCCATTTAACATAATTCCAGCTGGTGTATTATTATAATAAGCCATAAAAGAATGGTCGACAGATAGCTGATCGAAACCAAATCTACAAGTGAATTGATCTAGTGACAGCTCAATCGGAAGATAATAATCTTCAAAACCCTTATTAAATGCTTCTAGCGCATCAGAAAAAGAACACTGGCTTAGAGGCTTAATTATAATCACGGGACATTCCTTCCTTTTGTAAAAAGATAGTAATAAATAATTAAAGTAAAAAAAGAAAACTGCTTCCAAAGCAGTTTTCTTTTTAACTTAAGGCAATTTACATTGTATTCGATGAAAAACGTAAAATTCCTTGTTTATAAAATCGATTTCTATTTAGCTGAATTAATTTGATCTTCATTCATTAGTTTTTTTACTTTCTCACGTTTGTTTACACCACTATAAAAATAATATCCTACATAGATAAAACATGCCGTCGGAACTAAAAAAGCGAGTTGAAGCGACCCTGTTAAGTCTGATACAAGTCCTTGAACGGCAGGAATAACAGCTCCTCCTACAATAGCCATAACTAGAATAGCTCCTGCGACTTCCGTATGCTGTTTTTCTTCTACTATTTCTAACGTTTCACTATAGATTGTTGCCCAGCATGGACCAAAAAGCATGCTTACAGCAACAGCTGCATATACAGCCATCGTACTGGATGCAAACGACGTATACGCAAGTAAAAGCGTACCAATGATTGAATAGATAACTAACACTTTTTTGGCTGAAAAACGTGTCATCAATAGATTAGCTACGAATTTCCCAACAAAAAAAGCAATAAAACTATAGATCATGAAATTTGATGCGCTTCGCTCATTAATTTCAGAATTAAGGTCTAAGGCCAATCTGATGGTAAATGACCATACAGCTACCTGCATCCCTACGTATAGAAATTGGGCTATGATACCTTTACGAAAACGCGAATTCCCCCCTAAATACTTTAGCGTTTTTATCAATTCGCTTTTTTGCCCTACCTCGGTCTTCTCTATTTGAGCTTTACATGAAGGATATTTCGTTATAAGAAAAAGTACCAGTACGGCAATAAGAACTAAAATCATATATTTATAAGGCTGCAGCGTATGCTGTAACATTTTAAGGCCAAAGATATGTGCTTCTTCCGAGCTCATTTTAGCAAGCTGATTATCAAGGCTTTCCCCTTCTTGAAATATTAAATACTTGCCAAGTACAATTCCTAAAAGAGATCCGATAGGGGTAAACGTCTGACTGATATTAAGGCGTAGCACTGCGGATTCCCTAGGTCCCATCATGGAGCTATACGTATTAGCTGATGTTTCAAGAAAACCTAAACCAATGGCGATTGCAAAAATTGCGCATAAAAACATAGAATAGGTAGCCATATGAGAAGCAGGAAAAAACAGTGAACAACCTATAATATAGAAGATTAGTCCTGTAATAACAGCCAGCTTATAATTTGTTTTCTTAATAATTAACGAAGCTGGAATAGCAATTAAAAAATATCCCCCGTAGAAAGCACTTTGCACAAAAGCCGTTGCAAAGTCGCTAAGAGTAAACACACTTTTAAACTGAGCAATTAAAATATCATTTAAACTCGCGGCTGCTCCCCAAAGTGGGAAAAGAATAGAAAGTAAAATAAATTGAAAGATAGGCGTTCGATTAAGATACCCATTAGGCATTTGAACTAAATTTTTATGTTTCATTGTAAAGCCTCCCTATTATCACTCATCATTTCTTTACAAATCCACTTGCTTCTGTGTTCACCTATGCTGTTAAAATACTCCTTGACATCTAAAGTAACGCGGCTGCTTCTTTGTCTACAATAACTGTGACGTTAGGATGTAACTGAAGAAGAGAAGAGGGACATCTTGTTGTAACATGTCCATGTAACGTTTGATAAACAGCCTCTGCTTTTTCATGACCACTGGCGATAAAGATAATGTGTCTTGCTTTTAAAATATCTCCTACTCCCATTGCTATTGCTTTTTTAGGGACATCTTCTATATTTGAAAAAAACCTAGCGTTGTCTCGTATCGTTTCTTTGGTTAACTTAGCAATATGTGTAGCCCCATGCAAGTAATCTTGAGGCTCGTTGAAACCAATGTGCCCATTCCTTCCAACTCCCAATATCTGTACGTCAATCCCGTTGGCTTTTATTAATTTCTCATTGTATTCTTTCACTGCTTGATCTTCGTTCTCAAATATACCTAAAGGAATATGCACCTGCTCTGCTTTGATATTTACGTACTTTAAAAAATTTTCCCATGTATAGTACGTGTAACTTTGGAAATGCTCTGGCTCCAAACCGATGTATTCATCTAAATTGAATGTTGTTACATTTGAAAAATCTACTTTTCCTTCCTCGTAGAACTGAATTAAATTTTTATACGTGCCTAGAGGTGTTCCTCCTGTGGAAAGGCCCAATACTAACTCTGGATTTCCTTTTATACATTTAGCCGCTTCAACAGCTGCCATGTAACTCATTTCCTCATAATTTTCTGTGCGTATAATCTTCATAAGAGGCACATCCTTCACCTTTTTGTAGTCTTTTTTTGTTAACGCTCTCATTTTTAGTTATCACTGTTTTATGTAAGTGAAGAGGAGAAACATTTCCTCCTCACTCCCTTATTTCCCACTTAATTTTGATTGATTAAACTCACTTGAAATTCTTTCAATTTCAGTAAATTGCTCATTGTTTAGTTGAATTTGGAACACTTCTGATATTACCTGAGTCCATCCATGTATGAAATAAATCCATCCGTTTTCAACATATAATGACTGCGTATCTTTTTGCGACAAGGCTTGATGCATAAACAACAAATCCCCTCGATAATTCAGTTCCCACACAAGACTATTGTGAGGAAATAGCGCCTCGTTGCTTAGCGGAGAGCCTGGTCGATCTTTTCCAAGCCCTGTTGCATTAATGACTAGAGAATAGGGCTTCAGTTTAGATAACACTTTATCATTTTTAAATGGCTCGTCTACTGTAAGATACTGAATAGGTACATCCGTAGACATTTCCGAGATAATTTTCTGCATTGAATCTAACCTCGGTTGGCTTCGGTTTGTTACATAGATAGCAGATGGCATGCCATTACGTTTTGCATCCTGGATTAGGTTTGAAGCAATGGCGATGGCACTTCCGCCAGCTCCCATAATAAGGACATCCCCCTTATGTTTGTTCCAATAATCTTTTGGAAGAAAACCCTCCATGGCTAACCCGCTAGAGATATGATCCTTAGCATGTCCAATCAGCTTTCCGTCTCCTTTGGAAATACTTGATAACTCTCCAAATAAAAGCGCATAAGGATCAAGCTCATCGAACAAGTCTTTTGCCGCATGATATAGATCAATTTTGTGTGTTGTGACCAATGCTCCCAGCGACAGAGGATCATTCTTTAAAAAAGTTACCACTTCACGGTACACTTCACGGTTTGCATGAATATCAATATCAATTCCTTTAATCTCCGCATCGATACAAAGAGATTTAGCCCATAAAGGAAATAGCTTCATGATAGAGGATTGTCCTGTTGTAACGCCAATAAAATAAAAGGTTGGTTTGGTTGCATTTACTAGATTTAACATAGTGTCCTCCTTGATTTTTCTAAACGCTTAAAGCTGCGAGCGGATTATCCAGAACTAAGGTACTAATGGTTTTATCTGAAATCCCACTTACTTTCAACTTTGGAATAAAGGTTTTAGTTAAGTAATCAATTCCTATTTCTCCCCCATATGCTTGCAGCCTCGCTCTGGTTGTATCCAGGCTAATTAAAAGAGATTCTTGAAAGCCACTATTCAACATGTGGTGAATTAACTCAATTTCTTTATCGTCGCTGTGATATTTAAAGCGTCCAATCGTATCGTACTCAAGGTAGACACCCGTTGCCGCTACTTCTTTATGCAACCCGTAGTCATGATGAGTACGATCGAGATGACAAAGAATTATTTTTTTAGCTGCTACCTGTTTATCCGTCAAAAATTGAATAATTTCAAACGGATCGGATTCTTTTTCAATATGAACCATAATTGGGACGTTTGTTAAAAGCGACGCTTCGGCAGCTGCCTCAAACTTCATTTGATAATAGGGAGTTAACCCCTTTTTATCGACGGCAGTTTTAATTAGCCCTGCCTTTGCATCAACTTTTTTAGTAGGCCTCTCTATTCCATTACCTACATACATTCCTTTTTGGATTTCAGAAACAAAAAGCGCTGTAAGGATTTCTGCTGATTCATTATGGATCCAATGATCTCGCCAATAGAACATGGATTTATGAAATCCTGTCGAAGCAACAATATGAACACCTGTTCGCTTAGAGACTCGTATCAGGTCCATTGCTATGCGCCCCGCGCCGATCGGCTGTGCGTCCACTACAAGAGAGCGCGCAGGCAGTTTCTTTACTTCACTTACTGTAACATCGACATTATCAATGCATAAATCTGAATTAGTACTCGCTGCATAACCTTTTTCAAGCATAAGGTGCTCATGCGGTTGAACATGTACAATTTCGTTTGAATCCACAAAGCCTAAAACAGTTTGTATACGACATGAATTTTTCATTATCTAATACCGCTAAGCGTCAATTTAGCCTGCTGCGCTTTACGCATCAACAAAGAGGCATATTCACGAATTTTTTGGGAATCAAGCGAATCCCCACCTGCTTTTGTTAAATTAGATCCTACTCCTACAGCGATTGCTCCCGCTTGAATCCAGTGCTCAATATTTGTTTCGTTAACGCCTCCAGTAGGCATAATATTAGCTTGAGGCAAAGGCCCTTTTACATTTTTAATATGAGCCGTTCCTGCTAAGTCTGCTGGGAATAATTTAAGGATTTCGCACCCTGCTTTAAGCGCAGTAACCATTTCTGTCATTGTAAAAGTTCCGGGCATAACAAGAGTTTGATATTGATGGCTTACCGTAATAATGTCCATGTCCAAGTGAGGAGTCACAACAAAATCTGCTCCTGCTTGAAGGGCACTAACCGCCGAATGAACATCCATGACGGTCCCCATTCCTATGTAAACGGACTGAGAGGCACATTCACTTTTTAATTGACGTAATACATCAATTGCATTTGGAACCGTCATCGTTAGTTCGATTGCCTGTATTCCGCCATCAATTGCAGCTCTAGCTGTCGTTAACACTTCCGCTTCTGTACCTCGTAAAACTGCCACAACACTACTTTTACAAATACCATTCATAACTTCACGTTTGCGTGACATGCTGGTTCCCTCCTTGCCCTTTTGAAATTTCTCGCTGAAAGAATTTAATTACGCTATGCGTTGACTGCAATGTCATACGCTCGATTGCCTCTTTACTGGCCGCTGCATTATGAGGGGTTAAAACAGCATTATCTAACTCTAGCAAAGGAGAATCTGTAGGAGGCTCAACGGAAAATACATCAATGCCCGCTCCTAGTATTTTTTCTTCTTTTAAAATATGAAAAAGATCAGTTTCATTTATGATTCCGCCTCTTGCGGTATTAATGAGAATTGCCTCTTTCTTCATCTTCTTCATCATTTGATAGTTTAGAAGGTTGGTTGTTTCAGGCACAAGAGGCATATGAACAGATACAACATCGCTTTTTTTTAACAATTCATTTATGTGGACGTAGGTTGCACCATATTCAGCAGCTGCCTGCTCATCTTGAAAAACGTCATAAACGAGTATGTCCATTTGAAATCCTTTAGCACGGCGGGCAACAGCCTTTCCTATTGCACCGAACCCTAAAATACCTAGCGTTTTCCCATAAAGTTCAACCCCTACGTTTTTTGTCCACTGTCCTTTTCTGAGCCTTTGGGAAGATAGTGAAATTTGTCTGGCTACAGACAGCATTAAACCAAACGCGTAGTCTGCAACAGCTTCATGATTCACACCGGGAGTATTCACGACCACAATTCCTTTTTGCGTTGCATATTCTTTAGGAATATTATCAGTACCTGCTCCGTATTTTGCTATAATTTTAAGCTCCGAAGCATGGTTTAAAACTTCTTTGCTAAGATGGTCAGTTCCTATGATTAATGCTTGTACATCTTGTATGAGCTCTATAAACCTAGATTCAGAAATAGGGCCGACCTCCCTTATCACCTCAAACTCCTCTTCGCGCCATTTATTCATAATGTCTTCTGTAAACATCCCATATGACCGAGGGGTAATTAATACTTTAAACATTTGGTTTTCTCCTTTTTTGTTATTTTACCGCTTGTATATAGCGAGGGTTTTCAATATATGTTGGCTTGTCGTTTTGTTCAACTAACGTTTTTACAAATCCTTCTGTTTCAATACCTCCGTAATCATGGCCTGCATCTCCGGGGTAAGCTGCAAAAAACACAAAAGGTTCTTCCCCCGTATTAACAGTGCGGTGAGCCCATTCTGGTGCCACATATGCTACTGTTCCCGGCACCATTTCTAGGCTAGAAAACTCTCCGTCTTTTGTTTGCATTAGCAGCTCACCTTTTCCTTTAAGGCAAAAATAAATTTCAGCCCTATCTAATACTTCGTGATAATGTCCCTTGGTCATAAAATACTCTTTTCCTACTTTACCTGGATGCAAAATAGTTACGCAATGCTGAATGTGAGGCATTGTCTCTGGAACTACTACATTATAAACCTCGTAAATAAGCGGATTTTTCTTAAGTTGATTTTCAAATTCTCCCTCGTCTAAGTACATGCCTTTCATATCCGATAAATGTCGAATAATGACTTTTCCTTCTGGATTTAATTTACCTGTTTCAAAATCTAATTGTGTAGCAAAAGGTTGAAATAATGTACTCATTTATCATGCATCTCCTCTATTTTCAATTAAAAACTTTTAGCTTTTGGTAAACTGGTTTTAGCTGTTCATACGTTTCATTAAATACCGAAAAAAACTCTTGATACTGTTCTTGAATATCTGGCTGCGGATGGTGAATACCTACTCTCTTCACCCATTTTTTAGCCTCTTTAAAATTATCCACTACCCCTACTCCAACGGCTCCAGCCATCGCTGCCCCCATAGATGTGGCTTCATCTAAATAGTTAGGCACATACACATCAAGCCCGTAAATATCTGCTAGAATTTGACGCCATAAAGTGCTTTTTGCTCCGCCGCCTAATACCCACATCCGGTCAATTGGTGCTCCTTCTTTTTGAAAAGTATCAAGTACAATTTTCAAGTTATATGCCACTCCTTCCATGACGGAACGGGCAATGTCTCCTCTTGTATGAGTAATGGACAAACCAGCAAAAGCTCCCCTAGCATCCGGATTCCATCTCGGTGAGCGTTCTCCCATTAAGTAAGGTAAATAAATTAGCCCTTTTGACGTAGGGGGCGATTGTTCGGCTTCACTATTCATAAGTTCATAGCTTTTGTTGGAATTTTGATAAAGTAACTCTGTAATCCATTGCATAGATCCCCCACCGCACTGCATTGTTCCATTAGGAGAATATTTAGTAGAATCAAGGTGAACCCATGTATACGTTTTCATTTCAGGATCGAAAATAGGCTTGTTTGATGCCGTTGCAATCCATGAAGAAGAGCCAATGTAATTAAAAGCTTCTCCTTCATCTATAACGCCCACGCCGGCAGCTGCACAAACTCCATCGCCTCCCCCTATTACAACAGGAGTTCCTTGAAGTAAGCCTGTTTCGGCTGCTGCCTTAGCTGTTACTGACCCTACTACATCAGTAGAAGCATACAAATCTGGAAAAAGCTCCGGCTCAATTTTCCACGTATTTAAAATGTCACGAGACCATACTTTATTTATTAAATCAAAACAGTTAGTTCCGCATGCATCTGAATAATCGGTTGCAAATATACCTGTTAGTTTATAAACAAGGTAATCTTTCGCTTGTAAGATTTTATATGCTTTTTTAAAGCGTTCCGGCTCATTTTCCTTGACCCATTTAATCTTTGCTCCAGAATATGATGAGCTAATGCGATGTCCTGTGATTTCATAAACATTTTTCATACCTATTTCATTCTCAAACCGCCGAGCCTGATCGGCCGCCCGCATATCTGCCCATATAATGGAATTACCAAGAGGGGTTCCCTCTCGATCTACAAGCAAGCAGCCGAGCATTTGCCCGCTGAAACTCACAGCAGAAATTTCTTCGCGTTTCACTCCACTTTGCTCAAGCAAAATTTTTGTTGTTTCACAAACGGCTTCCCACCAGTCTGATGGATTTTGTTCAGCCCATCCAGCTTTAGGATAGAAGGTTTTATATTTATGGAGCGTACTGTTAACCAACGTTCCGTCAGTCTTATATAAGGTTGCTTTATTTCCCGTTGTTCCGATATCATGAGCAATAATATATCCATTACTCATACCCATCCCTCCTTCAATCGCTCATAGACTAAATCTATCATCTTGTAATTATGTAATTACCAGTTAGCGCAGAGAAATGAACAAGTTAAAAAACTCGTTCAGCTTTCTTATATTCTTTCGTATTTTACCTCTACTGTAAACTTGTTTAAATCTCCACGGTAACGCCCTATAGAATACTCAAAAGGCTGAGAATCTTTTTGAAACGCCGTTGTTTTTGTAATTTGAACAGCAGACATCGGAGGAATATTTAAAGCGCCAGCGTCCTCACTCGTAGCATTAACAGCCTCTATTACACGCTTAGCATGACTGATATGAAATCCATATTTTGATTCAAGCGTCTTGTACAAAGACTGAACCTCTAAATCTTCATCAAGCAGACCCGATGCAAGAGATGCTGGAATATAGGTCGTTACAAGGACGTATGGATCTTCTTCAATATACCTTAGTCGATCAATTCGGTAAAAGAACTGATATTTATCTCCAAAAATCTCTTGAAGAGTGGACGTTTTTTCAACAATCTCTTTATTTAACACTTTTGTGTCAAAGGAAAGTCCTTTACGCTCCATTTCATCTCCAAAACTACTCAAACTTTCCAAAAACATTTGGTCAATCTTCTTTGGTGCAACGAAGGTTCCTCTACCGTGCTCTCTTCTCAAAAAACCTTCAGCCACCAGTTCATTTAAAGCCTGCCTTACAGGTGTTCTACTTATCCCATAAGTATCAATTAGTTCTCGTTCAGAAGGAATTAATTCATCCGGCTTATAAATTCCTTTTTCAATTTTTTCTTTAAGTACTTCTTTCAGCTGAAAGTATAGAGGCAAAGGTCTATTTTTTTCTACCACTATTTTATTCGTATTGTCTATCACAATGCACCTCTTCTAAAATTTATTTCTTTTCTCCATTGTAAGACAAATGAATTAAAAAATAAATTTTATTTACACTTACAACTCATAATGATGTAATTACCAGTTGAATAATCTTATTAAATCACTATAAGGAAATGCTGTCAATAAAATTCTGAATTTTTTATAACATTTTATTAAAAAAAGAAAGAGACCTACCGTTTGAACACCCCCTGTCTCTTCCTTTTCTTTTAACACTCTATTCTATTGTTTTTTAACCTCTACATCCGACGCTTTCACAAACGCATAGCGGTGATTAAAATAAATTTGATAATATTCGTCTTTTCCAACAATCATTTTGTGATCGTTTGGGTTTGTTGTAAAAGTTGGGGCATAGTAATAGTCACTCCTTACTTTTTCTACCCCCACGTACACCTGCTCCGGAGAGATTGTATACTGAAGCGGGACCATGCCTTTAACCGGTATATTAGAAGGATAGGCTGAAGCTTCCGGGAAAGCTCCTCCGTACACTTGAATGCTTTCTTTTCCTGGTTTTGGCGTTAATAATATGCCTGTACCTTTACTTGTATTTTTATGATGGGGATTATAAAACCACGCTTTTTGCCCTCCGTACCAAATCGCTGTCCATTCTCCTTTTGTCTCAGCTACTGCATACGTTTGGCCAGTTACAGCTTTGCTTCCCCAGTCTAACGTTTGTTTCGTTCCAGGCCCTGAAGCTGCAGGCTCATTCAGTAGCGGTGAATCATTGCTGGGAGCTTGATGCAAATACACAAAGTTGGCCGGCTGCTTTGGTGCATCTGATACTTCTGGCTGATTGTTTTGAAAGACTGGATTAATCGTAACGGCTAGTTTGTTTGTATGCTGGCGCTCGATTGGGCTTCCTACTAAATCCATGTAGTGCCCCCAATCCCAAAACGGCCCAGGATCTGAGTGCATACCTGATTGAGCTTTAGGAGACAAACCCGGCACCTCATCATGACCAATAATATGAGCTCGGTCTAACGGAATATTATTGGTCATGATGAGGTGGCGTACGAGTCTTGCCGAAGAACGGTACATTTCTTCCGTAAACCACGTGGATCCTTCAAGCGCAAACCCTTCATGCTCGATTCCAATACTGTGTGTATTAAAATACCAGTTTCCTGCATGCCATGCTACGTCTTTGTTATTGATCATCTGTGCGATGTGACCATCACTTGAACGGATTACATAGTTTGCAGCGGCTCTATTAGGGTTAGCAAACAAATCAATCGTTCCATCATAACTTACTTCTGTATCATGAATAACAATATAGCGAACATCTGATTTTTGGCGATTTGCAATATCATAGTTTCCATAATCTGAAGGACTTTCGCTGAATTTCCCGTAAAAAGCAGGGATGTATTCACATTTTAAAGATGCCGGACAATCCGCTTTATTCGTATTGGTATTTTCAGCATGAGGAATCGACATATCTATATTTTGAGGGGGAATTTTAAGATGCTGTCCGTCTGACGTTGTATGCTCTGCTCCTTTTTCCAACGTTTCATATACATCATCGGCAAATACTTGAGCGTTTTCTTTATCCTGAGAAGAACTGTAAGCTGCGACTGCTTCGTACCATTTTTGATCAGTGGACGGTACATTTCCGTTTTTGTCTTTTGCAATAAAAGCCAGCACAGCAGCGCCACCGCGAATATTTTGCACAGGATCTTTTTTTAATCTTTCTTTATCGGACTTAAGCAGCTTAGCAGCTAAGGTGAGCGTTTGCTGTTTATCATATGCTGGTTTTGAAGGCGAAGCTCCGTTTCCTTTTCCATCTTCTAAAGAAGGGATGTCTGTTAAATGCATAAGACCGTATCCCCCGGCTGCACTGGGTTCTCCGTTATGATTTTCCCAGCGCGACTTGTTGTAGGAAATTGCTTTTAAAAGCGAAGCTGGCACACCAAATTCTTTAGATGCTTGTGCAAATGCTCGCTCCAAAGAATCTGACTGATTCTCTGCAGCCAAAGCGACTACAGGCTTTTGCAGCATATGAAGGGGCATATAAGCTGTACATATGACACCAGCCGTAAGCATGGCTACCCCTATCTTATTTAGTTTTAATCTTATTTTTAGTTTCAAACGTATTCCTCCCCCGTAAAGTATGTAAATGAGGTCAATAAAGACATAATATGAATTTACCTCGTTCTCAACCATTTCGTCTTCTTTCTTTCTATTCCCTTGAGACAATAGTCTAGAAGATTCGACAGAGTTACTAGGAGGAAAGATGTGGTACGAGGAAAAAATCATAAAAATCATCCCTCTTCTTTAAAGCTGCGCTCTCAAAAATGGTTGAGTACAACAGCGGTCCATTCATCCCTTTTGCTGCCTTTTTAATAAAGCAGCAATATTGTAGATAATGACATTCCTTCTATAATTAAACTATTACTAAACCAAATTTCTTAATTTACCAGTTTTTTAACAGACTGTACGTTCGACATTTTAGTAACTTTTCACCATAGTTAACCATGGAAAAGGTTGCTATTATTAAAGACAAGAGAATGTTTACATATGATTGAACGCAGCAAGAACTGCTCTTGAAAGGAGATACCTTATGAGAGGACACAGCATTCCAGCAATTAAGTTGAATGAAGAAGAAAAAGAAAAATTAGAAGAACTTATTGAACACTATAATTTAAAACGAACGTCTCTCATTCGAAAATTTATTATGGATGGAAAAGTTAAGCCTCCTTTAATCGGCAAAGAAGCAGGTGTGGAACTATTGGTTAACCTGCGAAAAATTGAGTCTGAACTAAGCCGGCTAAGCAATAATATGCATCAAATTGCAAAGTACTTACATAAACCAAAAGATAAGCAAAACCATTCACAGAACCTTGAAGACATCCTATTAGAAATGATGAAAAAACAAAAACATGTACAAGAAGATGTAGAGACTATTTCAGAGCAGCTTAGCGATCATTTATACGTTAAATAGAGAAAAAACGCTCTTTTCATTTCAGAAAAGAGCGTTTTTTATAAAGAAGTAGGGATTTAAATGCTTTTTTTCATGCCGCACTTTACGCATGTACGAATAAAAATAAAGTCTTTTACTAAGCTTTTAAATTTCACATGTCCACAGTTATCGCATCTGCCTGCAACTTTATCCGGAAACTCCTCATATACATATACTTTTGTTAAATCAATCGCTTCTTGTTGCTCTTCCATTTCCATCACACCTTTATGCATCTTTACGATTCAGCTCTTTATATTCTATCAAAAATAAGTAAAATTACTAGGGTGAAAGCTTCAAAAAACAAGAAGGTTTTTTCACTATTTTGTTATCCTTTCAGCTTTGTACCACCAATTTTCTCTATCTAAAAATGCTTTTACATTCAGTATTTTTTTATCGCGAAGGGTAATGATGGCTACCGCAGCTCCTTCTTTGGAAAAGGTTATAGCTGTTTCTAATTTCTCTTTTGTCACAAACACTTTTAATGTTTCCATATTCTCTTTTGTTAATTCCGCAGTTGTGATGGTTTCTCCTTCAATGATTGTATCTTTTTTTTCAATAAAATGTTGTCCATCCATCACCCAGGCTGCACGCGTTTCACCATAAACTTGAAAGAAGGTATTCTTTTTTAAATAACCTGTTCTCTCCGACATATTTGCATCCTTATACGTCTCCGTATCCTCGGTTGTTTTTATCCATAAAGGTTTATATAAAAAAGTAGGCTTTGGAAAACCTTCCTCGTCAGAATCTCCCACAGGATTTGTAGATTTAGACTCCAGGTTTAAAAACTGCGCAACCCCTTTTGCATATGCCACCCCCATATCTTTTAGAAATTGAGGATTTTTTAAGAGCTTTGCATCATGTTCTGTATCAATAAACCCGATTTCAGTTAGTACAGACGGCATATAGGAACGTCTTAACACACTATGATTAGCCAATTTCCTGCCTCGGTTAAAGTGATTGTATTTAGTGAGAACAAATTTCACATGATCGTGAATATCGTTTCGTAACACAATGGTTTGGTTATTTATATTTTTGCTATAAATAAAATCTTCATATCCCGTTTCGCCACCCGAATTTATATGAATAGATAAGTATACATCAGCACCCCACGCATTGGCTTTGTTGACCCGTTCATTTAATGACAAAAACACATCGGTTGTACGTGTTGTACAAAGAGAAAATCCTTGATAGTGAGTAGAAAGAAAAGAGATGATGTACTGTTGAACAGCTAACACTAAGTCTTTTTCATATAACCCGCTGGCGACAGCCCCTAGATCTGCCCCTCCGTGACCTGCATCTAAATAAATTTTTTTCATATAACCTGTCTCCTCCTTATCCGTAGCATATGCATGAATAAGCGAAGACGTTTGTTATACAAAACTACTTTTATGTATAAAGCTTTTTGCTATAGCTCATTTAGAAGTCTTTACAACTGATTTACCATAGCTAGTAACATCAAAATATGTATTTGATCCATCGTCTTCATTGATCACAACATCTAAGTCATGAAAATAACGATGAAGTTCTTTTAACAGTGCTTGATCTTTCGTCTGCTCTAGCTGTACAGCGAGCTTCTCCATATGCTGAAAGTCTTTCTTTAAAACAGAATCTTTTACTTCAATCGTGCCAATCGTATTGTTAATGGCTGTGGCTTCTTCTTGTACTGCAGACCAGTCTGGATGCTCAATGGCACTCCACCCCGTCAAATCATTTAGTACGTCATGATGTTCAGCAATAAAGTCTTTTGCCTGCTGATCGCTGCTTTCCAGTTTATCAACTTTTTGTTGATCCACTTTAATGGCGCTTGCCTGTATACTTTGCTGTGATAAAAAAGGAATTTTTCCGTTTTGGTACAATATCCACCCTGTCGCTCCTCCCCCGACTAAAAAAACGGATAAAGATATCGAAATGATCATACGCTTCTTCTTACTTTTATGTCTTTTTTCCATTTGACTCCTTTCCGGGTATTCAAAACCCTTTAGGCCTTATGAACTGAAACGAATAACCTACAAAAAGAATTTTACCATATTTTTAATATTAAAAATATTAAAAAAGAGACTCCTTCGAGTCTCTTTGAATCCACTTCAATTAACTTTCACCTGTGTGTAGCGATTTTTAGGAACATTCAACTGCAAGTTACTTCTTAACGTATTCCCTTCGTATTCTGTACGATACAAGCCTCTTTCTTGCAGTATCGGTACAACGTGTTCAACAAAGTCATCTAAGCCATGCGGAACGCTTGAATGAATAATAAAGCCGTCAGCTCCTTTTTCTTCAAACCACTGTTCCATCAAATTAGCGATATGCTCTGGCGTCCCAATAAATTGTGTTTTAGGTGTAGCAATTCGCAGCGCTGCTTCTCGCAGTGTCCACTTATATTTTTTGGCGTTTTCTTTAATTTTGTCAGTTGTACTGCGGAAACTATTACTTCCTATATCTCCTAAGTCAGGAAATGCATCATCTAATGGAAACTGTGAAAAATCAAAATGATCGAAAAAGCGTCCTAAGTAGTTTAGCGCATGTTCAATTGTCACCAATTGAGAAAGTTCTTCATATTTTCTTTCGGCTTCTTCGTTTGTACTACCAATTATAGGACCAATTCCCGGAAAAATTAGAAGTTCGTTTTCATTGCGTCCTTGCGCTGCGGCTCTCGATTTTACATCTTGGTAAAAAGCTTTTGCTTCTTCTAAATTGTCTTGTCCCGTAAACACTGCATCAGCCGTTTTTGCTGCTAAATCTTTTCCGCTTTCAGAAGATCCTGCTTGAAACACTACGGGCTGCCCCTGAGCTGAGCGCCCAATGTTTAACGGACCTTCTACAGAGAAAAATTCGCCTTTATGATGTAATCGGTGTAGCTTTTTCTCCTCAAAAAATTGTCCGGTTTCTTTATTTCGAATAAATGCATCATCTTCCCAAGAATCCCATAATCCCTTTGTTACTTCTAGAAACTCTTCAGCTATTCTATAGCGTTTGTCATGAGTGGGGTGCTCTTTTCCATAGTTAAGCGCAGATCCTTCTAATGGAGACGTGACAACATTCCATCCCGCTCGGCCGCTGCTAATATGATCAAGTGAAGCGAATTGTCTAGCCACCGTAAACGGCTCGCTATACGAAGTCGATAGAGTGCCGACTAAACCAATATGAGAAGTGACAGAAGCAAGTGCTGATAGAATAGTAAGAGGTTCAAAACGATTCAAAAAATGCGGAAGCGATTTTTCATTGATATATAACCCATCGGCAATGAATACTAAATCAAATTTTCCTTCTTCCGCTTTTTGAGCCTGCTGCTTGTAAAAACCGAAATTAACGCTGGCATCTGACAAAATTTCAGGGTGTCTCCACGCCCCCATATTTCCTCCAACTCCATGAATAATAGCCCCTAGCTTTAATTGTCTTTGATGTGTCATATTACCATTCTCCTTTTTCATACCCATTCATAAATTCTCGTAATTGATTGGTTAAACCACCTGCTCCAAAGCGAAGGACTCCTTCTTTTTCTGTCTTTCTTCCATTTCCTTCTTGTGCAAATTGCAAAAAAGCGATAACGTGAACTCTTCTAGGGTGAATATTTTCAATTCCTTCGTCATAAAACCATTGATCAATTGTATTGTAAATCCCTTTATTGACTCTGAATTGACTGTGGCACCAATTAAAAAACTGGAGATCAGGCAGATTTAAATACCGCGCTTGCCCTAGCTTGGAAGCTATATGTTCACTAGATACATAGCCCATATGTTGAAATCTTTGCTTTGCTTGTAGCGTATCAGCTTTAATTTGATGCTTTAAAAATTCAATAGAAGGAAATTTTTTCTCTCCTCGCACCCGAAAGATCACGTCGCATTGAACTGTCTCTTCATAAATAACGTCGTTAAAATCCAGAATATGCACCTCAAATGTTTTAGATAGTTCCGATCCAAATGTCGGCTTAACCCCTACATTCATAACTCCTATATGTTCAAGTCCCCGCAGATGAACGAGGACACCATACACGCCATTTTTTAATTCCTCATGCTGAGTATCTATATTAGCTGTTGGAAACCCTAAGTGTCTTCCTTGCTGCCTTCCAGGTACAACCTGCCCTTTTATAATAAGTTTTTTGCTTGTTTTAGCTTTTAATGCTCCTCTATTCACTACGTTCACCCTTCTTCCCTTAAGTCTAGTAAAAAAATAAAAGGTTCTTTGCACAATGTCACACATTGTGCAAAGAACCTCTAGTGATCTAGTCGGTTTGTTTAATTTGATGATTTTATCATATACTTATTATTCCTATGAGTCAAGTTGGTTTTTAATTAAAATATTAGATTGTTTTTTCATAAATATAAGAGTAAGGAGAATGCGTTGGGTTAATACGCTTAAAAAATTGCTTTGTTCGATCTTCTTTTGGGTTTAAAAATATGTCTTCAGGATGACCTTGTTCGACAATCTTTCCTCCGTCCATAAATACCACGTGATTAGAAACTTCACGGGCAAAACTCATTTCGTGCGTAACAATGATCATTGTAATTCCTTCTTCAGCAATTTTACGGATAACAGACAGTACTTCACCCACCAGTTCAGGGTCCAAAGCAGACGTTGGCTCATCAAATAAAATGACTTCAGGGTTTAAAGCAAGCGCTCTAGCAATGCCCACTCGCTGCTGTTGACCTCCTGATAACTGACTTGGATAAGCATTTGCTTTTTCAGCAAGCCCAACTTTTTCAAGGACGTCTAAACTGCGTTGTTTCGCTTCTTCCTTTGGCAGCTTTTGAACAATAACTAGCCCCTCCATAATATTTTCAGTAACGGTTTTGTGTTTGAACAAATTGTACTGCTGAAAAACCATCGTTGTTTTTTGTCGAAGAGTTAAAATGTCTTTGCGGTTTGGCTTTTGGCACTGAACCGTAAATTGATCAATCGAAACTTCTCCTTCATCTGCTTTTTCTAAGAAATTAATGCAGCGCAAAAACGTAGTCTTTCCAGAACCACTCGGTCCTAAAATGGTCACAACGTCGCCTTTTTTAACAATTAAATCAATACCGTCCAATACTGTATTATCACCAAATGTTTTTTTGATATTTGTTAATGCAATCATACAACCCCTCCTCGATTATAAACCGTTAATTTTCGTTCAAGCAGCGCTGTTATCCCTTCTATTAACATCGTCAGCATCCAATAAATAAGAGCAGCAGCAATATAGGCTTCTAAAAACTTGAGATTGTTCGAAGCTACGATATTAGCAGCACCGTTTAGCTCTTTTTGCGATACGATGAATGCGATAGAAGACGTATGCAAAAAGCCGATGAAGATATTACATAAATTCGGTAAAGACAAAGCAAACGCCTGTGGAAAAACAATTCGTTTCATTGATTGAAAACGATTCATCCCAATGGCATACGCAGCCTCAATTTGTCCTTTTTCTACAGCTAACAAACCAGAGCGAATAATCTCTGACATATAAGCTCCCGCTGTAAAAGACAAAGCGATTAATACAAATACGACAATAGGAATGCTGTTTGCATTGAAGCTCCATCCATAGTAACTCGATAGTTTATTAATAAATAGCGGGAACCCTAGGTAAATAACCATAATATGAAGAATAGCAGGCGTTCCTCGGAAAAATGATACGTATACGTTGGCAATTGGCGTTATTATTTTTACTGAATTGATTCTCACAGCCGCAACAGCAATGCCAATAAGCAACCCGCCTAGTAACGGACCGATGGTAATAAGGAGCGTTAAAGGTAATGCCTTTAAAATTTCTACAAATGCTGTCCATATAAACGGTACATCAATAATCATGTTTACACCTCTTTTAATAAGCTCGTTTTATACATGAACAGGCTGATCATGTTTTTGCAGCTTCTGTTCTGATTTCACAAAAAATTTCTCTAATATAATCGCTACCAAATAATAAATAATGGCAAGTGCGATATATACCTCCACTGCATGAGCCGTTGCAGCGATAATGGTATCTCCTCTTCCCATCATATCCATCACACCAATGGTAAAGGCTAAAGACGTATCTTTTAAGGACCCAATCACAAGATTTCCAAAGTTAGGAAAGGCTACAACGAGAGCTTGCGGCAGCACAATTCGAGTGAACGTTTGTTTTCCCGTCATTCCTATACTATAAGCTGCTTCGGTTTGCCCTTTATCTACACTATTAATGGCACCGCGCATCATTTCAGAAAAAGACGCCGCCGTGCTCAGTGAATACGTGATAATAACAAATACAAGCGGAGCCATTCTTGAAACGTCAATATGAATCAATTGTAAAAGGGCAGGTATTCCATAAAAAACTAAAAATAATTGAATTAAAATAGGGGTTCCCCTCATAAAAGAAATATAAACTGCTGCTATTTGGCTTAACACCGGCACTTTATAAATACGAGGCAGAGCAATAAACAATCCCAAGGTACTGCCAATCACAAGTGAAGCAATCAAAATCCAAATTGTAATATGCAAATAAGATAATAATTGAGGAATAGAGGTGAAAATCAGCTCTATATCAAATGCTTTTCCCATCTTTTTCTCTCCTTTGTTTCCCTCTGCAGGTAGCGAAAGGACCCAAGTTCAAGGCTTGGGTCACAGTAAGTGCTTTAGTTATTTCCAGCTGCTTTTGTATAATCTTCTCCCAGCCATTTTTTACTTAATTTTGTCAATGTTCCGTCTTCTTTTATTTCTTTTAACGCTTTATCAACGTCTTTTTGTAAACCTGTTTCATTTTTACGAAGCATAAAATATACTTTTGAATTTGAAATAGCAGGCCCTACAACTTTTTGCTCTGCGTCCGCTTGTTTATTGACAAAGTCAACTGCAAACGGCGTACTAATCGTGGCATCCGCACGCCCTGTTTTCAGCTGCGTTTTTGTGTCATCAGATCCTTGGCCTGAATAGACGATATTAATTTTATTTCCATGTTCTTTGTTATACTTATCGATTAAGTTAGCAGAATTACTCGTTGCTCCTACAATTACCTTTTTACCGCTCAAATCTTTAATTGATTTAATAGACGTATTTTTTTCGTTTACAACTACATGCAGCGGAAAGATATTATAAGGTTCTTTATTAAAAAGGAACTTTTGTTTTCTCTCTTCATTCACTTCCATCTGATGGGCTACTAAATCAATTTTGTTCGATTCTAAGCTCAAAAGTAAATTAGAAAAATCCATTGTCTTAAATTCGAACTTATAGTTTGGAAGACGTTTGTCTATTTCTTTAACAAGCTCTACGTCATACCCTGTTAGATTTCCTTTATTGTCAAGAAAGCAAATGTTCGGAAATTGCGTACCCGTTCCTACAATAATTTTTTGTACTTTGTCTTTGCTTGCGTTAGCCGCTGTTTCTTTATTTGGTGTTCCGCAAGCGGCTAGTAATAAAAGAAGTGATAAAAAGATAGCTGTCAGCTGTAGTTTTTTCATGTGTTTTGTCCCTCACTATGTCTCAAAATAATTTGTTGTTTTAATGAATGAATGAATAAAATAGATGTTCCAGCTATTTAACGATTGGTGAATAGTCTTCAATCAATTTTTCTATTTGCTCATAATCTTTTTCAATTACTCCTTTAAACTGCCCCTCGTCTCCAATTTCAACGACCGGTACATAGCGAATACCGTATTTAATTTCAAGTAAATCCCGCAAATAATCTCTTCCTTCTACATCGATACTTTCATATTGATATCCTTTCTCATGAAAATATGCTTTTAGTTCCTCGCAATGATGACAACCTTTTCGATTCCATAATAAAATTTTTACTGACATGGTTTTTCCTCTTTTCTTTTAAATGATTAAGTAGCTTTTTGTAACTCCTTGTGTTTTTCTAACTCATATCTTTCGGGGTGTAAGATCTTCCTTAAGAATACGCCTTTTCCTTCTTCTCCTTGATCGACTTCAAAAAAGCGCTCATACCCTTTCCTTTCATACATAGGAATCAACCACGGATGTTGATCAGAAGTAGCCAATGTAACGGCAGGTTCCCCCAATTGATCCCGAATAATTGTTTCTTCAACCCATGTTAAGAGTTTAGAACCTACTCCTTTCTTTTTAACCAAAGGATCTACCGCAAACCACCATAAGAAAGGCCAGTTCGTTATTTCTTTATACGTTCTTGCTGTAATCGTAGCTACGATTTTTTTATCACTTTCCAGTACGTAGCAGCGGCTGTTTTGAATGTTTTCTTTGACTAGTTCAATCGTTGCCGTTGCGGCTGGAAACTTAATTCCTAGCTTTCGAATCGGCTCGTATGCTCGAAGCGTTAAATCCAACAGCTCTTCAGCATCTTCTACGGTTGCTAATCGAAATAATTCACTCATTTTCTTCACCTCATTTTATAAATGTTTGAAGAGATAGATCGGCTTTATAAATCAGCTCATCCACAGCTTCCTTTAAACGACTTTTGGCATTTGCATTGTTGATGCCTGTAAAAGAGACGTATTCATGCAGCAAAAAAAGACTGCTGACCCAATAAGGTCTACCTAAAAAAGACGCTAAAAGTTTTAAATCATACTTAGCTTTTAGTAACGAATTCACATTTTCACCAATAAGAATTGGCAGAAGTATTTTTTTATGCAATAAATCTTCTGGCAATATTTTTGTTAGCCGTTCAAAAGACTGTACGTATGTTTCATTTACTCCAGATAACAGAACGACAATACTTTTAGCTTGGTTCACTTTTGAAATAAATCCCTTTACTTCTTTCTGTGCTTCCTGCTTCAAAGCGTGTACATCATGATACAAAATAGTTTCTGCGTGCACTCCTCTTGAGGTTAAGCAAGCTTCTAGCTCATCTTTCACTGAGGCTATTTGTTGATAATTATGAGAGCTCCCGTTATATAAAATACATACATCGCTCACTTTCTTCCCCTCCTTTTTACAGCAAAAAGGCTCCTGGAGTTTCCTCAGGAGCCTTTGGTAGACCAATCAGCTTTAACTGTTTCTTTGATAAAACCGGAGAATGAAGTGAAGTGTCTTTGAAACATACTCACTTAATTCTTATTTATCCAAGTTGTTTTATCGGCTTTTCTGTTTGATGATTCAACTATATAGCCTCAAAATGGCAAAGTCAACTTATTTTTTAAAAAATATTTTTCTTTTAAAAAACTCTTTTCATCTGGAAAATCCTTTGCTAAAATTAATCCCAATTATTCTTACCTTTTTTATCAACTTTAAGGAGTGTTTTCAGTGAAATTAAGTATTTTAGATCAAAGCCCCCGTTATGAAGGTGAGCGTGCTGAAGATGCATTTCAGCATACTATACAATTAGCTCAGCTAGCAGAAGAACTTGGCTACCACCGCTTTTGGGTAGCGGAGCATCATGACTCTGAACATGTTGTAGGATCATCACCTGAAGTGTTAATTTCTCACCTGCTCGCTAAAACGCATCATATCCGTATCGGCTCAGGCGGTGTTATGCTTCAGCACTACAGCCCTTATAAAGTAGCAGAAAATTTTAATGTTTTAGCCTCATTATCTCCAAATCGCATCGATCTTGGAATCGGTAGAGCACCAGGAGGACTACCTCATTCTACTCAAGCCTTGCAACAAAACTCTCAGCCTACTAAGTCCTTAACAGACAAACTGATAGAACTTAAGCAATACCTAAACGATACGCTGCCGGAAGATCACCCTCTTTACGGTTTAAAAGCCTATCCAAGGCCGGAAAAATCAGCAGATATGTTTTTACTGGGAGCAAGTGCTTCAAGCGCAGAGCTTGCGGGTTCATTAAACCTTCCTTATGTATTTGCTCAATTTATTAATGGTGATCAAAAAGTGCTAGAAGAAGCGATTTCTGTCTATAATCAGCACGTTTCATCTCGCGCCCGCTCGCTTGTCATTGCCCTTTCCGTCATCGTAGCGGATACCGTAGAAGAAGCAAAAGCATTAGCATCCAGCACAAAAATATTTAAAGTATACTTACAAAATGGGAAGTCCGCTACATTAGGCTCCAAAGAAAAAGCTGAAGAATTCGGTCAGCAGTCCAAAGAAAGCTATCGAATTGAAGAAAAAGAAGCAAACGTTATACACGGTACAAAAGAAACCGTTCGTCAAAAGCTTCAAGCTTTGAAACAGGAATTTTCTATTGATGAATTTATTATTCTTACTGCCATTCAAGATTTTGAACTAAAAAAGCGATCTTACACGCTCTTAAAAGAAGCATTCAATGAAGGAGATGTGCAGAGAACTAATCACACTCTAGCTGCTTACTAATCCAGAAGCTGAGACAAAAGTATTTTAGTAGAAGTAAAAAACGCACTAATAATCAAAATTACCGATTATTAGTGCGTTTTTTTTATTGATACGAAGAACGTACCTTTCATGTGTTTAGTTGCTTCTGGCTGGTGATTGGAGGGCAAAGCGAAGCCTTGCACGGAAATCAACAGCGGTGTAACAAGTCATCCATACTGGATCTTCTATCCCATGTGTTCGTCTATAGATTCGAGTGATTTAGTTATGTCTCAATTTCTTTGTTTTATCTACTTACCAGCAGTTCAAACAAAGTATACGCATCCCTCTCATTTTTTCAAAAAATCATTAAATTGAATCAAACGTTTTTTTATAGTACCATATGAAGATATGAGTCTAGTAGAAGAAGGGAATTTAAAAATATGCCTTACAAAATGATTGTTTTAGATTTGGATGATACACTATTATGCGATGATCACACTATTTCTCCGCGCACAAAAGAAGCATTAATGAAGGCGCAAGAATCGGGAGTGAAAGTTGTACTTGCTTCTGGACGACCAACTTACGGAATGGTTCACATCGCCAAGGAACTGGAGTTAGAAAAGTACGGAAGCTTTATTTTATCGTTTAATGGGGCAAAAATCATTAATTGCCTAACAAATGAAGAGCTATTTAGCAGCACATTATCTCCGAGAACCGTTGCACGTCTCGACGATATTAGCCGCGAAGAAGGCGTTTTAATTCATACGTACGTTGGAGATGAAATTATAACTGAAGTAGAAAATAAATTTACGGATATCGAAAGTGACATTACAGGTCTGCCGATCCGTGTTGTTTCATCTTTTACTGATGCCGTTACAGAGCCTGTTGTAAAAGTACTCATGCTTGCAGAACCGGAAATGCTGGTTCATGTTGAAAAGAAACTTCAAAAGCAGCTTCAAGGAGAGCTAAGCGTAATGCGATCTAAACCATACTTCCTTGAATTTACAGAAGAAGGCGTCACAAAAGGGACAAGTCTTCACTTATTAATTCAACAGCTTGGCATTACACGCGATGAAGTGATTGCTATTGGCGACAGTTATAATGATCTTGCCATGATTGAATTTGCAGGACTTGGGGTAGCAATGGGAAATGCTCCTGAAGATATTAAAGAAAAAGCCAACCACGTAACAGATACAAACATGAACGACGGTGTGGCAAAAGTTGTGGAAGAATTTATCTTAAAACCTGTTAGCATTTCATAAGACAAAAAAGC
Organism: Priestia sp. YIM B13552; assembly: GCF_042787775.1. NCBI lineage: Bacteria > Bacillati > Bacillota > Bacilli > Caryophanales > Bacillaceae > Priestia > Priestia sp. YIM B13552. The sequence continues at coordinate 763,094 of NZ_JBHZOU010000003.1, forward strand.
AGCTCGTACGAACCGAGCTGCTTTTTTGTTTTGATTTTATACTCCTAACAGTTTCATAAGAAGCGTCGCTAAAATAACAGTGGAAGCGCCTCCAAGTCTTGTTGCTACTTGAGCAAATGGCATAAGTGACATACGGTTGGAAGCTGATAAAATCGCTACGTCTCCCGTACCTCCTAAACCGCTATGACAGCCGGTTACAATAGCAGCATCTACAGGGTGCATTTTCATCATTTTACCTACAAAATAACCCGTTGCTACCATAGCAATAACAACTGCAGCACATACGACTACATAACCTGGTGTAACAATTTTCACTACATCTTCAAGAGGAATATACAAAATTCCTAGCCCTACCATTAACGGCCATGTTAAGCTCGTAGAAATGAATTTGTACATATGATAAGCACCTTGCTCCATTTTAGCAGGCATTACTTGTAAACATTTGACTAGCGTTGCCGCTACGATCATTAAAACTGGACCTGGAATTCCTAAAAACTTATGTGCTAAGCCTCCGAAAATAAAGAAACTACATGCAATTAAAAGACCTGCGCCCATTAACGAGAAATCTACTGGTTTCTTGATATTTGTATCTTCTGAGATGCCATCTCCGCCTTTTGTCTTCACAAGAACTCCATTACCTGTTAATTCTGGCTTTTTCTCTCCTAGACGTTTCATTAAGCCAGCACATACGATAGCAACGATGTTTCCGATAACAGCAGCTGGAATCATTTGCGACACAAAAGATTCTGCTGAACTACCTAAAATTTGAGAATAAGCAAGTGAAAGCGGTAAAATACCTTCACCAATCCCTCCTCCAATAATTGGTACAACAATATAGAAAAATGTATGTTTTGCTCCGTAGCCAAATAACATCCCAACAGCTACGCCTGCAGCTACAGCGGCTAACGTACCTAATACAAGCGGTACGAACATACGTGTAAAGCCTTGAATTAAAACTTTACGGTTCATACCAAGAATACTTCCGGCTACTAAACAAGAAATATAAAGGTATAAAAAGTTTGATGTTTTCATCAAAGTTGTTACCGCTTCCATAGATGCGGGATTTAAAACATTATAAAAAACTAATACGGAAGGTACAAGCAGTGATAAAATAGCTGGTCCGCCAATATCTTTTAAAATCGGAATTTTTAATCCTAAATCACCAAGGAGCATTCCCATTACCATAATAATTGCAAATCCGCCAATCATATCTGGAGGAAGCTCGTTGTAAACGGCCGCGCCATATACAATTAATGCAAGTAAAACGTATAGCGGCAGAGGAATAACTCCTACTTTAATATTGTTGATTCGGTTCCAAAAACCCTTATTTTCAGGCTGTGAATCTTGAGTAAACGTTTCCAATTTACGTGCTGTATTCATCTCATAACCCCCTGTGGTTCTAATATAGAGAATCATACACAAATTTCAAAAAACTATATACGTTATGTAACTTAAGAATTCTTTTTGTAACTAAAAAAAGCACAGCTTCTTTTTTCAGAAGCTGTGCTTTTTCTATCTAAAAATTAAGCATTTACTGTTTCTAAAGCTTTAATTTCTTTGTATGTTGGTTCCCACATTGCCGCTTTTACTGCCGCTTTAACATCTGTTGGAACTTCTTTTGCAACGCCATCTTTAATTGCTGCGTTAGCAACCGCTAAAGCAACGTTATATGATACTTCACGTAATTCTTCTACGCGTGGTAGTAATGAAGCACCCGGCTTGCTGCTGTCTACCATTTGAGCTACAGCATGTGCACATGCTGCAAACATGCTGTCTGTAATAACTTCTGCTTTTACCACGATTGATCCAAGACCAAGACCAGGGAAAACAAAAGCATTATTAGATTGACCAATTTCATATTCCACACCATCGTAGTTAACTGGTTCAAACGGACTTCCAGTCGCTACAAGCGCTTTTCCTTCTGTCCAATTTAATAGGTTTTCAGGAGTAGCTTCCGCAAGCGGAGTCGGATTTGACATCGGTAAAATAGCTGGGCGTTCTACATGCTTCGCCATTTCTTTTATGATTTCTTCTGAGAATGCGCCTGCTACACCAGACGTACCAATTAAGATTGTTGGCTTCACTTGTCTGACAACTTCTAAAAGAGAAATTTTGTCTTCTTCACGGTTCCAGTCCTTCACTTCTTCTGCTTTTCGTGCATAAGGCGTTTGGAAACCTAATAAGTCGTCCATGTCATCTGTTAAAAGACCTCGGAAATCAACTGCCCAGAAGTTTTTGTATGCTTCTTCTTCTGTAATACCGTCTAATACCATTGCGTCACGAACTTGATCCGCAATACCGATACCTGCTGTACCCGGTCCAAAGATTAAAACGCGGTGGTCACGAAGTGGCATTTTAGACACTTGAACTGCTGAGAAAATAGCGGCAAGCGTTACAGCACCTGTTCCTTGGATATCATCATTAAACGTTAAAATTTCTTTTCCGTACTTGTTAATAATGTTACGAGCATTTACATTACCGAAATCTTCCCAGTGTAACAGTGCATTAGGGAATATTTCAAGAGATTTTGAAATGAATTGATCTACGAAATGATCATAGCGTTCACCGCGGATACGTTCATGACGGTTTCCGATATATAAAGGATCATTTAATAATTTTTCGTTGTTTGTTCCTACATCAAGAACAACTGGAAGCACTCTGCTTGGATCGATTCCTGCTGCAGCTGTATATACCGCTAATTTACCGATAGCAATATTAATACCGCCAACGCCCCAGTCGCCAATTCCTAAAATACTTTCTGAATCTGTAATAACCATTAAATCAATGTCTTCACTATTTGCATCGATATTTTTAAGAGCTTCTTCAATGCCCTCTACATTATCGATTGATAAGTATACGCCACCCGGACGGCGATATTCGTGGCTGTACTCTTGGATTGCTTGTCCAACTGTTGGTGTATAAACAACAGGAAGCATTTCTTTTAAGTGATCTTGCAATAAACGATAAAATAATACAGCATTACGGTTTTGTAAATCGTTTAAATATACATTCTTACCAAGGTTATCTGGCTGAGCTAAAAATTGCTCATATGCACGTTTTGCTTGCTCATCTAAAGTTAAAGTCATTGGAGGAAGTAAACCTTCTAATCCTAACGTTTTGCGCTCTTCTTTTGTAAAAGCTACCCCTTTGTTTAACATTGGAGCTCCTAAAATTTCTTTCCCGCGTAAAGTCGTTTCGATTGTTTCATTATCTGCAAAAAATACGTTGCGCATACGACTATCTTCCTTTCTGTAGACTTGTATGACAAGCATACAAGTTGGTTAGATTTAAGTAATTAACATCTTATATGGATATTACATATTATTCAAATGTCCGTTAACTTTTTATGAATAGCATGCTAATTCATTTGACAATAGTATATTTTATGCCTATCTATTTCTGCTGTCAACTATTTTAGTAGAGCAATTTTTTAGTTATAAAGAGGTGGAAATTTCTGAATTTAATATCTTTTATTAATTTTCTTTTTATATAGGTATTAAGAACCTTATTTACAACGGTTATTTCTTTTTGAGAGTTAAAATGGTTCTTTAATATGGAAAAAATGTTTAATTATAAAAAATTTATTTTAAAATAATTTCAGTTTACCTTTAAAAGAATAATTTTTATTTTTTTGTCTATGCTGATTAGTAAATTACTATGAATATTCTTTCTCTTCTCTCTATACATATAAACTACATAGTTCTTTTTTATAATAATGGAGGTTATTGCATGCTAAAACCAGATACAGCTATTATTTTTGGATTTCTTATCGAAGAGGCGTCCAGTCGATTAGACGATCAAGAAATTAAAGAAATTGCGGCTAAAGAGCTAGAAAATGGAGAATTGGTTTTTGAAGAAGCAAGTTATTTTTATAAACGCTTTTTTATTCCGGCTTCCTCTGAATTAAGACAAGCTCTTCGCCGAGAGGTCTTATCACTTCATTTAACATTAAATCAAATCAAAAATGCGCATGGCAACGGATCCATGTCTAAGATTGCTCATATGCATCAAATTATTGCAGAAACTGAAAAATCAACAAACGAACTAAACAGACTTTTAAATCTTGCATTTTACGAAGGTGAAGACGATCAGACATACGCCTCCTTCATGAATATTTTTTCAAATAAATCATAAAAAAACCGCCCTTGAGGACGGTTTTTTTTATTGAACACCTTTCATTAAACGCTGAATTTTTGGCGAAATCATTAGTACAATTACACCTAAAATGACCGACACTCCGCCCAATGCAGCAAAATAAACAACTTGCGAAATGTTTTCATAATATTGAACAAGCTGAGCATTGATTGCCTGCGCCGCTGCGCTTGTTAGGAACCATAAACTCATCGTCTGAGCAGAAAACGCTGCAGGTGCTAGTTTTGTTGTAGTTGATAGCCCTACTGGTGATAAACAAAGCTCTCCAACTACAACTAAGAAGAAGCTTAGCACTAGCCATAGCGGGCTCGCTAACGTTTCATTTCCATGAATGCTAGCCGGGATAACCATGACAAGGAAAGAAAGTCCTGCAAATAAAAGTCCTAATGAAAACTTCTTTGGTGTAGAAGGCTGTCTGTTTCCTAATTTTACCCAAATCGCTGCAAAAACTGGCGCAAATATAATAATGAATAGCGGATTTAACGATTGGAACCAGCCAACTGGAATTTTAAAACCACCATACGTTAGCTGCGTATGATCTTTTGCATACGTTGCTAAAATTGTTGACCCCTGCTCTTGAATCGCCCAGAACATTACTCCAGAGATAAAAAGAGGAATGTACGCTAATACGCGTGAACGCTCATCAGCTGTTGTCTTGGGGCTCTTATACATAACAACAAAGTAAATAATAGGAATAACTATCGCTAAAATACTTACAAATAAAATAACACCTTCAACAGTTAAAATACCCGCTAAAGAAGTCAGTACAATAAAGATTGCCAGTACAACTACAACAAGTGCAATGGTACCAAAAACTTTTTTGCGTTCTTCTGGTTTTAAAGGGTTTGGAACTTGTCTGCCTGCACGACCTAGGTTTTTGCCTCTTGTAGCCATAAATACGATTAGACCTAAAAGCATTCCTACTGCCGCGATTCCAAAACCTAAATGGTAGTTATACTTTTCACCTACTGTTGAAACAACTAGCGGCGCGATAAATGCTCCAGCATTCACACCCATATAGAAGATACTAAATCCAGCATCTCGACGGTTATCAGTCGGGCTATACATATCGCCCACAACGCTCGAAACGTTTGGTTTTAATAAACCTGTTCCGATGATAATCAAGAACATTGAAATAAACAGCGCTGTTACACCTGCCGGCAACGCAAGCACTAAATGCCCCAGCATAATAAATATACCACCGTAAAACACCGTATTAGACGTACCTAAAATGCGGTCTGCAATCCAACCGCCAATAATTCCAGACATATAAACAAGGGAACCATAAATAGAAAAGATCGCTAAAGCGGTTCCTTGTTCCATTCCTAATCCACCGTTTGCAATTGTATCGTACATGTACAATACAAGTAGCGCACGCATTCCATAGTATGAAAAACGTTCCCAGAATTCTGTAAAGAACAAGGTAAATAACCCTTTAGGATGTCCGAAGAATCCTTTTTGAGGAACTGTTTCATACACTTTTTCTCTCTCTACCGACATATTCCTTAACCTCTCTTTCAACCGTAAACCACCATAGACAAAACTATCAAAAAATTATGATGATATAAAAAAATAGAAACAAGAAAATTTTATTCTTATAAAATGATTCTGTCAATATCAGAATTTTACAATGAGTGCATAAAATACGATTTTCCATTATAAAATTGCACCTATAAAAAGCTTTAAATCAAGATTTCTTTTCTTAAAATATCTTTTTGAAATTTTTTTTATACAAAACCCTTGATTACAAAGCATCTGATTATCTACTTTTCATACAACCAGATAATATTTTTCTTTTTGGAAATTTTTTCTTTGAATTTAAAAAGGAATTTTATTATTTTTTCATTATGCTTCCCTCAATCAAAAATATACTTTTTCAGAATAATAAAAACCTCTTTAAAAACATCTCTTTTGTTATAGTAGATACTCATTTTTCTCCTATGTATTACCTTTAATATAAGTCATCCTCATTTTTTTATGTAAAAAAAGAGATAAAAGGTTTATTTTTTACCTCTTTTTTCACTGTACCTACAATTTTACGTATTCACCGTTTACCATTTGTCCTTTGTGAAGAGGAACCACACCTTCTTCTTTAGTGTATACAATCGTTCCTCTATTAATGGTAGTTAAAATAACGCTATTAAATACTGTTCCTTCATATATACTGTGCTTATGTTTGAAAACCATTCCTTCTTTTGTCACTTTTTCAGTTTGATCCAGATCAACGATAACCAAATCCGCATCGGATCCCAGCAAGATGGTTCCTTTTTTAGGATATAAACCGAAACGTTTAGCTGGATTGGTTGATACAAGCTTTGAAATGCGAGAAAGAGAAATCCCTCTAGTGATGGCTCCCTCACTAATCATTGCTTGCAAAGAGTACTGGCCGCCTGATATTCCACCCCAAACTTTAAATAAATCATTCTGATGAGCGGTTTTTAACTCAATCGGGCAAGGAGAATGATCAGAAGAAATCATATCTATTTCCTCCGATTGGATACAAGCCCATAATTTTTCTTTTTGACTCCTGCTGCGAAGAGGAGGTGCACACTTAGCCGTTACGCCAATTTCTTCAAAGTCTTCCTCTGTAAAGAGTAAATAATGCGGACATGTTTCCAGCGTAACGTTCATTCCATTCTTCTTTGCTTCCGTAATAAGCTGTACTGCTTCAGAGCTGCTAATGTGTACAAAGTGAAGCGGACATCCCGTTTCTTCACCGTACTCAAGCGCTTGCTTTACTGCGTTTACTTCTGCTACGACCGGTCGCGTTTCTAAATAATCTTTAATAGCAGTTTGCTTTTGCTTCTGTTTAGCCTGTTCAAGCTTTTGTATTAAGTCATTTCTTTCAGCATGCAGGGCAAGCACTTTATTTAGTTTTGCAATCTCTTTCATTCCTTCGTATAATGTGAGGTCATCTGAGAAATCAAATTCAGAACCGGCTTCTGACATAAATGCTTTAAAACCTATTACACCCGAATGAGCCATTTTGGCTAATTCTTCTTTATTACCAGGAACCAACCCTCCCCATAGACCATAATCTACTACTGACTTTTGATCAGCCAGCTTTTTCTTTTCCCACAGCGCTGCTTCTGTTACGGTAGGAGGAACGCCGTTTAAAGGCATATCAAAATATGTAGTGCAGCCTCCCGCAGCCATAGACGCTGAACCGTAGTCAAACCCTTCCCAATGGTCTCGGCTCGGTTCATCAAAATGCACGTGAATATCAATCATTCCAGGCAGAACATATTTGCCTTTAGCATCTACGTATTTTTTTGCTGGTGTGCTAACACCTTGCGCTATTTCTGCAATCTTTCCTTTTTTAATCCCTATATCCGCTGTTACTATTTCGTCTTCTAATACGACCGAACCATCCCTAATAATTAAATCGTACATGTTATCAAACTCCCCTTTATTTAACTACTCCGTCTTCTTATTAAACGAAGCAGTCTGCTATTGTTCTATCATGCATTGTTTCCTTCAAAAAGTCTTTATCCTTGTAAAGAAACCTGACACATAGACTGGTTATTACGCTAGTAAATATAACTGAATTATCTGATTTTCACACTCGCTATTTTGTCTAAACTTTTCTTTTTTATTTGGTCACTTTCACTAACTAAAAAGAGATTGAGATATAAATAAATGAATGGACGAACAAATTGAATAAAGGGACCAGTATAGATCGCTTGTGACACTGCTGTTGATTTCCGTCCAAGCCTTTCGTTTCTGCCGGCTCTCACCTCCTGTTTCGCTTTTCCCGCAGGAGTCTTCGCCTTGCCTACCAATCAACAGCTAGAAGCAACTACATACGTAAAACCTACGTTCACCCTAACCATAAAAAAATCCGAATGAGTTTGATTCCCCATCAAGAATCAAACTCGTTCGGATCTTCCTTCAACTAATTTTGTCACAGCCTCTTTTAACTCTTTTTCACTTTTTGTGACATTGGCAACCTTACTGTAAATGTACTTCCTTTTTCTTGTTCACTTTCTACGTCAATTTTTCCTTTATGTGTTTCTACAATCCATTTAGCTATGGCTAGGCCTAGCCCGTGACCTCCCATTTGACGGGATCGGGATTTATCAGCACGATAAAAGCGGTCAAAGATCCGATCCTTTTCGTCAGGATGAATTCCAACTCCTGTATCACGTACTTTTAATATACATTCACTCCCATGCTGAACTACTTGAATGTTTACACTTCCATGAGGAGTCGTATATTTAATAGCATTGTCTAACAAAATGTAAATCAGCTGAGTTAGACGCTCTTGATCTCCAGTTACGACTAATTTTCCGGGCGTATCTAGCTGTAAATCAATAGGTTTGGAAATGGCCAGAGTTTCAACAGATTCCATTACCTTTTGCACCGCGTCTGTAATATCAAAGGGCATCATTGCTTTTTCTACTTTATTAGAATCTGAGCGTGCAAGCGTAAGTAAATCACTGACGAGACTCGTCATTCGCTTCACTTCAGCTTTCATATTATTAATTAATTTTTTAGAGAAAGGATCTTCTGTTACTTCCTCCTGCATTTCTAAAGCGTTGATAGAAGAAAGCATAACGCTAAGCGGCGTTCTTAACTCATGGGACGCATCCGCCACAAACTCTTTTTGCTTTTGGAAAGCTGTTTCAATTGGGACCATCGCACGTTTTGACATTAAACGGCTGATATAAATGGCTACTCCTACAAACAGTACGGTAAGGCTCAGCATAATAATGAGGAGCCACTTTAACAGCTGATAAAGAAACGAAACGTCTTTTCCAATATAAAGCATCCCTAAAAATTGGCCTTTATAAAAAATAGGTTCACCCGCCATCATCAAATCAATATCTATTTTGCCTTCTCCGTTTTGCCCTTTTACTCCTTCAATGTGTTCAAAACTAGGACGTGGGGCTTTTATTCGTTCTTTCCTCACTTCATTTTCAATAGGGATCCATCCATCAATTAAATCTAACAAGTTAGAGCGAAGACGCTCACTCGCTTCGTTCCCCATAATAAGGTCCCCTTCAGGACTGATGACATAATAAAAAAACTGATCTTCACCGGCTACGACAATGTTTTTGTACTCTTCTTTCGACTGTTGATTCGAGCTGTTTATCGCTTGTTTAATTAAGATGCTTTGGACAATTCGAGACTCTTGTTTTAGCATGCTATTTAAGTTTTGCTGCTGACTGTTGGATACAACCACATATACCAATGCATAAACAATAAACACGAATAATAGCAGAAACAGCATTAGCAATGCGCTGTATCGGAATGTTAAACGATTTTGCGTCTGGCTGAATAAATCTTGCTTTACTTTTTGTTTTACTTTCTGTTTAGCCCTCGTAAGAAGTTTAGCTTTCAATTTTGTAGCCTACTCCGCGAATGCTTTGAATAAGATCTTGTTTGTTGAATTTCTCTAGTTTTTTCCGCAAAAGTTTAACCGTCGCATCAATCGTTTTAATCGAAACATCTGATTCATATCCCCATACCCGGTCTAAAATAATATCTCGAGAAAGAACTTGTCCTTTGTTTTTCACTAAAAAATCTAGCAGTTGAAATTCACGAGGACTTAATTGAATAAACTCCTCGTCAAACTGCACGGTTTGACTTGCTCTTTTTAATATCATGCTGGCAATCTCTACTTCTTCTTCTAAAATCGGTGCATAATTACGACGAGACAAAGCGCGAAGCCTTGCAAGCAGCTCGTCAATTTCAAATGGCTTAATAACGTAATCATCCGCTCCCGCATCTAAGCCTTGTATACGATCTTGAACCGCATCTTTTGCTGTTAACATAAGAATAGCTCCGGCGTATCCTTCTTTTCTTAGACGTTTACATACATCGATTCCGTCTCCATTGGGCATCATCCAGTCAAGAATTAACACATCATAATGCGCTTCAGATGCATAATCATATGCATCATTCCCTTCCGTCACCCATTCGACGTTATAGCCTCCTTTTTTCTTCAGCATATAACTAACTAATTCACCTAGCTGCAAATCATCTTCTGCTAGCAGTACGTTCATTCTGCGTAACTCCTTCCTTCATTTGATACATTTTCCTGCATCCTTTTGTTTACTTTATTATACAAAAAGAATCAGCAGAAACAAGCTGCCTCTACTGATCACTTTTCATTTTAATTTTCCCTATCTGTATTAAGAATGCCTAACGATTTGATTTGAATATGAAGGATTTGATCCATTAACAGTTTCTGTGACCTTTACAACACGCCGGCATATCTCAGCTCGTACACCTCTGTGCTTCAATTGCTCGACGATTTTTTCTAACTTACTATAAGACGCTGTTTGTTTCATATCCATCCCCTCATTTCGTTAAGGTATTATTTATGAATCAAGTTTGTTTGTAATATCATACTTTTTCTTTAGCTTTTGTAACCACGTTGGATACTCTGTTTGGTATTTTTGATCAAGCAGCGTTTGCTTGATTTTTGCTTTACTATTTTCATATGTTGCTTTTTGCGCTTCTTTTTTGCCTGTTACTTTAATAATGTGATAACCGTATTCTGTTTTAACAGGATCACTTACTTCATTTACCTTCATTGAAAATGCTTTGTTGGCAAAAGCTTCGACCATATCGCCTTTTTTGAAGTATCCAAGGTTTCCGCCATCTGATTTAGAAGCTGTATCTGTTGAATATTCTTTTGCTAGCTTCGCAAAATCTTCTCCTTTGTCAAGCTTAGCCTTTACTTCTTTCGCTGTCTTTTCGTCTGCTACTAAGATGTGGCTAGCTTTCACCTGTGCTTCTGTAGCTAGTGAATCTTTATTTTGATTAAAGTACGATTTCATTTCACTATCTTTAATATTAATAGTCGACTCGACCATTTTTTTTGCCTCAATATTCGTCTTTAAATCTTTTTTCAGCTCTGACAATTTTACACCGCTAGATGCTAATGCTTGATTTAATGCATCTTCTCCCCCGTACTGACTTTTAAGGTTTTCTAATTCAGCATTAATTTCTTTATCGGTTACTTTAATATTTTGTTTAGCTGCTTCTTTTGAAATGACTTTTTGTTCAATCAATGAATCAAGGACACTTGATCCTCCTTGAGCAAGAAGAGCATCGTACAGCTGATCTTTTGTGATTTTTTCATCACCAACGGTAGCAACCACCTTTGATTTATTCATTGCTACGGCACCGATAGCTACTGCAGCAATAACCACAACGGCTGCAATAATCATAATTATTTTGTTTTTAGACATCGTTAAACTCCTTTTCCATTTCTCATTACTTACCTAAACTTAAACTTTTGCGCCTTGGTAACGGTTTAAGCTCAATTAAAGGTCTTGCAATAGTAGATACGTATTTACTCGACAACAACCACGCCACTCCACAAGCTCCAATTAGAAGGATACTGTATCCTTGTACACTTTCTATCCAGTCTCCAAAAGAAGATAGGCGGATATATTTAATCAGAAACCCATGTAGCAGATATACATAAAAGGTTTGAGCACCTCGAGATGTAAAGGACATCGTTTGTGTAGGGATCAAAGCTAAAAAGGAAATCGTCATTGCTAAGCTGATGCTATAAAATAGCGTACGAATGGTCATTCCCTCTAATTGATTTACACCTAAAGAGGCATAAGATTTTGAACCAAATAACCACTCTTTCTCAAAATCCGGTGCTATATACTGGATCCATAGAGCAATAATCAGCAAAGTGCCTCCAGCTACTTTTTTGCAAGAAACCGACGTCAACTTTTTAAAATGTTCTTTTTTCATATAAAATCCTGCTAAGAAGAAGGGAAAGAACACAAAGGTTCTAGAAAGGCTCAACGTTGTTTCCAGCGGTTCACATAAGCCAATCATAATTCCTAAAACTGCCGCAACGGCTAAAGGATATTTGATTTTTGTAAAAATGAACAACATGGCGTTCCAACAAAATAAACTCAACAAAAACCATAGCGACCAAGCTGGCTGAAACACTGAAACTTCGAATGTGGATTCATCATACAGTTTATAGTCGTATACCGCATAGATAAGTTGAAAAATAATATAAGGAAGTAATACTTTCTTCGTCATCTTCCACATGTATCCCTTTTTTCGGTATCCCTTTGCAAAATAGCCGCTTATTAAAATAAACGCTGGCATATGAAAGGTGTAAATAAATATGTAGAGCGTTCGTAGCCACTGTTCATCATTGATGAAGGGAGTTAACAAATGGCCAAACACTACTAATACAATTAAGATAAACTTTACGTTATCAAAATAGGCATCCCGCTTAGCCATTTGACCTCCTCCTTTCTTTCGCGTTCTACGGATCTGTACGACGTGCTGCTGCGAATATCTTTTCTTTACATTCCTTACTATACATAGTGAAAATGAAAAAACAGTGAAAACCTTGCTTAGTTCTATTTTTAAATAAGGCGCGGCTAAATAAGTTTGACAAACGGCGCCTCTTTCTCTACTATATAGATACGCACCCTATCCAATTCAATTTCGCTTGTTGCGGGACACTTAACCAGTACGGATGGATAGGGTGTTTTTGTATGCAAAAAAAGCAGAAGACCTAGGTCTTCTGCTTTTTATTTTGCTATAGGCTGACTTTCGTTTTTTCTGTTTCCTTTTTTATTTTTCAAATAATAAAACAAGTAACAAAAAAGGACAAAGGGGATACCGCAGTATAATGCGATACGCTGACTCTTATCAAAAGCCAGTCCTACACAAGCAGCAAAGCATAAAACAAACGCTAAAATAGGTACAATAGGATATAAAGGAGCTTTGTAAACAAGCTTCGATACATCATTCCCTTCTTTAATATAGCGTCTTCTGAACATAAAGTGAGAAGCCGCAATAGCCATCCATACAGCTACAACCGCAAATCCAGAAATAGAAACTAATACTAAGTAAACAGTTGTTGGTGCAACTACGCTTGACAGCAAGGACAGACATGCCACTCCCATGCTGATAAGCAACGAATTAAATGGAACTCCTTTAGACGTTACTTTTCCTAACCAAGTGCTGACCATTTTTTGATCAGATAATGACCATAGCATTCTCGAACATGCATATAATCCTGCATTAGCGTTTGATAATAAAGCTGTTAAAATAACCAAGTTCATGATATCTGCTGCGTAAGGAATACCTATTTGATCGAATACCGTTACAAATGGACTTTCTAACACTCCTGCTTGTTTCCATGAAATCAATCCAGATAGTACAAACATGGCGCCAATAAAAAAGAAGAACGTACGCCAAATGATATTTTTAATTGCGCGAGGTATGTTCTTTTCCGGATCCTCTGTTTCCCCAGCCGTAATACCAATTAATTCTGTTCCCGAAAAAGCAAAGCTAACAGAAACCATCGTAATTAATACAGGCATAAGTCCATTTGGAAATAAACCGCCCTCTCCTGTAAAGTGAGAAAGCATCGGCGCTTTTTCATGACCGCTAAGGGGAATGAATCCAAACATCGCTGCTGCGCCTAAAATAATAAATACAATAATCGTTAATACTTTAATACTTGAAAACCAAAATTCTGTTTCACCGAAAAAACGTACAGATGTTGCATTTAAACCAAATAATAAAAGGGCAAACAGCGCGCTCCATATCCAAACCGAAACGTCAGGAAACCATCTTTGCATAAGCAATCCAGACGCTGTAAACTCCGAACCGACAGACACCACCCAAGTCAGCCAGTAAAGCCAGCCAACCGCAAAACCAGTTCCCGGCCCGATAAACTTCGTAGCGTATACTTGAAATGATCCCGACACAGGCATTGCTACGCTTAGTTCCCCTAGACATATCATGACTAAATACATAATTAATCCACCGATTAAATAAGCAAGGAGTGTTCCCCCAGGACCTGCTGCCTTAATTGTGTAGCCTGAATTAAGAAACAGCCCCGTACCGATAACACCGCCAAGAGAAATCATAAATAAATGACGGCTTTTCATTTTTCTTTGTAACTGATTCATAGATGTTGTATTCTCTCCCATTATGTACCTCCTTTTATAGTAAACCCATCTAAAAACTTGGTTTATTTACATATTCTCTATAGTCTCTTCTCTGAAGGAGTAGGCTCTATTTCTTCGATATGTACAAATTTTGTATATTGTATACAATATACACTTCTTAAATCTTTTTTCGATTATATCATTTTTCAGATTTTTTACAACAATCAATAGTAAAAAATATTTCAATAATTCTATTTTTTATATTCTAACTAAGATTAGACGAAGTGATATGATTATTTTTACACCTGTACGTTCTTTCACGCTATTTTTATACTCTTTCATCACCATGACATGATGAGAAAGAACGGCTGATGCGATATTTATTTTAGGGGGAAACAATGAACAAGGGGCCTATGATTTATCATTCATTAAAAGATCATGTATATAACTACATAGCAAGTCAAATTCAAGACGGTACACTGCTGCCTAACGACAAAATAAATGAAGCCAGCATTTGTTCTCAGCTGAATGTCAGCCGAACGCCTGTGAGAGAAGCGCTTATTAAATTAGCTTCAGACAACCTATTAGAATACAGACCGCGCAGAGGATTTACCGTAAAGGAAATTGATACACCAAAAAAACTAGAAGTATTTGAAATCGTCGGTGCTTTAGATGGTCTTGCAGCTTCCCTGTCGATTGATCACTTAACGGAAGACGATTTTACGAAGATGGATGAGCTTATTAAAAAAATTGATGTTTCGATTGCATTAGAAAATTATCAGGATTATCAAAAATACCAAACGTATTTTCATCGAGTATATTTGAACCGATGCGGTAATGTGACCTTAAAAGAACAGCTTATATCTTTACAAGACGGATTCATCAGACAAACGTACTTTAGCGATGACAATAAAGAGCTATACGCCATTTTACATGTGATGAATGAACATCACCGCCATATTCTAAAACTTCTGAAGCAGAAAAAAAAGGCGGATGTTCAGCTTTACCTTCAAAATGTCCACTGGAAAATCGAATATCCAGAAATGATTTGATCAAAAAGAGGTTAAGGCATAACTAAATCAATCCAGTCAACAGCTAGAAGCAACAAAATACATGAAACCTACGTTTATCATACCAATAAAAAAATCCGAACGAAGTTGATTCTCCATCAAGAATCTTAATTCATCGTTCGGATCTTCTTTCAACTAACATACTGTTGCCGCAGCCTCTTTTATTTTGCTATAGAAGAACGTTGTTTTTCTTCGGTTACATACCAAATGAATTTCCCTGTATATCCGTAAATAACCGCCAAAATAATAGAGACAAAGCTTAGCCACATAAACGGCAGATAAGCGAATGTAGAAATCCCAAGCGTTGTAGCTAAAAATACACCGTTGTCCGTCCACGGAACCATCCCTGAAGTTAAGGTTCCCCCTACTTCTGAGTTACGGGCAAGCACTAGACGCTGTATTCTTAACTTGTCATAACTTTTCTCCATAATTTTCGGCGTTAAAATTAATGAAACATACATTGCACAACCAAATATATTCCCTAATAATCCAACGAAAATAGTAGAAGCCGTAACGTTTCCAGAATTGACAAGAATTTTTTCGAATTTAGATAGCAGGACTTCTAAGACACCGAGCTCATCTAATAACCCGCCAAAGCCTAGTCCAAAAATAATGACAATAATGGAACCGACCATGCTTAAAATTCCGCCACGATTTAACAGCTCACTTAAAAATGTGTTGTCGGTATTAATTTTAAATCCTTCATAAGCCGTATTAAATGCGCTCGCCACATCCATATGCTGAAAGACAACTGCCCATATAATTCCTAATAATGAGCCAATCGCAATGGCTGGAAGAGAAGGTTTCTTTAATGCTAAAAGGACAATAACAGCCAAAGCCGGAATCAGCATCCACCCGCTGATATGGAATGTATCCAACAGCGAAGATTTTAATCCTTCTACCCGTCCAGCATCAAAATCTTTTCCTCCATACATAAACCCTGTTACCGTAAATAATACTGCCGTAATGACGTAAGCAGGAATATCCAACACTAACATTGCTTTTACGTGATCAATAACGTTCACTCGAGCCATTGACGCAGATAAAATGGTACTGTCAGAAAGAGGAGAAAGCTTGTCTCCAAAATAAGCTCCTGAAATCACAGCTCCAGCTACTAAAGGAAGCGGCATACCTAAGCCTTGTCCGATTCCCATCATCGCGATTCCTGCTGTACCAACCGTTCCCCAAGATGTTCCTGTTGAAATCGAGGTAATAGAGCAAATGATAAGTGTAGCAAGTAAAAAGAATGTTGGATTAATAAACTCTAGTCCAAAGTAAATAAGAGAAGGAACAACTCCTCCGGCAATCCATGTTCCAATTAACGTACCGACGGCTAATAAAATTAAAATAGCTTCTAAACCGTTTGATATTCCTCTTGTAATGGCTCCTTGCAGCTGATTATACGTATACCCAAGTCGTACTCCTAGCGCCATAACAATAAACCATGAAATAAATAAAGCGAGCTGAATAGGTAAATCCAAAACAGTTGCAAATGAAATAACAACTGCTAAAAATAAAGCAAGCACAATCATTATTTCCCACATAGATGGTAAACGGGTTGTGTTCAAACTAGCTCCTCCTAAACTGGTATGTAGATTCTGGAATGTGGTATCGTTTAAGAGTAAAACGTCCTTATTTCATTCTTTAATTGTTCCTCTTACTGCTTGAACGTATGTACTTCTTTGAATGCTTAAACAATAAACTGCATCTTTTTAAGAACATAAAATAAGGTTACTCGTGTAAACAATAAGCCATTTTTTCTTTTATCCAGTGGTCATAATACCACAAGAGCGTGCTTTCTTACAAGACTAGTTATAAAGCGCTTTCTGATTATTTATACATTTTAATACATAAATATATTTTATTTATTTTATTCAATGAAAAGAGGTAAGTAACATGAAAGAATATGCAACATTTGCGGGAGGATGCTTTTGGTGCATGGTCGCTCCTTTTGATCAGCTTCCAGGAATCAGCAGTATTCGCTCGGGCTACGCTAAAGATGAACAAATCACTTCTGAAGCTAAACAGGAAAGCGAATACGTAGAAGCAGTACAAATTGTATGGGATCCTTCTCATATTACGTTTGAAGAACTGCTTAACCTGTATTGGCAGCAAATTGACCCTACGGATTCCGGCGGACAGTTTTCAGACCGCGGACCGTCCTATCGAGCCATTATTTTTTATCACAACGAAAAACAAAAAGAAGCGGCTTTCGATTCTAAAAAAAAGCTAGCCCAAAGCGGGCGCTTTAAGCGTCCTATCGTCACACCTATTTTACCTTTTTCTTCTTTTTGCGAAGCAGAAGAACAGCAGCAGGATTATTATCGAAAAAACGCATTTCACTATAAATTATACAAAGAAGGCTCGGGGCGGACTGATTTTCTGACACAGCATTGGCTAAAGGACCGCTCCTATTTAAAAGAGGTCCTAACGCCCATTCAATATTTTGTTACGCAGGAAAATGGAACCGAACCTCCTTTTACAAATTTATATTGGAATAACAAAAAACAAGGAATTTACGTTGATCTTCTAACGGGAGAAGCACTGTTTAAAACGTCAGATCAACTCCCTTCCCATACAGGGTGGCCTGTTTTTAAACGCCCTATTTTATACGGAAATATAAAAAAAGTTCCGATGCAGCATGAAACAGCACTAAAAAGCAAAGAAGGAAATAACTATTTGGGTTTACTATTAACCGAAGAAAACAGCGAATACTATCAAGTAAATTCCGCGGCTTTGCGCTTCATTCCAAAAGAGAAGCTTAAAGAAGAAGGGTATGAAGACTTTTTAATTTTGTTTTGATACTTATACTTTTTTAAAAGGATAAAAATAAGCCGTGACTTGATTCGCATAGTGCACAATTAAATCGCGATTGTCTGCCGGACGCAAAAAAGGCTGAGTAATAGAATCATCTCTTATTTCACACTCTCCTTTTTGCAGCTCCCAAGGATCATGATAAAGGTCTCCTCTATAGACATTTCCTTGATGAGTGGTAAATAAGCAGTAGCGCTCTGTAAGCCAATGAGCTACTTCTCCTTTTCTACTGCGATAGGACGGAGAAGTACCTCTATATGTAAGCTTTACTCGCTCTTTTTTTGAGTCTCTGTGCGTGCGAACTGACTGAAAAGAAATATGGTTCTGAGTCTTGTTGAATGTCATAGCAGCGTGGTAATAAGGCAAATGAAAAAACTGACGAGCAATCCATACCCCTAGCGGATTGCTTGCGTCTAAACTAAAAAAATAAACGCCTTTTTCCCCTTTATATGTAACATATGTACGCACATTCAGCTCATATAGCCGTGAAAAGATGGGAACTGCGGGCGTTCCTTTAAATCGAATGTCTGTCATCGTAAAAGGCACCAGTGCAATCCATCCTTGACCATCATAGGTGTCAGGCTCTAACTGACTAGGCAATAAAGAAGCCAAAAATGCCGGATCTACAGGCCAATGAATAAACAGTAAATCTTTCCACGTTTGTTTCATTATCCAATTATTTTTCACTTCTTGGTCCCTCCTTGTTCTAGGTGTTCTTTCCCATTAATTCAGCGGCTGCCGATTTCCCTGACAAATATGCGCTCTCTAACCGTGAGTGATTCGTCTCGTCTTCCCTTCTTAAAAAAGCATCTCCTGCCACCAGTAGCGACGGCATAATTTTAGCAAAGGGCTGATGAAGAACTTGTTCAACCTCTGCATAGCGCCATTTCTTTAACTGAATGCTTTTAATATGATTTGCATCTATCCATTCTTTTATTTCATTTTTTATCGCCTGCAGCAACTCATGTTCATGCTCATCAAAATGTTTTTCTGACCAGTCTTTATTCGTATATATGCTAAGAACGGGCGTCTTTGATATTCCTTTTTGCTCATGATTAACGATTCTTTGGATTGTGCTGGATGGATTCATGATTTGACCATGATCACCATACAGCATCTCTGTGTAAAGCTCCACGATAGCAACCAAGCAGGGACTAAATTTCAGTGTTTTAAGAATAGATTGGTCCGCTTGCAGCTTACTATTATTAAGTACCTCAATAACCTGAGGAGACGGAGGTGTAAGAATGATATCAGTCGCTTCAAAAATCTCATTTTCTTCTGTATACAGCTGATACCTTCCGTTTTGAAAATCAATGGCTTGAACTTTTCGATTCACGTATACGCGTAGATCTTCAGCTAAATATTTAGCTAGCGCATTCATGCCATTCGGACTGTGATACCGAGGGTGATGGTCACCAAACCACTTCTTAACCTTTCTATCAGCTATCCATTTATTTACGTCTTGTTGAAATTCATCGGATCTCACTGTAAAAAATTGAGCTCCGTGATCTGCTTTTCCATCCCCTACTCTTCGGGTAGCCATTCGTCCCCCTACACTTTTACCCTTATCAAGAAGAAAGACCTCTATTCCCTCTTTTTGTAATTCAGCCGCTGCTGTAAGGCCCGTCATTCCAGCACCTACTATTCCTACTCGTCTCATTTTTTCCTCCTTATTTAACGCATTTACTTACAGTATAAAAAAAGCAGAATGATTGAGCTAATTTAAACTGTCTTTTTCATTTAACTGCGTTTCTGCTTGTCTCAAAAAAATAGTCTACGATTCCTTTCAGCTGAGTATACTTGTTATATACAAATATACATTTACCTGCTAGCACGTCTATAGATAGGAGGACTGTCATATGATGCTCTATGATATTAAGCACAAAGTATATTACGAAGTATTTAATACAGCTCGCCCTAAAATGAAGGACGCTCACCAAGGCCGAAGCTGGGGATATGTTTATAAAAATCTCAATGGACAACCTACAAAGTTTTGGATTGACTTTACGCATGGACGTTTTATGTACTTTCAAGTTGAAGACAAGTGGTATCGGGTGCAATATTTGCAGTCCAATGATAAGAAAAAAACAGCGGATGTCTTTAAAGGCGCTCTCATTGACTTGATTTTAGATGGAATGGACCTCAAGTTAGTACGAGGAAACTTTGAAAAGAGAAGACTCTTAGCTTTATAACACATAGAAAAACAGCCGTAAAAGCAGGACTGCTTTTACGGCTGTTTAATTGTACGAGGAGTAATCAATATTTCAACCCTTCTATTTTTCGCTTGCCCCTCTGCTGTATTGTTAGATGTCACCGGTTTGAACTCTCCAAATCCTTTTGCACTGAACATGCTTGGATTAAGCTTATCATTTTTTAAGATAACTTTCATAAAGTTAACTGCTCTCATCACGCTTAACTCCCAGTTGGATTCAAAACCAGCGTTGCGAATGGGTACGTTATCAGTATGACCGCTAATAATGATATTACGAGGAGGATCAATCACCAAAAGTTCTGAAATATCATTGGCGATTTTTGTATCTTCACTTCGAACCTGCGCTCTTCCCGAATCAAACAATACATTATCTCGAATGGAAATTAAGAGACCTTCATCAGTTAGCGAAGTCTGTAATTGATTTGTTAGGTTTTTCTTTTGAATATACGCATTAATTTTAGATTGAATTTGCTGAAGCTCTTCTTGATCAGCTTCTCGAATGGTTTGCTCCTTTTGTTCGCTCGTTAGCGATTGTGAAGAAGCAGGAGACTGATTAGGAGCTGTCTCCACTTCATTTGTTTTTTCCGTACTTTTAGCTGCAGGAGTATTTGAAGGCTGAACCGCTTCTTCAGATTCCTCCAGAGATTGAAATTCCATCACGCCCGTTCCTCCAACGAACGCCTCATTAAATGCGCGAGAAAGATTCTTAAATTTTTGCGCATCCACTGAGCTCATTGCAAACAATACAATGAATAAAGCAAGTAAAAGTGTAAGCAAATCTGAGTAAGGAAGCAGCCAGCTTTCGTCAACATGGTCCTCTTCATGCTTTCGTTTTCTGCGTCTACTCATTTATGCCCACTTCACTTTCTTGAAGAAGCTTTTTACGTTCCGCTGTTGGCAAATAAGAAGCCAGCTTTTGCTCAATTACTTTTGGTGTTTCTCCTTCTAGAAGTGAAAGCACTCCTTCGATCATCATATACTTCACCTTTACTTCATGTTTCGATTTACGCTTTAGTTTATTTGCAAACGGATGCCATAGTACATACCCAGTAAAAATACCAAGAAGCGTAGCAACAAACGCCGCGCTGATCGCATGTCCTAGCGTATCTGTATCTTCCATGTTCCCAAGCGCAGCAATTAACCCTATAACAGCTCCAAGTACACCGAGAGTTGGAGCATATGTACCTGCTAAAGCGAAAATACTTGCACCCGTTTGATGTCTTTCTTCCATCGCATCAATTTCTTCAGACAACACGTCTCGTATATAATCCGCACTTTGACCATCAATAGCTAAATTCAAACCATTTTTTAAGAAAGGGTCATCTACATCAATAATTTGGGCTTCAAGTGATAGTAACCCTTCTTTTCGAACAACTTGTCCCCATTCAGAAAACATGGATACTAAATCAACGGGCTGCAGCATTTTTTGTTCTTTAAACAGGACACCAAACAGTTTTGGGACTCTTTTGATTTCATTTGAAGGAAATGCAATCACTACTGCTCCGACGGTTCCGACAATAATAATTAAAATAGCAGCCGGATTTCCTAACACAGATGGATTAACCCCTTTGAAAAACATGCCTACAATAAGAGAGGCTATTCCTAAAATCAGTCCAATAAAAGATGTTTTATCCATATGTAATTCTCCTATCCTTAACTTCCTGTTCTTTCTTTTTGTATATTTTATCCTCATCTTTTATTTCGACTATTTCATAGAATTTTTAAGCTTTTTATGAATCATATTTACAATTACAGCTTTTCTCTATTATAAAAACACTTTTTTTAACTTTTCATACAGAATGTCTGAAGGTCCAGCTATAATCGCTACAATTTGATTTTCCACATAAATAGCAGCCGTCATCTTATTATCAATATCAGCTAAAATGGCAAATCCGACGTTAATGTTCAACTTTACTCACCTCTATCACGTTCTTGTTTATTCAACATATAAAAAGAACAGTCTTACCATTTATTTTTCCGTGTTTTATTGACATTTGTAAATTTTATATTAAGATTATGTAAATGAGTTGACAAAATGGAGGTGATATTATGCTATTAGAAAAATACTGTAAAGACACTGATTTAATGATTATCCAGTTTACAATTGAACTAACAAAAGACATTCACGCTAAAATCTCCGCACGTACTTTATTTTATGAAGAACAGGTGATACGTTATGCTGAAAAAAGAATACGTTCTTTCTTACACCCTCTTTCCCTTAAACATACGCTAAAATTTGTCTATCAATCTGAAATACTACAAACCATTCTATTCAAATTAAAACCAACTTTTGAGCAGCAGCATGTATTGCGCTGTATTTCATCTTAAAAAGGAGTTTCCTTTAGCGGAAACTCCTTTTTGATTTGATTCTACGATATAGACGATATGCTTTTCTGATCACGTTTAACAACGGGTATGGCAAGCGGATATGGTACTTATCAATAAACGGATAAAAGGTGTAATAAGCTTTTACAAGGTCTGTCCATTTTTTATCAATACCTTCCTTATAAAAGTCAGAAATATCCACCACATACCCTCTTCCATCTTTCATCATGACATTTTTACCATGCACATCATACGGGTTTAAACCCTGGCTTCTTGCATAGTCCAAAGCTTTGTTCACATCTTTTATGACTTGTTCTGGAATCTTTATTCCCCGCTGGACGGCATCATACAGTGTAACGCCTGTAAGTCTTTTTAAAATCAAGTACGTCTTTCCCTCATGAAAAAGTTGAGAATAAGCTGGGTGAACGCCCAGCTTTCTATACACTTGCGCTTCTTTTTTTACACCATAAATTTCTCTTCCGTATACTTTCACGACAAATTCAGGATAATTTTCGTGCGTAAACACACCGGCATAGTTTCCTTTACCAATAAGTACCCACTCTTTTGTTTTGTTCGTAACTTCAACTGGATCATAGTCACTTTCACTTTGAATCGTAACTTGCGTTAGTAATGATGTTTCAACTAGCGACACCAACTGTTTAATTGTTTTATCCATAGTCCCCTCTAAAAATCCTTCAGTAATCTCTATCAAATATTACCCTATGATAAATCTCAATGCAGGATGTGTCAATAAATTGACAGTCTGATATAAAGAGGGAAAGTATTCCCGTTCATTCAAGACTGGGTGTGAACTTTGTGAACATTCACCTTCAGTTCTTCTTTCATATTCAGCATTACGCCCGCCATCGGAGAAATAGATTCGGGTTTAGTCAGCTGAAATAAAAAGCGCTTTGTCATTTCTGACAGAAAAATGGTTACTATTTCAGTGATGTAGTCCGTGCCCCTTTCCGCTTGATGCTCAATCCCAAGCGGCATATACATATAGCTTGGGACATCAATGGACCCTCCTTTTTCAAAACGGTCAGGTAAAAATTCACTTGGCTCTAAAAAATAATCTTCATGGCGATGCATCATATAAGGGCTAATTAACATAATCTCCCCTTTTTTAATACTGTAGCCATCTATTTGTATATCTTCACGTGCTTGACGCCCAAATAGCCAAAGAGGCGGATATAACCTCATGCTTTCAGCAATTATTTTGCGCATATAGGTCAGATTTTTGGTTGAAAGCGATTCGCCGCTAGCATAGGCTTGAATTTCTTTATGCAGCTGAAGGTGCTCCCTAGTATTTTGAGACAGTAAATGAATAGACCAGCTGCATACGTGCGTAATCATTTCATACATCGAAAGGAATATAGAATTTAGCTGTTCGTATATTTCTCTTTCATCGCTGTCTTCTCCGCAAGAATTCAATATATACTGCAGTAAATCATTTCCTTCGGTTTTGTTTTGAACACGCATTTGAACGCGTTCAAAAAGGAGTTGTTCGAGCTGCTCATCTGAGTCAGGCTGGTGCAAAGGCAGACGAATATAAATTTTGCCTAACTTTTCTTTTTTTCTCATAAGCGCTTGAACGTAGTGAATTTTATCTTTATCCTCAATCGAAATGCCAAATACAAGTTGAAGGAGTACAGCTACGACTATCTGTCTTATGTCTTTTACTATCGTTCGAAGCAGCCCTTCTTCCCACGTTTCCGTATGCTTTTCAATTATTTTTGCTATTGCTTCCTTATTATAGGTTAGATGTTGTTTAAGTTGTGAGGGTTGAATGGGGCTCATGTATAATGCTTCATCTGTCCATAACATTTCTTCGCCTAGCAGCGTTTTAAACATGTGCGTTAGTTTAATTTTTTGAAACGCCTTGCTGTTTGTAATGACTACATCTTTAATAAGTTGAGGGTCTCTCGTTACATAAAAGCGTTTGTGCGCAACTCTAAATGTTGCAATTTCTCCATACTGAGTCAAGTTTTCCAAAAAACCCAGGGGGTTCTCTCTAAACTTTTGCAGGTGACCGGTAAGCTTATACGACGAGGGGCCCTGTATAACCGGCAATGTTATCACTCCTTTTCTAAAAATGCGGGACTTAAACAAATAAAAGAGTAGTCCACTAAAGACTACTCTTTTTCACACAAAGATATGCTATTGATTTTCACAAAAATTCTTACTAATTATTCCATATTGATCCATACGCTTTTCACTTCAGTGTAGTTATCAAGCGCATAGCTTCCCATTTCACGACCAATTCCCGACTGTTTATAGCCTCCAAACGGGCTTGCTGCATCAAATACGTTGTAACAGTTCACCCAAACTGTACCTGCTTTAATACCATGAGCAATATAGTGTGCTTTCTTTAAATCCTGTGTCCAGACGCCCGCTGCTAGACCATATGCTGTATCATTTGCTTTGGCAATCAAATCATCAAGATCGTCAAACGGCATAGCAGCTACAACCGGACCGAAGATTTCTTCACGAGCAATCGTCATTGAATGATCGACATCTGCAAAGATAGTCGGTTCTACGAAATAGCCTTGATCAAATGGAATGTTTCCTCCTGCGAGTACTTCTGCTCCTTCTTCTATTCCTTTATCAATATAGGTTTTCACTCGTTTTTGCTGCTGCGCAGATACAAGCGGCCCCATTGTTGTCTCATCTGCTAATCCATTTCCTTGTTTAATAGATTTCGTTTGAGAAACTAAATCAGCTACGACATTATCATATAAGCTTTTTTGGACATACAGACGACTTCCAGCACAACATACTTGTCCTTGATTAAACATAATACCTGAAAGTGCACCAGGAACCGCTTTTGTTAAGTCTGCATCCGGTAGGATAATGTTTGGTGATTTACCTCCAAGCTCTAACGTCACACGCTTTAAGGAGTCACTAGCTTGCTTCATAATTGCTTTTCCGACAGCAGTAGATCCCGTAAAAGCAATTTTATCGACAAGATCATGATGAACGAGCGGTTCACCTGCTGTTTTCCCGTAGCCTGGCACGATGTTTAGCACGCCTTTTGGGAACCCTGCTTCATCGGCTAGTCGAGCCAAGTAAAGTGCAGAAAGCGGCGTTTGCTCGGCTGGTTTGAGCACAATTGTACATCCAGTTGCCAAAGCGGCTCCGAGCTTCCAAGCGGCCATTAAAAGCGGGAAGTTCCACGGGATAATTTGGCCAACAACTCCTACTGGCTCATATCTTGTATAGTTAAAATACGCTCCTTGCACAGGAATAGTTTGTCCAACCATTTTAGTTGACCAACCAGCAAAGTAGCGGAAATGTTCGATTGCTAATGGAATGTCTGCATTTGATGTTTCACGAATTGGTTTTCCGTTATCAAGCGTTTCAAGCTGCGCAAGTTCCAATTGATGTGTTTCCATTAAATCAGCTAATTTATAAATAAGTCGACTTCTTTCAGCTGCTGACATCTTTGTCCAAGGTCCATGATCAAAGGCTTCTCTAGCCGCTCTGACGGCACGATCAATATCCTCTGGATTTGCTTCAGCTACATCTGCCAACTTTTCACCCGTTGCTGGATTTACTGTTTCAAACGTTTTTCCTGAAACAGAGTCTACCCACTCGCCGTTAATGTATAGCTGTTTAACTCCTTTTAAAAACTCCACTACTTTCGGACTCATTTCAACTTTTTTCGCTCCAAGATTTTGCATCAAATACATACCTCCCCACGAATTTTGAAAACGCTAACAATGAATATTTTACCATGTTATCTAATAAAATCAACAATTTTACATACAATATTCTGAATTTTTCTACATGTATTCCAGCTATCTAAAACTTATCTTACTAGTACAAATGTCGAAAGAGGCGAAACGTTTACTGTATTTCCTTTCACCGTACGGAGCGTTTTTGTTCCTGCCTGCTCGCCGTCAACAAGTAATCTCCACGTTCTGTTAGAAGGCAGATGAACCGTTTGAGCTTGTTTATTTGCATTATGAATCACCATTATTTCGTTTGCTTTATCTTTATTAGCTTTAGCATTTAACGTATAACCTACTACGTTTGATGGTGCGTCAACAAAGCGTAAATTTTGATGAATAGCCTGTGCACTCGTCATTCTAAATGAGGAATATTGCTTTCGAAGCGCAATAAGTCCCTTCATATAATCTACTTCTTGGCTGAAAGCTGCTCGGCGCTTCCAATCTAGCTGATTGACAGAATCGGGTGACTGATAGCTATTATGATCTCCGCCTTTTGTTCTCATAAACTCTTGACCTGCATGTATAAAGTTCATTCCTTGAGATGTTAAAATAATAGAAGAAGCAAGCTTATGCATTTGCTTTTTCGTTTGCTCGGTGTCAGCAGGGTTCGTCAGCTGAAGCTTATCCCATAACGTATGGTTATCGTGGGCTTCTACATACGTCACAACTTGATCCGGGTCTTCATACGTGGCAGTTGAATGATCATAATCTATTCCAGCTGCTATACTTTGCTGTATGAGCTTTTCTTGACCCTGTTTTCCATTAACAAATCCGTTTTCACGATCAAAAAACACGCTGCCTTTAAGACCATCTCGCATACCATCATTGAAGTGAGCGATGCGCTTCATATCCTGAGCGTTTTTCTGATTAGCTTTTAGCTTAGCATCAAGCTCGGTTCCTAGATCCCAGCCCTCTCCTAAGACGATAATGGAAGGGTCAATTTCATCTAACTTCTTTCTCACTTCATTCATTGTCTTTGTATCGTGAATCCCCATTAAATCAAATCGAAACCCATCAATGTGGTACTCTTTTGCCCAATACGCAACAGAATCTACAATAAACTTCCGAACCATCTTCCGTTCAGACGCCGTGTCGTTTCCAACACCTGTTCCGTTGGATAAAGTTCCATCTTCTTTATAACGGAAGTAGTAGCCTGGAACTAGTTTATCAAAGCTATGCTCACTCACTGCATACACATGATTATAAACCACGTCCATTACCATACGAAGCTGCTTGTCATGAAGCGTTTGAATCATTTGTTTAAGCTCAATAATTCTCGTCTTAGGATTATATGGATTTGTTGAATAGGAACCTTCTGGGACGTTGTAATTTTTTGGATCATATCCCCAGTTAAACTGCGGCTCGTTTAATTTCGTTTCATCCACCGTACGATAATCGTAAATAGGCAGGAACTGAACGTGCGTCACACCTAAATCTTTAATATGACTGAGTCCTGTTTTTACTCCATTTGGTCCTTTCGTATTCCACTCCGCTACGCCTAGATATTTTCCTTTATTTTTGATACCGCTCTCTTTTTGAGACGATAAATCTCGTACGTGCAGTTCATAGATAATCGCATCTTCTGGATTTTTAAATTTCGGCTTATTTGCACTCCACTTTCTCGGATTTGTCTTAGCCAAATCTACGACAACTCCGCGATCTCCATTCACCGTTGTTGCTGGTACATATGGATCAACCGCTTCGTTCCAGCTGTTCCCAATTTTTACTTTGTACGTATAAATCAGTTCATCTTGATTTCCTTTTAACTCCGCTTTCCACGTTCCTTTTTCACTTTTAGTCATAGAAATTTCTTTTACAGCTTTGGAGTTCCATGACGAATAAATCACTAGCTTGGCTTCGCTTGCAGTTGGAGCCCATACGCGAAAATTTGTTTGTTTCTTAGAATACGTGTTTCCTAAATCGTTTCCGCTATATGCATACTTTTCGTCAAATTCTTTCGTGCGAACGACATTTCCATTGACTACATCAGCTGAGCCGTAGCCTTTTTGCTTAACTTTATACGTTTTTGTAACGTCCAAAGGCTGTTTTGTTATGATTTTAACTTTAGTAGTAGCAGCGTCTTCTCCCTCTTTATAAGGTATCACTTTCTCAATTTGAGCTCCGTCAATTTCAATGTCTCCTACACTCTTAGAAGAGTCAAACGGCACGTTTGTTTCTAAGGTGATTTGATTAAATGTATCCATAGTCGCTTTCGTGATTTTCCGAGTGATATCTACTCCTGCTCTATCATAATAAATTCGATTTTGTCCTTGAACAATCCATACTTCTACATTCCCATCTTTACCAACCTTGGTAATAAAGCGGTCTCCTCCGTCTTTATTTTCCCAATCGCTGTCACTAGTAGAATGGCGTACAATAAAACCAATTTTGTCAAATAAATTGCCACTTCCACTGTTAATGGCGTAAGTCGCTCTCTTCCCAAAATTCGTGTCTTCCGTAAATTCGATTTGCTTGCCTTCTTTTTCATCACCGGGCCATGTCCAAATGTTCCACCCGCTGTAATCTCCGTCGTACCGATGATAATTTAAGGTAACGTTTACTTTATCAAACTTCGGTAAATCTCGGTATTCACCGTCAGGAGGAGACGTATATGTATGTTCATCTCCACTTTTCACCCATACTTCTCCTTCACCGTTCTCCACCGAAACGAAGCGGTCTCCTCCATCTTTTTCCCACGACTCTGTTCGAACAATAAAACCTACTTTGTCATAAGTACCGGGTAATTCAACTTCCGCTACTTTTCCAAATTGATCTTCCCCTGTAAATGCGTAAGGCTTCCCTTCTCCTCCTTCAGGAAAAACCCATAATCCCCATTCCTTTGTATCATTTGGAGCAGGCTGATAGTGAATCGTGATTTTTGTTGCGTCTGCTGCAGATGCAAACGATTGCATAAATGGGCTAAAAAAAGAGCTTACTAGTAAGAGTAAAGCCATCAGTACCGTTGCATATTTAGTCCAACTACGTTTCAATGAAAACCCTCCCGTAAAATAAAGTACGTACACATTTTTCACTATAACCTTTTTTGAAAGCGTCATCATAAGTATTTTTTCCTATTTTATGTGGATAAAGAAAAAAAATCCATAGTTAACAATGTTAACTATGGATGACGTATCTCTTTTACACTTCTGCTGTCTCAGGTGAGATGGTTTGATCGTTATATACGTTTGTATCTAGCTCTTTTGTTAATTTACTAGTGACGACTCCGGCTGTCATGCTTCCACTTACATTAAGCGCCGTACGCCCCATATCAATCAATGGCTCTACTGAAATTAATAAGCCTGCTAGCGCTACGGGCAAATTCATAGAAGATAATACAAGTAAAGCCGCAAATGTCGCTCCTCCGCCAACGCCTGCTACGCCAAACGAACTAATTGCTACAATGGCAATCAACGTGAAAATAAATGAAGGCGTTAAGGGGTCAATACCTACCGTTGGTGCAATCATAACGGCTAACATAGCTGGATATATTCCAGCGCATCCGTTTTGACCAATTGTAAGACCAAATGAACCTGCGAAATTCGCAATTCCTTCTGGAACCCCTAGCTGTCTTGTTTGTGTATTAACATTCAAAGGTAATGCTCCAGCACTTGTACGGGAAGTAAAGGCAAAAGCCAATACAGGAAATACTTTCTTAACATATGTGATCGGATTTACACCGATCATTGTTAGAATAACTAAGTGAACAATAAACATAGCTGCCAATGCGACATATGATGCTACAACAAATTTTCCAAGTTTAACAATTGCATCAATATCACTCGTTGCTACTGTTTTGGTCATAATTGCAAGTACCCCATAAGGAGTTAAACGAAGAATTAGCGTCACTACACGCATTACAATGGCATAAAGCGTATCAATAATTTTTGAAAATAACGCCGCTTCCTCAGCCTTTTTACGCTTCACGCCTAAATACGCAATTCCAACAAATGCCGCAAAGATGACAACGCCAATCGTGGAAGTTGAACGTGCGCCTGTTAAATCAAGAAACGGGTTAGCAGGCAATAATTCTACTACTTGCTGTGGGATTGTTTTTGCTTCTAAACTAGATAAATTGTTTTCTAAGTCCTCTCCGCGCTGAAGTTCCGCTTCCCCTTTTGTGATTTGGACAGATTCTAAATTAAAGCTCGTTGTTGTAAAAATACCAATTGCAGCTGCTATCGCTGTTGTGACAAGCAAAATCCCAATAATTAAACTACTAATCTTTCCAATATTGCTCGTCAATTTTAAGCGAGTGAATGCCGCTACAATCGATACAAATACAAGCGGCATAACAATCATTTGCAGAAACTTAACATATCCGCTTCCTACAATGCTAAACCAATCGGCGGTCGTCATCGTTACTTCATGAGTCGGACCATACACCCACTGAAGAGCAAAGCCAAAAATAATTCCTAGTCCAAGCGCTGTAAACACACGCTTTGAAAATGATACATGTTTTTTCTGCATCATAAACAGCCCCGCAAGCAATGCGAGCATAATGAGGATGTTTATGATGACTAATAAGTTATTCATAGATGTTCCCCCTGTAATTTTTTCCATAAATCATGTCTCTATTACTTATAATATAACAATACCAATAAGTCAACTAGGTTTTATGTTTTTTCCTGAAGACAGTTTTTTTGAATAATTTTGACAAAACAAAAAAGCTAAGGATTTTCCTTAGCTTTCTATTTTACGCTTGTATGTACTTCAGTGGTCTTTTGCCCCGTTACCAGAGATGGTCTTTCTTTCATCAGACCGGATGTACTACAATTCATATATAGGATTACATTTCATATAATTCATTTAGCCATTTTACAAACAAATGTCTGGGTAATTCTAGTTCGTGAAGCTCGACATATTGAATATCAGATAGCGTCGTCCCTCTAGCCATATAAAAGTACCACTGCCAGCCAATATCTTTAGCAATGGCATAGGATTTAGCTAGATCTTGTCTATTATCTGTCTGCTGCATATCATTCATCCACTGCGTTTCATCCGCTTCATACTCATAATAATGGAGAGTATATTTATCACACCAATACGTAAGGTCCTGATGGGAGAACGGATTTTCTCCGTCACATACTTGAAGCAATAGCATTCTTAAATTTTCCGGTGTATACGGTAATATAATTTTTTGATCTGCACGTCTCATTTTGCTACCTTCCTGACATGTTCGTTTCTTTTATTACATCATGTACGGCTGCGTTTAGCAATAAGAAATGGATGACGTTTTCATTACTTTTCGTTTACAACATTTCATTTGCTTGCAAAAACCGCCGTATCTTCGACATACAGAGGCAGTCGGATTTTAACAATCGTCCCTTTGTTCTGTTCACTCTCAATCTGCAGGGTACCGTGATGATCATGAATAATTTTGGAGCTGATTGTTAATCCAAGCCCCATTCCTTTTTCTTTTAAAGTAAAAAACGGTTCTCCTATATGTTCTAGACGGTCTTTAGAAATTCCTACTCCTTCATCTCTAACTTCTATAAAAATATGGTTATCCTGCGCTGTTTTGATTGTAATGTAAATATTTCCAGGCCTATCCATGGCTTCAATTGCGTTTTTAAAAACATTAAGTAATACTTGAATAAGGTGATTTTTATTTCCATACACACTAGCGTTATTTGTTTGTTCATCGTATAAGAAGTCAATGTTTTTCAATAAAGCTTCATGGGAAGTTAAACTCATTACATACTTAACCGCTTCTGTAAGAGAAAACACGCGAAAATGTTCACTTTCAGGTTTTGACAAAAGGAGCATTTCACTGACAATACCATTAATTCGTTCCAGCTCATCAAGCATGATGTTAGCATACCCTATTGCGGATCGGTCTGTTTCTTTCATGAGCTGAACAAACCCTTTAATACTCGTAAGCGGATTTCTAATTTCATGAGCAATTCCAGCAGCTAATTCGCCTACTACAGAAAGCTTTTCCTTTTTTATGAGAAGCGCTTCTGCAAGCTTTTGCTGAGTGATATCTCGTCCAATCGTGATAAGAGCTTTTCTTGAGCCATCACCAAAAAACACAGGTACTTTAATAACATCAAATGTTTTGACCTCGCCGTTTGGTATTTCAAATGCTTCTTCCGTGCGTACCTTTTCCTTTTTTCTCCATGCTTCTTCATCCGATGAAATACAGTGTAAGAAAGCGGCTTGAAAGAAAGGCACAAGTTCCCCAAGTTCTGCATCGGTTTTACCCCTGTAATCAATACCCTTTAAATGATAAAGTTCTCTTCCAAAATCATTCACCGCCACCCATTTGCCAGCTCCATCTTTAAAACAAATAAAATCTGGCATTGAATTTATTAATGTAGCAAGCTGATATTGTTCATCAGACACCTGGGTATGAATCGAACGCTTATGAAGTAAATAAAACGTGCCAGCCGTTACGCCCACTAGTAAACTATCTTTTATCAAACTGCTAAGAGCATATGCTCCTTTAAAAAATGCCATTGTTTGAAAGACGATGTACACCCCTACAAGCAGAAGACCCGCTACCGCCGCTGCTTTTCGTACACCCTCCCTATTTTTTATCAATATTTCCCACCAGCCTTTGTTTTTTACGTGAATACTCTCTATGTTTCATCAATTAAGTTCTGAATATTCTTCTTACTTTTAAACTAGTTTACCTTATTTTTTTATTCTTATCTAATACCTTTTTTTATTACTTTTGACACAGTTTCTTTTATCCTCTTTAGTTGTTTCCGTATTTTCATTTTATTTGAGTTATTTTCTCTATCAAAATAGGAATTTAGATACGGAATATCCTGGAACATTTAGGTAATAATACTCTTTTTTGTATTTTCTTAATATTGTAAATTCGAGTAGTACCAACTACATCGATAAATTTAGGGGGATTTTAATGAAAAAAACCGTGATTTCTTTGGCTGTAGCAACAAGTTTGACTTTATCTTTTACAAGTGTACAAGCTTCTACTTCTGCAAATGCTTCTCACCATCAAAGTTCTGAACAAAAAGTATTAAAAAAAATCAATGCTGAGAAAATTTATCAAGACATTGCGTATCTCTCAAAAAAACCTCGTGTGGCAGGAACTGAAGCTGAACGCGAAGCTGCTACATTTGTTCAAAAGCGTTTGTCTAAACTAGGCTATGAGAGCGCAGTAGAGCCTTTTACCTTTACCGGTTACACACCAGCAGCTAGTTTTTCACTAAGCGTAAACGGTACCAGCTACTCTCCGACAACTTTTACTTATAGCACCAATGGAAATGTCACTGCTGAAATTGTAGATGGAGGGCTGGGTACAAAAGATAATTTAGCAAACAAAGATGTGACAGGTAAAATTGTATTAGTTCAGCGAGGCACTATTACTTTTGGTGAAAAAGTATTAAATGCTGCTGAAAAAGGAGCTGCAGCCGTCATTATTTTTAATAATACAGACGGTGAGCTAAACGGAACGCTTGGCGGCGCTAATGATAACTACATTCCGTCTCTTGCTGTTACCAAAGAAGAAGGTGACAAGGTTCTTACTTCTATTCAAAAAGGCGAAAAGCCTTCAGGTACAGTAAAAATTGAAGGAGCTGTCGTAAGTGAGCGAACATCTTATAATGTAACCGCTACTAAACCTTCTACTTTTAAGAAAAAAGGAACAAATGATATTATTGTAGTAGGTGCTCATCATGATTCTGTGGCCGGAGCGCCTGGGGCAAATGACGATGCTTCTGGAACAGCAATGGTGCTTGAATTAGCTCGCGTATTTAAAACTCTTCCTACTGATACAGAACTGCGATTTGTCACATTCGGAGCTGAAGAAGTAGGCTTACTAGGATCCGAGCATTATGTTAGTGAGCTATCTGAAGATGAGAAAAATCGTATTGTTGGAATGTTTAATTTAGACATGGTAGGAAGTCAAGATGCGGGAGATTTGGTGATGAATACAGCTGATGGAACACCAAATCTTGTCACAGAATTAGCTCAAGCTTCAAGTACAAGATTAAATGGAGCACCTACGCCATTCCAAGCTGGCGGCCGCAGTGATCACGTTCCGTTTGCAGAAGCAGGAATACCGGCTGCTCTATTTATTCACAGTCCGTCTGAACCTTGGTATCATACGCCTGAAGATAACCTTGATAAAATAAGCAAAGAAAAACTTCAAGATGTGGCTGAGATTGTTGGAACAGCTATTTACGATCGTTCCCGTCCCGACCAACAAGGTTCTTCAGTTAAAAAGAAAGCAACATTTAAAGCTCCTCATCTTTATCACGAGCAAGATGTTAAGTAAGAATCTGTCCCTGTTATTCATACATGATCAAAAAAAGAGATGTTTATGCATCTCTTTTTTTGATAAGCAGATTTCTCAAGGTTTTAAATCCATTATGCTACAATTATTATAGAGGAACCTCATTTATTACTTACATAAAAATTTTGAACAAACGAGGTGTATTTTTTGGATTTTACGGTAGACCATTCAATTCTTTTACTATCTATTCTCCTTGTCATAGGGGTACTTACTGCAAAGTTCTCTACTCGCCTTGGAGTCCCTTCGCTTGTACTCTTTATTATTGTAGGAATGGTTGTTAGCCACTACATCTACTTTGACAATGCTCTTTTAACACAAGGATTCGGAATATTAGCGCTTATCATTATTCTTTTTGATGGGGGCGTGCAGACCAAATGGAAAGATGTTAAACGCGTTGTTCGCCCTTCCGTTTCATTAGCTACTTTCGGAGTCCTCATTACGACAGTTTTAACAGGTGTACTTGCCAAATATATTTTAGGTGTTACTTGGCTTGAAGGCTTTTTATTCGGGGCAATCGTTGGCTCTACAGATGCTGCAGCCGTGTTCTCTGTACTAGGGACACAGAATATCCGCCAAAAATTAAACTCCACGCTAGAAGCAGAATCTGGTTCCAATGATCCGATGGCCATCTTCTTAACCGTTTCTATTATTGAATTAATTCAACATCCAGACTCTCCTATCCTCTCGTTAATCCTTAATTTCTTTTGGCAAATGGGAATCGGGCTGGTACTTGGTTTAGTACTCGGAAAAGCAGCCGTGTGGATTATTAATCGAATTAATTTAGATTCTTCAGGTCTTTACCCTGTGCTTACATTGTCATTAGCCGCCTTAACCTATGGAATTTCCACATTTGTAGAAGCAAGCGGTCTACTTGCTGTATATGTAATGGCAGTGGTAGTAGGGAATGCAGATCTAACTTATCGTCACACAATTGTCCGCTTTAACGAAGGTTTTGCATGGATGATGCAAATTTTAATGTTTATTTTACTCGGCCTTCTTGTCTTTCCTAATCAACTGCTAGATATCATTTGGCAGGGTATACTGTTATCTCTTTTACTTATGTTTGTCGCTCGTCCACTCGGCGTATTTCTTTCGATGATGTTTGCTAAATACTCATCCAAAGAAAAACTGTTTATTTCTTGGGCCGGTTTAAAAGGAGCTGTTCCAATTGTATTGGCTACTTATCCTATGATGGCAGGTTTGGAGAACAGCACGCTCATTTTTAACGTCGTTTTCTTTGTTGTTTTAACTTCCGCTCTTCTTCAAGGAGCAACAATCGCTCCTTTAGCCAAATTTCTAAACCTTTCTCAAGGTGAAAAAGAGACGGTTCCTCACAGTCTCGAGCTTGTTTCGATGGGCAAAACAAAAAATGAAATGATTGAGTTGAAGCTCGTGGAACATGCAGATATATCAGGAAAATCGCTTGAAGAACTTCACCTCCCTGAAGACATTTTAGTGACTGCTGTTATTCGAGATGATAAACTACTTACCCCTAGAGGAAATACACAAATTTTTGCAGGTGATACATTATATATTCTTATTTCGAAGAAAAAACGGGATAAAGTAAAAGCATTTTTCCAAAAAAATACGTCTGATGGGGACAAAAGAGAAGGAAAAACCAGTTAAAAAATTGGTTAAAGTCTTTACGAGAAAAACAGCACTCGATTATTGAACGGAGTGCTGTTTTTGCTGTTGCATCAAATAAAGAGATTTATAATTGGGGTGATGTTTTAAAAGTTCTGAGACCGTTACAAATTTATACCCCTCTTCCTTTAACTTCGGCAAAATTTGTTTTAATGCTTCAATGGTTTGGGTTCGATCTCCTCCCGTATCATGAAACAATACAATATCTCCTGACCTGGCATGGTTAAGCACTTGACTTACAATTTTACCTACGCCTGGATTTCTCCAATCAAATGTATCTTGATGCCAAGACCAAAGAATAATGGTATACTGCTGATTTTTAGCAGCTTTTACTACCCGATCGTCATAATAGCCAGTAGGTGGACGAAACAGGTAAGGTTTTATTCCTGTAATAGCTTGTATACGTTCATCCGCTTTTTCAATTTCTTGTTCAATTCTCTCTACTTCCTGGCCCCTTACTTTCAAATGGCTATATGTATGATTAGCAAGTTCATGCCCTTCACGAACTTCTCTTTGAGCAAGCTTGGGAAACGATGTTACTCGATCGCCGACTACAAAAAAAGTTGCTTTGGCACCGTACTCTTGCAATAAATTCAAAATGGTCGGCGTATATTTAGGATCTGGTCCATCATCAAATGTAAGCGCAATTAACTTCTCGTCTTTCATGGGAACTTCCCACACGATATCTCCTTTTTTTTCATAATAAAATCTGCTCTTCTTTGCAGCATCCGCCTGAATACCATAGAAATTAATGGAAACAATAATGATAATTGACAAGCACCATTTCACTCAATGACCTCCTTTTTTGTCTAGGTGTGATTCATGCGTATTGTCAATAAACGCTTTGATACCAACTGCAAATAATCGTTCATCACCCAAACACACGCGCTGTTGACGGCGATTAGCTGCAGAAGTTGATTTACGGTTTTTCATAGTCTTCTCTCCATTACTAATTGATTGTGTTTTTAGCTTTACCAAAAAGTCAAAAATAAACCTACGGGTTCTAACATGGCGAAAACATTTTTTTATAGTAACTACACGCTGTCTAGCGTTTTGAATAGGAGATATATACATGCGAAAATTTTATTTAGCGCTTCTGTTAATGATAAGCATAACCATGGTTATACTGCCTTCTGTTAAAGCAGTCAGTGAAAGCAATAAGGAACATCAGCAGCTCACCGTAAGCGAACAAGGATATTCTCTTTCATTGCCCAATGAATATACGCTTCAAAAAGAAGAGGATGGAAAAGATATTCTTTTTTCAACCAAGACTCCCTATACGTGGATGCGAATTGAAGTCCTTTCCGGGAAAGAAAGTACAAGCAAATCATATCTAGATCGTTCAAAAAAATTGTTTGATGACCAGTTTGGAAAATCGTTAAAAATTTCTTCTGCATCCCCATTTCTTCAACCTGTTGTGTTTGCATCTACATCAGGGAGCAAAAAAGAAACGGCAAAGCTGTATGTACTGAGAGAAACAAAGGGGCACCCTGCTTTAAAAATCACGATGGTTACAGCTAAAAATTCTGATGATGAAAAAAAGTTAATTTCAATTGTGAACTCAGTAAAAACGCATGAATGAAAATAGATAAGGAAGCCAGCTATGAAAAAAAAGATATTTCTTGTTTGCTTTATATGTTTGATGAGTGGCTGCTCAACTGCTTTTCGTGAAGAGCTTATTAACACACAAGAAGAAATTCCAAAAGAACGCTTGCCACAGCAAAAGTTCACCTATCCTTACAAAGGAAGCAGCAGAACAGATGCGGGTTATCTTAAAAGAAGCACCAATCAAAACTATACGCTTTACGTACTAGAAGGATACGAGTTTACAGAAGAAGAGCCACGAAAAGATGTCATTTACAACAAAAAAAATGATGCTTTGTGGATGCGGATTGAAGTGTTTCCCTCAAATAAAAGTGTAAAGGAGCTCAATAAAGAAACAAAAAAAATTTTAAGAGCTGGCTTTTCAGAAGTGGCTTCCCTTGATACGCACCTCATTCACCATAACTTAGAGATAGAAGCTGCGTACAAAGCATCAGATGATAAAAGTAACGCATACGGTTTTCTCGTTCGAAAGCAAAATCATCACCCTACTTTCCGGTTAACGATCTTTGCTCCTAAATCCGAAAGGGATTTAACGCCGTTTTTAGAAATGGCGAGAACGCTTCAAAATGCATAAAACAGAGAAAAAGTCGGTTTACAAAGTGTGTAAACCGACTTTTTCTTTATTTCATATCTAACAGTTTAGTTTTTAAATCTTTTTCCATTTGATACAGCTCTGATTCCGCCTCGGTACGCTTCGTACGTCCTTCTTCTTGTATCTTTAGCACTTCTTCTAACGTGGTAATCAAATCGGACTGTGTTTTTTTCAATGTTTCGATATCGACAATCCCCGCCTCGTTTTCACGAGCTACTTCAATCGTGTTCTGCTTGAGCAGCTCTGAATTTTTAGTAAGCAAGTCGTTTGTTGTCTTAGATACTTGCTTTTGGGCTTCCATTGCTTTCTTTTGGCGTAATAAAGTGGTTGCGATTACTACTTGATTTTTCCAAAGGGGAATAGCTGTTAAAATAGAGCTTTGAATTTTTTCAACAAGGGTCTGATTGACTTCTTGAATTAATCGAATCTGCGGTGCACTTTGAATGGCAATTTGACGGCTCAGTTTTAAATCATGCACTCGTTTTTCTAGCCTATTGATAAATTGATTTAAATCATTGACCTCCTGAGCCATCAAGTAGTCATTTTTTTGAGATGCTTTTTGCTGAAGCTGGGGCAGCGTTTCATTCTGCAGCGCCACTAACTTGTATTCTGCCGCTGCAATGTAGACGTTAAGCGCCTCGTAAAACTGTTTATTTTTATCATATAAGCTATCTAGCATCGTAATGTCTCGATACAGCATTTGTTTTGAGCGCTCTAACTTATCTGCAATTTTATCAATTTCAACATTAATGCTTTGATATTTTGTTAATAAATTTTGAATAGGCCTAGAGACTCCTGAAAACAATCGACCGATAACTCCTTTTTTCTTTGCAGAAAAATCATCGGGATTCACTTGGCGAATCTTACTCATTAAATCTCCTATAACGTCTCCTACTGGTCCCGTATCTTTCGTTTGCACATGCTGTAGCACAGATTGAGAAAACTGAGATAGTTCTGACTGAGCTGCTACCCCGTACTGTAAGATCGCCTGCTGATTTTTATAATCAATTTGATTTGCGATTTTCTGTGCTTTTTCCTGATATTCCGGTGTCAAATCATCGTATGTGTTTCTTTTTGCAGCGCGAGAGTCCGATTGTACCTGCGGGGTAGGTGACGCAAAAGGATCATCAAGCAGCGCATCTAACGATTGATTTTGATTATATTCTTTCATCATAAAATCCCATCCTTTGCATTTACGTTACTTTGTGCGATTAGTAGCTGTCGGTATATACGGCTGCTCTTCTTCAAATGCTTGTTTTAGCACTTTAAGCTCTACATCTAATGTCAGCTTATCTTGTGAAAGAGCATTTGTTAATAAATGCTCATACTTCCCTGATAACCCGCGCAGCATGTCTTCCGCTTCATGAAGACTTTCTTTGACTTCTATGCTTTTCGTTGGTTTTGATAATAAAAACATATACCTTTCAATGACGGTAACCGTTGATTGTAAGTAGTTCGTAAAAAAGGGCTGAACATCTTTATAACGTGCGGGCTCTTTTTCTACCATTTCAATGATGCTTTTACCTACTTTGTATAGTTTAGAAAGTTCTGTCCACATATGAACAGACCGAATTTTAAAACGATAGCTTCCAATGGTTCTTAATTGCTTTCTTGCCTCTTTTACTTGATGACGAACGTATGCAATTTCTTCTCTATACGGATTTTGATAATGACGTCGAGCACTGCTTATAATAAAGAACAGGCTCATCACGACCATTACTCCTATACTAATGCCAAAGGATTGAATCATCGTGGTACTAAATCCAAAATAGCTGACCGGAACGGCTACTGCTCCTGTTACCCAAATGGCAAGAATCTTTTTTATGATTCGAACGACTTTCATCGCTTTCACTCCTATCTCAAATGTGACCGAACTTTTAAACGTATACATATTATACCATTGTCTTCCCGTCTCTTAAAACGATTACTGTTATAATTTATATACGGATAAAACCTTTAAAGGTTTCACAAAACAAAAAAACAGGCAGCTATTAAAAGCTGCCTGTTTTTTATTGATCTTCGCGCTTGTTGTAATCATACTTCGAGCGTTCAATTGGTTTGAACCCTTCTGGTGTATGAAAGCGGAGTAAATCTCCGTAAACAAGTTTATCTGATAGTTCTAGCTTTTTCTTAACTAGTTCATCATACTTATCGTACTGTTTCGCTTCCTTATCTGAAAGCTGCTTGCCCGTTGCATTGTCATACACTTTCTGGTCAACTTTTGTTACCTTAGGTGTAACAAAGTCACCGTTACGGAAAGGCACAACTTGCTGATGTTCTTTTGATAATAAGTCTGTACCAAAGTCAATATAGTCTTTTGTATCAAGACCTAATAAATGCATCACTGTTGGACGAACATCTACGTCTCCACCATACGTATGATTTACGCCGCCTTTAAGGCCTGGTGAAGTAATAAATAATGGTACGCGCTGCAGCTGAGCTTGTTCAAAATCATTGATGTTTTTACCCATTACTTTGCCCATTGCACGCTTATGGTTTTCAGAAATACCGTAGTGGTCACCGTACATCACGACCATCGTATTGTCTGCTAAGCCAGAGGCCTGTAAATCCTCAAAGAATTGCTTGATTGATTCATCTAAATAACGAGCCGTTTGGAAGTATTGGTCAACTGACTTATCTCCCGTATTGTGAGGTCCAATCGTTTGGTCTTCCTTATCTAGCGGATAAGGGAAGTGGTTTGATAACGTAATGAACTTCGCGCTAAATGGCTGCTTTAAGCCTTTTAGGTACGGCATTGATTCTTTAAAGAATGGTTTATCTTTTAAACCATAGTTCAGCGTATCTTCGTCTGACATATTGTAATAAGCTGAATCAAAGAATTTTTCTACACCCATTGATTTATACATTTCGTCACGGTTCCAGAACGATTTTCCATTTCCGTGGAACACAGATGTTGTATAGCCTTGCTGATCTAGAATACCAGACAGCGACTGATAGGTGTTATTTGCTTTTGTTGTAAATACAGAACCTTGAGGTAAGCCGAATAATGAGTTCTCCATCATGAATTCAGCATCTGACGTTTTACCTTGCCCTGTTTGATGGAAGAAGTTATCGAAATACATTGTGTTCTGATCTTTTAATAGTGAATTTAAGAATGGCGTTACTTCTTCACCATTTAACTTATAACCAATCATAAATGACTGAAGTGACTCTAATGAAATATAGATGACGTTTTTGCCTTTTGCTTGACCGAAATATTCTTTGTTCGGCTCAGCATATGTTGCTTTTGCATAGTTCTCTACCTCAGCCACATCACTGCTATCTGCTAGCGCGCGCTGTGCTGAAGATTTCGAGCTCTGGATGATGTCATAGATCGTATAGTTATACGTTCCTAAATATTTTACTAAATAGTTGCGGTCAAATGTTCTTGTTAATAGTTGAGGACGATCCATTTCCGCTAGTGCGATGTTGGCACTTAAGAATAAAATCCCTGATAAAAATACACCTGTCACAGTACGTCGACTAATCGTTGCTGGTAAGTCAACTTTTTTCCATAGTACTAAAACTAAAAGAATAAAGAAATCTGTGAAGTATAAAATATCAGTTGGGCTAATTAAAGCCATGGCACTGCCGCCTAATTGACCAAAGTTGTTTGACTGAGTCAATACAGGAACAGTAATAAAATCATTAAAGAAGCGATAGTACACTACATTTGCGTACAGGATGAATGAAAGTAAAAAATTCATTCCAAGCAGTGCTCGTACTTTTCCGCGCCCTTTAAATAGTAGTGCAATGGCAAAAAAGAAAATTGCCGAACCAATTGGGTTTATGAAAAGTAAGAACTTTTGCATAAAATTATCTAGCCCTAAGTTAAATTCGATACGATAAACGGTATACGTTTTAATCCAAAACAACAAAACTGCAATTAGAAATAACGGCAGCTGTTTCGAAAAAATATTTTTACCGTTTGTCATGAGCTGTTTCATATTCCCACCTCTGTCTCTATTGAAATTTAAGCTCACTTTTATTTTTATAGTAAATGTAAAAAGAAATCTCTCTTACAAAAAATGTAAGAGAGCTAATCTGTTCTTTCACATTTTAACTCTTTAAAAAAAATTGTCAACACCGCTACGTATAATTTTCACCAAACGTGAGAAAATAACTACTTTCTTATTCCCAGCTATATCGGCTTTCAAACACAAATGTTTCCTATGCTTTTTTCTTCTCACTATTTAATACGGACAGCTTCTCTTTAAGTTTCACTATTTTATATTTATTTTTTATTTTGTCCACTATACATATAAATTTAACACTTGCCTTAGTTTTCCTTCTCCTTTACAAGAGAATGCATAAAAGCACTTGTGAATATTTGTTATATCAATACCTCTTATTTTCTTTTCTTTCTACAGTAAACCACATATTTTGAGTTATTTCTTTCTTTAAATTTGAAAAAAATGTGTCAGTTTGCATCGAAAATTTTTATTTTTTTACCTTTTTGTTTATAATATAAATTATAAATATTATTTGAAATTTCAGATCTCTTTAACGTCTGATCTAGAAAGTGCATTTTTTATATAAAATTGGAATGAGTATGGGCTATGCATGCTTGTATACCTAGAAGTTTAAACGTCTTACATTTTTATAAAGGAGAAAAAATGAAAGAATGTATTGTTTTCATTACAAATATTATTAATGTATTGCACGACGGATTAATTTATATTTTTTATTTACTAGGATTTTCTCTTTCAGATAAAGAACTTCACTTCTGGATTATTGGTATTATTGGACTTCTCACGTTTTTAAGCGTTTATATGATCTTTAAATTATTGTCAAAGTGGAAATTTAGTATTACAGCTATTTCTTTTATCTATACCCTTACCGTTATGCTTGTCTTAGTTTTTGCCATTGAAATTCAGCAAGGAATTACCACTCGGGGCAATATGGAATTTGATGATGCCATAGCAGGTTTATGGGGGTTTTTAGTCTTTTTTAGTATTTATATCGCCTTTGCTTCTTTTTTTCTTTTATCCAAGAAGTTATTGTCTTCGAATAAAGAGAAAAAGATAAAAAACGAGGCCCCTACTCGGAGCCAAAGGCACGTGAATTAATTTCATTTGAGTTTCAAAACAACTTGATGAATTCGTATTCGATTATATCGTTGAACCAAGATAAACGGTACGTTTGCGACAATCGCATAAATAACCATCCAAACACCTATAGAAGGAGAGTTCCATATAAAAAAAAGAATAGAAGGAAGTATGCTGATCCAGTGAGTTAACTCTGCTCGATTTGTTTCAATTAAAAAAAGCTGTGCATATTCCTTCGTTCTACTCTCCCATTTCTTTTTATAAAATCCTCGTTTAAATAGCTTTCCTGCATCAGGAAGCCACGTTTTCCATCGGTGCACCCCGAATTTTTTATATATCCCAACTGTTTCCCACCTTTGAACCTTAAACAGCGCAAGGTCCTTCTTTAAATAAAAGGCAGAAATTTTTGTGCATCTGTAGGCGATGAACATGTGAATCACAAACCATGCCATGATATTAATTAAGAGCTGAGCACCTGTCATTTTATCACTTTCTTCTTTTTTTCTTCTTCTATAGATATGCTGCGTTCTTTCCATTTAACTTGCTTTCTCACCGCCGTTTGGACGAAAGACCATACGAATAGACCCAGAAAAAACAGTATATGAATAGGAAATAAGCACAAAGAAAAAAAGGTAAACGAACCTATTTTTCTTAAGCTATTAAATAAGAGGCTTACATAGCAAACATAGCTGCTAATTGCCAAGCCTGCATGTTGATTCCATAGAGTTGGTAAAAAAAGGATATAATTAATCATGCTAGTAAGCCACAAGCTTACTAGAAATA
The DNA here is from genome assembly GCF_042787775.1 of Priestia sp. YIM B13552. NCBI lineage: Bacteria > Bacillati > Bacillota > Bacilli > Caryophanales > Bacillaceae > Priestia > Priestia sp. YIM B13552. The sequence goes on from NZ_JBHZOU010000003.1 coordinate 807,232, forward strand.
AATAAATGGCTTCCGTTTTCCCCGCACCTGAAGCAAAACTTTTACTCCACCCTCTTATAAGGCTTTTCATACCATTTGGATACATGCGCATGGAAAGAGCTCCCTGTCCACTCATACACGTAATAAATTCACCTTGTTTGTTCATTTTCTCAACCAGCGCCATATTTTCAACCACTTCTTTTTTTATCCCTTCGTGGCCTCCGCTTTGAAAGTAGGAGGCTGCGCTGCAAAGCAAGCACTGCCCGAAACCGACAGAAGGACTTTTCCAATTTTTAAAGGGGTGAAACGCGCCAATCGATGCAAACGTAACATAGTGAAATAAAGCAGAAAGCATTTCATAAGGCCTCTTAACAAGGTGATAAGGATGAACCGACAGCACACCCCCTTGCTGTTGATAATAGAAAAATACTTTTTCAATTCCGTCTTTCTCTACTGTAATATCAGCATCTAAAAACAAAAGCACCGAGCCTTTTGCTTCTCGTGCTCCATTCCAGCATGCCCATGACTTTCCTAGCCACCCAGCTGGAAGTGCGCCCGGTTGCACTACTTTTACGCCAAATGCTTTGGCTACCCTCTCAGTATTATCTGTTGAGCTGTCATCTACAACAATCACTTCAAAGTCAGCGTTCCGTAACTGGAGTGACTGCAATAAAAAGGTAAGGTTTCTTTCTTCATTTCTAGCTGGAATAATAATGGACAAACATGACATATTGTTTCTTACTATTTTTACACGTTTAAATGTAGGGATAGTGATGACAAGCGTAGCTGTCAAGACAAGAGCAACCAGTAAAAAAGACATCCTTTTCTCCTTTCCTTCACGTATGAAAATTAGCGAACTGGACAAAATAAAAAGTTGTAGACCTATTTTTATTTTGCGTGAAGTCATTTTATACACATTGTTGACAACTCGCTTTTGTTTTATAAGGAGGAAAAAGATGAAAAAGAAAGTAATTGTTGTAGGCGCAGGTTTAGGTGGTCTGTCAGCTGCTATTCGTCTGTCAGCTGATGGATATGATGTAACAGTCGTTGAAAAAAGCGAGCGAATTGGCGGTAAGTTAAATATTCGCAGCGGCAAAGGATTTTCTTTCGATACAGGACCTTCTATTTTAACGATGCCGTGGGTGCTAGAGCAGCTGTTTGACAGTGCAGGCCGCAATATCCACGACTACTTAACAATAGAACGAATTGAGCCTCAGTGGAGAACTTTTTTCCAAGATGGAACACAAATTGATTTGACCAGTGACCTTCCTCGCATGCTTCAGCAGCTTCAAGAACTTGCTCCAGAAGACATTGAAGGTTTTTTTGACTATTTATCTTATGCAAATAAAATGTATGAATCGAACTTAAAAAGTTTTTATAAAAAAAGTTTATCTGGACTGCATGATTTACGAACGATGCACACGGTAAAAGAACTGCTTCAAATGGATCCAATGAGATCTATGGATGCTACTACACGCAAATATTTTTCAAACAAACATTTGCGTCAATTGTTTAATTTTTTAATTATGTACATCGGTTCTTCTCCTTATCATGCACCGGCTGTATTAACACAGCTTGCTCACGTTCAACTAGGATTAGGTATTTATTACGTAAAAGGCGGAATGTACAAAATCGCTGAAGCGATGGATAAGCTTCTTCAAGAGCTTGGCGTCACTGTGCATCTAAATACGCCGGTAAAAGAAATCACAACAAGCGGAGCAAAGGCAACTGGGATTACACTAGAAAATGGCGAGAATCTATCAGCAGATATTGTGGTATCTAATCTAGAAGCAATTCCAACTTACCGCTATTTATTAAAAAATCATGCGCAGGCAGCTAAGCAAACTCAGCAGCTTGCTAAATTCGAGCCTACTGTTTCTGGCCTTGTTCTTTTATTAGGGGTTAACAAACAGTACAAGCAGCTTCAACATCATAATTTCTTCTTCTCAAAGGATCAGAAAGAAGAGTTTGATACAATCTTTAACAAAGGTCAAGTAGCCATGGATCCGACAATTTACATTGGCGTATCGTCTAAATCAGACCCTACGCAAGCTCCTGAAGGAAAAGAAAATCTGTTCGTTCTTACCCATGTACCTCCTTTAAAAGAAGGCGACGACTGGGCTGCATTAAAAGACCGCTACCGGGAAGTCATATTGAAAAAGCTTGAGGCAATGGGATTAGAAGACTTACGTTCAAGCATTGAGTTTGAATATACGTTTACTCCTAACGATATCCAAGAGCTTTACGGTGCTAACGGCGGGTCCATTTATGGCGTAGCAACTGACCGTAAGAAAAATGGAGGTTTTAAAATTCCGGCAAGAAGTCAGCTTCTTTCTAACCTTTATTTTGTGGGCGGCTCTACACACCCTGGAGGCGGCGTGCCAATGGTGACATTATCAGGTCAGCTTACAGCGGACGCAATTAATGAAGATTTTCAGATTCCTCGTATGCAAAAAGATATTGGATAATGAAAAAGTGCAGGAAATTCCTGCACTTTTTTTAAAAGTTCATTTTTGACTGTCCACCGTCTACGTTTAACGTAGCACCCACTATCCATGAAGCTTGAGAAGATGCTAAAAAAACAACGGCGTTTGCCACTTCTTCCGGCTCCCCAAAGCGCCCTGCTGGTATTTCGTTTTCAACAAACTGCTTAATCTTCTCCGGATTTTCATCCATTCTTTTTTTCCAATTACCCGTTTCATGCAAAATGCTTCCCGGCGCTACTCCATTTACACGAATTCCTTTAGAAATCATTTCATCTGCAAACGACTTTGTAAAGCTGATAAGCGCTGCTTTTGCGTTATTGTACGTGACTTTCCCTCCACTTTCTCTCCCGAAAATAGACGTCACATTAACGATTGCCGCATCTTTTGTCATACGAGCTGCTGCTAGCTTGCTCAAGTGAACAGCTGAAAAATAGTTAAGCTCCATCGCTTCTTTGAAAAGGGATAAATCTGTTTCCATTGCCTTGCTTCCATTACTTCCTCCAGCGTTATTAATTAAAATATCAATGCTTCCGAAGTCTTTAATGAATTTCTCGATTAATGCAACTCTGTCTGATTCGTTTGTTAGGTCTGCTGTATATGTACGTACGTTTTCTAATTTTGACTGTGCATCCTGTAGCGCTTCCTCTCCTCTTGCCGCAATTCCAACGTTTGCTCCTTCTTGAATAAACGAGGCAGCAATAGCTTTCCCAATTCCTTTTGACCCGCCGGTAATAAGTACATTTTTATTTTGCAACTGTAAATTCACACGTATCCCTCCACGTTAAATGATAATTACTATACTTTCTATCATAGCTCACTGCCTGTCAAAATTAAAATCATATACTATTTTACCTTTTTATTCCTTTTAAACGGTGCGTTTTATGGATACGTTCTTTGAATTTATTGTCAGAACTCTTAGCAAAAACAAGCCACGGCGTGATATAATGCTTTTTGGTGTAAATGTTTTCAAATTGGGGGTTTTTTAATGCAACAAATGTTTTCAACGTCTCAAAAAGTTAAGCAGTTCATTTTTATTTTATTTCCGATATTGGTCACCCAGTTTGGAATGTTTTCAATGACTTTTTTTGATACGATGATGTCAGGGAGGGTAAGTGCAGACGACTTGGCAGGGGTAGCGATTGGTTCAAGCTTATGGGTGCCTGTTTTTACAGGGCTAAGCGGAATTTTAATGTCTATTACGCCAATTGTTGCACAGCTTGTGGGAGCTAATCAAAAGAAAAAAGTTCCGTTCTCCGTCATTCAAGGGCTTTATGTCTCCATTTTAATGGCCGTTGTTATTATTTTAATCGGCTTTTTTGTTGTTGATCCTATTTTAAAAGAGATGAATTTAGAAGCAAACGTAATGCGCATTGCCAAACAGTATTTAATTGCTTTATCTTTTGGTATTATTCCGCTTTTTATTTATACGGTTTTACGAAACTTTATTGATGCTTTAGGGCAAACTCGTACGTCTATGCTTATCACCATTTTAGGGCTTCCGGTTAATGTAGCTTTAAACTATGTATTAATCTTCGGTAAGCTGGGCTTCCCACACTTGGGTGGAGTAGGCTCCGGTTATGCAACTGCCGTTACGTATTGGTGCATACTCATTGTATCCATTGTAATTATTCATAAAAAAGAACCTTTTTCTAACTTCAATTTATTTAAGAGATTTCACCGTATCTCTTTTTCTACTTGGAAAGAAATATTAAAAATTGGTTTACCTATCGGTTTTTCGGTCTTTTTCGAAACAAGTATTTTTTCAGCCGTCACGCTGTTTATGAGCTCGTATAATACCATTACAATCGCTTCTCACCAAGCAGCTATTAATTTTGCCTCATTTCTCTATATGATTCCGCTGAGTATTTCTATGGCTTTAACGATTGTTGTTGGATTTGAAGCGGGTGCTAAGCGTCATCAAGATGCACGAAGCTATAGCAGGATCGGTGTAACTATCGCTGTGGGCATGGCTTTTGTTTGCGCAGGTCTTTTATTTACTCTTCGAGAATCAGTAGCATCTTTATATACAAAAGATGCAGAGGTACTCGCATTAACTTCTCATTTTTTGATTTATGCAATTTTCTTTCAGCTTTCTGATGCTCTTCAAGCTCCTATTCAAGGCGCTCTGCGAGGATATAAGGATGTAAATGTTACCTTTTTAATGTCCTTGGTATCTTATTGGGTAATTGGTCTACCTTTAGGCATTGTTTTAGCAAAATACACCGATTTGCAGGCGTTTGGCTATTGGATTGGACTAATTGCGGGGCTTGCTGCAGGAGCAACAGGACTTGCGTATCGTTTGATAAAAATACAAAAAAAGCAGCTGCTAGAGGAGAATAAATCTTCTCGAACGGCTTAAACAAAAAAAGAACGTTCTCAAAAGAACGTTCTTTTTTTGTTTAAAAATGGATTGATACTCTTCCTTATACTAAGGCCTAAAACTTCTTATTTATTTAAGGTACGCTCTAACTCTTGTAAAAGCTGTTCCGCACCTTTTTTACTTAACACAACGTTTCCATTCCCAAAGGTTAAGTTTTCGCGCGTAATTTCCCCAGTTACTAAGCAAGCACCATACGGGCTATACTTTTGTAAAATAATAATATCTTCATCAACATATATTTCTACTGGATCACCTGTGTTGATATTTAAAATGCGGCGCAATTCAATAGGAATTACTACGCGACCCAATTCATCTACTTTTCTTACAATTCCTGTAGACTTCATAAAATCCATTCCTTTCATAGTAAACAAATAATATCTTCTCGATACAAATCTAGTCAAATTCGTCAGAGTTGCTAAAACCAAAATGCTTCAATGATGGTCTGATAACGGTTTATAAGTTCTTAAAATATGGCAAATAACGCATTAAATAGATTTATATACACTTTGTATCATATCAATTCGTACACTATTTATGAATAGTACATAATCTTTAAAATCGAATTCATCCATATATGTTAAAAGTGTGTATTTTATCCATAATATAACTATATATCCATCTTTTACACTACTTTGTACCCATTTTATAACTTTTATTCCGACATAAGACGACAAAATCAGCTATAGAAAAAACGTGTCTTTTCTAACTAAAGACACGTTCATTTGGACCCGAAGTTGTCACGAATAGCTTTTTGAATCATAGCTTCACACCGCTCCAGCTCTACTTTTAATTGTTTTTTATATAGTTTAGCTTTCTCTTCTCCCTCATTTGTAAATGTATAATAAACCACTTCTTGAAGCTTCATTCCTTCTTTTTTACGCTTCACCTGTTTGAGGACACCGTCTTCAATCAAGTCATGAAGGGCTTTGTATACTTCAGAATGATTAGGTTTGAACCCAAAAGGGCGAAATTCATCTCTCAACACATCTAATAACCGAAGGCCATACAGACGCTCTTGTTCTGTCATCGTAATCATATATAATTTTAAGAAAGCACGTTGTTTTAATAGAAAACCACTGGATGTACGCTTTTCTCTCATCTCAACTTCCTCCTTCACATACTTGCTTTCATTCAGGAAAATAGAAAGCTCTATACGTAATTATACTTTTTTTATTCTACATAATCCTTCTTTTTCACTCAAAATCTCTTTTTTTTCTCACATTTTTTCACTTATTTACGCGTTTTTCTCATTCTTTGTAAGCAGGCATTGAATTTTCTTTTTTTCATATATATAGAAGGAATTTACGTGAATATAAGGAGGGGTTCCTTTGAGTAAAAAATATGAAGAGATTGATTGGGGTTCGATTCAGCATAAGGTAGAAGATATGCTTGGAAATCACTTTTGGAGCGATTTAAATCACATCTTACCAAAGCGATTTCCAAACGTCGACTTATATGAAACCGATAAAGAAGGCATTATCGTCGTTGAGGTTCCTGGACTGCATTCAACTAACGACATTCAAATCAAGTTGGACGCAAATATATTAACAGTTGAAGGGAACGTTCCTTATGCTTATGAAGCTTCTAAACAAAAGTTAAAGCTCAACGAACGCCATACAGGCGTATTTTCTCGCACGGTCAAACTTCCTTTTCACTACACAGACGAACCAGTTCGCGCTAAGTACAAAAATGGATTATTGGAAATTCGACTGAATAAGATAGAAAATGACCAAACCATTGCCATACAATTTGAAGATGATTAACTGCACGTAACAAAAACCCTTCTGTTAGCAGAAGGGTTTTTGTTAGAGCGCTGAACTTAACACAATGTTTCCTTTTGGCGTCTTATTATTCGCGTTCGGTTCTAAAGTAATCGCCATAACATCCCACTTTTCAGTCTGTTCTTTTTGGCTCATCGTATAGACCACTGTCCCGTTTCCATTTTTATCTGTTACAAAAGCACCTGCCGGATGAGGCTTATCACCTTTTATGAGCCACACCTGATAGACTTCATTCCCCTTTACGTTTTTCAAGTTATTCGCTTGAATAACCACATTTAAATTTCCACCTTTTTTCGTAAGAGATGCTGTTGCTTCGCCAGAAACGTTCGGCTCTGCCTGCAGCTTCATTGTTTTTTCAGATGTAAGAGGTTCGTTTTGAGGAGCAACCGAAACATTTGGCTCTTGTTTGCCTTTGTCTCCATCTTTCAACAGAAAGTAGCTGTTTCCTGCAAGGGATAAAAGAAGTGCCGCAGCTAATCCAATAATGATGGACTTTTTATTTGATTTCTTAGACGCAGCATGTTGTTTTTCACTTTTTAAAGCGATTGGTTCTCTCTTTGTCTCATCTTGATCTTCTTCAAATACGTTCGCAAGTATTCGCTGTTTCATTTCTGGCGGAGGAGATTGTTCTGGTGTCAAATACGTTAGATCTCCAAGAACTTCCTCCAGCTCTCTTAGTTCTTCTTGACAGCTTTGACAGTTTTTCAAGTGCATTTCAAACTCTTTTTTCTCATGGGAAGTCAACTGATCATTATAGTAATCAATTAGTTTATTGCACATACTCATGAATCAGCTCTCCCTTCTGCATCAGTACCTAAATATGTTTTTAATTTCCGCAACGCTAATCGCACCCTACCCTTTACTGTTCCTAATGGGATTTGCTGCTCTTCTGCTACTTTTTGCTGCGTTAATCCCTTAAAATAAACGGATTGAATAATCTTTTTTTGGTCTTCAGACAATTTTGATACAGCGTGCCGTACTCTCTGCTGTTCTTCTTTCCACTGAAGCTGCTCGTCAATCTGAGGATGATCATCTTCAATAAAATCAAAAATTTCTTCTGAGAAAATAGGATCGTTTTTTCTTTTTCTTACAATATCAATCGCGGTGTTTCTTGTAATCGTAAACAGCCATGATGAAAACTTCCCTTTTTCATCGCTGTAAACTCCTTTTCCTCTCCACAGCTTAATAAATACTTCTTGAACAGCTTCTTCAGCAATATCAGAGCTATTTGTTAATCGGTATATAAACGAATAAAGAATTCGCTCATACTTGTCATACAGCAGTTCAAGGGCTTTTTTGTCTCGTTCTTTTATTCTATTGTATAAGACAACGTCGTTTTGCTCTTTCATACCCTTCTCCTTTAACTCTTATGAGTCCTTATTATATAATCGAATTACCTTTGAATTTGGATCACTTTCACATCTTTTAAACGTACCTTTATTTTTCAAAAATAACAAGTAATTATACTTTTTTTTATGGAATAGGAGCGAAATCGTCCAATGAATCATTTAATTCTTTTTGATGGTATATGTAATTTATGTAATAGCAGTGTTCAATATATTATTAAACATGATGAACAAGCTTTGTTTTCTTTCGCTTCTCTTCAATCAGATTTCGGAAAGCAGCAGCTAGCCTCTCACGGCTTACTTCCTGAGCAATTAGACAGCATTGTATATATTCATGGAAAACAAAGATATGTAAAATCAACGGCTGCTTTAAAAATCGCTAAGCGCTTAGATGGACCCGTTAAATTTTTATATGCTTTCATTATCATTCCTGCACCTATTCGAGATATAGTATACAACTGGATCGCTCGCAACCGATATAAGTGGTTTGGCAAACAGCAGCACTGCATGCTCCCAACTTCTGATATGAAAAAGCGGTTTGTTGATGACTAAAAAAGTTTGGGACATAGAGAAAAAACAGTTCCAAAGAGGAATGTATGTTAAGGAAGTTTATTCATTAAAAAATCCGAACTGATTCAACATTCTAATGAAAGAATGCTGAACTATAGTTCGGATTTTTCAGCTAACATATGGTTGTACGAGTTTTTTAACTTCCACCCATTGCTTTTTTATTCGTTGCTTCAATTGCCTGTTTCATTATTAAAGAGAAGTCCTGTTCTTTCATCACTTTTAACCCTTCGGCAGTAGCGCCGCCTGGAGTTGTTACTTGCTCTCTTAAAGACGCAGGATCTTTGGTTTCATGCAGCATTTGTACAGAGCCATACATCATTTGAATAACTAAATCTTTGGCTGTTTTTTCATCTACACCGTAAGCAGTAGTTGCATCAATTAACGATTCTGCAAAATAATATAAAAACGCAGGTGCACTGCCAGTTACAGCCGTTAGCTCATGTACTTCTTTCTCTGAACACTCATGCGCTTCACCAATTCCTTTTAAAATCATGTGAAGCACTTCTTTATGCTCTTTTGTGGCAAAAGTTCCAAGTGTATACAGTGACATCGATTGTCCAATCATAGCAGCTGTATTTGGCATAATCCAAGCGACAGGCGTATCCTGCGGAAGGTGATTTTCTAAGTAACTCGGACCAATTCCTGCCGCTAACGTTACGACAAATTGTTGATTTAAATGAGTCGAAAGTTCCTTGAGCACGGAAGGATGGGCTTCAGGAGGCATCGCTAAAATAATAACATCCGAATTGTCAACTTCTTGGCGCCAATTTTGCGTCGTTTGTACGCCGTACGTTTTTTCAACACGCTGTAACCGCTCAATATCTCCGTTGTTTGACATCACCACTGCCTCAATACTGTCAGCGCTGCTCGTAACCAAACCAGCCGCTACAGCTTCAGCCATTCGTCCTGCTCCAATAAATAAAATTCGCTGTTTTTTCATCTGTTACTCCCAGTTATATGTCCAGAATTCTTCTCTAGTTAATAAACGTTCCATTTGCGGATAGTCAGATAAGCGGTCGAAGTCAATTGCGTTTATCATTCCTTCGGTCTGAGAACGATGGGCTTTTAACGCTTCAATTTTTTTATCTTTCATCGCTGTTACATCAAAAATAACATCTGGTTCTCCAATATGTTCAATACGATCTTTTGAAAACGCATGACACCAAACTACCGGACGCTTTTCTTTTGGCATACGTTTTACTGCTTGAATCGTAGCTGCTCCTGTAGCATTATGATCAGGGTGTACCGCAAAGCCAGGGTAATGCGTTAAAATGTGAGTCGGCTTTACATCGTTAATGATTTCTTCAATTTTATCTGCAAAAACATCAATATCAAGAAATTCCAGCGTTTTATCACGAAGCCCTAGCATACGCAAGTCTTGAATATCTAAAACGTTCGCTAAATCTAAAAGTTCTTTTTTTCGGATTTGGGGTAAAGTTTCACGGTTAGCAAACAGCGGTCTACCCATATTTCGTCCCATTTCACCTAGCGTAATACAGGCATATGTAACGGGCGTTCCTTTTTGTCTCGCTTGCGTGATCATTCCTGCTGCTCCATATGCTTCATCGTCAGGATGCGGAAATACAATTAATAATCTTTCTTCCATGTTCTATTCTCCTCTCTTTTCTGTTATGAAAACGGATGTTCACTTAATTGAAGGGCAACTGCTAAACGACCTTCAAAGTCATGCCCAGCTAGAAGAAGTCGGCCTTCTTCATCAATTTCCCAATCTGTTAGTCCCTCTGCATAAATCCATCCTAAGTCAATTTGAAGACCTACACGATAAGGACCTTCTCCAGTTATCTTTCCGTTTGAAATAGTGACTTTACCATTGCGAATAAAAGCCCCAACTGTCATTACTTTTTCATTTACGTGTGAAGCATATGCACCGTTTGTCGTTTCAAGGTGTACATATACGTCTTTATTTAAAAATGTTTGTATTTTTTTTTGGACTGTTTCTTTATGAATTGGTTGCACGCTTGTTACTCCTTTCTCATGTTCATAAATTGTATTGTACTAAAAATCATGAGCGAATCCTAATGTTTAGTTCTAGACTTTGAATTTCTTTATTCCATCGTTCATAATCATACATAAATGTTAATCCTTCCCAATCTAACATGCTGATTTCTTGAATGTCTATAATAATCTCAGCAAGTTCACGACTAAGCATACCTAGTTCTTTTCCTTCGACCAGCTTTTTTTTGTACCGATTAAAAGCTGGATCTAATTGTTCAATTTGTGCATAAATTTCATGGATAGAGCCATATTGTTGAATAAGAGGCAGTGCGGCTTTTTCTCCTACACCAGGAACGCCCGGAATATTGTCAGATTTGTCACCAAGCAATGCTTTTACGTCCACCCATTGACGAGGATGAATATTGTATTCTTCTTGAAAGTGCTTAAAGCCATAAACAAGATCTCCCACCTGCTTTTTAGCAATAATTTGTGAAATATGTTGATCTAGGAGCTGAAGCAAGTCTCGGTCGTTGCTGTAAATATATCCTGGGCTTTGCTTTTCTTTGCTCCACTTATTTGCCAGTGCGCCGATTAAATCATCTGCTTCATAAGAAGACAATGACATTTGATAAATCCCGACGGTGTCAAAAAACTGCTTTAACGTTTCGTACTGCTGAATCAGCGGCTCAGGCAGCTCTGCTCTTGTTTGCTTATATAGGGCGTATGTATCTTTACGTTTTGTATCCTCGCGCTTAACATCCCAAGCGACGAAAATATGGGTTGGCTCATATTGGTGAATCAATGCATGCATTTTTTGAATCGTTACTCTCAGGGCATTCGTAAATTGGCCCTTACTGTTTCTTGTCAACGCTGCTTCATCTCTGCCATAAGAAGTAGCAAAATAACAGCGGCTTAATAAATTAAATCCATCAATTACTAATAGTGTTTCGTTCACATAGTCACGTCCTTTGAAAACTTTGCTCCTTTCGCTTTTAGAGCAAACATACTATAGCACTTGTTCTTTGCACGCGTCAATGAAGGGCACAAAGCTCAAAACACGCCCATTTTTTTCTCTCAATGTAAATGTAGTATAAAGATGTTAAATTGTTGTTATGATTTATTCGTTTGACTTTTAGAACTTTTGACTATCCTATAAAATGAGGATGAAAGATCAATCCTACAAATGAAGGTGAAAAAAGTGAATAAAAACACGATGATTAAAACATTAAAAGTTATATCTGTTGTGTCGCTTCTCGCTTTGTTATTTATCATTGCTTATGATCGTTCCATGTCTACATCCATGATTATTTTGTTCAGTTCGCTCATTTTCTTTGTATTTGTACTTAGCGACTTTTTTTTCGATCGCAAGCCATGGGGATTAAAAGGCCTTCAATTATATATATCACTGATGTTATTCATCATTGCCATTTTTGAAATGCATCAAGTTGTCAGTTCACTTTGCGTTATTTCCATTATGGCTCTACCAAAAGTTATTGACGAATTAGCTTAAGTGTGAATGATAAATGATAAAATCCATGATCACAATGATCATGGATTTTATTACGTTTTGAGTAATTTTTCAGAGATGCGAAGAGCTTCTTCTATGCCAAATTTACGCACTAAACTGATGGCTTCCTTTATTTCTCGTTTTTTCAAATCATGGGTCGGATTTAAATTTAACAACACTTGAATAACAACTAAATCCCGCATCGTAAACATCATATTCTTTTTCATATCTCGCTGAAATGTATACTGCTCTTTTAAGAGCCGGTCACTTATTGCTAACACTTTCGACTCCGGAAGATGTAGCTGCGCTCCTGCTTCTTGACAAGACCACAATTTTTTCACTCGATCTTCAGCATTCATATTTGCGACTCGTGCATATGTAATATCGCTGTTTTCTTGACGAATCTCTATCTCTTTTAACGTTGGCTTTAGCACCGTTTTTCGCTTGGAGGCTTTTTTCTTATCAACTCCTGTATCCCTGAGGCTTCTACCGTGAACGGTGTAAATGTCGTATTCATTTTCTCTTTTTACATCTTGTTTATTGTATTTTGGAAAATAACCATTTACAAGCATCGTTCTTAGCATATCCAATTCTTTTTTTAATCCATGAACTTCAATATATCCAACAGTATAAATCTCTTTGTGAAATTTTTTTGTGTTGCTAACGCCTTTTCCTGCAACGTGAGCTCTTACTCTTTCTAATAGAGAGCCCGTCGTTGTTCCGATATATAAAAGCCTGCCGGGTTTATCGAAGAAAAAATAAATGCCGGGAGCGGAAGGCAATTGTCCTATTTCTGCTGTACTTAGCAGCTTCTGCAGTACCTGCATGACTGCTAAATCAATTTTCGCTGTCATTATTTTTGATAACCTTTTAACATTTCTTCATACACTTTTAGATGCGTATACACAGTTTGAAGAAGGGGTACTTGTATAGACGATTTTTCAGCTAATGTCAGCAAATATCCTTGAAGGTGGTCTCCTTCAATTTGAGAACTTTTTTCCATATCACGCTGCATCGATGACTTCATGTCATACGTCATTTTGTCCATCGTATTCATATGCTGTTCAATAATCCCTTCAGCTAATGGTGCATCGTATGCCATCATAATATTTTCAACTTCTTTAAAAAGCTCTTGTACGAATTGACGCCCTCCTTTTGCCGCTAGCACTGGGCCAACAGGTGCGCGCATAAGAGTGGTCATGCCTGACATAACCGTAATAAATAAATACTTATGCCACATATCCTGTTCAATATATGAACTTTTTACAAACGAAGCTTTTGTACCACTGAACGCTTGCTCAATCAGTTGTAATCTTTCTGTTTCCTTCTGCTTAAATTCACCAAATACAAGTCTGTGAGCAGGACTCGTCTGGACGACATCTCCATCTTTGTTTAACGTCGTCTCAATAAAGCACAGTCCCCCAATGACTTTTTCTTCCCCAAAAGCTTCTTGTAAAGGACCCATGTGAGCCATACCGTTTAACAATGGTACGACAACTGTCTGATTCCCTATAAAAGGACGCACATCCTCAATTGCTTGTTTAAGATGATAAGCCTTAGTTGTAAACAAAATAACATCATAAGGCTCTTTCATCTCAGATTTTGTAATAGCTTGTACAGGTGAAGTGAAGTCACCGTGTATGCTCTTGATAACAAGTCCATTTTGTTCCAGCTCTTTTTTTCGGCGATCTCTGACAAGGAAAGTCACATCCTCTCCTTTTTCCACAAGCCTGCCTCCAAAGTAACCTCCAACGCCGCCTGCGCCTAAAACTAATATTCGCATAACTTTTGCTCCCCTTTTTCTTTTTCCTTTATTGTAGCACAGCTAGTTTGAAATTTTATAATATTCTTATTTCATTGTGTATTTTGAGTTTTTTACAAAAGATAGCCATAGCGCTTTTAAAGTTGTTATAATGAATACAAAAAAGCATAAAAATTTACTCTTAGATATTTATCCCCTCTTGGATATACTATTTACCAATCGGTAATCGGAAAAATTTCGATTTAAACAATGTTATTTACATAGGAGAGACTGAAATGAAAACAGAAATCTACATTTTATCTGGATTTTTAGGCAGTGGAAAAACAACGTTACTTAAACAGCTGCTTCAGCAAGAAAAAGATCGTAATCGCAACATTGCTGTTGTGATGAATGAGCTTGGCCAAGTTTCGATTGACTCAAATGAAGTAGAAAAAGACACGCCGTTAAAAGAATTGCTAAACGGCTGCGTGTGCTGTACTATTCAAGGTCAATTTGAAACTCAGCTTCATTCACTTCTACAGGAGAACACATTGGATGCTATCTATATAGAAACAACCGGAGTTGCACATCCCATTGAAGTGTTGGATGCCTGTATGTCTCCTCTTTTTGCGCATCAAGTCACGATTAAAAGTATTATCACCACACTCGATGCAACAAGGTGGAAAGAACGTGGGTCCTTAAGCATTCAACTTCAAAAACTTCTTCAAGAACAAGTAAAACATGGGGATGTAATTTTATTAAATAAAACGGACATGCTGTCTGAGGCGGAAAAGTCTTCCCTGCTTTTTGAGGTTCAATCAATTAACGCTCGTGCAATAACATTATTAACGACATTTTCCCGCGTGAAGCTTGACCTGATTCAAAAAGCTCAGCTGTCTCAAAAACAGCCGCACGAGAAGGCTCATGTTGAAGATCATCTTCATTTGAAAACATTTGTATATGAGTTTACAAAAAAAGTGGATCTTGAATTATTTGAAAATTGGCTGCGCCAAATGCCAGATACCATCTATCGTATTAAAGGCTATATGCGCTTTACTCATTCGGATGATACGTATTCGTTTCAATATTCATACGGCATGCCTCTATATATGAAAGAAATGATGAAGCTGCCCACCACTCTTGTCTTTATAGGGGAAAACCTCGACCACGCTCAGATGAAACAAGAATTATTTAATCTTGAACAGCAGTCCAATTAAAAATCCCGCCTAGAGCGGGATTTTTTTATTACTTATAAACAGGCATTTTGTACTCTGCGCAAAATTTCATATGCACGATTTCCGGCTAACTCTGTCAACTCTTCAAATTTTTCATCTCTTTTCAAATCAAGTTCAATAATTTCTTTTGCCAGCTCAATAATCTCTTCTTTTTTCAATTGTTGCACAGCCATTTAAAACGCCCTTCCCTTTTAGAATTTATGTATATTCTCACATTTATTTTCTATTCATCATTTTGAAAGCAAGTGATTAACCACAAGGCTTTATCCTGTATGGTTAACCACTTGGGATCGAGTTAATCATTAGTTTATAGGACTCTTTTCCCTATTTCATTATTTATGTCACTTTTTCTCACATAGTAATTCAAAAATATAACATATATATGTTAGAATGTATTACATGTTATAAATTTTTGTATTTTTTTCCTTTATAATAATAACATACTACTACGTACTCAGGGGTGAGGGAGATTGTCTACGAATGAAGCGTCATATCGAGATAAAAAAGTCATGTCTATTGGGATTGTAAAAGAATTAACCGGTTTATCAGAAAGGCAAATTCGCTACTACGAGAAAAGAAGCCTGCTCTTTCCGGACCGAACCAATACGGGTATCCGGAAATATTCGTTTTCAGACGTCGAACGATTAATGGATATTGCCGATCGCATAGAAGAAGGAGTTCAAACGAGTGAAATACGCACAGAACTGGCCAAAAAAGATGAAGCGAGAAAAATGAAAGAAGTAAAAAACCAAATGCTTCAAGGTCAGTTGAACGCTCATTTCAAGCGGAAGCTATAAAGTATACATACGGTGACTTTCCCGTCCCCGTTTTTATTTCTTTACGGCAGACAAAAAAGCGCATATCTAAAGATATCCGCTTTTTTGTCCGTTAAGCTGAGCGCCCTTTAAAGAATTTCGGCTGATGAGAACTCATGAACTTAGTTTTAGATAAAATGAACATAACCGATCCGCCCCAAATGAACAAAAAGGCAATCATCTCTACGCTAGAAAACGGTTCATGATAGACGAACACTCCTAATAAAAGCGTCATGGTAGGAGCGATGTACTGTAAAAAACCGACCATCGATAGCGGAATAAGCGGCGCTCCTTTAGCAAAATACAGTAGTGGCATAGCTGTAGCGACACCGCCGCCAATTAAAAGAGCGCTCAGATCAAGCGACTGAAGAGAAAAACTTGAAGATCCTTTCACTAAAAGAAAGATAAAATAAATAACAGCAATAGGTGCAACCATCATCGTTTCAATCGTTAATCCTACTTTTGCTTCTAATTGAATAGTCTTTTTTACAAGACCGTACAAACCAAAGCTAAACGCTAAGCTTAATGATACCCATGGGATATGCCCGTATGTAACTGTCATAACGATAACACCTATAGCAGCCAATCCAACAGAAGCACCCTGCCAAAAATTAAGCTTCTCTTTTAAAACGACTATACCAAGCAAAATACTAACGAGCGGGTTGATGTAGTAACCTAAACTTGTTTCAATAATATGATTATGGTTAACCGCCCAAATGTAAACGAACCAGTTGATGCTGATCAGCACTGAAGCCACAAATAAAATGACCGCTTGTTTCGTATTACGAAATAATAAACCAAGCGTCTTCTTTAAAGCACTCATTTGCTTTGTCACAAGCAAAAGTAAAAGCATAAAAACAAATGACCATATGACACGGTGAGCGAGTATTTCATTCGCATTCACTTCGCCAAGAAGCTTCCAGTAAAGCGGAAAAAGCCCCCACATAACGTAAGCGCTGGCTGTATAAACAATACCTGCTCGTTTAGAATCTTGATTCATTTCTCAACCTCTTTTCTTTATCTCTCTGTCTCTTATCATTATAGATGCATTTACCTCTTTTTTATAGCTTTATTTTGCCTATCGAAATAGCTCATAAAAAAAAACGATCGCTTTTAGCTCGACCGTTTTTTATACCTTATTTTTTAGGCTGTTTAAATACTTTGGCACTGCGAATATACTCTACATCCTGTACATTTTCTCGCGCGTTAGCGATTCGAGCCGCAGCAAAGAAATAATCGGATAAACGATTTAAATACTGAAGCACCGCCGCATTAATTTTATACTCACGCTGTACGCCAACAACAAGCCGTTCTGCGCGGCGTGTAATCGTCCTGCAAATATGAAGCGTTGTCGCTGCAGGTGTGCCTCCAGGTAAAATAAAACGCTCAAGGGCCGGCGCTTCTGACATATAGACATCAATGCGCTTTTCAAGTACTGATATCATGTCGTTTGTTACTTTGTACGGATGATCATCTTTTGCAAATGCTAAATCACTTCCACAGTCGAAAAGCTCATGTTGAATCGTAATTAGCTCTTCTTTTACATCTTTTAATGTTGCTTCATCCAGCTGATAAATCGCTTGACCTACAAAGCCATTTAGCTCATCAATCGTACCGTATGCTTCCACTCGAATATCATCTTTATTTACTCGTCCTCCAATTAAGCTTGTCTGCCCTTTGTCCCCTGTTTTTGTGTAAATGTTCATTGTATTTCCTCCTTCAATCGATTAGCAATTCCGTACCAAATGTGATCTACTTTCCGGGCATGTGCCGCTAAATGCTGATACGCATACCCGCACTCATCTCTCCACTGCCGCTCTGTTGGATCTAAAGGAACAATCCCTTTGCCGACTTCAGTTCCAATCACTATTAACTGTTCCCATACACCGCTGTCTCTCCACTTCTGTATTAACTTTTTAACAACAAGATGCGGAGACTCCAGCTCGCTATGTATTAATTCCTTAACATAGTGCTCAAATCCTTCTAGTACTATGTAACTTTCTTCGAACTCAAACGCTGGTAAAACGGGGTCTTCATACAAACAATGCCATTTTATCGACTCACTGGCATAATGCTGCTTCACCCATTTTCTTTTGCCGGTAAATGCACCGCCGAATACGAAATGCATGCTCTTCTCTCCTTTGCCTGTTTGTATGTACACGCTACTGAAAAACCTTCTCCGTAAGAAAAAGAAACATCCCAAAGCGACGCTGTCTGTTTAAAATGAGATGCAAGTAAACGCAGTGGTCCGCCGTGTGAAACAATAGCAATGTGACGCAATTGCTGACTGGCCGCCAAATCGACCGCTTCTTCCCACGCTGCCCAAACTCGGTT
Organism: Priestia sp. YIM B13552; assembly: GCF_042787775.1. NCBI lineage: Bacteria > Bacillati > Bacillota > Bacilli > Caryophanales > Bacillaceae > Priestia > Priestia sp. YIM B13552. The sequence goes on from NZ_JBHZOU010000003.1 coordinate 825,362, forward strand.
TGAAAAGCTTGAGAAGCTTTCACCATTCGGAGGCGTATGTTCTGTCCAGTGATCAATCCAATTTCTATACGCCCGTATGTTTTTTAAATCTTCATACGTCTTCTCTTCCCAATCTCCAAAATGCAGTTCACGCCAATTTTTACTTTTAACCACCTGAGATTTTGGAAAAACAACTGCACTTGTTTCTAGCGCTCTTTTTAAGTCACTGGAAATAACGAGCTGAGGTTCTAGAAAAAGCTCTTTCAATTCATTTTTCCCTTCTATACTTAAAGGCGGATCACTCCACCCTATATATTTTTTCTGTTGATTTTCAAGCGTCATGCCGTGACGAATACATGTGATAACCAAAGAATTATCCATAAAAACGTTTCTCCTCCTTCAATGGTTGCCCCTATAACATCTCCTGTTACGCCACCAAACTGCGAACGATAAAACCGTATCCACAGCCATAAAAACCCGGCAAAGAAAAGAATAATGAATTTATTGTCCATAAAAACAGCGAAAATAGCAACTAAGAATAGGCTCATGATGATAAATCCATAAATAGACCGTTTGGTGACTCCTTTTTGAAAATAAGCAGCCAGACCCGTATCTTTAGCGGGCTTATCTCTCATCAACAAAAAGGCTGCTCCAATTCTTGGAAGTGTAAAGACTACTAAACATGCCCAAATTGATAAAGAAGAAAGAGACGCTAATTCATAGATCGCACTAAAACGCAGCAGAAGCAGAACCATAAGAGAAAGAATAGCAAAAGACCCAACGTGCGGATCACTTAAAATCTGCAGTTTTTTTTCCTTTGACTGATGAGAAAAATACGCATCGCTTACGTCCATCCAGCCGTCTAAATGAAGACCGCCCGTTAAGATAAGCGGTAAAAGCAAAACTAAAATACTACCAACAATCGTAGTGATAGGTGAAGACTGAAGCAGCTGTAAAAAGCTATAAAACATCAAGCCTAGTAACATACCAATCCACGGCAGCACAAAAAGTGAGCGTGCCGTTCTTTTTTCAGTCCATTGAACGGTTTTAGCCACTGGTAAGATCGTAAAAAACTGGAGAGAAATTCGTAGTATGGCTATCCATTCTTTCATATATCTACACATTCCTTTCCTTTTTTAAAACGATAGATTCCCGCTTCTACACAAATAGACACATCTGCTTTTTCTACAATATACTGATGTAATTTCCCTAACATCTTCATATAACTATATGTGGGCTCTTCTAATACGCCCGCTTCAAACAGTTCATTAGATACTAGCACAACCGTCTGAGACTGCGCAAACAGCTTATCGAGCGTTTCTGTCATATGACGAAAAACCACTTGTTTCCCTTCTTTTGTTTGCCACCTTTTTTCTGTTAAAAAAAGCTCATTGGCAAGCCAGTTCGTGACACAATCCAAAAGTATAGCATCATCACTTTGAAGATTCGGCAGAATTTTTTGTAAATCTACAGACTGTTCGATCGTTACCCAAGGCGTGTTCGCTGCTTGGCGTTCTGTTTGATGAAGCTGGATGCGTTTTTGCATTTCCTTATCTGTTTGCCTGCTTGTGGCAATATAAACAGCACGCTTTGTACAAAAAGTTTGAACCATATTCTCCGCTGCACGTGATTTTCCGCTTCGAACGCCTCCGCTAATAAAGATGATCATATTTCATCAAGTCCTTGTTTGATTACGTTAAGTAAATAGTCATTTTCTTCTTTCGTTTTCACAGCCAAACGGATATAGCGGCCATTTAAAAATGGGAAGTTTTCAGTATGACGAGCTACCACGCCATGGCTTGCTAAATAGACAAGCCATTCGCGCGTTTTAATAGAAGACGGAACACTGCAAAGATAATAGTTTGTCTGAGAAGGAGAAACCAAAAGCCCCCATTCTTTTAGTTGACTCAAGATCCGTTCCCGTTCTTGTTTAATATAATGTACGGTTTCTTTTACAAAATCTTTTTCATCCACACATATCATGCCTACTTGCTGCGACAATCCATTTACACTCCAAGGAGGCTGCTTTTTAGACATCTTGCTGATGATTTTTTCATTTGCCAAAATATAGCCAAGACGAAGCCCGGCAATATTAAACATCTTTGTCATGGAACGCACAACAATGATATGTTCATAATCCAGAATAAGAGAATCAAATGAAGGCTGATATTCGACAAAATCAATAAATGCCTCATCAATCATTAAGTATGTACCATGATGAGCAGCAGCTTTTACTACTTTCATCCATTCCTCATGACTATACATAACGCCCGTTGGATTATTTGGATGGCAAATCCACAGTACTTTTATGTCCGGAAGAATGCTCATAATCAACTCTATATCCCAGCTCCAGCCATTTTCTTCAGCTAAAGGAATGTATGTCACTTCACATCCATAAGCTTTACTTGCCTGTTCATATTCAACGAAAGTCGGCTGTACAATCCCTGCTTTCTCTCCTGAAAATAACGAAGCAATAAGGAAAAACGCTTCAGCGGCACCATTTGTAGGCAACACTTGAGCAGCTGAAACATGATGATGAGCTGCAAGTTTATTTTTCAGCTTCGTTACTTGAGGATCAGGATAACTAAACGCTGCATCCTTGAATTCGTTCCACTTTTCGTGAAGCACAAGGGGAGCCCCTAAAGGATTTGTGTTCACGCTAAAGTCTTTTATATGCGACAAATTCTCGGCCCCTATTGCTTTTAAAAAGACAGTAGGATTAGCTCCATGTGTAGGTAATAGCACTCATAACTCCTCCTAACAAAAAATATAATAACCACGTAGCATAGACCGTCCTTTTCATAATGAAAACAGCTTGTTCAATATGACCGGCTTGCAGGGGAATGAGTGGTTCACCCATTTTTGCACGATTAGATTCTATGCCTTTATATGTATTAAGTCCGCCGAGTTGAATACCTAACAGAGCCGCCACTGCGCTTTCCCCGTATCCGCTATTTGGACTTGGATGCTTCTTAGCATCACGCTTAATCAAACTCGTTACATGCCCAAGAGAATACTGGCTTTTTGCTACATTAACAGCCGTCATCACCACTGCAGTTAACCGACTTGGAATATAGTTTAATACGTCATCGGTTTTTGCACTAAAGTAGCCGAACAGAAAGTAGCGGTCATTTTTGTACCCAACCATCGAATCACATGTGTTAATAGCCCGGTAAAAAAATGCTAGGGCTCCTCCTCCTATAAATGCATAAAAAAGCGGAGCTGTAATACCATCACTTGTATTTTCAGCCACGGTCTCTACCGTCGCTCTGGCAATTTCTCCTTCTGACAAACGATCTGTATCTCGTCCCACAATCATACTTACTTCATATCTAGCTTTCTCCATATCTCCTAGCTGAAGCGGCTTTTGTACCTTATAGGCAGCTTCGCTTAAAGAACGAGTGGATATAGTAGTCGCAATCATTACGCCCTCTACTAAAACACCTGCTATAAAATGAACTCCGTACAAAGCATGGAGGAACAAAAAGGGAACAACTCCTGCGAGCACAGCCATACTTATCACAAGAAGCAATCCTTTGAATCGTTTTCCTGCACCTGTATTTAATCTGGAATCCATCCAATAAATCCATTTGCCAAACCAGCGAACGGGATGCGGCCAATTTTCGGGGTCACCTATAATTCGGTCAATTAGTAAAGCAATCGTCATGGCCGTCATGTGTGCAATTATCGCTTGTGTAATACTCATTTCTTCACCTCTTTCCCTTAAGTCCCTGCTCTAAGCTTATTTTCACCAGCTTGGCTACCGCTTGCCCTAAAGCGGTCATAGAGCCTGCATATTCATATAATGCTCCTTGCTGAGACGCTGCAACTGAGATGCTGTCCGTAGATGTTCCCGTAGCAATCGTCTTTGTAGCCGGATCTATGACACCCAGCTGTGACAGCGTTTTTGTTTTAGCTTCTGTGGCCGCGATAAAAAGCTGTAAAAACGCTGCATCCGTAAGCGTACCTTCCACGAAAAAAAACATATTAATTGTACCGGGAGAGGAATAGAACGGGACAGCTTCATCAGCTGTAATATCTACTGCGTTTCCTACTCCAGCCGTTATCACGGAAGCTACTCTTACTCCGTAGCCTTCATAACAGTAAACCGCTCTTTCTTTTAACCAAACGGCTGTCATCAACCCTACGATTTGCTCATGGCGCACATTTTCTTTCATCAAATATTGCTCATACTCCAAAGAAGGAGTATCTGAATAATAGTCTTTGTGAACAAATCGATTGTAAAAGGTGTCCGTTTCCGTAATGCCTGTTCCTAAAACCCCTGAGCTGTATGTTTTATAAGAAGTCTCGGTTTTCATGATTAAAAGCTCAGGCCGTTCTTCAATTTTAAGATGTGAAAAGGGACCAATCCCCTTTTCAATTCGAACTGGAATATGGTCCCTCTTCTTATTTATTGTACACCTCAGGGTATACTGCTTTTGCTAAGTCCTCTAAGCCATCTACAATACGAGGTCCTAAGCGATTGATTTTGTTTTGATCAACCTTCTCGATGTTACCCTCTTTTACAGCAGTCATGCTGCTCCAAGCGGGACGCTTCATAATCTCATTTTTGTCTGCATCATACGTTGCGATAATAACGTCAGGGTTTAACTTAACAACTTGCTCTTCAGAAAACTTAACCCAACCCTTTTCACTAGCTGCTACGTTATCCGCACCGATCATAGTAAGCATTTCGTTCATGAACGTACCTTTTCCTGTTGTATAAATCTCAGGAGCTCCTGATACCTCTATCCATACTTTTTTACGATCTTCTTTTGAAATCGTTTTTGCTTTTTTCTCAATTGAAGCTACTTTTTCTTTCATGTCTTTAATTGTTTGATTAGCTTCTTTTGTTTTACCTGTTAATTTACCGATTTGCGTAATAGAATCATAAACCGTATCAAACGTTGTTGAATCTTTTACAACAAATACCGGAATACCCGCACTTTCAATTTGTTTAAATACTTCATCCGAAACGCCCATACTTGAAGCGTGTGCCAGCACTAAATCAGGATTTAAAGCAATAACTTTTTCCGCATTAACGTTCATATCTCCTACCTGCGCTTTTTTCTTTACGCTTTTAGGATAATCATCGTTGCTTGTAACACCGACTAATTTTTTTTCAAGGCCAAGGGCATATACAATCTCCGTATTACTTGGCATTAAGGAAACAATTTTCTTAGGCTGTTTTTTCAACGTGATTTCTTTATCACGCGCGTCTTTTACCTTCACTGGAAATGCAGCTTGTGACGTTTGTTTCGTATCTTGCTTCGTTTTTTTATCACTGTTGCTTTGGTTGCCTGCACCGCATGCAGCAAGTACGATGACTAACAGTGCAATAATGGAATACGAAAGCCATTTTTTCATCTAAATACTCCCCCTATATATTGTTCATTGTGAATACGAAACCTCCACGTTAAAGAAAAAGCAAATGATCATGCAAAAAGCAGCGCTATCCCGTTTTTCCGCTTTGACTATGTATACTGCTCGCAGGCAGCTTCAAAATAAAAAAGCTTTACTTTCAATTGAAAGCAAAGCAGGTAACGTCAAGATAAGCAGGAAAAGAATCCGTTCACTATACTTGATATGTATGTTCATTACCCTGCTTCACCCTTCCTCGAAGGTTTCACAGCTAACAATAAGGCAGGTCTCCTGACTTACGCACAGAGCGCTTACAGTGGCGGGACCGCGCTGGTTTTTCACCAGACTTCCCTTTTCACTCAATCTTTAAATTGAGACCTTATTGCTTTACGATTATTCACTTGTCCTAGTATACCCCACTCATGGAAAAATGGAAATAGCCATTCTCACAAAAAAAGCTGCGAGAATGCTCTCGCAGCTTAAGGAATTAAAGAGTTGCTAAAAATTCACGGACCGCTTCAGGCGTTTTAGCATTTGCACTGTGCAAGTGTGCAATTTTTTCACCGTTTTTATATACAAGAAGAGAAGGAATACCCATTACATTGTTTTCAGCAGAAAGTTCTTCAAACTCATCCTTATCAATTTTAAACCATGCTTTATCTGTATTTTCGTCAACGATTTCATCAATGAACATATCCAAACGTTTGCAATCAGGACACCACGTTGTCGTAAAAATCCCAACGCTTAGTGTTTCGTTCTTAATTTGTTCGCGAAATTGTTTTTCTTCCGTAAATTGTTTCATTATGTTACCTCCAACATCTATTCGTTCCTTCTCCCTATTCTATGGTAAGAAGTCTGACTTCATTATAAACGATTTTTTTATCATTGTGCTAATGTTTCAGCTTATTTAGACCATAACGGTTTTAGACGTAAAAAAATGCTAGCTTAAAAAAGCTAACATTTCGAAATCGCAGAATGTTGTGTCTATTATCAGCTAAACCATTTAGGCGGCATGTTTCGGTTCCAATAAATTTTCCCTAAATCATAATGCTTCTGAAAATTATCTGCAGCCGCATGATAGTGAAAATTAAACCAGTATCCATCTTTTGGAGGATTTTCACGCCGTACATGAAATCGTATTAAGTCCTGACCGGTTTCCCGGTCATATACATGGAAAATCTTTTCACCGTAGCCAGCAGCAGGGTGCTCGCTTATCTCGAGATTCTGAATCGACTGTTCACGTTCAGTGCCAATGTCGGTCAGCACTTCTTCAATTTTAGGTAACACTGCTAGACGAAATTCATCTTCAATGACAGGTCCAATTTTTGTTCCGAATTTTTCCACTGACTGTTTTTCAGCTGATTCCATTGCATACGTAACAAATGATGAAACGTCTTCATATTTTGGTTCTTCATATGGCAAATGAATATCTTCTATAACAGCTGTGACAGGAGTTGTTTCTCTTACATACCCTGCTTTATGTTGCTTGTCCGCTTTTGCATCATCAACGTATAAATATTCTGGTGGAGTGACAAGCCCAAATGTAAATACTGTAATAAATACAATTAGCATTCTTTTTATCCATCTAGGCATTCGTATCTTTCCTTTCTTATCTTTTCCCATATGGTCTTTTCATATCGTAAAATTCATTGTTATAACTCACTAGGTATTGTAACATACTTATTAATTTTTTACCTATATTTGCTTATTCATTTATGCTGCCTACGGGCATTCGAAGACTTTTTAGTTAGCACCTTCCTTCTTCTATTTGAGGTTGTCACACCGAGCGGAAACCTATACAAGATATTCCTTTTTTGCTGGATGCTTAAACACAAAAGTATTTTTATGTTCAAAAATATATCATACTTTTATGAACTTTAGATGAAATTCATAAAAAAAACTTCCAAAACTTTTTAATTCCTAAAAGGTTTTGGAAGTCTTTTCAATGATCGGGATTCATTTTACTTTTTTGTTTATTATTGTATATCAATTGTCCCGTAATGAAATTTTGATGTTTTTCGTTTTTGTACGGTAAATCCATGTTCTTCAAAACGACTGCTTTTCCAATGATCTTTTAGCACGATCTTTTGTTTGGCTACTCTTTTTGCTTCTTGTATAGCCATTGGCGTCAGCGTAGTATACAGTGCTATTGCTTTAATACCGTTAATTCCATTCGATTCATCAATTTGCTCTTGAAACATAGGATCAAAGTAGACAACATCAAAAGAATTATCTTCACAACACGCCAAAAACGATTCAAAATTTTGATGAACCACGTTTATACGCTTCATTGCATCGTTCAACTCTTGTACGTCACTTTCCCAATTTAAAAGTCCTTGTTTGACTAAATAAGCTACATAGCGGTTGCCTTCTAGTCCGACAACTTTCCCGCTTTTCCCTACCGCTGCGCTCGCCATCATACTATCCGATGCAAGACCAAGTGTACAGTCAAGCACGCTCATTCCTTTTTCTAAACCAGCAGCTTCAATAAACGGATCACGTTCTCCTCGCAGCCATCTCTTTACTCTAAACATAGCGGAATTTGGATGAAAAAAAATAGGTTCCTCTTCATTTTGGACATGCAATTCTACTCTATTCTTACCGACAACCAGCACGTCTGCAGCTTGAAGATTTTGAAGATCTGCAACGGATTTCTTCTCTCTTACTACAAAAGGTATACTTAAATCAGCGGCTACTTGTTTGGCTTTTACAGTCATCTGTTCATTTGTTCGACCAGCAGTCGTAACAATCACTTTCATAACTCCCCCTACACTGTTTGGCTATTTACATAAAGAAAAAGGATGCCGATAGACATCCTTTTTCTTATAAAGTATATGCGATTTTTCTCTAAAAATCTATATACTAGATGTGACAAAAGCAGGACATTTTATGAACAGTGCTGCTTAAAGCCATTTAAAATATTTTCAAAAATAACTTCTAACGGCTGACCTTCAATTTCATGTCGAGGAATAAAATGAACGACTTCTTTTCCTTTTAAAAGCGCCATAGACGGTGATGAAGGCTCAATGTCCCCAAAATATTCACGCATTTTAGCTGTTGCTTCCTTATCTTGGCCAGCAAAAACAGTTACCACTTGATCTGGTTTTTGCTCAGACTGTAAGTACGCTTGCGTTGCTGCAGGACGTGCTAAACCAGCAGCGCATCCACAAACTGAATTAACGACAACAAAAGTTGTTCCTTCTACGTTTTCCATAAAATCAACTACGGCTTCCTCTGTTGTTAATTCTTCATAACCAGCTTGAGTTAATTCTTGACGCATTGGTTTAACTAACTGACGCATATATTCTTCATATGCCATTGACATATTAACATTCCTCCTAACAATCATTCACGCTAAAAGCATACTATAAAAACCAGGAAAAATCTAGCTACTCACTCTTCAAATCCTTATCGTTGTCCCGTTCTCCTTTTCCATTTGACAAAAAAAGATTAAAACCGGGTCATATCATCTAATTTTTTTCCATAAAAATGTCGATTTTTACTATTAATATTCCATTTTTTGTACTATAGTAGTAAATAGTAGTTTAGTAGAAAGGATTTTCAAATTGAACCAGCGATTTAAACCGAACAAACGATTTAAGCCAAACAAACGATTTTATGCATTTTTGTCTTTAGTGTTAGTGATCGTCGCTTCTTTGTTTTTTATTACAGAAGCCAAAGGAAGTGAATCCGCTGCATCTCAGCAAGTATTAGCATCTACTGCGTTGCCGCTGAAAGAAGCTGCATCTTCAGCACAGCCTGAGAAGCTGCTTAATACACTTCATCATAATATGTATGTAGGAAATACGGTAAACAATCAAAATCAAGCTCTTACACAGCCTGTTTACCTTACGTTTGACGATGGTCCAACACCTGATACTCTTCATATTTTAGATGCTTTGCGTCAATATAACGTAAAAGCAACTTTCTTTATGTTAAAGCATCAAATTGACGTTCACCCTGAAATTGCTAAAAAAGTAGCACAGGAAGGACATGCCATCGGCTGTCACGGCGTCTCTCATGATATTCATGTCATGTATAGTGAAGACGGCGCCGCGTTAAAAGAAATGCAGGAGTGTCAAGCGACCGTTAAAAAAGTAACCGGTGTCGACAGTAAGTTAATCCGCGTTCCTTACGGCAGCGTTCCCTATTTAAAAGAGCCTCACCGTACAGAGTTGCTAAGCCACTTTAAATTATGGGACTGGAATGTAGACAGCGAAGACTGGGCACTTCGTTCTGCACCTAGAATTATTCAGGGGCTTGAACCTCATATTCAAGGGGTTAACTCCAATGGAAGAACACCAGTCATTTTATTTCATGATAAATCCTTTACGGCACAATCCCTTCCTGCTATTTTGACTTACTTAAAGCAGTCGGGCTATCAGCCTATTAAAATTGATAACACCATGCAGCCTATGCAGTTTCCAACTCCCGCTGCAAAACAGTCGTAAAAAAAAGATCATTCAGATGAATGATCTTTTTTTTATGCTTTTCTGCTTTCCGTCATTTGTTTCCAAACAGAACCTTTTGCTTCTTCTCCGCCTTCGATACGTTCAATTGCTAGCTTGATTTGTAAATCTACCTCAAATTCTTTATCATTCTCTGCTGCTTTTAATGCAGGAAGAGCCGTCTCGTCCCCTACCTCGTATAAATACATAGCTGCACGCCAGCGAACAAGCTTGTTTTTATCACCAAGAGCTTCACACATTGCCGGAATACCTTCTTCAAAACCTAAATCTGACATGCAGTCTCCAGCAGTACGGCGCACAGTGACTGATTTATCTTTTAATGCTTTGTATAAGTAAGGCAGTACCGCTTTTGATTCAATCATTCCTAAGTAGACTGTAGCTAAGCGGCGAATAGATGCTTTTTCATCATCAAGCGCTTTATTTAAAACGTCTAAATCAGCTTCTGTTGGATCCATTTGTTCTAAATGGGCATAGCGCACTGACCAATCGTTGTCTTCTAGCATTTCTTCTGTAACTTTATAGGTTTTACGCGGCTGTACAGCTTTTCCGCCTTCTTTTTCTTCTTGTGCATTAGCCACAAGGCGAGTTAATCTTTCTTGGGGATATGCTGCTGCTAACTCTTCTACTACTTCGTCTCCGATAGCAGCTAACTCTCCGTAACGAACGCCTTGTTCTTTCCATTTCCGTTCTAATACCACATTATCTGAAAAACGTTGAAGTTCTGCTACCGCTTTTGCGAATCGCTCGGGCAGACCAAAGCGCTTTTCTTCATTTCCGTCCGTTAGCTTGACTTGCATCGGTACATTTTTGAACATTTGAACTGACACATTGACCTCACCAAAATGCTCATTCATTTTGTGCTGTTCACTGCTGCTTTGCAAATCTTCACCAAACGCTGCACGAACTTGCGGCAAAATTTGCTTCCAGTCATATTTGGCATTTCGCTCTACTGCCAAGAAGTCCGCTACGTGGTAGACTCCTTTTACCCCTTCTACTTTCAAGATGTCTTGAACAACTTCAGGAGCTGCTTCAGCATTTTTTTCCGTATAGTTATTGCTTTTTCCGCCTGATAGCACTTCGTCTAAATTAATTTTCATTGTATTCGGACTTGGCGTTGGCTCAATTGATTTAATGTTCATATCGTATCGTACTCCTCTCATTAAAATTGTAGCATGTGCTTTATACTCAGTCTAACGACTTGTTTACGCGTTTTCAATTTCTTCAATCAGCTCTGAAAGCTCTGCCCAGCGATCAAGAAGTGCACTTAATTCTTCATTTGCTTTTTCTTGTTCTAACGATAGGTTATGCGCTTTTGTATAATCGCTGCCCACCTGTTCAATTTCACTTGTTAAGCGGTCAATTTCTTCTTCTTTTGCTGCAATATTATCTTCGATTTCTTCCCATTCTTTTTGTTCTTTATACGTTAAGCGACGCTTTTTTGTTTTCTCCGGCTGTTTTGGCTTTTCTTCTTTCACTTTAGCCTGCTGAACCATTGCCTGCTTCTTCTTCATCGCTTCTTCCAATTGATCTGTATAAGCGCCAAAATAAATCGAAATGTTTCCTTCTCCTTCAAAAACTAGTAAGTAATCTGCTACTTTATCCAAGAAATAGCGATCATGCGATACAGTGATAACAACACCTGGAAATTCTTCGAGGTAGTCTTCAAGCACCGTTAGCGTTTGAGTATCCAAATCATTAGTCGGCTCATCTAGAAGCAAAACATTTGGCGATGTCATTAATAATTTCAATAAGTATAAACGACGGCGCTCTCCCCCGGACAATTTTTGAATCGGTGTTCCGTGCGTATGTGAAGGAAATAGAAATCTCTCAAGCATTTGCGACGCAGAGATCATCTTCCCATCCGTCGTATGCACAACTTCTGCCGATTCTTTAATATAATCAAGCATGCGTTGATTCAAGTCCATATCATCGCTTTCTTGGGTATAGTAAGCAACTTTAACCGTTTGTCCTCTGTCAATTTCACCGCTGTCCGGCTCAATGCGTCCTGCAATCATATTCAACAGGGTAGACTTTCCGCTTCCATTTTTCCCGACAATTCCAATTCGATCTTGTTTTTTTACGATGTGCGTAAAATCTGAAAGAATGATTTTATTTTCATACGTCTTAGACACATCTTTTAATTCAAACACTTTTTTCCCAAGGCGACTGCCTGCTAAACTTAAATCCAGTGATTCTTTTTCAGAGGAATCGATTTTCCCTTCTAATTCATCAAATCGCTGAATACGCGCTTTTTGCTTAGTCGTACGCGCTTTTGCTCCTCTGCGAATCCAAGCCAATTCATTGCGGTATAAGTTGCTTAATTTTGCTTGAGTTGCTTTTTCCTGCTCTTCTCGAATCGCTTTTCCTTCTAGAAAAGCAGCATAGTTTCCTTTATAGCTATATAAATTTCCACCGTCTAATTCAAAAATCCGGTTTGTAACAGCATCCAAGAAATAGCGATCATGAGTAACAAGCAGCACGGCTCCTTGATATTTGGATAAATATTCTTCGAGCCATTTAACGGTCTCATAATCTAAGTGGTTAGTCGGCTCATCTAAGATCAGTAAATCAGGTGTTTGAATTAGGCTTTGCGCAATGGAGACGCGCTTTTTCTGTCCACCTGAAAGCTCACCAATTTTTGCACTCATATTTGAAATTCCAAGCTTCGTCAAAATTGACTGTGCGTTAGAATTGGCTTCCCACGCGTTCATCGCATCCATTTTCTGCTGTAAATCATACAATGTTTGCTGATTTTTTTCGTTTGCAGAGTCTTGCTCTAACGCATACAGAGCTAGCTCATAGTTTTTTAATAAGTTAAGAAGAGGCGTATCTCCGCTGAAAACTTGCTCCAGAACCGTTAAGTCTTCATCAAAATCCGGATGCTGCGGTAAATATGTCACGCTGTAGTCTTTAGCATGAACAATATCTCCTTCGTCTCCGATCTCTAAACCTGCGATAATTTTAAGAAGCGTTGATTTCCCTGTTCCGTTTACACCGATTAAGCCGATTCGCTCATTTTCCGTAATGGTAAATGTTAGTTGATGAAACAGCTCTTTTTCTCCATACGTTTTTGTTAAGTTTTCAACAGTCAGCATTTTCATAATGATAATTCCACTCTTTCTTAAATTGAACTAAAAATTCTTTCATATATGTATGTCGCTCTTGCGCTAGAGACCGTGCTGTTTGAGTATTCATTAACGCAGTGAGCTTTAATAACTTTTCATAAAAATGTGCAATAGCCGTTGATTTCCCGTGTCTGTATTCTTCTTCCGTCATCTCACTTCGTACAGCAATGTTTTCATCATACAAAGCCGTGCCTTTAGCACCTGCATACATAAACGTACGTGCGATACCAATTGCACCGATCGCATCTAAACGATCTGCATCTTGAACAATTTGACCTTCAAGCGTAGCCATAGTCGGACGGTTTCCGCCTTTAAATGACATCGTTTGTAAAATGTGAACGATATGCTTGCAGTTCTCTTCTTCTACCTGATGACTCTTCAGCCACTCCCACACTTCTTCGTACGCCTTTTCAACATCTTCGACTAGCTTATCATCTACAACATCGTGTAAAAGTGCGGCTAGTTCGATAACTTCCCGATTGCCGCCTTCTTTTTTATATAAAAGCACTGCATTCCGACGCACGCGATCGATATGCTGCCAGTCATGACCCGTTGTGTCATGCGCAAGCTTTGCTTGAACCCACTTTTCCGTTTCCACTATTTTATTCATTTGCTCACCTCAATTATATCCACCATTATTTTAGCACAAAGTGAGGCGCTCGTCTCACTGACAGCGGATCACCGTTTGAAAACCCTTGCTTAAAAATAAAAAACAGATGGAGATCCACCTGCTTTTACAGCAATTCTTTTATATCTTTTTGAATATCTTTTGGTGCAGTTTGAGGTGCGTATCTCTTCACGACTTCACCTTGACGATTCACTAAAAACTTTGTGAAATTCCACTTTATCCCTTTGGAACCTAGTAGGCCCGGTGCTTGTTCTGTTAAGTATGTAAATAACGGGTGTGCATGCTCCCCTTTTACATCTACTTTTGCAAACATCGGAAACGAAACGCCATAGTTTAACTCGCAAAATTGTTCAATATCATTTGAACTTCCTGGCTCTTGACCACCGAACTGATTGCAAGGAAAACCTAGAACCGTTAGACCGTTTTCTTTTTCTTCTTCATACAGCGCCTGCAAATCTTTATATTGAGGGGTGAAGCCGCACTTGCTAGCTGTATTCACAATCAACAGCACGTCACCTTGATAGTTAGATAGCGATACGTCTTCGTCTTTAATTGTTTTTGCCGAGTATTCATACACGCTCATCAAAACGCCTCCTTTTCCCTATTGTAATTCACTTTATTTCGGAAGTACAACTGAAACGCTCTTATGATTTGTCGTAAAGAACCTTTAGCTGGTCAGTCGTTTGCAGCATGTAATCAATCATCTCGATTAAATCTCCTACTTGGTCTTCGTAAATAAATCGGTTAAAGGTTACCTCAATATTGTTTTCGTATTCGCTTCCTCCGATTTCATGAGTAATACGCTGCTTCACAACTCTTGTTGTTCCCCAGATCCGCTCACACATTTCCTGTATGTTTTGAAACTCAGCTTCTTCAAACGGTTTTTGTTTTTTTAGCTGAAAATGAATATAAACTGTACACCCTGGTTTTTCTACACGGGAAGGCGTTAATTCGGCATGAATGTTGTCTAAGTCGGTTGATAAAGTTAGCGACGCGGTACAGCAAAAATGCTGTTGAAAAGAAATACGGTACGTTCGAGTAAACTGAGCTAAGTCTACAAAATCTTCGCGATTCGTAACAGATACTTGCCCAGATAAGTCAAGATCATAGATCTCTCCTTCTACAACAACTTTTAAATTATCAAATACAATCGGATCAAACATTTCAACTACTTCCTTTTTTATAAAATACAAACAGTCAGCTCTTCTTCTTTCTTGCCAAATTAATTCATAACATACCTGTTATTTTGTTTTATATTACAAGAAAGAGATTGAGACACAACTAAGTCCACCCAATTTACATCTAGAAGCCACTACACCCATGAAACTTCTTTTTACCATAGCTATGAAAAAATCCGAACGAGTTTGATTCTTCATCAAGAATCTTGCTTCATCGTTCGGATTTTCCTTCAACTAAAATACTCTTACCCCAGCCTCTTCTCTTAAAAAATCCCTAGTGCATGTCCATTCTCGTCAATATCCATATTGAGCGCAGCAGGTTTTTTTGGAAGGCCAGGCATTGTCATAATTGAACCTGTTAGCGCCACGAGAAACCCAGCTCCGAGTGAAGGACGGAATTCCCTTACCGTAATCTTAAAATCAGTTGGTCGCCCAAGCTTCGTCTGATCATCACTTAACGAATACTGCGTTTTGGCCATACAGATCGGCAGATGATCCCAACCGTTTGCTTCAAATTGCTGTATTTGCTTTAACGCTTTTGGAGCAAAATCTACGCCTTGTGCTCCGTATACAGTTCTAGCAATAGCTTCTACTTTTTCTGGAATCGAAGCCGACACATCGTAAAGAGGAGAAAACTGACTTTCTGTCTCGTTCATGACTTCAAGAATTTTTTCAGCAAGCATGACGCCGCCTTCTCCGCCTTTTTCCCATACTTCTGTTAAAGCAACGGGAACATTCTTTGAAGCACACCAATTCATAAGCGCTTCTACTTCACCTTTTGAGTCCGTCACAAAACGGTTCACGGCTACAACGTAAGGAACGCCGAATGCCTGAATCGTTTCAATATGCTTTTCCAGATTTTCAATTCCCGCTTCTAAAGCCTCAATGTTTTCTTCATTTAAACGCTCTTTAGGAACGCCCCCATGCATTTTCAAAGCGCGAATTGTTGCAACGATTACCACCGTTTCTGGTTTAATATCTGCCATACGAGCTTTGATATTCAGGAATTTTTCCGCCCCCAAATCTGCCCCGAATCCCGCTTCTGTTACTACATAGTCGCCTAGTTTTGCAGCCATTTTTGTGGCAATGACGCTATTGCAGCCGTGGGCAATATTAGCAAAAGGACCTCCGTGAATGAGGGCTGGAGTATGTTCCAACGTCTGTACAAGGTTTGGTTTAATCGCATCTTTTAAAAGAAGAGTAAGCGCTCCTTGTGCACCTAAGTCTGCAACCGTTACAGGCTCATTGTCCATATTATAAGCTACCACAATAGACGCTAAGCGACGCTTCAAGTCTTGTAAATCTGACGCTAAGCAGAAAATAGCCATAATTTCTGATGCCACCGTAATATCAAATCCATCTTCTCGAGGAACACCCTGCATCGGACCACCTAATCCAATGACGACCTGACGCAGCGCGCGGTCGTTCAAATCAACCACTCGTTTCCACGTGATTTTACGTGTATCAATACGCAATTCATTGCCTTGATGTATATGGTTATCTAAAATAGCCGCCAGCGCGTTGTTAGCTGTTGTGATGGCATGCAGGTCTCCAGTAAAGTGTAAGTTAATATCCTCCATTGGAAGCACTTGAGCATAACCGCCGCCAGCGGCACCTCCTTTAATTCCCATTACCGGACCAAGAGATGGTTCACGCATGGCGACAATCGCTTTTTTACCTAATCTATGTAATGCCTGAGCTAAGCCGACCGTCACTGTCGACTTCCCTTCTCCTGCTGGAGTTGGATTAATAGCTGTAACTAAAATCACTTTTCCATCTTGTTTTGTGTGTAAACGTTCCATAACGGACAAAGAAAGCTTGGCTTTATAATGTCCGTACGGCTCTAGCTCGGCCTCTAAAATATCCAGCTGCTCGGCAATCTCTTTAATCGGTTTAATGGTTGCCTCTTGTGCAATTTGCAAATCACTTTTTATTTGCTTCTTAGTTGTCATATAAAAACCCCTTTTCTGCTGAGAATTCTTTTCAAACACTTCATCAAAAAAGGATAAAATCCATTTTCTGGGGGAGATATGAAGTTTAATGAATACAGGAACGACTGCGCTGTAAATTTCACTGAGTTTCAGTCAAGCAAAAAAAAGCATAGCGACGCTCCAGTTTAACCTTATTGTACCATTTCATTTTAGCCATTACGCATATTAATGCTCTTTTTTTTCAAAATTCAATTGCTTAATATTCTGTATATTCCTATAATAGTATATTGTACATAAATGTTGAACCTCATTTTCACGTGAGAAAGAACATTTATACGCGTCATTACTTCGAAATCGAATAGGAGGAATTTTATTGCCTATTAATATTCCACGTGATCTTCCGGCAAAAGAAATTTTAGAAAAAGAGAGAATTTTCATTATGGACGACGTACGCGCGGTTAACCAAGAAATTCGCCCGCTTAATATTGTTATCCTAAACTTAATGCCGGAAAAAGAAAAAGCTGAAACGCAATTATTACGTTTACTCGGGAACTCGCCGCTGCAAGTGCATATTACACTTCTTTACACAGCAAGTCATAAAGCCAAAACAACGAGTAAAAATCACCTAGATCAGTTTTATAAAACGTTTGAACAAATTAAAGAACGAAAATATGACGGAATGATTATTACAGGAGCACCTGTAGAACATATACCATTTGAAGAAGTAAACTACTGGAAAGAACTTCAAGAAATTATGGATTGGTGTAAAACAAATGTGACTTCTACCCTTCATATCTGTTGGGGAGCTCAAGCTGGACTTTATCATCACTTTGGCATTGACAAGCGACCTCTTTCTGATAAATGCACGGGTGTATTTACGCATGTTGTATCGAGTGAAGAACCGATTAAGCTGCTGCGAGGATTTGATGATGTCTTTTATTCTCCTCATTCTCGTCATACCGACGTCGACATGAATGAAGTAAAAAACCATCCTGACCTTGAGCTTCTTTCCTACTCTGAAGAAGCTGGTGTTTATATGGCGATGTCTAAAGATGAAAAGTTTGTTTTCATTACAGGACACCCAGAATACGACGTTCAAACACTGCAAGAAGAATTTCTTCGAGATACAGAAAAAGGGCTAGAACCAAAGCTTCCGGAACACTATTTCCCAAACAATGATCCTGACAAAAATCCTTTAAAAACATGGCGTTCTCATGCCAACCTGCTGTTTATGAATTGGTTGAACTATTATGTTTACCAAGAGACTCCTTATCTGTGGGAATGAAAGAACCGATCTGTCCCAGTATTCAATTAAATTACGCATGCTCTTTTTTGTGTTAAAACTGCAGCAAATGAGAAATAAAATAGAAAACCTGCTGCTCGTTTAGAGCAGCAGGTTTTCTATTACTAATTCTTCTTCATTCCGCAATTAAAGCTTTCTTTCAGAAATTCAGCATCAACAACACGGCTTTTGAGATCCAACACTCACATACTATTGCTCATTCTCCCTTTTCATCTTCATTTAGTTTTGTTTCATCCATTTCCTTCGTTTGTTCTTCTACCATTGTGTCCAGCCACTGGGGTGGCTTACCGTCTTGGCTTTCATTGTATACTTCTGATATATCTTTTTCTTCCAAAGAGGATAAGATGTCATGAATGTCATTTTGATTGCCTAAAATATTGCCAAATCCTTGACTCACTTTTTTATGACTTCTGAAGTTTGTCGGAAAGTTATTACCAAAATTCACAGCTGAAGCATCTTCAATTGTGCCAATGTGGATGTCACCTATGCTAAAAGTTGATTCTAGAGCTTGATCAGGCTCCCTCATTTCTTCCATATGGGTTAGTGTATAAGGGACACTTCTTTCATTAATTTTAACTGATATTTCAGAAGGACCCTTTTCTTTATTTTTTGCTTTATTATTCTGACTACCCGATTTTCGATTGACATCAGAGTCATTTTTTATTTTTTTACCTTTCTTTCCTGGCGCTTGATATTGATTCGTTTGCGAAGGAAAAGTATTACCAATATTCAACGTTCCACTAAGTTCTTTTACATCAATGTGCTCTAAATAATAAGACAGTTCGTCCAAGTTTAGTGTTTGAACGTTCTTTATATCTAAATGAAAAGAATGGACCGTTTTTTTTGAAAGTTCATTCATGTTTTTTTCTAAATCTGTAAGCCTTTTTTCAATGTTTTGGAGTATATTCAGCACCTTTTCATCCATAGAGTTTGACCCCTTATTTGATTTAACACTTTTAGCCCATCTACAACATATAATAGTGTATTAGATGACTTCTATTAATGTCTCATATGTATCGGGAGGAATTATGAAAATACATCTTCGTTCTCCTCAGATCGTTTTTGATGATCTCACCGTAAATGCGGTTAAAAACAACGCAGGAGTTTTTATAGGGAAGAATGTGCAACAAAATTGGGAAACTACGATCAGCAGCAGTAATTCAGGTTTTGGAACAATTTTGGGAGATGATAATCAGCTATCCTATAACACACATCTTGTTCTTGGTGAAGATGATATAAATGATTCTTTTGAACAGGTCAGAAAGGAGGATTGACTCTACGTTTTTATTCATCATTCTTTTTAGGGATTTTTGCAATGGTGGTATTATTTAAAATTTTATTAGAATCACCAACTACTTTTCCGAAACCATCAGAAATTCGACTTTTATGATTCCACTTATATTGAATATTAACGCCGTAAAATAGGCCTGAACTATTTTGAATTTTATTTACTTTAATCGAATGATAGTGAATATTAGCCATAGACAACACCTCACAGACAGAAGTTTGCTTCATCACATTCAATATAAAACTGAAAATACATTATCTTATGTCTAAACTCTTATCTGTTTACCTCAAATTGAACGTCTCTTTAATCATTTGAGCTTTTACGTCTTTTCTATGATACTTACTCCATTTACGATAAAAGTATTCCTGTCATTACCTTTTAGTCTATGTTAATAGCTGCGATTACATCCTAAAATAAGCTAGCAAAAAACCATCTGTATAAAAGATGGTTTAACTCTATTACTAATCTATTCTCGCCACTCTGACAGAATAATTAATAGAGTGCTTAAACGGGTATTTGCAGAACCCGTTTTTCCTCATTTAACTTTGTGTAACAGGGGCGTTGTTGACATCTATATTTTCAGAAAAATAGGAATCAACGACGTCATTATCGTTAATGATATTTACAATTTGAGAGGCAAAGTTATTATAGCCGATTATTTCACCAAAACCTGTATTACTTTTCCAATTTACTTGCCAATCTGATTGAGTATTTTCCCCTGTGAAAATACCAGAATTAGTAGAAATATACGTAACATTAAGATTAGTAAATTTTATAATCAACTTTTTCAACTTCTTTCATCTTCTTTTTCCCTAGAATTGAGAAACTGGCTGAGGATTAATATTTTCCGGCTGGGTAATTGGAATGTCACAAACATCTTGATCATTAATGATATTCGTACTGCCCAGTATAGCTGAATTTACAGAAAATCCGTTTCCTAAGTTAAATTTACCTTGGGAATTCCAATCTGGCTGGCTATTTTGACCCGAAGCAATTACTGAATTGGAAACCATACTTACCACATTTATTTGGTTGAAAATGACGGAAACAGGCATTAGTCAATTCCTCCGTTTTCTAAAATTTTAATGTAGTATATGCTTCCTTCTAAAGTATGGTTCAATCGATTTTCTGCAATCAAAAATGTTAGTTAGGTCTTACAATTATTCATTATACCTACTCTTCTTACAAATCGTTTTACACTGCCCTTAATCAGCAAGCCTGAAGGGAGGAATTTATTGATTATCCTTAAGAAAAAAAGTATTTAGTTATCTTTGTGCACAGCTATGTTTTTCTTTTTAATTTGCATTTAGAACATAGTTTTATCAAATAAATAAAGGGATTTAGACATAACAAAATCGATCTACAGACAAACAAACGAGATAAATGGTCTAGTATGGATCGCTTGTTTCACCACTGTTGATTTCCGTACAAGACGTTGCTTTCCGCGGGCGGCCGATGAGCCTCCTCGCCGCTGCTGCTCCTGCAGGGTCTCACCTCTTCCGCTTTTCCCCCAGAAGTCTTCACCCTACCCTCCAATCAACAGCTAGAAGCACCTACATACAGCCTACGTTCACCCTACCAATGAAAAAATCCGAACGCGTTTGATTCTCCATCAAGAATCAAACGCGTTCGGATTTTTTTGTCCCAGCTTTTTTAAAGTTCTTTAATATATTCAATCACCGAATCTGGAAATTCGTTTCGAATTCCGCAATTCCCACAGTAAAATCCGCTATATTCGTCTGTCGCAACGTACTGTCTTAGAAGAAACAATGTTAACCTGTTTGGGAGACCGCATTCTGTGCAAAACGCCAGGTATTTGCTGCGCTGTCTGTTTGCTGACATACGTTTCATCCTTTCGATTAACTATAGAAAGCGTTTTCTTATTTATATGGAGCTTTCTTATTAGTTTATGACAGCAATTACGGTCTACCTCCAATTATTGTCGCGACGAGAAGGGCGGAATAAACGCAGAATTAAATTAATTATAAGCACAATAGCTAAAATGTTAATTAACAACCCAAAAATCCCGCCCAGTGCACCCATATGACCAAGCAAACCGCCAAATAACATCCCTGCTAGACCGCCATAAAGCAGTCCACGAGCGAACCCTCCTCGTTTTGAACGGGTAACCCCTCGATTTACAGTTCCATTTCTGCGGTTTGAAAAATTAGACCTCGGCTCATTTTGCCTAACACTTGGCTGTCTATTAAACGACCGCTTCCCTGACCGGTACGACCTTGCACTTACGTTATAGTCATCGTGATAGGAAATATATTCAGCTAAGGGAGATAAACTTAGCGAAAAAATCAATGCTACGGCAATCATTATTTTTTTCATCTGCTTTTTCCTTTCTTCACCTAATAGTAACTGTTTATTATAGTGCGCTGTTTCATGCATATCATACGTTTTGACACAAAAGGGAAATTCAGCTTCATACAAAATTTTTAATCGGGTATCATAACGTTATACTTTGCCCTAGAAAGGAGCGTGCATGTACATGATACGAAGAATTAGCATACTGCTTTTCACACTGTGCTTCTTATTTAATGGAGCCCTTGCTGCACTATGTAAAGCGGAACAAGTAAAAAATGTAGAAGTGCGTGACCGTTTGCTTTATCAAGGTAATAACCAACTAAAGCAAACCGCCCTAACATTTGATGATGGACCGGATCCTCGCTTTACTCCACATGTATTGGATCAGTTGAAAAAGCATGGTATTAAAGCAACCTTTTTTCTTATCGGGGCAAAAGCTCACGAACATCCTGAGCTGGTGAAAAGAATGGTAGCTGAAGGTCATGCCGTTGGGATTCATACCTATTGGCACCCCAATTTACTAAAAGAATCTACTGAAAAGTTTCACTGGGAAATTGCCAAAACTCAGGCTATTATTAAAAACATTACCGGTTTTGAAACGCAGCTGTTTCGTCCTCCGTATGGAAATTTAACACAAGAAATGATCAACGAGCTGCCAAATGAAAATGTCTATGCGATTAACTGGTCTTCTGACTCATTGGACTGGAAGCAAATCCCGGAAACGGAAATTACCAATAATGTATTTAAGAACATGCACGCCGGAACAATTGTTTTGATGCACGACGGCGGCCATTGGACCATGGACCTTTCCAACACCGCAAAGTCACTGGATACCATCATTCCTAGACTTAAGCAAGAAGGATATCATTTTGTGACCGTCCCAGAACTTTTGCACATCCCCTATCCAAAAAATTAAGCGCCAAAGAGTTTCTGATTTAGAAACTCTTTGGCGCTTTACGATTTCCATTGATAGAAAGTAAATATGCCTCTCCTACAAAAAGAGCGTGTCAAAAGATCTAATCCAAATCCATCTTAAAACTCAAAAATATGTCTTATTTCTTCAAAACGTTATCATACTAAAGATACAAAAAGAGGCATTCTTTTTTTGTTCCATCGCTCTACAATAGAGGGAATTTACGGATAACCTCTAAAATAGGTTTTAAGTTGCATGATTAGGAGTAAATATTACTATAACTACTCTCATATTTTTAGACAAGCTGCATATAGATAAAATGAGAGAGTCGAACGTATTCCACATATCCCTAAATTTCTTCTTCATACAAAAAAATTGACGAACTTTTTTTGTCAACAGGTGCGTATAGATATGATAGAATTCCTATATAATGACCTGGATTCATTTCTAAACAAGGAGTTTTGACTATGATTAATGAACAAGAGACGTTGTTATTTATTAAAGAACTTGGCCGCTTGTTGAAAGACTATCAAAACTGTTCAAACGCCTCTGTAAAAAGTGAAATATATAAAGATATCGTGTTGTTGAGCAATGTTATCCAGTTAGATCACGTGAACGTTTCTTACGCTTAGAAAATCTTTTTTATTTCTTTATAAATTTCAGTTTTTCTACTATAACTACAGAAAAGGAAGAAAGGAGACGATTTCCATCCATCTCTTTTCTTCCTTTTCTCGTTATCGGTTTTTTATGGTTATTTAGAACATAGTTTTATTAAAATTATTGTAGAGTTTTTCGAGTGTCTTCGGTCCAACTATTCCATCTACCTGCAGATAAAGTGCTTGTTGAAAATCTTTTACCGCTTTGAAAGTGGAAGACCCGAATATACCGTCTGCGCCTCCAAAAAGAGAATAACCTAAGTGAATAAGCATACGCTGAATTAACTGTACGTGATTTCCTCGATCTCCGTATTTAATTAACATGCTTGAAGCCTTTGGCGTCTGTGTTTTAGGTACTTTTCCACTTCGAAGCTCCGACAAAGATAAACCGAATGTATATTGAAAATGAGGGTAATCTTTTAAGCTTGTCCAATCTCCTCCCCATTCCAACCCAATCCTTTTTCCTATCTCTCCCGCTTTGTTCCATCTTCGATCAATGGTCCAGTCAACTTTTCCGTCGTTATCAAGCAGCGCAATGTCAAAAGCTAGTCCATAGTTATGATAAGAATAGCCGCCTTTGGCATTAGTCACAATACTTCCTGGTGTTGTTCGGCCTTGTGAATATAGTCTGTGCTGATGCTCTATCGATCTAAATCCTTCAGTGATACTAACAAATATGCTTTCTTTATATGCTTGCCCAATGAGATCGTACGCTTTTTCTTGCACTATTTCATGTACATCTTGCAACTTATTTTCTGCTTTTTGTAACAGCTTGTCTAATGATAAATCACTCATACTCCCCACTCCTTAACTAGATGGCTTCTCCTTATATATACGTATAAGACGAACTCTAAGGGAGGCATCCAGTATCAGTTTATGCGGGAAGCAGTTAAGTGGTGCAACATGTAGAGCTGCTGTTATTTCAGCACCCAGTGGCTGATAGCCTTCGCTACTCCGTTATTGACATTTGTATCTGTCACCCAGTCCGCTGCTTCTTTTACAGCTTCCTGAGCATTTCCCATGGCAATTCCACATCCTGCCGCTTCAATCATAGCCAT
Organism: Priestia sp. YIM B13552; assembly: GCF_042787775.1. NCBI lineage: Bacteria > Bacillati > Bacillota > Bacilli > Caryophanales > Bacillaceae > Priestia > Priestia sp. YIM B13552. The sequence continues at coordinate 849,564 of NZ_JBHZOU010000003.1, forward strand.
ATCGTTTAAGCTGTCTCCCATAGCAATGACTTCATCCATTGAAATGCCCAAACGTTCACATACGGTCATAATCCCTTTTGCTTTATTGATACCAAGTGCATTAATTTCTAGATTCGTTAAACTAGAGTTGCTAATTTCAAAATCTGAAATGCCTGCTATTTGTTTCAGCACTTCTTCTCGTAAAGCATCATCTGGAATATCGTAGCCAAACTTCAGCCATTCCTGTGAGGCAATATCTTCTGGAAATTCGTCTCTCCACACTTTATCCGTAGTCACAGCCCAAAAGTTAAGCTTATGCTCTTGCGTTAAATTCCACATCTTCTCGATGGAAGAAGCATCAATTAACTTTCGTTCTACAAGCTCTCCAGATTCATCCCAAATTTCACTTCCGTTCACTGTAATAAGGTAAGAAGATAGCTGTAGAGACTGCGCATATTCACGGCATGTTAAAAGAGATCGCCCCGTGCTGAGCACCACATGAACACCTTGTTCTTGGGCTTTAGCAATGGCCTGACGATTTTCTGTAGAAATTTCTTGCTGATTGTTCAGCAGCGTTCCATCCATATCTAGTGCGATCAGTTTAAATTCTTTTTTTTCATTTGTTTGCATCTTTCTCTCTCCTTCTCATCAATAGTAGGTATGACATTACGCTGAGCATTTGACTTACACTATGTAACTCTTATTATAACTGTAGCACAGGAGCATTTCGCTCTGCATCAGATAAGCGTTAAAATGGTCAATTATTCTATGGGGAATAATTGAAGGAAAACAAAATGGCTTTGCCGTAATTTATATATAACGCTTTTCATTTTTAGTTATTTCAACTAGAATTTTGGTAAAAGGATGTGAATGTTATGAATACTATTATTTCACCAGCTGACTTACATACTGCATTACAGCAACCCCAACACTCCATTGTGTTGCTTGACTGCCGATTTACCCTTGGGAATTCTGAGGCAGGCGCAAGCGCTTATCAAAATGAGCACCTCCCGGATGCTCATTATTTGGATTTAGAAAAAGATCTGTCTTCTGTGGCTACTTTGCACGGAGGAAGACACCCGCTGCCTGACGTTCAAAAGCTAGCTCAGAAGCTGGGCAATTTAGGAATTAATGTTGATTCAAAAGTCGTCGTTTATGATGAACAAAACGGAATGATGGCTTCAAGAGCATGGTGGCTACTGCGATATATAGGAATTGAAGACGTACAAATTTTAAATGGAGGTTTTAATAACTGGAAGCAATCGGGATATGAAACAACGAAGAACGTACCAGAAGGTTCTCCTCAAACGTTTGTACCTTTCGTGCAACAAGATTGGGGACTTGCAGGAGTTGAATACGTAAAAGAGAATCTTCATAACCCTAATGTTGTTCTTATCGACTCTCGTGAAAAAAAGAGATATCTCGGCTTAGAGGAACCCATTGATCCTGTAGCAGGACATATCCCAGGCGCCATTCATTCTTTCTGGCAAGATGTGTTAACTTCAGAAGGTTTATGGAAAACAGATAAAGAGTGGAAGGAAATGTTTTCAGCTATTGATTCTCACGCTGAAATCATTGTATACTGCGGATCGGGTGTATCTGCTTGCCCTAACGTTTTAGCTTTAAAATCAGCAGGTTTTCCAAATGTAAAATTATATGCCGGCAGCTGGAGCGATTGGATTAGCTATCGTGACAATCCAATCGAGAAAAACAGATAGACAAAGAAGGCTCAGTCTCACCAAAAGTATAGAGGCTGAACCTTCTCTTTTTGTATTCTTCTTATTAGGCGCATGTTATTTACTAAGCCTTAACATAAAATCATGAAGCCGCTCTAAGGTAAGCAAATTTTGATTACATGCTTCGCTATCTTGACAAATATAATTTCCTCGTTGTGTAAATGTCCCTTGAACAGTTCCTTTGATTTCAGCAGTGAACATACCGACTTCCTCGTAGCTGTGGCAGAGCGTGCATATTCCCTTCTGATTGATAGGTTTAAACGTTCCTTGAATACCTTTTAACTTCTGGGTATCCGGATCCTGCGCTACGATAAACTTTCTGTTTGAGCCTTTATCGATCCAGCTGACATAGGAAATGCTCGTTAGATCAATGCTGTCAGCAGACGGAACTTTTAACTTTTTCACTTTTGGAAATAGCTTTTTCACGCCAGCTTCCGTAAAAGATTTAAATGGAATCACGTAAGGATTTATCGTTTCTAAAAACACCTCTGCTTGCTCTTTATTTCTAACTTCAGCAACTGACAGCAGCACTTCTTCTTGTTCCTCGCTAAGCACATCAAACACATTTAATACTTTTTCTTTTGCAAGAGCTTTTAAAGCCTGCAGCACATCGGAATTGTTTACTGTTCCATGCCCATTGATAAGGATTTGCGTTTGGCTTTTGATAAAATTATATTGATCATTTCTTATAAACGCTTCCACGTTCTTCACTCCTTCTTCATTTAATCAGCTACTTTTTACTTTACAGTACGGATTCCTTTTACGAAATGTAAAAAATAAATCAGAAATAAACTATACCTAAAAAAGCGCGGGCATTCAGTTGCCAGCGCTTGATTTCTACCGTTGCTTTTTATATACAATTTTTTTGATGGTTTCGGTTGATAAAAAGTATTCACGGGCTAGTTCCTCAATTGAAGTTCCTTTTTTAAACAAATTCCTAATCCGTTCGTTTCGCTCGTCAATCAACTTTCTTCCACCAGAGCAAGTTCCCCATTTTCTTTTTGCCTTCTGCGGCTTTGGAATATAAATGGTTTCTCCTTGAATGTATTTTTGAATTTCACTAATCAGCTCTTCAGGTAAAATATTTGTTGCTTTTACATACGTCATTTCTGCCAGCTCCTTATGTGGTTTTGCTTATACAATAAGGGGCAAAGCCGTATATATTAGAAATGAGATATGCGCGGTTAGGCGATGTTCTATTACTAAACCGTCCACCCCATGCAAAGTATCGCCTTTCTAATATCAGGCTTTGCATGAGACGCTGCAGTATCCGGTAAACATCTTTTATTTACCATTTATTACACCTCCACTTTACATCGACTGTAAACCAAGCTTGTAGAAAATTACAATTATTGGCTCAAATTTTATTATAAGCTATCTATATTCTTGCACACAACACCTTCTTATTTATAAAGCTGACACCAAAAATAAAACGAACTTGCAGAGAGCTCGTTGTTCTCCCTGCAAGTTCGTTTTATTTTTGTTATGAACGCTTCTGCTTTTTGTTAGCTGAACTGCTTTGAACACCTTGTTCAGAAGTGGTCGTCCCTTGTCCTTCTACATTTGGTGAACCCAGCTCTGATTTTGAGCGGTCTTTTTTAATTTTACTCATGTCACTCACCTCCAGTTTGTAGTGTACCCTTTGTACAGCTACATATAAGGAGAGGTGTGCTGATTTTATTGTTTCTTAAGCATAAATAGCCATAGAAACGTTAAGGCTTGCTTTAATTCATTTGGGAGCTGTCCAATCAGCTTATCTGGAACATTTCGCTTATATACACCTTCGCCATCGATTACTTCCCATCCATTTTCTTTTGCAAGCTGTTCAAACTCCCACGGCATTATCGTGTTGCAAATAACGTCTTCACCATATAGTCTTTGAAAACTATTGGTACGAGGCTGAGCAGTTGGTCCAAGAATACCTACACATGCGTATCCTCCTGTTTTTACAACTCGGTGCAATTCCTTCAAAGCTAATCGCGGGTGCTCCGTCCATTCTAGGGCGTTGATTACCATAACCCCTTCTACTGATTCAGAAGACAGCGGAAGCTGCATAATATCAGCTTGAGCGAACGACAAATTTTCACTTTTATGCAGCTGGGATGCTTTTTGAATCATTTCTTCCGATAAATCAAGACCGACTGCTTTATATCCAGAAGCAGCTAGAAGAGACGTTCCAAACCCATCACCGCAGCCCACGTCTGCCACTATACCACCTGATTTAAGATGTTTTTGAATAAATGGAATCACTGTTTTCCGACTTCCGTTTTTCCACATCTCTTCACTTCGGCTATTCCAAAATGAGACTTTTTGATTCCATTCGTCTTGAGCTTGATCATGCCAATTAAATGTTGTCATTTTTTATCCCCTTTGCACTCTTTTCTTTACCTTATCACTTTTTATAATGAATAAAAACGACTATTTCAGCAACCATATAGATGTAAAGGAAGGTGTTTATTTGTATGAAAGAACGTTTCGTTGCAGTACGTAAAAATGCAGACGGCGACCTCTTAGAATTCCAAACGGCTTCAGGAGACGTTTTAACCTATGAAGAAGCGTTAAAGAAAGTAGAAGCCGGGGACGTTGAGCATGTGAGTACCTTTGTAGGGAAAGACGGCGGTACGTATATTCGCAGCATTCCTGACCATGACAAAACAAATAATCTCGATGCATTGCCATCGTTTTAAAGGAGAATGAAGATGACTAAAAAGAATAACAAAGGAAGCGCTAATCAAAGTAACCCAAAAACGCAGCACCATCTTGTTGAAATGGGTGAAGAAATTTCAAGCGGAGATAATTCAAAAGGAAACAAACGCAACAAAGATCAGTCAAGTAAAACACAATAAGAAAAAGCCGTGCTAAGAAGCACGGCTTTTTCTTATTAATGTTGGCTAGGAAGACCTAATGTTGAAAAATCTCCTGTTGCTACGCTTGTTCCAACTGAAGCAACACCTGCTACTAATGTAAATGCTAATGCCATACCGACTAATACTTTTTTCATAATTATTTCCTCCTCTTTCTTTGATTTGACTCTAGTGTATCACAGGATAAAAGTAGATGAATTCCTTTCTATCAGCATTTATCGCCTTAAAACCATGGATTTTCTCCATTTTGATAGAAATTTCTCAAAAATTATAATGATAGGAATATTTTAAACAAATAGAGCTTCAAGTTCTTTTTCTACTAGCTTGACGAATCGCTCATTTCGTTGCAGGGTGAAAATGGTCATAGACTTTTCCATATATTCTTTACCTTGTTCAATTTTACCTAATTTGATTAAGCTCTCTCCTGCTTGGTAATGAAGTTCTCCAAATAAATACATTGATTCGTTACTAATGCACAAATCGATTCCTCGATTGCTATATATTAATGATTCATCATAGTTACTCATATCTCCAAGCGTTTTGGCAAGTGCATTTAAAATTCTAATTTTTATATTTTCGTCTTTTGTTTGGGGCAGCTCATTTAAGCTTTTGAGTGCTGTTTGATATGTATCTAGAGCCTGTTCATACTCTTTCTCTTCATAAAGAATAATCCCAATGCTATTTAAAATTTCAATTTCTCTTTCTTTATAAAACGTTGCCGATTGCTTAGTAAGCTCGATCGCTTGGTACATTTTAGACAGCGCATCTTCTTTGTTGTGATGAATGTAATACACGCAAATCCCTTCGTGCCACATTAAAAATTGCTTGTTCAGCGGGTTTTGAAACAGAGGACTTTCTTTTTCTTTTACAATGATATTATGAATAGCATCATAATCTCTCTGACGAATATATTGACGAATTAACGATTGAACCGCATCTACGTAATCAAGTCGAGGTGATTCTACACTATCAAAAAAGTAGTTAACATCTACGCCAAGGCGCTTAGAAATTTTATAGAGGGTAATGCTTGATGGATATTCTTCACCGTTTTCAATTTTGCTGATTTGCGCTTGTGTACAAATGTCTCTTGATAATTCTTGTTGTGTCAACCCTGCCATTTTGCGAAGGTCTCTCATAACACTCCCAATTCTATACTCTCTCATCTCTTTTCTCACCCTTACTTTCACATAATATATTCTCTCTATAAACATATAGTGCTTTTATTTAGATAGTCAACTGTAAACACGTTAAAAATTTATACGATGTTTCGAAATTGACCATTCCCTATAATAGCAAATTAATCTATAAGAGTAAAATAGTGTATGATTCCTCTTCTCTAAAAAATCCCCTAAAAAAAACGTGATTGAGACATAACTACATCAATCCAATCTAAAGACGAACAAATAGGATAAATAATCTGGACTACTTGTCACACCGCCGTTGATTTTCGTGCAAGACTTCGCTTCGCCCTCCAATCAACCGCTAAAAGCATCTGCATCCATGAAACCTCTGTTCACCATAACAGCAAAAAATCCGAACGATAAATCGTTCGGATCTTCCTTCAACTAACATATTTTTGTTCCATTCTCATTCACATTTTTATTTATAAACAGGATATCCAACAAATTTAAAGTCTTTGCCGATTGACGTCACAGAAAGACGCTCCACGTCCACTGCGTCCCACATTTTCTCTACGCCTTTTCCTTCTAGGAAAGTAGGAGCTTCTTTTCCTCCTGAAAGCTTTGGAGCCATATACAGCACCAATTTATCAATTAAACGATTTTCCACGAATGCGGCATTCACTTCGCCCCCTCCTTCAATTAAAAGAGACGACACAAATTTCTCACCTAGTATAGAAAGCATGTCTTCAAGATTTACTTTGTCCTCACCGCTTGTAACAAATACTTCGACGCCTTGCTTTTCGAGCTGTTCTTTTTTTTCTTTTGAATAGCCCTGACTTGCAAATACCCACGTTGGAGCTAAAGAATCCGTTGCTAGCTTAGATTCAAGCGGCATGCGCAGCTTTGAATCCATCACAATACGAATTGGACTGCGGCCGCCTTCAATGCGAGTTGTCAGCTCTGGGTTGTCCTTAATGACCGTATTCACCCCTACTAAGATACCCGCTGTTTCATGACGCAGCTGATGTACATCCAAACGAGCTTCCTCAGACGTAATCCACTTGCTGTGAGAAGAAGCAGTTGCTATTTTACCGTCTAACGTAATCGCTGACTTTAATGAAACAAACGGCTTCTTCGTTACAATATACTTATTGAAGACCTCATTCATTTGACGTGACTCTTCTTCACATACACCTGTTATGACCTCAATGCCTGCGTTTTCTAAAATTTTAACTCCATTACCTGCTACTAAAGGATTGGGGTCTAAAGTTGCTATGATCACTTTTTTTACACCGGCTTCAACTAGCGCTTCAGCACAAGGACCCGTACGTCCGTGGTGTGAACAAGGCTCTAGCGTTACGTAAGCAGTTGCCCCTTTTGCTTGTTCGCCAGCCATTCGCAGCGCGTGAATTTCAGCGTGCGGTTCGCCAGCTTTTAAATGCGTCCCAATTCCAACGATTCGATTATCGTTTACAATGACCGATCCTACAAGCGGATTTGGCTCTGTTTGTCCTTTTGTTGCTTTTGCGTTTTGTAAAGCTATATTCATATAAAATTCGTGATTGATCAAAGAAGAACCTCCTCTTTTAAGTGTCCTGAACGTTTAACTTTAGTATCTAAATACTTTTCATTAAACTGAGATACATCTCCCCAAAGTGGAACGCGCCCTGATAAAAGTGCGCCGTTTTTCTCAAGCGCGATTAGCTTTTTCGGATTATTGGTAATCAGCGTAACCGGTTTTTGGCGCAGCACTTTTAACACGCTGATGGCATCACTATAGCTGCGAGTATCATCTTCAAATCCTAACCCTTCATTCGCTTCTACCGTATCAAATCCGTTTTCTTGAAGAACGTATGCCATTGCTTTGCTGAATAGGCCAATACCGCGCCCTTCATGATTTGCTAAATAAAATAGCGCTCCGCTTCCATTTTCGACGATCATTTTCATCGATTGTTTTAATTGAAAACCGCAGTCGCAGCGTTTGCTTCCGAATATATCTCCCGTATGGCAGATACTGTGCATACGAATGAGTGCCTCATGCGATTCTTGAAAATCTCCGTACACAAGAACACTCGATTGCTGCATGTCAGCTAAATTAGCTCCTTGCATTTTTTCAATAAGCTCTTCCGTACTTAAAGATCCTTCTTTTACATTATCAGAACGCAGCCATGAATACCAACTAAATACTTGTGTCTCACCATCTAGATTCACAGGAAGCGTGATAGGTCCTACTATATAAATAAAATGATCATCATTTTTTACTACGTTAATTTTATCTTTTAAAATTGAAACAACTTTTTCGTTAATCACAGTCATTTCCTCCTCTAATGTGTCTTTCACTTATCTACTATTTTCACATTTTGCTCAATCTCTCACATGAACAACTATTTTTTCTAGCACTTCACTACATTTATCTTTTTTAATTGATGTATCAGCTTACTAAAAGTAAGTAACTTTACTTGCTTAAAGTATTATATGACGATAAATTTATCTTGTAAAGCTTTTATGTTCTATTTGTTACTTTTAGTAATTAACTTCCTTAATTATATGAATTATATAATTAAAACGTAAAAACGTAAAGTAATTTATGTTCTTTAAGTAATTAAATTACACAACACTAGATAAAATGCTGACTTTGTTTTATAATATAGGAAGAGAATGGAGGTAATAACATGGACGGTTTAGCACTCTGCCCGCGTTTTGAAAAGGCTGTTACTATACTAACGAAACGTTGGACGAGTTTGATCATTTTTCAGCTGCTTTCCGGATCACAGCGGTTTTCTCAAATGCAAGAAGCACTTCCAGTAAGCGGAAGGCTCTTATCCGAGCGCTTAAAAGAACTAGAGCATGAAGGAATCGTCATTCGTACGGTTATTCCGGAAACTCCAGTTCGAATCGAGTATTCATTATCCAACAAAGGATTAGCACTAGCGCCGGTAATTCAGGAAATTCAGACATGGTCCAGTGAGTGGATTACAAAAGAAGAAGTGGAATAAAAGAAATCTCTAAAAAAATCAGGAGGGCTTCTATATCGATATGCTCACAGCCGTTTTCTTTAGAGCTCTATAAATAAAAAAGGCATGCTCCCCTTGAGCACGCCTTTTTTTATTTATGTTATTTTCCTAATGATTCATTTTGAGAAATAATGCGCTGTTTCTGGCTTTTTCGGCCGTGCAATACAAGGTATACTGCTATAGCTAAAAGAGCAACAACAGAACAGAATACATACATTCCTTTATACCCGGCTGCCGTGGATAAAATGCCTAATAAAAAGGACCCTAAACCCATTCCAGAGTCAAAAAACACAAAAAACGTAGCTGTGGCGACACCTCGGCGATGAGGAGAAGCTTTTTTTACAGCAATGGATTGAAAACTTGATGTAATCGTTCCAAAGCCTAATCCAATCAATGCTCCAGCTAATAAAAACACCCAGCTTGTCGTCGCTTGGCTAAGCAAAAAGATACCGATGGCTAAAGATAAAATGGACGGATATACCACGCTGTTTTCTCCGTATTGATCAAACCATTTTCCAGTAAAAGGTCTAGAAGCTAATAAGCACACCGCGTATACAACAAAGAAAAAGCTTGAAGCTTGCGTAAAGCCCATTTCTTTTGCATAAATAGACACAAACGAAATAACACTTGCATATGAAAAAGCTACCACAAGGCCAGCAACAGAAATAGGCAGCGAACGGTATTCAAAAAACGCCGCAAGACCTTTAGCTGGCTGTATTTCATTTGTTGCAGAAGAAGCTTGCACCTCAGGTACACGAAGTACTAGACTGCATAATACTGCTAAAACAGAAGATACAACCGCAACGGTAAAAACCGCTGTATGACTCAAAGTATTTGTTAACGTTAAGCCTACAAACGGACCTACTACCATCGCTAAGTTCATGAACGTCGCATAGTACCCCATCCCTTCGCCTTTTCTCTGTTCTGGGATTACATTTGCAACGATTGCTCCTGTAGCAGTTGTGCTCATTCCAAAACCAATACCATGAAGCACACGCAGCAGCAGCAGCGCAGATAATGAGTGAATATTCATATATAAAATAGAACCAATTAAAAAGATAAAGACACCTATCAATAGCACTTTCTTTTGTCCTAATGTTGTCATCCACTTACCGGCTAGCGGTCTGAACACAATACCGGACACTAAAAAAATTGTCACAATTAACCCTAGGCTTTGTTTACTTGCATGAAGTTCATCTGTTGCAAACAGCGGCAATGTGACAGTTAACATATAAAAAATGACAAAAACAAAAAAGCTGGTCAATGAGACCGCTAAAAAATCTTTTGTCCATAATTTCGATTTCTGCATGATTTTCCTCCTTTTATTTGTTTATTCGTATCTATTTATTAAAACAAACTAAATCATAGTCTAGAAATAATATGTATACGAATTATCTCAACTCAAACTATTATAGGGTTCATATATGTAAGTGTCAACATGTATTTATCGATTTTGATTTCCGGGCAAGACTTCAATTTCCCCGCAGGAGTCTTCGCCTTGCCCTCCAATCAACCGCTAGAAAGATCTACACACATGAAACCTACGTTTACCACAAAAAAACAAACCATGAATCAAACACTTTGATCAATGGTTCGTTTTTCACTTCGTCTAATATTCTTTTGTCCTAGCCTCTTTTAGAACCTTCACTTCTTTAAATGAGAAATAATTTGATCCGTTACTTCACTAGTAGTTGCGCTGCCTCCCACATCTGGTGTAATGATGCCCGATTCCGTCACTTGTTCAATAACCTCTAACAAATGACTGCCTAATTCTTGTTCACCGAAATGATCCAACATCATTTTAGCCGTCCAAATCTGTCCGATTGGGTTTGCAATGCCTTTTCCGACAATATCAGGAGCAGACCCGTGCACCGGTTCAAACATCGAAGGATATTTTCCGTTCACATTAATATTTGCAGCAGGAGCAACGCCAATACTTCCCATAATAGCAGCTCCGATATCTGTTAAAATATCTCCAAATAAATTACTTGCCACAATTACATCAAAACGACTTGGATTTGTAACGAAAAAAGCCGCCAGCGCATCGATGTGCTGTGAGTCTGTTTCAATATGAGGATAACTCTTTGCAACATCTTGAAACACTTCGTCCCAAAACGGCATGGAATGAACAATTCCATTTGACTTCGTTGCGCTTGTAACTTTCGCTTTTCTTTTAGAAGCTAATTCAAATGCGTAGCGCATCGCTCGTTCTGTTCCTTTTCGAGAAAAAACCGCATTTTGAATAGAAATTTGATCTTCTCCTTGATAAATCCGGCCTCCTACTTCACTGTATTCTCCTTCACTATTTTCACGAACAACAATTAAATCAAAATCTTTTGGGTTCGTTAGTGGAGATGCGATGCCTTTTAACCTCTTGGCTGGACGAATATTAATTACCTGCTGAAATTCTCGACGAATCTTAATGAGCAGCCCCCATAGCGACACGTGATCTGGCACAAGATTTAAATTTCCTACGGCCCCTAAAAAAATTCCGTCAAAATGTTGAAGCTGCTTTAGCCCATCTTCCGGCATCATCTGTCCGTACTTCAAATAATAATCACAGCTCCAAGGAAATTCTGTAAATTCAAATTTAAATCCCCCGTGAAGATCTGCAATCGTATGAAGGACCCTCACCGCCTCCGGCACAACTTCTTTTCCTACTCCATCTCCTGGTATGTTCGCTATTTTTAACGTTTTCATCAAAAATCCCCCTGCGTCTTTTTATATTAATCTCTACACAATACTTCATGCATCTACTCTTTTGATTATACGCAGGGAACATAAGAGCCTCAAGAAAATTCAGAATATACAAAGTATGAAAAAGACACCCCCTAAAAGAGATGTCTTTATTAAATCGGCAAAAACACTCCGGGTGCTTCCCCATGTTCATCGTCATCGAGCCACCATTTAAAGCCTTCTTGTGCAACTAATTTTTGTGCTTCTTCAGGACCTTGTGAGCCGGATGGATATTCATAAAGCGGCAGCATGTCAGCTTCAAATGCATCTAATACAGGCTGCACCCATTGCCAAGATAGCTCTACTTCTTTCCAATGGGCAAAAAATGTGGAGTCCCCGATTAATGCGTCGTAAATAATTCGTTCGTATGCTTCTGGCACACTTTCTTCTTCTCTTGAAAACGTAATACGAACCGGCTCAATAACACCATTTTTTAATGGATTTTTGCTGTTAAGCTGCAAAGCGACGTTTTCGCTTGGACTAATTTCAATAATAAATAAGTTTGGTGCTACTTTGTCATAAGGAGTTTCATACAGACCTTTTAAAGAATCTTTAAATTCTACGACGATGCGAGTTGATTTTTCTTTCATTCGTTTGCCCGTTCGAATATAAAAAGGAACACCTTTCCAAAATGGATTATCAATCCATAAACGTGCTGCCACGAATGTATCATTTTTAGAGTCTGCTTCTACGCCAGGCTCTTCTTTGTATCCTCTAACAGATTTGTGATTGATTTCTCCGCTTCCGTATTGCCCTCGTACAACATCGCGAGCTACTTCTTTCGCTTGAATTTTCCTCAGTGACTCCATTACTTTTTGCTTTTCTTCTAAAATGTTTTCTGAGCAAATTCGTTTTGGAAGATGCATAGCTGTCATCATGAGAACCTGTAGCATATGATTTTGAATCATGTCGCGTATGGCCCCCGTATGATCATAATACCCTGCACGATTTTCAACACCGACTGTTTCACTTGCCGTAATTTGTACGTTCGCAATGTGTTTGTTATTCCACAATGATTGCAGCACAGGGTTCGTAAATTCAAGCGCTTCTAAATTTTGCACCATCGGTTTACCTAAATAATGATCAATTCGATAAATTTCTTCTTCTTTAAACGTGCTGCTTAGCTTCTCATTAAGCTCTCTTGCTGAAACAAGATCATGTCCAAACGGCTTTTCAATCATTAGACGCTTCCAGCCTCCAGTTTGATCTAAGCCGCTTTTTTTTATATGCAAAGCAATTACATCGAAATATTCGGGTGCTACGGACAAATAAAACAAACGATTTCCTTTACTTCCATGAGTTGTTTCTTGCTCATTCACAACCTTTAATAGCTGTTTGTAATCTTCTGTTTTGCTTGCATCTACTGCTTGATAATGAAACAGAGACAAAAAATCTTCCTCATTACTTTCCATTTTCCGTCTCGAAAAATCGTTTACAGATTGCTTTACGCGCTCTTTAAAATCCTCATGAGACATCTGCTCGTACCCCGATCCAATAATAGAAATAGCATCAGGGAGCTTTTTGTCTGTAAATAAATTATAAAGAGCAGGAAAGATTTTTCTTTTTGCTAAATCACCCGTTGCGCCAAATAAAACAAAAGTTAAGGACTCCACTTTTTTTCCTCCCGTCAGGTTGTATGTATGATGGATTTTCTCTTCTCCTAGCTTACCTCTGTTTATTTGGGAATATCCTTTTTTCATCAAAAAGGACGCTCACAAGTGCGAGCGTCCTCAGTTATTTACATTAAAATGTTTGTCATTCCCCACAGCAGCAAAAAGCTTAGCAAAATGGTCATATTTGACACGGTGCCGACAAATTTTTGATCGTATTTGAATTCTACTGCGTAAGGTAAAACTGACCCCGCTACCGGTAGAATGAAGCAAACTAAGATTGTATACCGAAACATATCTTCAAACGGAAGTAAGAAAAACAGCGCAATTCCTACGCCGAGTCCAATCACGTAGCGGATGCTTAAAAACATGATAATTTTTTTCAAATAGCTTTTTTGGAATGAAAAATTTAAGTATACGCCTAAAAGCAAAAGAGAAAGCGGCATATTCGCTTTCGAGATAATGTCTGAAACGTCTAATACGTATGATGGTAAATGAATGCCTATAATCGCAAGAAGACAAATGATTACATAGGTAAGAAGCGGCATTGATTTTAATACTTTATATAAAATCTTTTTAAATTCAATGTCAATATCATCCCCAGAGTAGTAGCTGCCAATTACATAGCATAAAACAAAAATAACAAAGGCATTTCCGACATCAAACATACCAAAATATTTAAGCCCTTCTTTTCCCCAGATGCCTTCTACTAGTGGATAAGCAAACATTCCAATATTAAAACCTGGAATCATCATGGTCAGCATGCCCTTCACTTTTCTTTCATCTTTTCGAAAAACAAAAATTCCTACCGCAGCTAACAATAAGCCATAGACAATTCCAATAACTAATAGTAAAATAAGCGATCCATCAATTTTAATGCTGCTGAATGTGACAATAATCAAGCAAGGCATTGTAATATTAAAAATAATTCTGGCTAAAGCTTCCCCGTCTTTTTGCTGAAGGAGGTTTGTTCGTTTTAGTATGTATCCTAATAGAATGATTGTAACAGAATACAAAAACTGGCTGTTAAAGCTGTTCATAGACCTACTCCCTTGCCCTCTAAGATAAACGTTTTATAGAAACGTTCTTCATATCTTTTATACTTATTTAATCGATTGTTTTACCCTGTCTTTTTTAATCCTTGTTTCATTATAATATAAGCAGCCTAAAAAGAAACTAGAGAATTGGATGCACTTTACCTGTTTGTTAGACAAAAACAGCTTAGAAACAAATGAAAAAACTTTCCTCCAAACTAATTTTAAAACAGGACATTTTTCTTTTTTATGGAATTTACTTAAAAGGTATGAGTATTTTTATGAGGAGGAAGAAATGTGAAACGAAAAATGATAGCGCTTACTTTTTCTGCTGCTCTTTGTTTTTCAGCTTCAGGATCTCTTGCTAAAGCTTCTAACAACACAGATGTAATCCCAAATGCTGATCAGTCGGCAGAAACCTATTTTGACGGAGCGAACGGGAATTGGCTGACGACTAAAAACCCCGCTCAATATCAGCAGGCCACGCTCTATGGCAATATTGGGCTTACTCCTTATAACTGGGGAAAACCTGAAGATGGATCGGGCTGGTATCGAATCAATCAGCCAGCTGAGGTCAACGGAACGCAAGTAAATGGCATTTTTGAAGACGCTCAGTTCGTCATCCGTGTTCCTGATAACTGGAACGGAAAACTTGTGGTAGCCGGCATTCCTGCCACGCGCAACGAAACGTCCACCGATTTATTATTCAGCGATTACGTTCTTAAAAAAGGCTATGCATTTGCAGCCACCGATAAAGGAACGCAAGGAGAAAGTGACCCTAACGATCCTTTTGCTAAAGTAAAAAATGCACTCGCTAACGACGATGACAGCGTAGCAGAATGGAATATGCGCTATCGTCAATTGACAAAAGCTGCCCAGCAATACTTAACTACTCATTATTCAGACAGGCTAATCAACCCGTCTAACCGAAAAAATCCTGCAAGCGATTTGATTCGAAACAATCATAAAGTACCAACGTATGCAATTGGCATTTCAAACGGTGGATACGTTGTCAGATACGCACTTGAAAACGATGATCCAAAACAAACAAAAGAGCCTCGTTTATTTGATGGAGGCGTCGATTGGGAAGGCGTATTATGGAGTTCAAAAGCGCCAAATTTAATTAGCTCACTAACACCTGTTGTCAACAACGCAGAAGAAGCGCTGTACGGAACGGGAAAAGAACAGAAAAAAGCCATGAAACAAATGTATAAAGCAGGTCTTCCAAAAGGATCTGAAAAATTGTGGAATTATCATGATCAAGTGTACTGGGCGGTCACATTAAACATTTACCGTGATCACTTTGATCCAACTGCTCCAGGAAGAACAAACTGGCACAACTATTTAAACTTTACTTCAGCAGGTCTACGTGATCGCTCATGGGATTATATCTTTGAAAATTATCGCTATCAAACCCGTCCAAAAAGCGTAAAAGAAAATGTAGCAAAAGTAGAAAATACAGGCGATATCGATGTACCTCTTATCAGTATGGCCGGCTCTCTCGATTCACTTATCTTCCCGTCTATTCACGCGGAAGGCTATGAAAAACTTGTTAAAAAAGCTGGCAAAGCAAATCTTCATCGTCTCTATACCGTTAAAAACGGCAATCACGTTGACAGCTTAGTATGGAATAAACAAACGGATCCAAATCAAGAGCTTCAGCCTCTGCTTCCATATGCCCATCAATCTTTTGATTTGTTAGTAGACTGGGTGGAAAATAAAAAAGCAGCGCCTGCAAGTAAAGATATTAAAGCACCTCAAAATAACCTTAAAGTAATCGACATAAAATCTGGGCAAGAAGTAGATCCTCGCTAAGGTTGAGACATAACTAAACGAATCCAACCTAAAGGCGAATAAATGAGGCATAAATGAGCTGGACTGCTAGAAGGAACGAACCACTAATCAAACATGTTGATTAGTGGTTCGTTTTTCACTTAGGGGAAAATGCTTTTGTCCCATCCTCAGTCTTCATAATAATCAAGATACAAATGACCTGCTGAGTCTGCTTGACCTAAAAATACCTTATCGACTGCAGCACCTTTCTTTTTGAGCTGTTCTTTAACCCATGCTACGCTATACCCTAGCTCATGAACGGCTTCTTTCATTATATTTCCGTCCATGATAATCGTTTGGGGTAATCGTGTCGCCTCTCCTTTTATTAATAGATCTTCTCTCGTAACGTTTTGCTTTTCTTTTTTTAACAGCACGCTTAATTCGCCGTTGGTTTCAAGCATCGCAAAAGCTACGTCTTTCACATAAAAGATGTCTTTTTTACGAAGCTGCTCCATGAGCTCATCTACTGTATATTTTTCTTTTTTTACATTTTCCTCAAGAATTTTTCCTTCTTTAATGAGGATTGTTGTCGTCCCTTCCACCGCTTTTCGAAAGCTTATGCTTTTTAACGATACGTTTGATACAAAAATAAGAAACGATGCCCACACTAAAATCGCGACTACCCCGTGACTCGCCTGTAAATCTACATCCATTGAAATTGTTCCTGCAATATCTCCAATTGTAATACCAACGATATATTCAAAAAAAGAAAGTTTGGATAACTGTTTTTTCCCCAACAGCTTTGTAATAAAAAACAAGCCAAGTAAAATCAGCACTGAACGAAGTACTACTTCCATCCAATGATTCAACGCATGCACCTTCTTTACTAAAATTGATGTATTTTTTATTTTGTGCATATTTATATGGATCAAAGCAGATTTTCACCTTCCATTATTTACATACCTTTCCTGGCAGGTTAGAGTAGAAAGAAGTAGGAAACAAATGGGGGTTTTATGATGAACGATGAAGTGCTAACCGTATTTAACGACCAACAGGAGCGCATAGGAACAGCGTCTCGCAAAGAAGTTCACGAAAAAGGCTATTGGCACGAAGCGTTTCACTGCTGGTTTGTCAGCCGTGAAAATGATACAGACTATATTTATTTTCAAATTCGAAGCGAACAAAAACAAGATTACCCCGGCGCACTTGACATCACAGCTGCCGGACATTTGCTTCATACAGAAACCGCTGTGGACGGTGTAAGAGAAATTCACGAAGAGCTCGGCATAAACATTTCATTTGATGAATTGCTTCCTTTAGATGTGTTTAAATACGAAGTAGCTCAGCCGCACTATATTGACAAAGAATTTACACATGTATTTTTATACTACAGCTCTCACCCTCTTAGTGCGTTTACGTTGCAGCAAGAAGAAGTATCAGGACTTGTAAAAGCGCCTTTTTCTCACTTTTGCGAACTGTGGCTTGGAAATCAAACAGAACTGACCGTTGAAGGGATAACTAATAAAAAAGAGCCTATTCACCGTACAGCACACAAAAGTGAATTTGCTCCTCATCCCAAAGCTTACTATGAAACGATTATTTCATTCATTAGCCAGCAGCTGCATTCAGCAGAAAAAGCTTAGAATCCTAAGCTTTTTCTGCTGAAAAAATCATATATGTTGCACTGCCAAGCGCAACAAGCTTGCCGCTGCTGTCTTCAATTTTCACTTCTCCAACAGCCAGCGTTTTGCCGCGATGAGACAGTGTGGATTTAGCAACTAAATAATCACCTATACCCGGCCTTGTGTAATTTACTTTTAATTCAACTGTACTGGCACTTTCCTCTTCAGAAAGAGAAGACCGCACAGCTGAACCAACCGCCGCGTCGATAAGCGTAGCAATAACGCCTCCATGAACCGTTCCTCTTCCTTGCAGAAGCTGCGGCTGAATCGTGATTTTTAACTCCGCATATCCTTTATCAAGCAGCGCTTCTTCAATGCCAATATAATCCCAAAACGGAATCATCCCTTTACTCGTTCGTTTCATCAATCTCATCCTTTGCATAAATAAGCTATGTAAGAACTTCTAGAAAAGCTGGAGAAATCCTGTTTCTTTGCATGCAAAAAGCGCCTGCTCTTTAGCAAACGCTTTTTATCCCTCTATTTTTCAAATAAAAACTGCACTTTGTTTTCTTTCCATTCTAGCTTAGCGTTAAAGATCTTATCGCCTTTTTTAAAACCTTCAATCAAATCTGTCTGTCCTTCGCTCAACAGTTTTTTTAAATTAGCCTGCGTAACTGTTTTACCTAAAATCTTTTTCGATACGGTAAACGTGCATTTTGTTTTTGTATAGTTTGAGCATCCGTAAAATGAGCCTTTATCCACTACTTTTCCGTCGCAAAGCTTACACGAACCAAACGATTTAGAAGAAAAGCTTTTACCTTTGCCCTTGCCTTTTCGCTGAATGGATTCAGTGTCGTATCCGCTGAAATTCCACTTACTTTCTGCTTCGACAGCGTCTTCGATAATTTTAGCTGACAGCTTTTTTGTTTGTTCCATAAAAGCAGCAGCCGATGCTGTTCCTTCTCCAATTTCAGCTAGACGCTGCTCCCACTTAGCCGTCATTTCTGGTGAAGCTAAAATTTTATCGCCAATCGCGTCAATCAATACCTTTCCTTTATCAGTCGCAAACACTTGGTTTTTTTTCACATCAATATATTTACGGTCTTTAAGCATTGTAATGATTCCCGCACGCGTAGCTTCAGTCCCTAACCCTTCTGATTTTGCTAAAATCTTCTCCAGCTCGTCATTATCCAAATGCTTGCCAGCTGTCTTCATCAGTGTAATCAACTGACCTTCTGTGTAGCGTTTTGGAGGCTGTGTTTTACCTTCTTTTACGTCTACTTTAATAACTTTTCCTTCTTCGCCTTCTTGAACATTCGGAAGAATAACGTCGTCGTCTTTCTCGTTTTGAAAAATTACTTTACGCCAGCCTTCTTGGATTTGCTGCTTTCCTTTTGAAATAAAAGCTGCCCGCTTTTCCACGAGTGTGGTAATCGTTGTATAGTCGAAAATCGCTTTTTCATAGTGTGCCGCAATTAGACGTCTTACGACTAAGTCGTAAATTTTCTGTTCGTCTCCTGACAGTTTGCTAGGGTCCTTCACTTGTTCCGTTGGAATAATCGCATAGTGATCGCTTACTTTTTTTGCATTTACATAGCGTTTATTTCCCAGGACTGAAGAGTAAGGAAGCGGAAATAAATGTTCGTATTCAGAAAAAGCACTCAGCTTTTCTAAAATCTCAGGAAACGTTTCGGCTTCTCCTTCTGTTACGTAGTTTGAGTCTGATCTTGGATAAGAAACAATTCCTTTCTGATACAGCCCTTGCAGCACATCAAGCGTCTTTTTAGGAGAAAACTTAAACGCTTTATTCGCCGTTGCTTGAAGTGATGATAAGTTAAATAATAAAGGCGGCTGGAACTCTTTTCGCTCCGTTACGAGTTCATGAACTTCCGCGTCTTTTCCTTCGCAAAACTGAGCAATTTTATACGCCATTTCTTTTTCTTTAAGACGCGACTCTCCGTCTTGATGCCATTTGCCTTCATACTTCTTTCCTTCAATATCAAACTTAGCAAGCACTTCCCAAAAAGGCTCTGATTTAAAGTTATCAATTTCCTTTTCACGCTTTACGATCAAAGCAAGCGTTGGCGTCTGCACGCGCCCCGCTGAAAAAACATCTGACATGCCGTGCTTTTTTAACAAAATGCTATACACCCGTGAAGCATTCATCCCAACGACCCAATCCGCACATGCTCTTGTATATGCTTCATAATAAAGGTTACGCGTATCGCTTTCGTCTTTTAACTGTTGAAACCCATCATAAATGGCCTTTGGCGTTAAAGAAGAAATCCACAATCGCTTCATCGGCTTATGCACACCTGAGAGCTGAATGATATTACGAACAATCAATTCTCCTTCACGCCCCGCATCTCCCGCGTGAATAATTTCTGTGACCGTCGGCTTTTTAAGCAGTTTTTTTACCACTTGAAACTGCTTAGCTTTTGAGCGCGTCACTTCATATTGAAAGCGGTCTGGAATCATCGGCAGCGTGTCAATTGACCACTTTTTCCACTCCGGCTTATAATCTTCCGGACTTACAAGCTGACATAAATGCCCCACTGCCCACGTCACATACGCTCCGTCTGTAAATACTTCATTCGGTGGAATCTCTAAATAGCCGTCGTGACGCTTCGGCTTAAACTGTGAAGCTAGAGTCGATCCTTGATCCGGCTTTTCTGCAATAATTAACTTCATGTATTTAATCACCTTACATTTCAAATTTCCATGTGAAACTTAGTCAGTTTTATTATTTTATCATAGAAAGAGCTGTTGGAGTATGAATGAGGAGAAAAGTAGTTTAGATGAGAGATACCTACCTCATTTAAAAAACGTGTCGCTGTCCGTTATAGCTTTTCAATAAAAAAGCTGTAGATCATTTTCTACAGCTTTGATACATATCTGAATTTTTCTGGCAACAGCCATTATCATATCGACTAAAACAAATCTGGACGTGTTATGAAATAATCAATAACCAAACATACAAACCAACAAGCGTAATAAACAATGTCGGAATCGTTAAGATAATACCCGTTTTAAAATACGTTCCCCATGAAATTTTCACGCCTTTTGTTGAAAGAACATGAAGCCATAAAAGCGTCGCTAAAGAACCAATCGGGGTAATTTTCGGACCTAAATCCGATCCAATAACGTTTGCATAAATCAACGCTTCCTTGATTGTTCCAGCTGCGTGTGTTGCATCGATTGCTAGTGCATCAATCATAACGGTTGGCATATTGTTCATAACCGATGAAAGAATAGCGGCAGTGAATCCCATACCAATTGTTGCTGCAAACAGTCCATGACTAGCCGTTGCTTGGATCACATCAGCCAGAATTTCTGTTAAACCAGCATTACGCAAGCCGTATACAACAACATACATGCCGATAGAGAAAAAGACAATCGCCCATGGAGCTCCCTGTAACACTTTTTTTGTATGAACCGCTCGGCTTTTTTTGGCCATCATCAAAAACAGAATAGCAATAATACCTGCAATAATCGAAACAGGGACGCTAAAGAATTCTCCAACTAAATAGCCTAGCACTAACAAAACTAAGACAATTCCGGATAACCTAAACATCTTTTCATCTTTGATGGCATCCACTGGCTTCTGCAAATCTGCTACATTGTATTTCTTAGGAATCCTTTTGCGGAAATACAGATATAAGACCATAATACTTGCAAACAGAGAAACCAAATCTGGAACAATCATGCGTGATGCAAATTCAGAAAAGCTAATACCAAAGAAGTCGGCTGATACGATATTTACTAAGTTACTAACAACAAGGGGCAGCGACGTTGTATCTGCAATAAATCCACTTGCGATAATAAACGGAAAAACCATTTTATCGTCGAACTTTAATGCCCGAACCATGGCTAGTACAATGGGTGTTAAAATCAACGCTGCTCCGTCATTAGCAAATAGCGCTGCTACAACGGCTCCAAGAAGAGACACGTAAACAAACATACGCACGCCATTCCCTCCTGCGGCTCTAGCCATATGAAGCGCTGCCCATTCAAAGAAACCAATTTCATCTAAAATTAAAGAAATAATAATAATAGCAATAAACGTAAGAGTCGCATTCCACACAATACTGGTTACCTCAAGAACGTCTTGAAAATCAACAACGCCTGCCAGTAAAGCAAGCATAGCTCCCCCGCAAGCCGACCAGCCGATTGATAAATTTTTCGGCTGCCAAATAACAAAAATTAATGTTACTAAAAAAATCAATGATGCTAGTACAACTGATGCCACTTTTTAAACCTCCAATTATTCACAACAACTAATACGTAGTCCTTGTTTTTCCAGCTCTTTTAAACGTTCGTCCTGACTTGGTACAGATTCAAGTATGCCCAGAACAAACTCATAGTACCGACTTTCTTTATTAAGAGAATAAAAAACCCATTGCCCTTTTCTTCTTTCCTTCACAAGTTCAGCATCTCTTAATTTTCGTAAATGCTGACTAATTGAAGGTTGGCTAGCTTGATAGATATCTACGAACTCACACACACAGCATTCATTGTTCTCTATTAATTTCACCATCGAAAGCCTTGTTTTATCTCCCAATAATTTTAAGATTTGGGCTGCCTTTTCAATACTATCTATAGATTTTGTGCGCATTAATGAATACCTCCTACTCCCTTTCAGTTGATAGATAATAATGTGCTTATGTATTAATGCTCATTACTATAATTGATTTCTAAATGTTTTACAATTTTTTAGTAAACTAAAAGTGATTTAGTAGTTGTCTAAGGATTTAAAGAAGTTATTTTTTTCCCTACTAATCTAAACCAAATCTAGCACATAATACTATAGGTATATTTTCTCGTAAAAATGCTCCTAATGTCCTTGGACAAACATACATACTTATTTTGTCGATCTGCATAAAATATAGAGAAAAATAAGAAAGGATGATTATGATAGAAAAACATTATTCCTATTATAACCCGCAAGATGGTAAATATTATGTAGACAAGCCTTACTCTCTTAGAGACAATAAAGTATCCCCCTCTGCTTCTCCTAAAATCCCTTTGAAAAATACAGCCGACAGAGCTTTTAAAATCCCTGTATTCCTCAGCCACCCTTCTATGCTTAATACTACTCAAACGAGATTTCTTAATCGTTTAATTGATGAAATTGAACGTGCTCTTCTTTTCCCTCGTACACTGCCTGATACAGAGCAATATCCTAATAAAACAATAACAAGCGTTCGCCGAATGATACTTTCTAGCTATGGGTTGATCGCGGTGAATATGCAGCAAGTCTTCGCCAATTATACCATGACGAATATTCCCGGCGGTACACCTCCGCCACCATCATGGGAAGGTGCTCCGTTTTTACAAATAGAGCCGAGCATGGGTTACCAACGAGGCCTGCCTTTACTTCTTATCAAAGAATCAGGTGTCAACAGTATAGGCGTTTGGAATCCAGCAGTAGTTCCTTTCTTTATTATTGAATGGGATTCTACAAAACCGCTTGATGAGTTTTTTAACCGTGTTGAATGGAGAGAAATATTTCAAAACTGGGTGGCTCAAGTGCGAAATGGCTACTTTATTCAAACACAGCCTTCCTATCGATACGGCCCGGATGATCTATAGAAAGAATTTCAACCGAAGAGCACTTTCGAAAGCTGTTTCTATAAAACAAGTTAGAATGCGAGGTGAATATAATTGACTTTAATTAATAGTGGGACATGCGTAGGAGTTCTATATCGAGCTAATGCCGGTGCATCATGCAGAAACGGGTACTGTGTTCATAATGGAAGATTAGTAGGCGGCGTCATAAGCTCAAATGCTGGTACCTTAACGGTTACAAGAAGCATCGATAACACAAAGTTACAGACTTATAATGGTATTCTTCTTAGCCACCGAGCCGTAAACCGAACGACAGGGCAAGTCACGCAGCAATATTTGTATTTTAGAAAAAATCAGTTAGAAAAAGTAGAAATTACGCCTTATACACAATATAGTGACCCTAGCTGTCAAAGAGAAAGTCATTACAACATCCCTGATATTATCTACCCCGGTGAATGTGTAGGAATCAGATATCTGGCAGGAGATGAATGGCATATAGGAAACGGGCGATATCTATATTGGACAGGCCAAGTGAATCACTGTATATTTGATGAACGTTCGCAAAGTACAAATAGACAATTTTTACGTCAGATTTGGTACGTACACTGGATACTTGACCCAAAAAATGAACGAAATATTATACCTCAAAAGACCTCTCGAGGACGTGGATCTCCAAGAGGTGAACGTAGAATTTATGTTTTTAAGAATCTGCTTCCAGCTAATGGTGAGACGGTCCTTGTAAAAGCTGCTTCTCCTGTAAATTCTGCTTCTTGGCCTTTTCGTATTATCTATCAGTAAGAAAAACAGATTGTAATCCTTAATGCTATTACAACTCCCATCCTCCACCTAGTTTCCTCTCAAAATCCCACAAATAGGCCGAGGTTAATTTGAACTGCCCCTCCAGTGGTTAACCATCGGAGGGGCAGTTTCTTATGACTTTCTGTTTTATTTGTCCATACGCTTCTCTACTTTATTTCCTTGTACTGCTTCCCTTTTTCTCTTTTTTGTAAGAAAATAGAAGCGCTAATCCAAGAAGTAATCGGAATAATAATGGCTACACCAATGCCTCCGCTTAAAATAGAAATGACTTCTGCACAAAAGGTTTTTGAATTGATAATGTCTCCAAACGAATACGACAATCTCTTAAACCAGATAATTAACGTCAAATACCCGCCTACAAAGGCAAAATACAGTGTATTGGTTGTGGTGCCCAAAATATCTCTTCCGATTTTCAAACCAGAATTGAAGAGATTTTTTTTAGTTACGGACGGATCATGAACAAATAACTCATTCATAGAAGACGAAATAGATAGCGAAATATCAATGATCGCTCCTATGGCACCCATAATAATTGTACAAATGGCTATTTTAGCAAAATCAATTCCAACATAAAGTGAAAAAGCGTTAATTTCTTCTTCCTGTTCTTCTCCAAATCCTTGAATCATTGCATGATGTTCAACAATAAAAATAAAGAACACTAAAACAGCTAAGGTAATAATCGTTGAAACAAACGCAGCAAGCGTTTTATGATTGAATTTATTAATATAAAATAAATTAATGCAGCTAATGATTGTACAAGCTATCAACGTAACAACAATCGTATTTTTTATAGACAGCATAAAAAGAATGGTTAGAAAAATAACGCCAAAATTCAAGAACAAAGCAAGGAAAGATCTAATTCCTTTTTTTCCGCCCACAATACTCATCAGAATAAATAAAATAAGAGCAAGCAATAGTAAAACGTTCACTTTCTGTTCCCCTTCCTAAAAATAAAAAGAATCGAAAGATAGAGTGTAATTGGAATCGTTAAAACAATGCCAATACTGCCAGTAAGAGCACGGATTAACTCCAAGGAGAAATTCATCGAAAACGTATATCCTAAAGGAGAGCCATTTTTTAAATAAAGAAGAACCATTGGGATTGTTCCGCTTATATACGAAAAAAATAAAATATTCGTCATAGCTCCCATAATGTCTCCGCCAATTTCCTTACCCGATTTCAGTAAATCTTTGTGCGCTATCTCTTTATTCTTTTCATATAGTTCATAGACAGAAGAAGTAATCGTAATCGCTACATCCATAACAGCTCCTAAAGATCCTATTAATACCTCACTCATAAATATTTTTTGAGGAGGAATCGTCACAAACTCCATTCCTTCATAATGAAGGCCATTAGAATCTGTCAGTTGCATGACACCATACGCGATTAAAAGAGAAACAAATGTACCTATTAAAGTTGAAATAATCGCTACATGCGTTTTTTCTTTATTACCGCTTACTAATAACAAAGAAATAACTGTAAAAAGAACGACAGCTACAATACATACAGCTAGCAAGCTCACATTCCCTAGTGCTAGATATACATTTAAGGCCCCGATTAAAAGTACAATATTAATAAATAAGCTAATGATTGAATAAAAACCTTGTTTTTTTCCAATCGCCAGCAAAATCAGTATAAATAAGCCCGCGACAGCGGTAACCTGCGTGTCCCGCTTCACTCCTTCAATCGTGCCGCTTAAAGCATGCTGTGAATTCTTTTCTAAGGAGACAAAAAGATCTGTTCCGACAGTGTACTTTTGATCATAAGCACCTGAGTATGAGTACGTATTCTCTAAATGGATAAGCTTCCCTTTATATTTTCCGTTCATGATTTTAGCAACAATTTTTTGAGAATATACGGTATCTTTGTTGTGATTTAAATCAGCAGATTTATTTTGTTCTACAACATTCGTCTTCACTACCTCCGCTATCGGTTTTTTATAAAGCGAATAATTGTGGTTTGTTACTATTAGCGCTATACACAAACAGCAAATTCCTAGTATATAGAGAAAGATTTGTTTACGCGATAATTTATTAAACTTTTGCTTCGAAAAAAGATTCCTTATATGCTGGGAATACAGAGGTGACATCACGTAATTCCTTTCTGGTTATTATTTGAACGCAGAGCTCTTGAACATGAAGAGACTACAAAGAGATCTAAGACCCTTTGCAGTCTTTTCATTCGTTTATTATGAGCGTTATAGAGCAAGACATACTCTAGGTACACAAGACGCTCAAACCTGCTGTTTTTTCCTTCCGTACTGTACCAGAGAAAAATGAAATTATAGTGAAAACATAGAACGATTTATCTACTTCACTAGTTTTTTATGACTATCTTATATAATCATAGGAATATAAAAACAAATAGAAAACTGCCTGCGCTATAATAAATTGACTTTATAGCTACTAATTAGTTATAAAGCTCATGAAAAGCGACAAATAGTTGCTAAAAACAAGGAGGTTATTTCATGTTAACGAAAAAAACACTTGTCACGCTTTCTACTCTCACCCTTGTAACAACATGCGTAGCATTCAGCACTCCAACTACTGAAGCAGCTGCTAAAGATACCTACTCAAAAAAAATTGAAGCTAAAGCAGAAACGAGGCCTACGCTTCGTAAAGGTTCTCACTCTAGCTACGTAAAGGACTTACAGCAAAGCTTAAAAGATGTGAAGTATAACACATCAGTTGATGGAATTTTCGGTACGCAAACACAAAACGTAGTAAAAGAATTTCAAACCGATCACAGCTTGTCTCCAGATGGTATTGTTGGCCCCTTAACATGGTCAGCTTTAGATGAGAACAAGGTAGAAAGAAAGCAATTTCCTGTCAGCACAGCTATTACATTCGGTAAAAAAGAACTCGGTGACAACATTGTCTTCAGTACAGACGACCGCTTACGGAAAGATAACAACGATAAAGCTTACTACAGATTCGTAGCAAAAAACAAAGACTGGATGGATCAAGGCGGATCAGGCACCATAGGGTGGTATCATATTTACAAAAATGGAGATGTGATTGAAGCATCCAATTAAACCTATTTACAAATAACGGTTCGAAAAAAGCCTTCATAATCACTCTTTTGAGTGATTTACTATTTCCCTTACAGAATGCTAAAATTTAAAGGAATCATTCCGTAGGTACTTTACTTTAACAAGAACAGCTTTTTCTCCCCGCAGCTGTTCTTGTTATTTTTTAATAAAAATGAAAAAAGCAGCATGCTGACTGAACATTCAACACGCTGCTTTTTGCGATTCCAGGACTACTCTGCGGGTCGAGGTCCTGCTTCTCGTCCTGAGCTCTCTACCGTTAATATTGGGCGAACGGTGATATCTTCATTTACACGAATTTGACATGATAAGCGCAGGTGATCTTCAATTGAACTTTCTGAGTATGCATTTTTCTCTGCGTGTGTTAAATCACAATATTCACCTTCAAGCACTTCTACCCTGCAAGTCGTGCATTTAGCTTTCCCGCCGCATCGATGAAGAATATTTATACCGTTGTCTTCGAGTGCCAAGACAAGCTTTTTTCCTTTTGCCACTTCAAAACTTCCGTATCCTAAAACGGTTACTCTTGGCATGTATCTCCCTCTTTCCCTCTACTACTGTGTACAAGCAATTTGAATTACACTATATGCAGTTTCTTTTTATTGCATGCCTAAATCCAATTAAGAAGACCATCATTTTGTAATACGGCAACTAAAACGACAATCCCAAGTATAATAACAGGTATCAGTGCTTTTAAAATTTGATACTTAGATAATTCTATACGTTGAGGCTCCTTTAACAAATGACTTTGATTTAACTCAGTATTGTTTTCACTTTCTTTATGATTCATGTTCCTCTGCCTTTCTATTTTTTATAGTGCGGTTCATATCTACTTCTGCTGAAATCACAAAAATAGACACAGAATTTCTTCATAAAAACCATCTTAACCTTTTTAAGAACATGCTATACCAACAATGCTATTTTAAAACAAACCCCTAGCACATGTTTCAAATAAACAAATTCATCTTGTTTCTCCTCTTAATAGCGTTTCTCACATCACTAAATGCAGAAGTAAGGTCGTTATTTATAATCAAAAGTAAAACCCCATAGCGAGTCATGGGGTTTTACTTCATACGTTGGTTTTTTGGAATTTTAATTTGTTTAATATCTCCCAGCACATAAATATAAAAAATTAAGCCTAGCAACAATACAATTCCTGCTACAATAAAGCTTAGATCAAAAGAACCAGTTTTATCCAATAGATATCCCGTTAAAGCTGTAGCTATAATTCCACCAAACAAATTATTAGCTAAATTAACAATAGAACTGAGAAGAGAAATAGAGCCTGCAGGCGCAATTTCAGCAGAAATTGACCAGCCGATTGGTGCCGTTGCCGATATACCTGCCAATCCAATCGAGATACAAATCATCGCTACTACAACACTATTGGTGAAAATAGAGCCTAAAAAAACAAACCCTAAGCATAATCCTACAACAATGATCGTGCGATATACTTTTTGACTGTTATATCCTTTTTTTATGAGGTAATCAACAAGCCAACCGCCAACTAAAATGCCAGCAAATGTAGCAATTAGCCAAGGGACTGCCGTAAGCAGACCCGATGACATGATATCCATATCGTATTTCTCTTTTAAAAAAGTTGGCAGCCACGTTAACAGTAAATTAAACGTATATCCATAGCCTGTAAACCCAATCATTAGCCCCCAAACTTTTCGATTCGCAAATAATACTTTTAAGGTATGTAAAAATTTTGATGTTTGTTCATCGTTCGCATTTAAATTATTTTCTTGAATATACTTCAGCTCATCATCTGATATGCGTCTATGCTTTTCTGGTTTTTCGTAATAAAACCAAAACAGCAGCGTAAACAGCACGTTTATAATTCCAATGGATAAAAATGCTGTGCGCCAATCAAATTTGGTGATGAGAAACGCTACAAGAGGCGCGCCAAGTACATTTGAAAATTTGGCCGCTGAATCAAACAAAGAATTTGGTAAGCTTCTTTCGTTTGGAGGAAACCATAGGGATGTAGCTTTTGATGCTGCTGGAAAAGCTGAAGCACTCATTATTCCTATTAAAAACCGGACGATATAGAGAAGAAGTTTTCCTTGCAAAAATGCCATCGACATCGTTAATAAACTCCAAATTACCATACCCACTCTTGTTACCCATGCTACTCCGAACCGATCAAGCAAGCTTCCCGCAGGTATTTGCATGATCGTATAAGAATACGTATAAATAGAAAAGACAATTCCGAGCTCTGTTCCCGTTAAGTGAAATGCATCTTGTATTGCAGGAGCGGCCACTGACACCGCTACACGATCAAAATAATTTAAAATAATCATACTGCTTAACAAAGATGAAATAAACCATCGTGTACGTCCTGTTCGCTTTACTGAATGTTCACTCATAGCTAGCTCCTTTCATCAGTAGTTTGTTCGTTTTATTACCGTAGCATTCTACTTAATACCACAACTTCTTTTGAAAGAAACATGCGTTTTCTTCATTCATCATGCAAGAAATCCCTCATGATAAAACATAAAACAAGAAGTAAACAAAAAGAGATTGAGTCATAAATAAATCAATCCAACCTACAGTTAGAAGCAACCACCTACGTTCACCATAACAACGAAAAAATCCGAACGAGTTGGATTCTCAATCAAGAATCTCGATTCATCGTTCGGACCTTTTTTTACCTAAAATACTTTTGTACCAGCCTCTTTTTTCGCTAATAGTCTATTTGGCTGAAAGTTCACTTTCGGTTACCCACTTGTGATTTTTTACTTTCTCTCCGCCTGTAGTCGGTGCGTAGTCTACCATGTATACCGTTGTTTTTTCGGCTGAATCAATCGTTGCTTTTGCCCCTTTCATACCTTTCATATGATCTGCTTCAAGCGTTACTTCGCTGCCTGGCTTTAACTGCTCGTTATCCGCGTCTTTTATTTCTTCTTGAATAACCCACTTATGATTTTTTACTTTTTTTCCGCCAGTCTTTGGCGTATACGAAACGGTATAGGCCGTAGTGTCGTAAGCACCAACAATCGTTGCTTCAGCCCCGTTCATGCCTTTCATATGATCTGCTTTTATAACGGCTTTATCTCCGACTTTATATGTTGGATTCTCTGCTTTTTTTAACCCTTTTGGAACCTCTCCTGAACTAGAGTGATTCATCTCTGAGTGATCATGCATGGATTCGTTTTTGTCAGCTGAAGGCTTTTCATGACTAGAATCGTTTCCGCATCCGCTTAGTCCAATAATGACAGATGCCCCAAGAATAAATAGCTGTTTTTTCATAACAGTCCCTCTTTTCCACATAATAAACTTTAAAATAAAAATCATTTAATCATTAGAAACAACTTACCTTTGCCTACTCTTCTTCTTTTCTTTATTGTAGCTAGAATTTGTGCAGATTTTGTGAAGATGAAGATAATTGGGCACGAATAATTCCTGTTCCTAAAAAAGGCCCTCGTATGAATCACTTACCACAAGGAAAAAGTATAAAAATAAAAGGAGGAAAGAAACATGCTAAAAATACGCTTTGCTCTGTCCTCACTCTTACTTGCGTTTAGCTTGGTGATGGGAGCCCCTTTTGCTTCCGCATACTCCACTCTCTCATCTAGCGTACAAAAAATAGAAGTAACGTCCATTAAAATGAAAACGCTCAAAACATTTATCGATGAACAAGATATGAATGCATTCACCAACAGTATAAAAAAGGCTCAGCATATGAAACTTCTCTTAGATGAAGAATCTGCTGGGAGCATCGATTGCAAAATGACCATTACCTATGAAGATGGTTCTAGCCGTCATTATTTCATTTGGATTATGGATGATGGACGTGATGTGTTAATTGCTCAGCAAAAGCATCCAGAAGACCTTCATCTTAAAGGGTATGAATTGAATCAAAAAAATTCCTTGCACCTAACAAAGCTGCTAAAGAATATTCTTTAGCAGCTTTGTTTTTAGATCACTTTTACCGAGAATGACTCGTTGACTCTAATATTTTTTAGTTTATATTGCCCACATAGCATATACTGCTATGACTGCGAGCACGTACAAAATTGCTGAGACGATCCACTTTTTCATATATTATAGCCTCACTCTCTGCAATCGCAGTGCATTTAATACAACCGACACAGAACTAAAGGCCATCGCGGCTCCAGCGACCCAAGGGGCTAACAGCCCAACTGCTGCAATTGGAATACCAAGCGTGTTATAGCCCATTGCCCAGAATAAGTTTTGCTTAATATTAGAAATTGTTTTTCTACTCATTTCAATCGCATCTGCAATGCTCATCAAGTCTCCTCGCATCAGCGTAATATCAGCGGCTTCCATCGCTACATCCGTTCCTGTTCCGATGGCCATTCCAATATCAGCTAACGCAAGTGCAGGAGCATCATTAATACCGTCTCCTACCATGGCGACTTTTTTACCTTGCTGCTGAAGCTTTTTCACTTCTTCTGCTTTGCCTTCTGGCAACACTTCTGCTATAACGTGCTCAATACCCGCTTGCATCGCAATAGCCTGAGCTGTTTGACGATTATCACCTGTAATCATCATCACTTCTAAACCAATTTCTTTTAACCTGGAAACTGCTTCTTTAGAAGTCACTTTAATGGTATCTGCAACAGCAAGCATGCCGGCATATTTTCCGTCAAGAGCAACGAGCATAACCGTTTTTCCTTCTCGTTCTAAATTTGTCATTTCTTCTAAGGCTGTATCAATATTCACTTTATGTTGGTTCATAAGCTTTCTTGTTCCCACTAACAGCTCTCGCTCTTGTACAGTTGCTTTCACTCCATACCCTGGAATAGCTTCAAAAGATAACGGATCTTGAATCTCTATACCTTTATTTTTTATACCTGCTACGAGTGCTTGAGCGAGAGGATGCTCCGACAAACGCTCAGCCGATGCAACTAACTGCAATAGCTCATTTTCTTCGTAGTCTTGTGCAATACGTACATCGGTTAACTCGGGAGTTCCATTTGTAACAGTTCCCGTTTTATCTAAAAGAATCGTATCGATTTTATGCGTTGCTTCTAAATGCTCCCCGCCTTTAAACAAAATACCAAATTCTGCTGCGCGGCCCGACCCCGCCATAATGGAAGTTGGAGTAGCTAAGCCTAACGCGCATGGACATGCAATCACTAGTACGGCAATGAGCTTTTCTAAAGCCGGTGCAAATTCGCCAGGCGCAATCCAAATATACCAAACAAAGAAAGTAAGAAGTGCAATTCCGACTACAATTGGCACGAATATACCTGAGATATAATCAGCTAATCGCTGAATAGGCGCTTTAGAACCCTGCGCTTCTTCTACTACTTTAATAATTTGTGCAAGCGCCGTCTCCCTGCCAACGTTTGTAGCTTTTATTTTTAGAAAACCATTTTTATTAAGTGTGGCCCCAATGACTTTATCTCCAATGTTTTTATCTACCGGTACGCTTTCACCTGTCAGCATGGACTCATCTAAGGCCGATTGCCCTTCAATAATCTCTCCGTCTACAGGCACTTTTTCACCAGGCTTAATAAAAATAACTTCGCCTTTTTGGACTTCTTCCACTGGAATTTCAACTTCCGCTCCGTCTCTTATGACAACGGCCGTTTTAGCCTGTAAGCCCATCATCTTTTTAATTGCCTCTGAAGAACGGCCTTTGGCGTTTGCTTCAAATAATTTCCCTAAAAGAATCAGCGTAATCAATATAGCGCTCGTTTCATAGTAAAGCTGATTCGTATGAGCAGATGACCCAAGTGATTTAAGAGAAAAGTATAGACTGTAGAAATAAGCTGCACTTGTGCCTAGTGCTACTAAAACATCCATGTTGGCACTTTTGTTACGCAGAGCTTTAAATGCGCCTACATAAAATTGCTTCCCTACCACGAATTGAACAGGCGTAGCTAAAGCAAGCTGAACCCATGGATTCATCAGCATATGAGGTAAAGGAATAAACGACGTAAACGTAAAATGGCTAACCATTGCCCATAATAACGGTACGCTTAAAATAAATGAAAACCAAAACTTTCCTTTTTGTTTACTCAGTTCTTTTTCTCTATAGCTTTGCTCTTCTTCTTTTTCTTCCGACTTTAGCTTTGCTCCGTATCCAAGCTTTTCAACTCGCTTCGTTATATCTTGCGGAGCTATTTGAGAAGGGCTGTATTCAACAGAAGCCGTTTCTAAAGCAAGGTTAACACTTGCCTTTGTCACGCCTTCTAATTTGTTCAACCCTTTTTCAATACGAGTCGAACAAGCGGCGCACGTCATGCCCGTAATAGCAAATTCGGCTTTTTCACTTACAACTCCGTACCCAAGCTTTTCAATTTTTTCTTCAAAGGCCTGTGGACTTGTTTTAGACGGATCAAATATGATAGTAGATCTTTCCAAAGCCAAATTTACGTTTGCTTCTTTTACACCTTCTATTTTTTTTAATCCTTTTTCAATTCGGTTAGAACACGCTGCACATGTCATACCCGTAATTTGCAAGGTGGCTTCTTTTTGTTTGTCACTCATCACGTTTCGCCTCCTGTTATATACCTATTAGGGGTATATAATTTTCCTAAATCAAGCGTGCGAAGGTATTCGCACGCGATGCTGTTTATGCTACGTCATAACCTTGGTCATCAATAGCCTCTTTAATATCTTCGACCGTTACTTGACTTGGATCAAATGCAACTGTTACTTTTGCATCTTCTAAGCTTACTTCTACGCTTTTAACGCCATTAAGTTCGCCTACACCGCCTTCAACAGCTTTGACGCAATGACCGCAAGACATTCCTTGTACTGATAATGTTACGTTTTCCATTTCTAACATCTCCTTTATTTCATTAATCGTTTAATGGTTGTTAATAATTCATCTACTACTTCTTCATCACCATCTTGCACCCGTTCTACAATGCAATGCTTCAAGTGACCTTCAAGCAAAATTTTACTTACACTATTTAAAGCAGACTGCGCAGCTGCGATTTGAGTAATCACGTCGTCACAATACGTATCTTTTTCGATTAATCCTTTAATTCCTCGAATTTGTCCTTCAATTCGATTTAATCGGCTTGTTAGATTTTTTTTCACTTCTGGAGAATGGTGACTTTTTCTTTCACTATTTATCGTACAACATTTTTCTTCACTGTTCATGTGATTCGCTTCGACCATCTAACATCCTCCCTTCATGACTTCATCATACTATACCCCCCTACCCTATGTAAAGGGAAAAGGTCGCTTACTTTATCTTTCCACCAATTTCGATAGCTATGCTCATATCATTTTCAACTAACATCAACCCACTTATAGCCTATTCCCCATACGGTTTGCAGGTATTCGTCTACAGGAAAACCCGCTTTTCTAAGCTTATCCCGAACATTTCGCACATGGGAGTCAATAGTCCGATCTCCAATCTCAGCCTCATATCCCCACACTAACACAAGCAAGTCGTCCCGGCTGAACACACGATTTAAATGCTGAAGAAGTAATCCCACTAATTCAAACTCTTTAGGGGTCACTTGAATGTACTGATTTTTATATTGTAATACGTGGCCTTCCTTGCTCCATACTAACCCTTTATAGGTGATTTCATTCTTTTCTTTTGAGGAGCGTCTAAGAACCGCGCTGATACGTGCAACCAATTCTTCTTCACTAAACGGTTTAGTAATATAGTCGTCTGCACCTATATTTAATCCTTTTACTACATCTAACGTTTGGCTGCGGGCTGTGAGCATAATGACCGGTAGATCAGACATTTTTCTTACTTTTTGGCAAATCTCCCATCCATCTTCGCTTGGCATCATAATATCTAATAACATCAAATCTGCTTTGTTACCTTCATAAAGATAGCGCAGCGCTTCTGTGCCTTTTTCAAATTTTATACATGTAAATCCGTTTGGCAGCAGATAAAGTTCTAGTAAATCCAGCATCCTTGCTTCGTCATCTACTAATAAAATAGTGGCCATCCTATCCATCCTCTCTTAATACAATCTCTACAGCCGTTCCTTTTCCCATCTCGCTTATGATTGTTATTTCTCCTCCATGAGCTTCTACAATCTCCTTTACAATTGATAAGCCTAATCCGTATCCTCCGCTTTTTCTCGAGCGAGATTTTTCCACTCGATACAGCTTGTCAAATACATAAGGCAGATCTTTTTCTGGAATACCTATTCCTTGATCTTTAAGAGTTATTGTCAATGATTCAGCTGATTTTTTTACAATTAAATCAATTTTAGCCCCTTCTTTTGAATATTTCATTGCGTTATCAAGTAAATTGATAATCACTTGCTGAAATCTTTCAGGATCTAGTGAAACGTAAAGGTCTTGAGGGCAGCTTATGTCCAGCTCCATCTCTTTTTCTTTTAAAGCTAAATGAAAATGTGCGCATATGGTGTGCAAATACGTAGCCAGTTCTACTTTTTGTTTTTGAATAAAAAATGTGTGCTGATCCAGCTGCGCCAGCTGAAACAAATCTTTGACTAACTGTGAAATTCTTTCCGCTTCTTCTTCCACAATGGCAAGATATTTATCACGTTCTTGCGGTGTATTAGAAGGTCTTCTCGCTACGTCCGCATAGCCCTTTAAATACATCAAAGGAGTTTGAAGTTCATGTGAAATGCTGCTTAAAAATTCATTTCTCTCTTTTCGTAACCGCTGCAGCTCATTTGCTAGCGACTGAATGGACATTCCTAATTGTCCAAGTTCATCTCTTGAATGAGCACCAAGCTTTACAGACAAATCCCCTTGACTCAGCTTCTCTGTTGCTTTTTTCATCTTGATTAAAGGAGCGGTTATAAATTTAGACAGAGCAAAAATAGTCACAATCGAAAATAAAATGGAAACAGCTCCCGCTACGTAAAAATGATGCTGCAGTCTCGCAATCATTTCGTGAATATCATTTGTGTTTTTGAACATATAAACCGTCCCAAACTGCTGACGGCCTTTTTTAATAGGTGATGCTGTGGCGATATAAGGTTTGCTTTTCCAGTCGCCTTGCATAATTTCACCTTTGTATGTAAGAGACTTTCCTTTCCATTTCTCTACTGCTTTTCTTGCACCTTGAATTAAAGGCCTAGACGAACTGATAATTTTTCCTGTTTTATCTGTTATGACAACATCAGTTTCTGCTTCAGATTCCATCAGTGCAACATGGTTAAGCGTAGCCGAATCATGATGCTTCTCTAATACTTCCCGGTGACTGTTTCCTCTTAAACGCAAACTTTCTAATTCCTCTGAAATTCGTGTGTTGGCAAGACCGCTATATAAGTAAAAAAAGAGCGCAGCTTCAATTAGTAAAATGAACATTAAAAACAAGAGTCCGAGCTTAATAGAAATTCGATTCATTTATTCACATCCTTTGCTTTCATTATAGAAGTAATAATTGAAGAAACTGTGCAGAATAAAGCATACATGATTAAATAACCATTATTCTCTGACAGTTTACCACAGGTATCTGACAGCTTAGCGTATAAAATACGTTTATCATAATGTAAATTTCGAACTCACTAAGCACGCAGCACTACATAATCCAAAAACAAAAAAAGATGGAGACATAACAAAATCCCTCCAATCCACAGCTAGAAGCACCTATATACAGGAAACCTGCGTTCACTATATCAATAAAATCAACAAAAAACCCGAACGAGTTGGATTCTCCATCAAGAATCTCGATTCATCGTTCGGATTTTCCTTCAACTAAAATACTTTTTCCCAGCCTCTTTTTATTTAACAATGATAACAGGACATTCTGCAGATTGAGCAACTTCGTGACTTACACTTCCTAAAAATGTCTCTTTCACAAAGCCCTTTCCTCGACTTCCTATTACAATGACGTCTTGTTGATTGT
This sequence comes from Priestia sp. YIM B13552, assembly GCF_042787775.1. Taxonomy (NCBI): domain Bacteria; kingdom Bacillati; phylum Bacillota; class Bacilli; order Caryophanales; family Bacillaceae; genus Priestia; species Priestia sp. YIM B13552. The sequence continues at coordinate 886,270 of NZ_JBHZOU010000003.1, forward strand.
CATGTGCGTATTCGATAATTTTCTTTGAAGCAGTGCCCTCTAAACCGTATGCCTCATATGGAATACCTGATTGAGTTAAATGATTGTGAGCTTCAGATAAAATATCGCGGTTTTCTTCTTCTATCAGTGCGTCTAAGTCAACGCTAAAAACAGGCTGCTGCAAGTGAATTCTTTCCTTAATATGTACAATTGTCAGCTTATTAGCATTTACGCTTTTAGCTAGTTTACTTGCATGTTGAAGAGCACGAATAGAAGGTGCCGAACCGTCAAAGGCGACTAAGATTTTGTTATACATATAAAGAACCCTCTCTCTTTTTGTTCTTTCATGATGCGCTGCCATCTAGATGCTGTAGATGATAAAGCAAAAAATAATAAAGTAAGAGACTTCTTGATTTTTGCTTTATCATCCATACTATACTTTTACCGCTTTCAGAAAAAATAAAACATTTATCCGTTTTTTTCCATATAAAAAGCCTTTGCTTCTAGTGAGCAAAGGCTGATTGTTTATGTTAGTAGGTTATTTAACAAACTTCTTTTAACTCTTCAGTTAAACGTAAAAAAGTTTCTTTATCTCTTTTTTCTAAAGACTGATCAATTTGCAGTAAAAGCTGTGCTTTTTTAAAGTCACGAAGAGATTTGTTTAGCACTAGTTGAGCTGCTGTCGCGTCTGATACTTTTACTTCTTCTTGTGTCATTTTGCGGGACGTATAGTTTTCCATTACAAGTCAACTCCTCATCCTTTTCGCTATTATATAAGAAATCATATAATTATTCAAATATTTTTTCTTATTTTTCATTTTAAATGTGCCTCTCAAAATGAGGTTTGGACATACCCAAATCATTTTAATCCAAAGGCGAGCGAATTGGATTGAATTGATTTTTGTTCAAGGCTTCGCTTTCCGCGGGCGGCCGGTGAGTCTCCTCGTCGCTTATACTCCTGAGGGGTCTCACCTGTTCCGCTTTTCCCGCAGGAGTCTTCGCCTTGCCCTCCAATCAACAGCTAGAAGCAACAGAATATACAAAATCCACGTTCACCATCACCATGAAAAAATCCGAACGAGTTGGATTCTTTATCAAGAATCTCGATTCATCGTTCGGATTTTTTTTTAACTAAAATACTTTTGTCTCAGCCCCTTGTTATCACAACCACTCTGGGCGTGAAGAACCTCGAGGAACCAGAACCGTTTTATATTCCCCTGGAGTTTCCGACATTTCGATTTGTTCCGTAAGCCCTTGGTACAATCCTAAAGGTGTTTGGGCTGTAAAGAGATCTGGTGCAATGTACTCGTGCTTCTCTGACGAACCAGCTGTTTGATGAGCGTACGCTTTGTCATAGATGCCCATTGATAAAATCCATAAAGATACGCGATCTAATGATACACGCACGCGGTAGCTGCCTCCTTCTTTTGCTCTTCTTTCCAGTGCCATTAAAGCACCGACTTCAAGCAGCCAAGAAACCGCATAATCATTGACCACTACAATAGGAGGCAGCTTAGGATTTTCTGGCGATCCTTCTAACGCCATGACTCCCGTTACGCTTCCCGCTGTTTGGTCAAATCCATTTCTTTTTGCCCACTCTCCTTCCGTTCCATGCAGGTTGACCGTGCAGTGGATGATTCCTGGTTTTAGTTCGGCACACTCTTCAGCTGTTAGACCGTATCTCTCTAGAAATCCGTATCGACGGTTCGCAAAAAAGATATCGGCTTCTTTTAGCAGTTCAACCATTTTTTCTTTTCCTTCTTTTTCACCAATATCTAGCGTTGAAGAGCGCATACCGACATTAGACGTAGCGTAAATCGTATCATGCTCCCAATCCGTTGGCTTCCAAATATTTAACACGTCCGCACCGTGTAAAGCGAGCGCTCTACCAAATCCTGCTCCTGCAATAACATGACCAAGGCCTAATGCTCGAACACCATCTAGCGGCGTTTTAGGATTCTTTGAAAAAGGAATCGGCTCACTTTCTCCAATCTTTTCAATTTCAATTAAAGGAAGTTGCGCTACTTCTTCATACACTGGTTCTTTCATAAACTCTTCAATTGTCCGCACAACAGGCATGATAACTCCTCGCTCCGCTGCAGATTTTTCTAATTCTTCTGCATTCCAACCGCGAATTGCTTTTGCCACTGCATCAGGGTCTTCTATACAATTTAACAGCTTTAGCGTTTCATGCTTAGAGCGTGGATATGGATTCAGCGGCATCACCCATTTGTTATCTTTTGTTTGATAAAAGCGAAAGCCTAATGGGTTATATGGATCATTTGCTTTATTTGGTGCGTACCCATTAAGCTTTTCCCATTTTTTATCGTAAAAAGGTGATAATCTTCGGATAGCTTTTCGTAAATCCATATGAATATCTTGACCTTTTCCTCCGCGTATTTTCCAAATTTTTGAGACAGCTACTGACTTAGCAACTAGTGCAATAGCTGCTGCTGAGGCAAGGCGCAGCGTACTAGGAACAATCGGATCTTCTCCGTAAAATGTAATGCTTCCTCCGCTGTCTTTTGCTGATAAGCCAACTCCTTGAAGCACATTTTCCAGCTCTTGATAGATATCAAAATCACTATTATCTGTTAAACGATTTTCATTTGCTTTCACAATAGATTTTGTTAGCTGATCTTTCGTAATGTTGCTCACGTATAGTCCCTTCTTTCCTCATATAATTACCTCATTATGTCCCTGCTTGCTGAAGTTATGCCCTCATCGAGTTAAATCAAAACACTCCAAATGTAACCTTTACGTTAACGTTAATATTATCTTAAAACGAATGTATCATATATCACTTGGTGGAACAAATAATTTGTTTCATAGACAAAAAAAGCGCTTTATGTTTTTGTACATAAAGCGCTTTTTTCCTACTTCATATTTTCTTTTTCGAACTATTTTTCAATCGGTTTTTTTAATGCATGTAAATTTTCTTCTGCAGAAAGCATGACTTGGTTCATAATATCTTCTGCATCTTTAATTGCTTGGTTATAAAAGTGAGGACCGATATGTTCTTTAATAAACTCTAATACATTTTCTGCTGCAAATTCACTGATTTCTTCATCTCGTTCGTTATAAAAAAACGTTTGAATTTCATTCAGCATTTTATCTTTATCTTCTTTTGAAAAATTAATAAACATAAACAAAACTCCTCTTTACATTGATATCTGTCTACCTGACATCATAGCAAGAGGAGCTGAGAAAATGCAGTCTTTTTTTCTTGTTGTTTTTGTGTACAATGCTTATGCTAATTTTTAATTAGCTAGGCACCTTCATAGCCGATTTTTCTTTTGTGCGGCTCGAGCGCTTTTTCATATCCTGTAAAATTTCTAAATATCTCTTTTCCGTTAACTCATATTTTGCGAGTGGAACAAGTGATAACAAGCAAAGGATGCCCGGAATGATCGTAAAGATTAAAGCAATCCAAATGAGCGTGCTATGTGATTGAATTTGATTTGGCACATAACCTACTGCTGAAAGAATATACCCGCCTACTGCTCCACCCACTGCTGAAGCAACCTTTGTTTTGAAAATATTCGTAGAAAATACCATTCCTTCCGCTCGGTTCCCCGTTTTCCACTCGCCGTATTCTACACAGTCAGCGAGCATAGATGTTTGAGCAATGTTGCTAACTCCACCGCCGAAAGAAGCTAAAAAGCTTAAAATCATCACTGGCATAACGTGAAAACCGGTTGCAAACATTGTAAGAGTAGCTACAGCATTTAGGGCAATTCCTCCTATTGCTGCGCGTTTCTTTCCAAATTTATTTGAAATGAAAGGAGACGCGATCGCTCCTACAATTTGTGCTGTGAAAAATAAGGTTAAATAAAGAGACGCGATATTCTCTGCATTTAAATTGTATTTAAAATAGTAAATAGAAAACGTAGTTCGAATTGTTAAAATCGTTTCAACTAAAAGCATCGAGAAAATTAGATAACGCAACGGTTTATTTTGAATAAATAAGTTCCAAACTGCTTTTGGCGTCTGCTTTTCCTGTCTTTTTACGGTATAGTTTTCTTTTACTCCTGAAAATGTAATAATCATTGTAATCATTAAGATACACGCATAAATAAGACTCAGCATAAACCAGTTTCCAAAATAATGAGCTAGTGGAAGAGTTAATAAACTAGCAAATAAAGACCCTACTGCTGCAATGGTTCTAGGAAACGCCACTACTTTATTTCGTTCTTTTACATCTTGTGTAATCGTTGCTGAAAGCGACCAATAGGGAATATCCATAATAGCAAAGCTTGTTCCCCATGCGATATAGGTGATATAAGCGTAAATTAATTTTCCTGTATGAGAAAGATCAGGACTAATAAAACACGCGACTGTAGCCACAGCTGCAAAAAATCCGCCTATTAAAAGATAAGGCCTAAACTTACCAAATCTCGTTTCTGTATTATCAACAATCATTCCGATAATAATGTCTGCAATCCCATCCCATATCCTAGCAATAAGAAATAAAGTTCCTACAGCTGCGGCATTTAATCCTACGCTGTCCGTATAAAAAATCATTAAATATGTACTTGTTAATGCATAAATAATATTGTTTCCAAAGCTTCCCATTCCGTATGATAGTACGGTTTTCAGAGAAACTTTTGACTGTACCCCCATGCTCATATAACCTGACTCCCTTCTCCTCTAAAACGCTTTCATATCTATTATGAGTGACTAGAATCTCATTGCTTTATGAGATTCTAGTCTCCTGTTGCTACTACATGTTTTCTACAACTCGACTTTCGTAAGGCTGCAGAACAATATCTTTAAATACTTTTAGTTCTGGCGTATGGTTCATAAGGAAGTAATAACTTTTCTCTCCAAGCTTGCGAGGATATACTTCAATCCCCTCTTCACTTTCCGTATGCTCAATCTGCTGCTCTTTTACAATATCAAGCGCAATTTTTTCAAACGTTTGCCCTTCAATTCCACAGCCTACATAATAAACCGTCCCGCGACCAAACTGATTTTTTGTTACAGCGGCTTGATTATAGAATGGATCATCATACTCATACAGCACTTCAGCTGTTACAGGTGTGACAATGTCTCTCCAAACGGACGCACTTGACTGTTCTCCTTCATACGGTCCTACCCCTTTAATGCCTGCTTTTTGAGTAGAAGACAGTGCTTCCACTTCATGAATTTCGATGCCTGTTATTTCTTTTACATATCCAGGCAGCGTCTGTTTAAAGTGAATATTATTTTGTTTGTCTTTAATGCCGGTTCTAAACGTAAAAACGATGACGCCTCCGTTTTCAGTAAATTCAGTAAATCTCTTACCTAGTTCTTCATCAATTATTTGCAAAGCTGGAACAACCAGTACTTTATAGCTTGAAAAATCTCTCGCAGCAGGAATAACATCAATAGGTGTATTCAACTTATAAAACGGTGTATATCCTCTAAGAAGCTCTTGCGTAAAGTCAAATCCTTCACTTTGCTGCTGAAAGCGCCATGACCATATATTTTCATAGTCATACAAAACGGCAACGTCGGATTTAATATCAGACTCAAGTACATGTTCATAATGAACGATTTCACTAAATAACGACTGAACTTCTTTGTAGCGTCTTCCATAGTGATTATCGTGACCTACAACTCCATAGCAGTACTGCTCGGCTCCTCTTGTCATTCCGCGCCAACGGAAATACAGCATATTCGTACATCCATGAGCAAAAGCCTGATAAGACCACATCTTTGCCTGGTTAGGTCGCGGAAGATAACCGATGACATCATGACCTTGAGCGCCCATTAATTCCTCTACAATCCAGAAGTTTTTATGTAGCAAACCTCTATTAAAATCATGCCCTAGTGCAATATGAGCCGGGGTAATTGGCTCTGTTTGACCGCCCCATACCGGATAATTGTCATAAGATACAAAGTCCATTACTTCTAGATTTTCTTCATGATCAAACCATTTATCAAAGAAGCCTCCTGATACGTTCGTTGTCAACAGCTGGTGATCACCTTTATATTTCTTTACAATCGCTGTTTGTTCGTGAGCGTATCTGTTTAACGAAAAAGAGCGAAAGCGCGCCCAGTCAAGCTTTAACGAAGGGCTGTGGGTCGTAATTGTTTTTACAGGCATAGGCACTTCAGTAAACTCGTTATATGTTTGTCCCCAGAAAATAGTGCCATACTTCTCATTTAACTCATTGATGTCTTTGTATTTTCTTTCTAAAAACTGCTGAAACTCTTTATGACATTGTTCGCAGTAACACATGTCACTGCCTTCATGGCCAAATTCATTGTCAACTTGCCATGCTACGATTGCGTCTTCTGAGCTGTATTGTTTTACTAATTGTTCTGTAATCTGAGCGCTATACTTCCGGTAAAGAGGCGAATTAAAACAATATTGACGTCTTCCTCCAAAGGCTCTGATCGCCCCGTTCTCATCTTTTGATAAAATAGAAGGATGCTGTTTCGCAAGCCAAGCCGGAAAAGTGGCAGTAGGCGTACCAAACATAACATCAATATTTTGTTTTTTAAGCTTATTGATAACGCTATCAAAAAAGGAAAAGTCATATTCACCTTCTTTAGGCTCCATTAGATGCCAAGCAAACTCTCCTATTCTCACCATGTTTGATCCTAGCTCTTTAATGCCTTGGATATCTTCTTCTATCATATTCTCTGGCCAATGTTCAGGGTAATAATCGACACCGATGTACATTTTTCTCTACTCCTATCTATTTCTTTATTTCATTAAATGAACGATTTGCTGCTACTTATTAAGGTCTACTCGGAAACGGTGATCAAAAGCAAAAAAATCACATTTATTTTCTTCATAAATAAATCTCTATTCAACTTTCAAGATACATACTCCCTAATCTTTTAAAACGCTTACAAGTTTATTTTATGAACTTTATTCAAAATATTCAATGGTAAAAATTTAGAGAAAAACATCCTTTTTTTGCTCTTTATTAAAAGAAAGAATAAAACGCTTACAAAGACAAATGTTTTTATAATTCTTTTATATATCTTCCCTCACACTTCCCATATCCACATTTAGGTAATAAATTGCTTAGAAAACAATCGTCAAAAGTAATTTCTTTCATACATGTTATCTATCAATTAGTAAGAGTCATTTGACTTATCTATAAAATAGTAAAAATTACAGAGCAGGTTTTTACCATTATTAACACATTAAACCCACGTTCATCATCACAACAAAAAAAGACCGCACAATTAATCAATACTCTCGATTAATTGTGCGGATACTTCTTGGGCTAAGATACTTTTGTTCCGCCTTTTACTTGCAGGTGATTATAAACACACCTTTTACCGGTTTGTGTTCATGCAGCTTCCATTTATACAAAGCTCTTCAAACACAGGATCCTTTACATTTTCCATCAATAATGGTGTTGCAACATGCTGGAAATTAGAATGACGAATCGTTAGGTTTGTGACGGGAGAACGTTCATAGGCTCGAATCCACAAGCCGTATTTGCCTCCGTTGCTTTGCAAGTTTTCTATGTTGATATTACGAACGACGGGGGTAAAATTCCCTGTGTCTCCTTCTTCATAGTACATGTCTATTTGAATCACTTCACTGCCTACGCTTTTGACCGTATTGTTGCTAAAGTCAATATCTTCAATCGTTCCGCCGCGAACTGAATTTGTTTTAATGCGCAGCGCCCGGTCTAGATTGGGACTGTCCATAACATTGTGCTGAGCAAATACGTTCCGGACACTTCCTGATATTTCACTGCCGATTACAACGCCCCCGTGGCCATCTTTCATTTCGTTTCCTTCAATAATAATGTTTTCACTTGGTACGTTGATTCTTCTTCCATCTGCATTACGCCCCGACTTAATCGCAATACAATCATCTCCATTGTCAAAATAAGAATCTTTAATAAGCACATTTTTACTTGATTCAGGGTCTACTCCATCATTATTAGGACCGTGACCTATAATTTTTACATCATCAATTAAAATGTTCTCGCTTAAGACGGGATTAATTTGCCACATTGGCGAATTTAAAATGGTTACACCTTTTATCATAATATTTTTACTGTGATAAGGCTGAATAAAACTAGGTCTCAAATAGTGCCCTTTACCAAATACGCGCTCTTTAACAGGAACGTTCTCTTCTGCCATTTTAAACAGCAAATCGCGATCTTGCTGTTGATTCGGCTCGCCTTCTTTCCATCCAAACTCCTTTTTTCCTTTCCAAGGCCACCAATGTTCGTTATCCCCCTGTCCATCTAACGTACCTTCTCCTGTAATCGCGATATTTTTTTCGTTATACGCATAGATAAGCGGTGAATAATTATATAGCTCCACGCCTTCCCATCTTGTTAAAACAGCAGGTAAGTATTTTTCAGGATTTTGACTAAACTTAATCGTAGCTTTTTTCATTATATGAAGATTTACATTGCTTTTTAAATAAATCGCACCGGTAACATAAGTTCCTGGTGGGACAACAACGCGCCCTCCTCCTGCTTTGTTAGCCGCTTCGATTGCTTTTTTAAAAGCAGCCGTTGAATCAGACTTTCCATTTCCTGCTGCTCCGTACCGCTTAACATTAAACGTACGGTTTGGAAATGAAGGAGGCTGAATTTGTTCTTTAACTGCTGTTATTTTTTCACTTGCTGAAAGAGCTTCCCCTTGGGCAGAAAACGGTAAAGCAAGCATAAGAGTTATCACAAACAAAGAAAGCACATATTTTTTCACTAGCTTTTCTCCTTTCGTTTAACAATCTAGTAACCGACTTATTTATAAAGTAACGCCTGTTTTAAAAATGGCCATTTCTCTAAAATCATTTTTTTCGTTATTTACAAGCTCTCCGCTAGAAACTCCAATCATGTACTCAATAAAGCTGTCTAACGTAGCTTCTTCCGTTTCGCCTTCAACCAGCACTCCTCCATTAAAATCAATCCAGTGCGGCTTTTTGTTATAAAGAGCGGTGTTTGTGGAAATTTTCATAGTAGGTACAAACGTTCCAAACGGCGTTCCTCGTCCCGTTGTAAACAGGACAATATGACACCCTGAAGCCGCTAAAGCAGTTGAGGCAACTAGATCATTTCCAGGAGCACTTAATAGATTTAAACCGTTAATTTGTAGGCTGCCTCCGTACTTTAACACATCTACGACTGGGGCCGTTCCTGCTTTTTGAGTGCAGCCAAGTGATTTATCCTCTAATGTTGTAATACCGCCTGCTTTATTACCGGGAGAAGGATTTTCATACACCGGCTGATTGTGATTGAGAAAGTACGTTTTAAAATCGTTAACAAGATCAACAATTTTATTAAATGTTTCTTCATCAACGGCTCTTTCCATGAGCAAGGTTTCTGCTCCAAACATTTCAGGCACTTCCGTCAAAACCGTTGTGCCTCCTTGAGCAATGAGCCAGTCGGAGAATTTGCCGAGCAGCGGATTTGCCGTAATACCTGATAATCCATCTGATCCACCGCATTTAAGACCTACTTTCAGCCTTGAAATATCAACGTCTTCTCTTTTATCATCTTTAGCAGCATCATAAATTTCTTTTAGCAAAGCGACTCCTGCCTCAACTTCATCCTCAACGTCTTGAGATTGTAAAAACTTCACTCTGCTTTCATCAATTGTACCTAGTGCTTGTTTAAATTCTGTTAAGCTATTATTCTCACATCCAAGCCCTAATACTAATACGCCTCCAGCATTTGGATGCTGTACCATTCTCGTAAGCATAGTTCTTGTATTACGGTGATCGTCACCGAGCTGAGAACATCCGTAATTGTGTTTTAGAACGGTTACATGCTCAAAAGGCGATATCTCCCCTATTTCTTTTTGAAACTGTTTAATCATTTGTTCGGCTATACCGTTGACGCACCCTACCGTTGGAACAATCCAAAGCTCATTTCTAATTCCGACATCTCCGTTTTTGCGGCGATATCCTTTAAACGTTAGCGGTTGGTTTTTTTGTTTAGGAACTGCTAACTTTTGATGAAACTTATATTCATTAACATCGTTTAAATTTGTTGTTGCGTTATGCGTATGCACCCATTCACCAGGTGAAATAGAGTGAGTCGCATGCCCGATTGGAAAACCGTATTTTACAATGTTGCCGCCCGCTGAAATTGGCGTAAGAGCTATTTTATGGCCCCGTTTCACTTCTTCTTTTAGAGAAATTTCTTTTCCATCAACCATAAGGTTCTCTTGTGCTAAAAAATCTCGTAAAGCTACTGCCACATTATCTTCCCGATGAATACGAATTACTTCTTTCATGTGCTTCACCTCTTACTGTTTAGTTGCGGTTACATAGAGAATTTCTTTCATTGCCTGTTTCATTCCGAAAGTTTCAATAGCTAAGACTCCAGTCGTTACGACTTCTGTTAAGCTAGGAATTATATTTAAATCCTCTCCCCAATGCTCTTTATATCCCAGCACTTCTTTTACAATGTAAGAAATGCTTTTTTCAGTACCGTCATACGTATTCCAAAGGGATTCATACATTTCTAGAACTGCAGGGTCATCTGATAGTTCAATTTTCCCTCCTTCTCTCTTCCCTTTATAAAAAGAAATGAGGGCACTGAGGGAAAATGTAAGCAAGACAGGCAGCGTTCCTTGCTTTTGGACATACTCTTTAAGAGTTGGGATGTTTCGCGTTTTAAACTTTGTCATGCTGTTCAAAGAGATGCTCATTAATGCGTGGTGGATAAACGGATTTTGAAAGCGTTCTAATGCAGATTTAGCAAATGGCAAAGACTCTTCTTCCGAAACAGGTAAGCAAGGAATAATTTCTTCATATAAACATTTTCGAATAAACGTTCCGATTACTTCATCTTCGACTGCTTCTCTGACCGTATTTAGTTCCGCTAAATACGCAACAGGCATCATAGCAGTATGAATACCGTTTAAAATTCTGACTTTCTGCAGCGCATACGGTGCAATGTCGTTCACAAATTTTACATGTAAACCAGCTTCTTCCGCAGGAAACTCCGCTTTCACCCACTCTGGTCCTTCAATAACCCATAAGTAAAATGGCTCTGCGATAACAAAAAAATCATCTTCATAACTCACTTCAGCCAGTGTATTTTTATCGTTTGGATACCCTGGCACAATTCGATCAACAAGCGTGCAGCAAAAAGCGTTTGCTTCGTGTATCCACTCGGTAAATTTCTTTTCTAAGTTCCATTTGTCGGCATAGCGCAATACCATTTTCTTTAACAAGTCCCCGTTTCGCTCCACTAATTCACAAGGAAGGATAATAAGTCCCTTTGTGGGGTCTCCTTGAAAAGCTTTAAACCGCTTATATAGAAATGCTGTGACTTTCCCTGGAAAACTCTTTTGCGGTGCATGTTCCAAGCGGTCTTCTTCTAAAAATGCGATGCCTGCTTCTGTTGTATTAGAAATAAGAAATCTTAGCTCTTCTTTCTCCGCTAATTGCATATACGCCTCATAATCTTCATATGGATTTAGACCTCGGCTAATAGATTCAATTACTTCATGTTCTTTGACTGCTTTACCGTCTTGAATTCCTTGAAGAGAAACCGTAAACAAACCGTCTTGCTCATTCAATTTACCTGCATTTCCCGTAATTCTCGGATTGACAGCTACTATACTGCCTTTAAATGCAGTGTGTTTGTTCATTTGATGAATTTGCCAATCAGCAAACCCTCTTAGAAATACGCCTTCTCCAAACTGCAGTACTTTTTCTGGGTATATACGTGTGTTAGCTTGCATCTGACGGTTTAACTTCATGTTAGCATCTCCTTCTTTGCACACATTAACATTGTTATTTTTATAGCTTTTTATATTGTTTTATTACTTAAAAATGTTAACGTTAACATTTTTGGGCCGGTTATACTAAATAACCGGCTACATAGATGAGCGTGACTTTACAGACTGGCGAACCATTAATTCGGTATTAATTAAAACTTTATTTTGCAGCATCTTTTTGTCATCTTTGTCCATTAATGATAAAACTGCTTCTGCTCCGGTCATGCTGATTTTCTCGATTGGTCTTTTAACGGTTGTGAGTGAAGGAGTGGTGTATTTGGCTAATTCAATATCATCAAATCCAATAATTGAGATATCATTGGGTACGTTTAGCCCAGACTCGAATGCGGCGTTCATAGCACCGATTGCCATATCATCATTTGAACAAAAAACAGCAGTAGGTGGCTGCTTTAACCTTAACAGTGCTTTCATTCCTTCATATCCGCTTTGCATATCGTAATTTCCTTGAATCATATACTCTTGGCGAATGGAAACATTGTGATCAATTAACGAGTTAAGAAATCCTTCCTTACGCTGCTGAGTTGATTTAAAACCTTCTATTCCTTCTATGATTGCAATATGTCTGTGACCTAATTCAATCAAATATTCGCCGGCTTTGTAGGCTCCTTCTTTGTCATTTGACAAAATATTAATAATCGATGAATCGTCAACTTGGCGGTTGAGCACAATCAACGGGATGCCTTTTTCTACTACGTTATATATAAAAGTGTTATCACGGTCGCTTTGACTCATTAAAATAATCGCATCAAAGCGTTTATTGTTGATGTACGTATAATCATCATAATCGTCAATCCCTCTTACAAATAAATTATACTGAACATCAATTACTTTACTTACCCCTCTAATACTATCCACTAAAAAACTTGGCGACGTACCGTTTGCCATGCTCGTAAAAAACAATCCAATTGTATGAGATTTTTGAAGCACTAAATTTTTCGCATGATAATCAGGAATATAGTTAAGCGTATTTGCAATCTCTAAAATTTTCTTTTTTGTTTTTTCTTTAATAAGCGGACTATTGTTTAATGCACGCGAAACCGTTGTATGTGATACGTTTGCTAGTTTTGCAATATCCTTAATTGTAACACCCATTTCATTTACCTTCCTTTAATGAATCAGTATCGATTTTTATTATAAGGATATCACAAGTTAGTAGGAATAATAAGCAAATGGTGAATGTTATGACAGTTTTGACTAAGACCTAGCATGAATATCTTGGACAATCTCCGCGTGTTTCTTATCCGTTAGCTTATACATAAAACCAATAATCACTGCAGCAATGGATAAAGCAATAGCAGGATATAGTAACAGCAAACTTTTAATTCCCACTAATGTACCTGCCTTTTGTGCCACATTTGGGATATACCCAACTAACCCTAAACCAATACCTGATAAGAAGCCGGATAGCGACTGAGCAAGCTTTCGAGAAAAGTTGAACAGTGAATACGTTGTGCCTTCTTTTCTTTCGCCTGTTTTCCATTCACCATAATCAATAATATCTGATACAAATGCCCATGTAATCCCGTTAGGAATGCTGATACCTATAAAAGCAATACTTGCTAAAATCGTAAAAATTACGACGTTAGAAGGCATAAAGAAATTTACTGTGTCCGCTGCAATACTGATTCCTAAGCCAATCATTGCAGCTTGCTTTTTTCCAAATCGGCTAACAAGCTTTGGCAGCATAATGACTCCTAGAAAGGATGAACCAATAATAATAAAGTTCATGTAAGCCATCAATTTAACATTTCCTAAATTATACTGTGCGAAGTAAATAAGCATAGCCGATTTAATATTGTAAGCTGAAATGGTAAATACCGTCATAAACACTAAAATTAAAAGAGGTTTGTTACTTACAAACGTTTTAAAAATAGAGTTGACTGATAGTTTTTCTTTTGGACTCTCTTTTACGACAATGCGTTCTTTGCAATTGCGATAGCATACATAAAAAGCGATGATGCCAATGACCGACATAATTCCCATGACAACGGGATAACCGATTTTTTCATTTGGAAATAACAGAATGAGCGGTACAACAGCAATGCTGGTTACAAACAGTGCACCTAATGATCCTGTTTGACGAAAAGCAGCAAGAGACGTACGATCGGAAGTATTTTGAGTCATGGATGCGCCTAGCGATCCGTACGGAATATTGACAAATGAATAGCCAATTCCCCAAATCATATAAGAAGCGTACGCATAAATTAATTTACCCGCCGGTGAAAGGTTTGGAGAAATAAACGTGAGTACGGTTAAAATGGCCAACACCATACTTCCGAATAGTAAATACGGTCGGAATTTCCCTTTAGCTCCTATGTTTTGTCGGTAATCAATGGACGAACCAACAATGGGGTCGCAAACTGCTGCAAATAATTTACTTACTAGAAAAATTCCTCCCGCAGCCGCGGCAGGGATGCCTGCCACATCTGTAAAGAACTTCAACAAATACAACTGCCCCAAATCAAACATGAAACCGTTACCAAAATCACCCATACCATAAGATATTTTTTCTTTTACACTAAGATTTTTCTCTTCTACTTTTATTTCAACCTTTCTTTCAGTTGCCACAACACTCATGGTAATCCCCCTTCTCCCCTTGCAATTCTTTAAACTATTTTGCGTGTTTATTTTTGCAGAATATAGGCTGGAAAGCTAAAGTAGTCTTTAGCATTTTCATAACATATTCCTTTTACAATTTGCTCAAGCAGCTGCTGGTCATTAGGCACTTCCCCTTCTTCTACCCACGTACCGATTAAGCTGCATACTAATCTTCTGAAATATTCATGTCTTGTATATGAAAGAAAACTTCGGGAATCTGTCAACATACCGATAAACCGACTAAACAATCCAACGTTTGATAACGCTTTCATTTGTTCTAACATACCTTCTCTTTGATCATTAAACCACCAAGCCGTGCCAAGCTGCAGTTTGCCAGGGATGCCGTCTCCTTGAAAGCTTCCAATTATACTTGCTAATACATAATTATCTTTTGGATTTAACGAATATAAAATCGTCTTTGGCAAACTATTTTGTACGTCCATTTGATCTAAAAGCTGTACGAGAGGCTCTGCCACTTGTCCATCATACATCGAGTCATACCCTGTATCCGGCCCTAACTGGTGAAACATTTTTGTGTTATTGTTTCTAAGAGCATGAAGGTGAAATTGCATTGCCCAACCTAGCTCATTATAAAGATTCCCTAAAAAGATTAACGTATATGATTTGTATTTACTTTCTTCTTCAGTACTTACGCCTTCACCTTTTAAGGCTTTTAAGAAAATCTCCGAAACTTCTTCTTTCGAAGTCTTCGTATATACCATTTTGTTTAGTGCGTGATCAGATAAACGCCCTCCCATAGAATGGAAAAAACGAGCTCGACTTTCAAGAGCTTTTAACAAATCATCATAGGTGTGAATGAAATGATGTGAACAATCTTGCAGCTTTGCAATCCAGTTCTTAAACCCTTCTTGATTGATTTCAAGCCCTTTATCCGGACGAAAGCTTGGAAGTACTTGGGTCTCAAACTCTTGCAAATCTCTTAGTTTCATATGATACTCTAATGAATCTGTTGGGTCATCCGTTGTACAAATAACTTTTACGTTAGAACGTGTAATAAGATCTCTTGCACCAAACTTACCGCTGCGTAATTTCTCGTTTGCTTTTTCCCAAATAAACGGTGCCGTATGTTCATTTAATATTTCATCAATATCAAAGAAACGCTTTAACTCTAGATGCGTCCAATGATATAGCGGATTCCCAATTGTCATCGGAACTGTTTTAGCCCACGCGAGAAATTTCTCATAGTCACTTGCTGATCCTGTTATCTGTTCTTCTTCAATTCCGTTGGCTCTCATCAGTCTCCATTTATAGTGATCTCCATCTAGCCAAACGTTAGTTAACGTTTTAAACTGTTTATTCTCATAAATTTCCTGTGGGTTTAAGTGGCAGTGATAATCAATAATCGGCATATCTTTTGCGTAAGTATTATACAAGTGTGCTGCTGTTTCATTTGTTAATAAAAAATTGTCATCCATAAACTTTTTCATTCCCCTTCACTCCTTCATTTTTTGTTAACGTTAACAAAATTATATAAATTGATGAATACTCTTATTTATAGATAACTATATTAATAAGATATAATCTTCAGTACCAAAAATGTTAACGTTAACATTTTATTTAATTCTATTACTTATTTCTAAATTTTACAACAATTTATCTTTATATTTTTTCGTTTTTTTTCTTTCCTTGTTTTCATATACTGATTCTTTAATTTTAAAAACACGATTTCTGACATGATTCCATAAGAATTAAAGCAAATTTTTTTGCATAGAGCTTATAAGGTTACTAAGACGAATAGCTATCTTTAATGCTATAATTAGCGTCGGATGCGAAAGAAAAAAGTATCACTACAAGCATTTAAATCATACATAGCCGCTCCACCTTGTTTTCGTATCATTTAAAATAAAGGAATTTTAAAGAGAAAAGTGAATAGTATAAACATGCACTTTATTTACTATCTCTTTTTAATTTTCATATATTCATTGCTTTTAAAGGAGAGGATATCATGCCAGGAGCCACAAGCATGGTCGTAATCGGGATTACTGCCTTAATTGTATTTGGACCAAGTAAATTGCCGGACATAGGACGAGCATTTGGACATTCCCTGCGAGAATTTAAAAATGCAGCAGAAGGAATTATACAGGATGACGACAAAAAAACTCCAGAGGATACTACTGAAGATAAAGAGGAAAAAGCCTAATTTTTATTTAAATGAAAGTTATACAGACTAAAAAGCCCACTTTTAACGTGCAGTGGGTTTCTTTTTTGATGTATGATAGTAAAAAATAGTAAAGAAAGAGGGTAACTTTTTGTTTAAATCGAAACTGCATTTTTGGACATTAGAACTATTAATGATTGCTTTACTGATTTACATTTGTAAACATATTTCGTTTGTTTTTCTACCAATCGGTGTGTTTATCTCCACTTTGTTTTTCCCTATTCTTGTAGCTGGTTTTCTTTTCTTTTTATTCGAACCAATTGTGTCATTTCTCACAAGAAAAAAAGTGCCAAAAACACTGGCCATTTTACTATTATACGTTGTTTTTATCGGCGTAATTGCTTCTATTGTAGGCGGTGTGGGACCTACCTTATCTAAACAATTAACTGATTTGGCTAAAAATATTCCGTCTTACATTGTAGAAACGAGAGAGTACATAAATGATTTATCTAACTCAAGATGGTTTAACTGGCTGGTTGAACAAAAATATGTGTCGCTCGATCATATTGAAGAGTCACTTTTAAACTACGCGTCTACTTTACCTACGAATCTCACAAACAGTATTTCATCTGTTTTAAGCGTCGTAACCAATATTACACTTACGGTTGTAACCGTTCCTTTCATTCTTTTTTATATGCTCAAAGACAGCCATAAACTTCGTAAAAATACGCTGCGTATGGTTCCTGCTTCTTATCGAAAAGAAACGTTACGTACAATGAAAGAAACAACAAATACGCTAGCTACTTATATTCAAGGCCAAATGCTCGTTTGTTTGTTTGTCGGTATTAGTACATTCATTGGTTACCTCATCATCGGGTTGCCTTATGCATTAATACTCGCACTAATAGGAGCCCTTACTAATATTATCCCGTACGTCGGCCCTTTTATTGGCGTAGCACCCGCTTTAATCGTAGGCTTATTATACTCTCCTACAAAAGCGATATTAGTAATTATTGTCGTCGTAATCGTTCAACAGCTAGATGGGAACATTATTTCTCCGCTGGTAATTGGAAAGAAATTAAACACTCATCCTTTAACGATTATTATTTTATTGCTTGTTGCGGGTAATATTGCAGGAATACTCGGAATGATCTTAGCGATTCCGGCTTATGCTGTAACAAAAACAATTGTGATAAATATTGTAAGAATGATTCAATTCAGAAACAAATCTGTCAAGCTATAAAACGCAAAAGCAACCCAACAAAGAGGCTGGTATAAAGTTATTTTAGTTGAAGTTAAATCCGAACTATTAATCAGATTAGATTAATAGCTCGGATTTTTTGTTGTCATATTGAACGTAAGTTTCGTGCAGCTACTTCTGGCTGTTGTTTGGAGAGCAAGGCGAAGACTTCTTCGTGAAAAGCGGAAGGATTGAGGAGGATCATCGCCTGCCAGCGAAAAGCGAACTCTTGCACGGAACTCAACAGCGGTGTCACAAGCGGTTCAACTCCTTTATCCCATTTGTTTGTCTTTAGATTGAGGTAATTTCTTAATGTCTTTTATCTTCCCATGGGTTCAGCACTGACACACCATCAGATGATTTCCATCCGGATCTTTAAATGTAAACCAATGATTGTGTTGAATTCCTGTTGTTAGCTCTACTTTTTTCTGTTTCATATATTCATAAGCTTCTTTAATATCGTTTGTATTCAAATGAAATGCTGGCGTTTTAAAAAGCGTATTTTTTGAATAAGTTTTGCTATCTAATACAATTCCGGTTCCATTCATAGGTATCACATATAAATGATCATATAAAATGTCTCCATCTGCTATTAAACCTAGTATGTCACAATACCAATCTCGTGCTTTTTTTATGTCCTTTACAGGAATAAAAACCGTGCCTACTTCATTTAATATAGGGTTCATTTATGACCTCCGGTATGGATTTAGTAGTTTTACAAAGTATTCTCTTTTAATCGCTGATAACCTTTTATTTTGAGATACTTTCTATCAGTCCATTAAACTCGGTAGCAGAATTAGCAGTCTTGCGGACACGGCTATTCTCCGTACATAAGCTACACGACAAATGTAGATACTTCATGACAAAATGCAGATGACTAAAAAAGAAAATGAGAAAATCTCCCCCTTCTCCTGCTTTGCACGTGTATAATGAAAAATAGACTATAGATAGTAGCCGTCTTTTGTTTGTAGCATCGAACTTTCGTGCATTACAATAGATTTAAAACCACTATCCAACTAAGAATTAAAATGACTAACTTAAGGTTAAGGAGGTTAGATGTGTATGGATTATTCATCTTTACTCATACGCGAAGTCATTGATAGAGTATCTAAATTACGCCTCTTATCTGTTTATAATGAAAGTATAAAAAGTGATTTAGAAAGCACCATCCTCCCTCTTTATCAGCAGCACTTTGAAAATAAAGATGTAAACGAGGCGTTGAGGATTTTAAAAAAAGACTTTCTCAATCGTACGAAACGTAGATGGTTAGATGCTGCTATACGCGATTATGAGCAAAAAAAGCCTAAGAAGAATAAAGAGCTGATTGGAGAATACAAAGCGCTAACAGCTTATTATAAAACGAACGGAAAAGAACTCTTTTGCAAACAGTTTGAAAACGTATCATCTCCGGAAGAAGTCATTGATAAACGAATTGGAATTCTACGTGAATGGAGTCAAGAAGATAGCTTCTTCTTAACGGATTATCCTTATATTCATCAAAAAACCAAGACCCAGCGAGAAAAAGCAATCCATACGGATATATCTATTATTATTGGGCTGACTATACTGGACCCAAGCTTCCAAAACGGAAATCATAGTATTATTGAAAGCCCTTTTTCAACTGTAGAGAACCCTTTTTTCTCTAACTCAAGAGCAAAGCTTCTCGTCGAGCAACCCCTATTAGAGAAAGAAGGAAAAGAATATTTCTTAAGTACTTATAACTCTGAAGACGGGACAGATTACGAATTGTTAATAGAAAAAGAATACGCTGAAGAAAATGGAAACAAGATTAGTGATTTAGATCGGTTTGATTATAAAGTGTTTCTAGAAATCATGAGCCAGCGCGACGAGTTGTTCGCTACACAGAAAATCATTAACGTAAAAATTGGTGACCTTGTGAAAGCACTTTATAAAACAGACAGTAAGCGCAACTATCAAATGATAGAAGAAAGAATTACAAAAATGAAGCACTACAGCATGACAAAAGTACAGCATAATAAGAAAATTGCCTACGGTATTTTTGACTTTGTGGATATTACTACGATGCCGAACGGAACGCGAATTGCTGAAATTCACGTCAACGAAGTGATATATAGAGACTATATTCAACGCCAAACGGTGCGTATTTATAAAAATAAAGTAGAAAAATTAAGTTTAGACGCCGCTTATCATTTGCTATTCGTTATGCAAAAAGAGCGTCTCATTTGCTATGAAACAAAATCTTCATACAATGTCACAAGAGATTATTTATATTTTTCGACAAGAGTCCGCTTTCGAAAAAGACGAAAAAAAGAAAACCTTGTCGAAATTGAAACGGCCTTAGATGAGCTAGTCGAACAAAAACTAGCTGTCCAATCCTATAAAAGAGTAGGCCAAGTGTTTCAGATTACCTTTATTCCTGTGGGAGAAAGTGAAGTAAAAGACTTACTAGCCGGTGATTACGAATATGCTCCCCTTTCTATTTATCAAAACGTAACAAGTTCTATAGGCTAAAAAAGAATGCCCTTATAATCTTTATAAGGGCATTCTTTTTATCTATCTACTATTAGTTACTGCACTTTTTGCTCCACATTTCCGTGCAAAAGTGTTTTTTTGCTCCAATTCTCCATGTAAACATATTATTTCCCCTGCTAATATGGCAGTTAAACTTCACCTTCCTCGTCACTTTGTGAACTTTTTGCGTCTAAAAAAATCGTTATAATTGTTTTTTGCTCCAGATTTCCGTGCAAATGTGTCGTTTTTCTTTCTATACTGCATTTACTATAAGTTTGGCTCCAATCTTCCGTGCAAATATGCCACTTTTACATAAATTTTCTTGTGACAGCGACTTTCCCTCTTCATTTTCTCCAATTTTTGCTCCACATCTCCGTGCAAAAGTGTTTTTTGCTCCAGATTTCCGTGCAAACATGTCATTTTCTTAAAAAAACGCTATTTTCTCTGCAAATGTTTGTTTATCCCCTCTGAAAATGTGAACTTTTTGTGTCTCAAAAAGGGCATTTTTCTTTTTTTTGTCCCTATTTTCCGTGCAAATGTGTCACTTTCTTACCTGAATCTTTACTTTTATTATTTTTGCTCCTATTCTCCGTGCAAATATGTCATTTTTACATCAAATTTTTTTTGAATTTGTCGCATTTTGTGTATTTCATCCGTCACAATACGACATTTAGCTTAAGAATGCTGTTTTATCAACGTTTATAAAATATAAAACTATTTTTGCTCCACATCTCCGTGCAAATATGTCACCTTGTAAATAGATGTTTCATCCCTTGGTATCACTAGTCTTCTAAAAAAATGCACCATTTTCCCGTGCAAATATGTCATTTTACAGCCTATATGACTGTGTCTATACTGTAAAAGACGACGTATATAGTTTTGGAAAGGAGGTAACTACATGAGTGTACAAAAGCTGTCACTAAAACGGCACACCCTTATAGCAAATAAGCTGCTGATTGTCATGAGCGGCTTAAATAGAAACACGAAACGAGACAATAGCTATTACTATGAAAAACATTCATTTGGTCTTGCAAAAAACTTTGTAGATATAAAGTGGACAGGTTCTCTGATGAAGCAAATTTTAGCTTACGTAGCCAAATGTAACAGCCAGGGTCATATTTCAATTATTTCTGAGCAAGAACTGGCTAATACAATCCAATGTTCCGTTCGGACCGTTCAAAATAATAATAAGCTTTTAGAAGACTATGACATCATTCGCTGGGATCGTTTATGGGGAGACTATATTCAAGTTTCTTTAAACAACTATTTAGAGGATTTTTTAGATTTACATATAAAAGAAGCTGCTGATGTTCAAAACATATCATATAATCCTGAAATGCTTGATGAAGATCACAATACATATACTTCAAAAGGTGGTTATACTTCTGTTTCGATGGAAGTGATTTATCAATTGCTGGCTATTAAAAATATCAACATGCTGCGTCTGGCTTTACGTGCGTTGTACGTATACGAATCTGATGTAAACGTAAAGAAAGATTCAGAAGCACTTTTATCTTACACTGAGGTAAAACACATTCTTCCAAAATACATTGGCTATAAAGCTGCTATTAAAGAAATGGCTAGTAAATTGAGTACAATTTTCCGTATCGATATACTAGAAAAAGATGATTGTGTCAAAACATTATTAGAAGAAAAGCAGCCAAGAAAATCAATTATTGAAAAAATCAAGGATGGTTTTATTTTAAGCTTTAATTTAACTGGTGCTCATGATAGTAAAAAGCAAAAAGAAATCGAAAAAATCCGTGGAGAGCATGCATTTGCTCAGTTTAAGAATTTCTTTAAATCTTTTGGTCATTATTCAATTAAAAAGGAAGATATTCATTCCATTGTACATGAGTTTGGTTTAGATATAATCGAAAAATCATTAACGTCCGTTCAGCGTTACCTACAACAAACTTACATAGAAGAAAGTATGGATGCATTTCGCCCTCTTGTGCATGAAATGGAGTCAAATTTCTTTACGTATATCCGCAAAATTGCCAACGGGTATTATCAGGCAAAAATTAACACTCTATAATACTCTTTTTTGTTATGCCTTTTTTTACTCATTTCTACTCTATTTTCCTTCCATTCTTTCTTTCTCTTTCACTTACTAAAACATAAATGTCTCTCAGCTATAATAAATACCTTTAAATGATAATGATTTTCGTTTTCATGAAAAAAATCAACTAAATGAACAAAAAATACAATAAATAAACGTTATTTTCCGAACTACTGCGTAGAAAATATAGCTGTTATAAAAAAATCCTATATTTTTTCGTGGAAATTCTTGTAGTAAGCGGCAGTTTTTTTGATGGCTTCATTCCTTATAACCTTAGTCAGCAGAAGGCTTTTATCCATATAAGTTTTAGCAATGTTTATAATTTCTTTAATTTCTTTTTAATTTCTTATAAATGTATAGTAATTTCTATAAAATAATGAGCAGCAAATAAAAAACACACAAAACAGATGTCCAGATTTTGTGTGTTTTTTATTCATTAGAGCTATATAGGTTAAGAACTTTTACATATTTTAAAGCAAGTTATTTAATTAGTTGGAGTTTAAATGATTTCTATCTACCGCTTCCGGTGGTGTTTCCATCCAGCCGTTTTCCATCATAATATCCGCTGCATCTCTTACAAACCTCGAGATATTTGTCATTGATTTTCCATATAACAGCGCCAAATCATGTCTTCCATTGACGGCTACTGAATTTCCAAAAGCCCTCATTTTCATTGAGAACATATCCATTTTATGAAACAGCATCAATTTATCCGAAAACGGTGAAAAAGTCGAAGTAGTAATTAAATGATCAAGAAAGGATGGCGCTGGTAAATTATCTCGATGAAGTTTTTCAATATAGCGTTCTACCGCTTTATTGGTCAGATCTTCACCTTTTACAAATAACGCACGGATTTTTTCACTTTTAACAACTTGACTAAATGCCAAAATTAAGGCTTTGCTTGTCACATTATTCTCGATGTTATCATATAGATGAGCAATTTCTAATGAATGCAAAGGTCGAACATCTCCTATAAACCCGCTTAGATAATGAGTAGTAGCGATGTTCACTTTTTCTGGTGCGGGAATAATTGGCGGCTTAATAATAAATCCTTTATCCATTAAGATTGCCTTTATTTGCTCCATCAGTTCCATTGTTGCTTTCATACAATATGTTAAAAATGTCTTTACATCTTCTCTATACATTAGGGGCAGTGCGATACTGTAAATGCTTAATCCCGCTTTAGCAGCATATTTTAAATAATGCACGTAAAATTCATCTTCAAACAGCTTTGGAGCACCTAGGTTCACATCTTCTTGCGTAAATCCATACGGAATTGGCACATTCTCTTTTGTGAAAATGTCTTTTACGTTACTTTGAAATTCTTCCGTTAAACCTTTTGCATGCTGTAACAGCTTTTTTATATCAGGATCTTCAACGTGTTCAAGAAAATAACTTAAAATATACGAAGACATGCTGTTGCCCATATAGGTTGCCCAAAGTTTGCCCATTTCGGGGGCTGTTAATTTCTCTTTCGCGCTTTGTTTTTTTGAACCTATTTTAATTGGTTTGATTGTTTCCATCTATAATCTCCTAATTCGATTTGTTCTTAGGTTGATCTTTTCTATTTTATCTATTCTTCCACTGTTCATTTAACATTATTAGGTGAGGTGTGCAGGTTTTCAGTATTTTAATCTACAGTCGGACCTATTCGCTGTTTGTTTCCGTGCTTGACCTGTATGTTGACCTTCACGTTTATTGAGTCTTTTGTTAAAGGAATTGCCCCGTTGTTTTGAACAGCTTTCCATTTACGCAGTTCTTTTTTATAAAGAACATGAGAAAGCCTGTAAACATCACTGTTTATACTTAAACCTTGCGCATACGTTTCAATGATTTGTTTCTTAATTTTCTGTTCAGCTTCTTTTTTTATAGTCGATAGTTTTTCGTGCTGCGGCATAACTAAAATCGTTGCTTTTGCACGAACTTTTATATTAAATGTTAAATTACTGCCTTTTATAACAGGTTCAATTTTTACTTTTTTCTTATCTACCACAAGATCAATATCGGAATGATCAGGCAGCCTTACCCGTAAACCAGCTCGTACAAATTCATCCGTTATCCATCTAAGCCCTTTGATTTTATTCTCAGAAAAAACTCCTTTTAATTCAGACGATGTAATAGCCACTGCTCCGTTTACTTGAATAGCTGTTTCTCTTTTTTGATCCGTTGTTAAATGTTCTTTAGTCTGAACGAGAGGAATATTTACTTCGTGACTCGGTTCATTAAGATGGATAATGAGCTCTCTTAAATCGATGGGTGGAATAAACGAGTTTTGCTTAAAAATCACTTTAGGATCGCTCAAGCGAGAAAGAGCGTTCGATACTTCGAACATAGGCGTAGCTAACAACGTTTTTTTCAAAGGACTTTTCGTAGCATACATCCAGATGTTGTATCTCGTTTCCCGATAACGATCTAAAAAATCTACTGCCGATTTGATAGCGCCATGCTTTAACGCATCGTCCGTTAAAACAAGGAAAGCTAAGTGCCCAAAAAAGATTCTGCGCTGAGAAATTTGATAATATCTAAAAATAGCTTCATCGATGGTTTTCCCTGTTGCATAGCCAACTTCTACTTTGACTTGACCCGCGCCAGCACCGCTTGCCTCGGATTTTGCTAATAAACTTAAGTTGATGGTCTGCAGGTAAAGAACGTAACGGTTATCTTTAAAATCTACCCCCATTCCTTGTGCATATACCATTTGTTCCGGTTCATTCGTATCCCAGCATCCCGAAAGAAACAATAAAAAAGAGCTCATAACAAGTATAAGTAAATTCCTTATATTCCTTTTCACTAACTTTCTCCTTTTTCGCGGGTGGAATCGCTTGGGTTAAGCATACTAGCTCTTGTTGCTTTTTTACTTTCGGGAAGGCGGAAGAGAGATTTTAAAATATTTTTTGCGTCTAACCGGGTTGCTAACTCGAAATATGGCACACCAAACGTTCGAATGTTTGTAATATAGATCATGACTAAAAAGATGGATATAAAAAATCCAAAAAAACCTAGGATGCTGACACAGATAATACAAAAAAAGCGGATTAGTGAAATTGTTCCTATAAGAGACTGATTCGCTAGCGTAAACGTAGCAATTGTAGAACCTGCAATAACAACAAGCATGGCGGGACTGGTTAAACCGGCTCTAATGGCTGCATCACCGATAATAAGCCCTCCGATTACACTGAGCGTCTGCCCGACAGAAGTCGGCAGTCTAAACCCTGCCTCTCGAAACAATTCAAATAAAAGAAGCATCAATATTGCCTCAAGAGAGGTAGGAAACGGGACACCTCTTCTTGCTTCCACAATCGTAGCTAACAGGCTGAGCGGAAGCTGATTTTGATGAAAAGCCGTCATTGCAACCCAAAAACCCGGTAAAAAAGCAGCGATAGAAAGCCCGAAGATTCGAAGAATACGCTCAAAGGAGCTGTATAAATATGTATTCTCTTTATCCTCAGATCCCTTTAACAAGTAAAAAAGGTTAATAGGTGTAACATACGCATATGAAGTTCCATCAATTAATATAATAAACCGGCCATTTAACAGAGATTGAACCGCAAAATCAGGTCTCCCTGTATAAGCGTGGCGAGGAAAAAAGCTATACGGATTTTTATTAATGAGCTCTTCTAGCTGTGTTCCGCTGAAAATACCGTCGATATCGATATCCCCTAACTTTTCCATAATTTCGTCAAGTATTTTCTTGTCAGCTACATCTTCCATGTATAAAATGCTTACTTTTGTTTTTGTTCGTTTTCCAATCTCTAAAGAGTTTGTTAACAAGGAAACTGATTTAAGACGCTTGCGAATTAAAGCAATATTGACAGGTAAGTCTTCAATAAAATTATCTCTAGGACCCAATATGGTTACTTCATTTTTCGTTTCTTCTGGGCTTCTTTGAGGACGGTCCGAAATATCGATAGACACAACAGATTGTGGTGATCCAAAATCAATGAATAATTTCCCGGAAAAAATTTCTGAAACTGCCTGTTCTTCATCTTGAACGATAGAAACTGAGGGAAGATTTAATAATTTTATGATCTTGTCTCCTTCTACTTCACCCTCTAACTTAGCGCAGCATTCCTCTAATTTTTTAGGAATCATTTCATAGAGCATTTCCGTACTAACTAGACCGGTACAATAAATCATAAGCACTCGTTTGTTATAAAAATAAACGGTCTCAAAGTTAATATCGCTGCATTTTCCAAATAAATCTCTTAATGTACATTCATTGATTATCTGAGCACGAGAAGAACTTCCTTTTAAAAGATTTTCCGTCTCTTGTTTTTTAGAGCTGTCGCCTTCTTTCTTCTTAAAAAATT
This sequence comes from Priestia sp. YIM B13552, assembly GCF_042787775.1. Lineage (NCBI taxonomy): Bacteria > Bacillati > Bacillota > Bacilli > Caryophanales > Bacillaceae > Priestia > Priestia sp. YIM B13552. Next base: position 912,798 of record NZ_JBHZOU010000003.1, read on the forward strand.
CCACTCTTACCCCTCCTTGTTTTATGAGAAAATAGAAAGACTATGACTACTAAGAAAAGAGAGAAAGCAACAAATAACCAGAAAGTAGCCGGTATGATTGTAAAAAATAAAAGATTTGAAAAAGCAAAGTCCGTTATAGGAGCCAGCGTACATACAGTGATAACCACTAAAACGAGTAAAAGAAACCTTTTTTGGCCTTTTTGAAACGGAACTAATTCTTTCATAATAAAAAGAAAGGTCGAAATGCGGATAAAGGTACCCGACAACCACTGATAAATAGATAGAAAGTCGATATGCTCTATAAACTTTCCAAGCGATGCAATTCCCCATTCTTCATAGGGAGGGAAACGTTGCTTAGAGGCTTCTACAGGGCCAAATTCAGTAATTGCTCCAATGAGAGGCCCAATCGTAAGGCCTGTTAAGAGAATTGCAGCCACTGCTAAATGCTTATAGCGTATAGGCTGCGGTACTCTGTGCTGTAAAAAGAGCAGCAGCAGCAGCTCTACCATCCCCGATCCTTGAAATACAATACTTTTAATAACAGGAAAATAGCCATTTTCTAAAACTGGCTGCAATAAAGAATAATCTTTAAATTGAAAGTTTGTAAAAGAAACAAAGAAACCTAATATTACAATAAAAAATAAAAGAAATACGTTTACAATGCTAATCGTTCTAATACTCGTAGCGGCAAGTAAGCAACAGGTAAAACCAAATAGTAAAACGAGGATAATTAAAGGTGTTCGCTGAAGAAAAATAATATTAATCCACGTAATTGTCTCTCGTAAAGTGACGACCTCCATAATGGTCAAATAAGCGATTGTAAGAAAAATAACGACATTGGTAAATGACTTATTCATATGTTTTTTCATCCATTGAAAAAGATGTTCGCCTTTTGTTTTTTTATTTACATATACGAGTAAAGGAACCCATATGAGCGTTAAAAGACAAGTAAGAAGAACGGTAATCCAAGCATCTCGTCCTGCCGTTTTAATTAATGGAGATATGAGCATCACATGAGTTTTTAAGCCAATAAACGTCATTGAAAGAAGGATCAATTGAAAAACAGAAATTGAGTCTGACTTATTCATGGTAATCACTCCTTCTCTTCAGAAAATTTACTACTGGTAGCTTATCCTAAATTTCTCATAATATAATGGAGAATCATTATTCCAAAAATAAAAAAGAGCTGTTTTATACGTCGTATTTCTCACGTATAAAACAGCTCCGTCTGTTATTCACTGCGTTCAATTACTAGTTAGCTGGACTTCTTTCTTATCTTCATTTTCTTCTATTCCCGCTTCTTTTATATTCACAAAAGGTTGATCAGCAACGGTCACAAGCTCGCCGCCGCAAACATGGCGAACAACGGTTACTAGCTCTGGAAAAGCGGGGAATTTGCCGTATAACGTTTTTAAAGGAAGTGCGCCTTTACATATCTTACTGTTATGTGGTTCATACCCTTTGAGCGTATCAAGTAATAATTGTTCTCCGCTTTCAGTCAATTTGATGTAGGTGTTTCTTTTATCATTTTCTCTTTTGGACAAATGCAGATATCCTTGATTTTCTAATTTTTTCGAAAAATTAAACGCTGTAGAGATATGCATAGCTCCTAAATTAGCTAACTCTGACATAGAGATTTCTCCTGTGTTACTAGCTAAACATAAAATATGATGCTCATTTACATTCAGACCATAAGGTTTCACCCATTGCTCCCAGTCATCTTCTGCAGCTCTCCAGATGGCTTTACTTACCTGCATTAATTTGAATCCAAACAATGATGCATCTTTTATTGTGTATTCACTTTCTTGTTCTTGTTTCGACATACTATCATTCCTTATTTGTAGGCTGTTGTAAGTTAGTTTATTTTTAAAACGCGTAAAAACATTTTTATTTCATCTAATTTATCAGTATACCTACAAAATCAGACGAAAAAATACACGTACAGTTTAATTTACCAGCTTTATTCCACAAAATTTCTACAATTCTGAAGAAGTGTCTACCAACTAAAAAGAAGTACTTACTTTATTTTTATTAAAAAAAGTAATAAGCGTCTTTTTAATTACTAATAGATGATGCGGATTCTAAGTGAGCAAATGCTTGTTCTAAGTCTGCAATTAAATCTTCCGTATCTTCAATTCCTACAGATATGCGAACCAGTCCTTCGGATATTCCAAGAGCTTTACGTTCTTCAAGCGTACATTCTACGTGACTAGTCGTTCTTGCCGGGCCGTAAATTGTTTCAACCGCTCCTAAATTGCCGGCTTTATTTGCATACGTTAACTTTGGCAGCAAAATTTTAATAGCTTCCATTTCTCCTTTTAAAACAAAGCTTAATATTCCGCCAAAGCCTTTCATTTGTTTTTTGGCAATATGATGATGAGGATGTGTTTCCAATCCAGGATAATAGACGGCTTCAACAGCTTCTTTCTTTTGAAGAAATTTAGCAATTTCCAAAGCGCTTCGCTCTTGTTGACGTATACGTAATTTTAACGTTTTCATTCCTCTTAAAATAAGATACGCTGACATGGGATCCATGGTCGCGCCATTGATCTCACGGTAGTGATACACTTGCTGCATTAATTCTTTAGAGCCGCATACTGCCCCTCCTAAGGCATCCGCATGTCCGCTTAAAAATTTTGTTGCGCTGTGAATGACAAGATCTACCCCTAATTGAAGAGGGTTTTGATTAATAGGTGTCGCAAACGTATTATCAATAATGACGACTGCCCCTACTGCTTTTCCTGCTTTTGCTATTCTTTCAATATCAATAATTTTCATCGTAGGATTTGTAGGTGACTCTAAATATAGCACTTTACATCCTTTATTTACTTCCGCTTCAATTTCTTCATGATTTCCCGTATTGCATAAGGTTACATCAACTCCGATGTTAGGAAGGAACTCGGTGAAGATTTTATTTGTTCCTCCATATGTATCTTTTACCGATACGACGCGGTCTCCCGGTTTTAAAAACGTGTATAATGTGCTGCTAATAGCCGCCATGCCAGAGGAAAATGCGACCGCTTCTTCTGCTTCTTCAAGTATCCTAACTTTTTCTTCAAAAGCTTTAACCGTAGGATTACTCATGCGATTATACGTATAGCCTGGTTTGTTTCCTAACGCAACTTCTTGCCATTCGTCTACATCATCATAATTGTAAGCTACGCTGAAGACGACAGGAACTTGAGTGGCATTGTAAGCAAGCGATTCTTTTTCTCCTGCCCATACCGCTTTTGTTCCGTCTTGTACATTTCTAAACTGTTTGTCTGTCATTCACTCATCACCTCTGATTTTATTAATTAGATAATGATTAGATTATATATTGTATACAATATACTGTATATAGTACAGAATAATCTGATAATAAAATAACCATACTTACCTTATTCAATTTAAAGAGGTTGAGACATAACAAAATGAATCGAATCTAAAGACGAACAAATAGGATAGAGCTGAACCGCTTGTGACACGGCAGTTAATTTCCGTGCAAGAATTCGCTTTCCGCAGGCGGCCGCTGTTCCCGCAGGAGTCTTCGTCTTGCCCTCCAATAAACGGCTAGAAGAACTTAAACAAAACGAACCACTAATCAAAAATCTTGATCAATGGTTCATTTTTTACTTCGTCTAGAATACTTTTGTCCCAGCCTCTTTTTTTATTCGGCTTTCACTAAAATTTTCACCTGTTCTTTTTCTTTTAACAATGTCTCAAAACCTTCTTCAATCACATGTTCTAGTTTAATACGTTTTGTCACCAGTTTATCAGCCGAAAAATAACCTTTTGCCATTAAACTAATAACCGCTGGAAATACATCGCGGTAGCCAATAATACCTGTTACTGTACGCTCTTGTAAAACGATTGTTTGGGGATGAATGGAGGCTTCTTTTTCAAATATACTAACAATCATTGTCTCTCCGCCACTTTTAGTAGAGTTAATGGCTTGAGTTAAAACTAAGGGAACACTTGTCACTTCATAGGAAACATCTACACCTCCGCCTGTGCGCTTATGTACTTCTGCTACGGGGTCGTATTCTTGCGGGTTAATGGCAATCGCCCCAAGTTCTTCAGCTTTCTGTCTGCGCTGTTCCGATAGTTCAATCGCATAAATTTCAGATGCACCCGATGCTTTCAACGCTTCAATAACTAACAAACCGATTGGCCCCGTCCCAAATACAGCGGCTTTATCTCCTACCTTTAGTTTGCTTTGGCGCACAGCATGAAGAGCCACAGCTGAAGGCTCTACGAGAGCTCCTTGCTCGTAAGACACCACTTCTGGTATTTTATGAATCATTTCTACTGGTATGGAGGCATACTCAGAAAAACCTCCGCCCCCTCCTGCAAGACCATAAAACCCCATTTTATTACAAAGATTATACTTTCCTTGTTTACAGCCTTCACACTTTCCGCATGCATAGATAGGTTCTACCACTACTCTGTCTCCGACTTCTATATGCGTAATACCTTCTCCGATTTCTACAACTTGTCCAGAAAATTCATGCCCCAGCACAACCGGCGCTTTATCTTTGCTTAATGGATGAGGTTCTTCTGTAGGAATAAAAATGGGTCCTGCCGTGTACTCATGCAAATCACTTCCGCAAATTCCACACCATTCTACTTTAATTTTCACTTTCCCTTGAGAGACGGTAGGTTCTGCAATATGTTCTAACCTTACATCTTTAACGCCATGCCATCTTAATGCTTTCATTCTACTCAGCTCCTATTCTTATTTAAAAATTTAAAACAGCTAAAAACTCTAAGCTTACAAATTGAATTTTTTTAATCTGTTGTAAAATGTACTTCTTGGTATATCTAACAGCTTAGCGGCAAGTGACACATTTCCCTGCGTTTTACGTAAAGCATCCATCATTAAGTCTTTTTGAACTTTTTCACGAAATGTTAGTGCGGGTAAGGACGTAAAATCATTTTCTTCTATTTCTTGTGAAGTATCAAAGTGGGAGATGCTCTTCTGACTGCCAAGATTTAAAGAACTTAAATAATTCAATACCTTCTTTTTTTCTACTTCCGTGTTTAGTGAGATTTTCAAGCGTTCAAGTACATTAAATAATTCTCGAATATTGCCGGGCCACTGGTAATCTATTAATTTATCCACTAATTCTTTAGGGAAATTCATATTCCAATCATTTTTTTGACAAAAGTACCGCATCAGATGCGGAATATCTTCTTTTCTTTCCCGTAAAGGCGGAACATGCACGGGATACACGTGAAGCCGGTAATATAAATCTTCTCGAAACTTCCCTTCACTGACAAGCTGACGAAGATCTCGATGAGTAGCGGTAATAATCCGGATGTCTACCGGAATTTCCTGATTGCTTCCAACAGGCGTTATCTTGCGCTCTTGCAATACTCTTAGTAAAGAAACCTGCATAGAATGAGGAAGCTCACCTATTTCATCAAGAAAAATCGTACCGTGATTAGCCTGCTCAAACTTTCCTTGATATCCTTGACGCCGTGCTCCTGTAAATGCTCCTTCTGCATAGCCAAATAATTCACTTTCCATAAGTTCCTTCGGAATGGCGCCACAATTAAGAGCAATAAAAGGTCCGTTTTTACGCGAGCTGTTTTCATGAATTGTTTGAGCTATTACTTCTTTTCCAGTACCTGTTTCACCTAAAACATAGACCGTTGTATCCGTAGGAGCCGCATGCTTTATTTCTTCTAGCGTTTGCTGAAAGGAACGGCTTATGCCCGCTTCTCCTTTAAAAGAAAATGATTGAGCAGGGATCTGTGTAGCTGTTTGGTTATGGTGCGCTTCTTCTGATAGATAAATAATCTTTCCAATAGAATGACCGTGTCTTTTTGAAATTACAGGCACTTCCATCACTATACGAAATCCCTGTTGTACAATCGTATTTAACTGCAGCCCTGACCATTTTGGTATACATTCTCGTACGGTTTTGCTTGCTCCCACAATCACTTCTTTGTAATTGCAAAGCAACAAGAGCTGCTTGCTATCGACGAAATTCATAGAAGCATGAACCAACTCAATTTCGTCTTTGTGCATTCGAATGCTTAACTCCCGTTCAATTGTATATGCAATGGACGTAACCATTCCAAGTGTATAAGGGTGAGCTCTGTTTACAGGACAAGAAATATTAATAATCCCAATTAAATTTCCATCGTCATTTCGAACAGGCGCTGCCGAACAGCTCCATTGATGCGAAGCAATTGAATAATGTTCTGTACCCGTTATCATAATGGGCTCTTCCGTTTGCAGAGCCGTACCGATTGCATTTGTGCCTACTTCTTTTTCTGTCCAACAGGCACCTTCCACAAAATTAATTTTCCTTGCTTCATTCAGTGTAAGTCTATTTCCTGTAATAGATAAAATATAGCCTTCTGGGTCAATTAATAAAGCAACCATTCCTAAGTCCGCCGCTGATTGTCTGATTCTTTCTAAATGCGGCAAAGCTGTCTCAAGAAATAAAGAGTTCATTTGTTTTCGAGAATGAAAAGCTTCGTTTTTTAAAATCGATCTGCCTTTATCTAGGTAAGGATTAACATCTGCGCTTTTACAGCGATGCCACGATTTCACAATGATGTCGTTTAACCTTGAAGATTCAAGTGCTCCTTCGTTTACAAAACGTTTCCATGTGTTTAAAGAAAGTGTGGATTCCATTTCTTACCTCTCCCCTATAAACTTAATTGAATATAGTAAATCAAGGCTTGTTACTATTATTATAAATCACAAAGAAAACGTTATCATTACTAAAGAGAGATTCTTAAACTTACGTTATGTAAAAAGTATAGAAAAACTAGACGAGGATGCAGGAAAACTCCTATCGCTCTTGCATGATTCCTTCATCCTCTAGTTTATCTTTTTAAGCCCTTCATTTTTACTTTTCATTCTTAAAGGGCTTAATCACTTAGGGCATTTGTATAGTTAAGAGTGAATGGCCTGACCCGCTGACTGCAAAAGAGCTTCGTGAATGGCTTCAGATAATGTAGGATGGGCAGCGATAAAGTCTTCCATTATATCTGTAGTCAACTCTCCGTGCATCATAATGGTTCCTTGTCCAATTAATTCTGTAGCATGTGAACCTACAATGGAAAGCCCAATAATTTCGTTAAACTGCGGTTCTACGATTACTTTTACTTTTCCAACGGACTCATTGGCAATCATCGCTTTGCCGTTTGCCGTAAACGAGAATTCTCCGACGCGAATATCGCCGTATTCGCTTCGAGCCTGCTTTTCTGTCATACCGACACTTGCAATTTCAGGGTGAGTATAAATGCAGCGGGGCACAGCTCGATAATTTACGCTCTTGTCTTTTCCGCATGCGTGTAAAGCGGCAACTGTGCCTTCATGAAAGGCGACATGAGCAAGCTGAATTCCGCCAACTACATCTCCACAAGCATAGATGTTAGGTATATTCGTTTGCATATGCTCATTAACATCAATTCCTTGTTTTGAAAAATGTACGCCAACCTGTTCTAAACCCAAACCTAGCACTCTAGGTTTTCTTCCAATTGAAATTAATGCATACTCAGCCTGCAGTTCATGCAGCTCTTCTTTATGTTTAAATAGAGCTGTTTTATCTTTTGGCTGCATTTCTGTTAGCGAAGCGGATGTATAAATCCTTACGCCTTTTTTCTCTAATTCTTCCTGTAACGTAAATGCGATGTCGGCATCTTCACCAGGAAGCAGCTGGTCTGCCGCTTCCACAATTGTTACTTTTGTTCCCATTTGGCTGTAAATGCTTGCAAATTCACATCCAATTACACCCCCTCCTACTATTAAAAGAGCTGAAGGGACAGCAGGCAGCGACATTGCTTGTTTACTGTGAATGATCCACTTTCCATCAAAAGAAGCAAATGGCAGGCTAGCAGGTTCTGAACCCGCAGCAATAATAAACTGTTCAGCCTCTACCTCTTCTACGTGATTTTCGTTTCGCACGGATAGACGATGATTTGTCAAAAAAGAAGCTTCTCCTTTTATGACTTTAATACTGTTCTTTTTCATCAAATAGCCAATTCCCCTGACCAAGTTTTTTACAATGGCTGTTTTATGATGCTGAACGCCATCCCAGTTAATTTTCACTTGTTCTAAAGGAAGAGTGATACCGAATTGCTCAGCTTTCTTAATTTTCTCATAGGCTTCCGCGCTTGCTAATAGCGACTTTGTTGGCATACAGCCCTCATTTAAACAGGTTCCACCTAAATCTTTTTGTTCGATTAACGTAACTTGTTTTCCTTGCCGGGCGGCAGTGATTGCCGCTACATATCCTGCTGGACCGCCGCCAATGACAACTAAAGGTTTCACGGAATGCACCCCTTTCTATAAGAGTAGTAAAATAGGCTGTTCTAAGTATTGTTTAATGGTTCCAAGGAAATTAGCTGCAGGTGCTCCGTCCAGTACGCGATGATCAAACGTCAGGCTTAAAGGCAGCAAGTTTCTTTTTTGTAATTCGTCTCCTTTATACATCGGTACATCTTCAGTAGCTCCAACACCAAGAATTCCTGTTTCAGGCGGGTTTAATACAGGTGTAAAATACTCTACTCCGTAAGCACCGAGATTAGTAATAGTGAATGTAGAACCTTGCATTCTATCAGTGCTCAGCTGACCTTGCCGAGCATCTGCTGCTCGGGTTTTGATCTCTGCAGCTAATTCCACTAACGGCATCTTTTCAGCATGCTGCATAACGGGAACAACTAACCCATTTTCTAAAGCTACGGCCATTCCAAGATGAACATGGTTATAGAGTTGAATTTCGTTATCAATATAGGCACTGTTCATTTGTTTGTGTTCTTGAAGTGAAAGAACAACAGCGCGAGCAATAAAATCAGTTAGAGAGATTTTCACCTTATGGCGTTGTTGGATTACATCTTTGATTTCTCTCTGAAGAGACAGCAAATCCGTCACGTCAGCTTTCATATTAATCGTTAATTGGGCACTGTTTAATAAACTATTATGCATTCGACTTGCAATGACTTTCCTTATGCCCGCTACGGGAAGCGTTTCTTTGTTTATAGCGGGGTTATCCCTTTCTACCGTTTGGGGACTCGCTTCTGAAGCTCTTTCCGCCAGCACTTTCTCTACATCTGCTTTGGTGATTCTTCCTTTTGGTCCTGTGCCTTGAATCGTTTCAACATTAAGGTTTTCAGATTCTGCTATTTTCCGTGCAATTGGGGAAATGCGCACAGTTTCTTTATTCTTTTTTGATGGAGCTGCGTTTGCTGGTGGCTCTTCTAAAGAGATAGCAGCCGCTACCTCTTTTTTAGGCGCTTGCAGCTCATTTGCTGAACGGTTCTGCTCAGTGAGCTGCTCGTTTGGCTTTCCAACATAACAGATAATCGTTCCAGGAGGCACTCCTACATCTTCTTGTACAAGAATATCAAGAATCACACCGTCCTGCGGCGCTTCAATATCCATTTCGATTTTTTCAGAATTAATGCTTGCAATCATATCTCCTTTTGAAACGGAGTCTCCAACTTTTTTGTTCCACGTCGAAACGGTTCCTTCTTTCATTGCCATCCCTAGTTTTGGCATTACAACCTCTGCAGCCATTTGCTTCCTCCTCCTTTTCTTTAATTACACACTTAGAAGCGATTTATCTCCTAGTAACTCCGATACAACTTCAATCACTTTTTGTGGTGTTGGCAGATAAATATCTTCTAATGGAGGTGAAAATGGCACAGGTGTATGTGGTGCTGTAATTCGTTTAATAGGTGCATCAAGCATGTCAAATCCTTTATCAGCAACTAGCGCAGCAATATCTGTTGCGATGCTGCATCTTGGATTGGCTTCGTCAATGACAATTAATCGATTCGTTTTTTCTACAGAAGAAAGAATGGTCTCTTCATCAAAAGGTGATAGACTTCGCGGATCGACTACTTCTACATCAATTCCCTTGTGAGACAATTGATCTGCTGCTGTAAGTGCAGTATTTACTTGTTTTCCAATGGCTACAATGGTTAAATCTGTTCCTTCGCGTTTCACGTCAGCTTTCCCTAGCGGAATTGTATAGTAGCCTTCAGGAACCTCTCCTTTCATGTTGTACAATGTTTTGTCTTCAAAAAAGATAACGGGATCATTGTCTTCAATAGCTGCTAACAATAACCCTTTTGCATCGTAAGGGTTAGAAGGTACGACTACTTTAAGGCCAGGAATGCTAGTAAACAAGGCGTACAAGCTCTGAGAATGCTGAGCTGCAGCCCTAAATCCAGCTCCATGAGTCGTCCGAATCGTGACGGGCACTTCAGCTTTTCCTCCAAACATGTATCTAAATTTCGCCCCTTGATTCAGCACTTGATCTAAACAGCAGCCAATAAAGTCATTAAACATTAATTCTGCAACCGGTCTTAACCCTGTAGCTGCCGCTCCCATTGCCGCTCCTATATAAGCTGCTTCTGAAATAGGCGTATCCAGAATTCGTTCACGTCCAAATTCTTGTACAAGCCCCTTTGTCACTCCAAGGACCCCGCCCCAAGCCTCATCATCTTGCAGGTGGTCAATTTCCGCTCCGCCAGCTACATCTTCTCCCAAAAGAATCACATTCTCATCTTTTCGCATCGCTAGTTTCATAGCTTCATTAATAGCTTCAGACATGCTTAATTTTCTAGTCATTTTCTTTTCCCCCTTTAATTAATAAGATACATAAACATCCGTTAATAGTTCCGAAGCATCAGGATAATCGCTTGTTTCTGCTAACTCAACTGCGCGTTTTACTGCTTTTTCTACATCACCATCAATATCTCTAAGCTCTTTTTCTGTTACTACTTGTTCTGAAAGCAAGTAATTTTCAAAAAGAGCAATCGCATCTTTTTCCTGGAGATGTTCTTTCTTTTCATTTCCTGATTTATACGTTTGTGCGTCGCCTTCAAAATGTCCGTAATTTCGATACGTTACACATTCAATTAATGTTGGCCCTTCCCCTCTGCGGGCTCGTTGAACAGCTTCTGCAGCTGCTTCATAAACTGCCATCACGTCTTTTCCATCCACTCGTACCCCTGGAATGTTATAAGATGCGGCACGATCTGCAATCGCGCTGCAGCTCGAAGCATAAGAAAATGGAGTTGCCTCTCCGTAGCCATTATTTTCAGCAACAAAAACAACCGGCAGTTTCCAAATCGCTGCTAAGTTGATTCCTTCATGAAACGTCCCTTCATTACCCGCTCCGTCTCCAAAAAAGCAAACGCTTACATCTTTTGTCTTTTTATACTTAGCAGTTAAAGCAGAACCGCATGCAAGCGGAAATCCTCCTCCTACAATTCCATTTGCCCCTAAAATTCCTTTATCTAAATCCGCGATATGCATGGATCCGCCTTTTCCTTTGCCTAACCCGGTTACCTTTCCAAAAAGCTCAGCCATCATTCCATCTAAATCGCCGCCTTTAGCAATACAATGACCGTGTCCGCGATGAGTGCTCGTAATACTGTCACTGTCATTAAGATGAGCGCAGATTCCAACCGCTACCGCTTCTTCACCTGCATACAGATGAACAAAACCAGGCAGTACACCTTTTGCGAAAATTTGATGTACTTCATCTTCAAACTTTCGAATTTCTACCATTTTCTGATACATCCAGCTGGCTTTTTCTTTCGTAAGCTTTTCTGTTTTATTTTGAGCAGTTTTCATTATGGTAAGCCTCCTCATTTGATTATCAAACTTCACTTAACTACTATTGCAAGTACCGTGCCAATAGTAAAATCGCTTTATACTAGCAATCTATTGTTGGATTTGGCCTCATAAAGTTAGACAAAGTTGGACACTGTTCCAACTTTGTCTAACTTTGTCCAATCTTAGGGAAACCAATTATGTAAACTGAATTTAAGGTGCATAATAAGTATACAGGAGGAAAATTACATTGAATAATCAACAAGAAAGCTTTTATATAAATATGATATAATGCTGAAGGAATCGTCTTCATTTTGAAGAATACTAAAGCTCCTAAAGGAGGTTGGTTAAAGCAAAACGGGCTTTATAGAAGTTTTACCGTAAAGTTGGATGTAAATTAAACGATGAAAGATGAGGTGAAAACCTGGAAAACATCCAAAGTTTTTGTCATCTACACTTCGTGATGTCTAGATGACATATCGCCAGGTTACTGTTATGCACAATGCAATTCAACACATTACAAGTTTTCATGTATACGCAGCCATTATTATATTTATCATTACATATTTTTTGATTATGACCGAAAAGATCAATCGCGCTTCGGCAGCTCTTTTAGGCGCTATATTGATGATTTTGTTAGGTATTGTTGACTTTAATAAGGCCATTATGGAACACATTCAGTGGGAAACGATTGTCCTTCTTATGGGTATGATGATTTTAGTCGGCATTACAAACAAAACGGGCGTGTTTCAATACGCAGCCATCAAGTCTGCTAAAATCGCTAAAGGTGACCCTGTTCGAATTCTAGTTATTTTATCAATCTTAACAGGCGTCGGATCAGCATTTTTAGACAATGTAACAACCGTGTTATTAATTGTTCCCGTTACATTTTCCATCACTACTATTTTGAATATTAATCCTTTTCCATTTCTTATATCAGAAGTGCTGTTTTCAAATATTGGAGGAACGGCAACTTTAATAGGCGACCCGCCTAATATTATGATTGGGGCAGCGAACCCTCACCTTGATTTTAATGCTTTTTTATTAAACTTAGCTCCTGCAGTACTGATTATCGGTGTTGTTACGCTGGGGATTCTTGTTCTTATCTATCGTAAAAAGTTAAAAGTAGAAGATAGTAAAAAGCAAGAGCTAATGAGTTTAAATGAAAAAGATTATATTCAAGATTCCGTTTTAATGAAAAAATCGTTAACTGTATTAGTCTTAACGATTCTAGGTTTTACTCTGCATTCCGTTTTACATATCGATGCCGCTATGGTAGCTATTACAGGTGCAGCTGTATTATTGGTAATTGGATTACGAACTCATGATGAAGTAGAAAGCGCGTTTGATTCTGTTGAATGGACAACCATTATTTTCTTTGCTGGTTTGTTTATTCTTGTCGGGGGATTAATCGATGTAGGCATCATTAAAAAGCTCGCTGCAGGCGCGTTAAACGTTACAGACGGCAATATCGCACTGTCAGCTTATCTCATTTTGTGGATTAGCGGAATTGCTTCAGCTGTTATTGATAACATTCCTTTCGTTGCTACAATGATTCCACTTATTCAAGATATGGCTCATGGAATGGGAATGAGCCCTGATTCTGCTCAAATCAGTGTACTATGGTGGTCACTGGCTCTAGGAGCATGTTTGGGAGGGAACGGTACGCTAATTGGAGCGTCTGCCAATGTAATTGTAGCTGGCATGGCTGTAAAAAAAGGACATAAATTTTCGTTTATGGATTTTTTGAAAATTGGAGCTCCAATTATGCTTGTATCTCTTTTAATTTCAACGTTATATATCTTCCTTCGCTATCTTTTATTTTTGTAAGAGAAGAAAAATTAAAATCTACGCGAACAGTAAAAAAGACTTCTCAGCTGAGGAGTCTTTTTTTACTGTAAATACATGCACTCAAGCAGCCCAGACGAAGTTGATAATAAAAGCGGCGCTAATAATATACATAATCCAGTGAATTTCCTTTGCCCTGCCGGCTAACAATTTAACGAATGTATAAGATAAAAACCCTAGCGCTAAGCCTTCGCCGATACTAAACGTTAACGGCATCAAAATAATGGTACAAAAAGCAGGCACAGCATCTGTTATCTCGTCTAAAGGAATGTTTTTAATTTCCGTTAACATGAGAGCTCCAACCATAATTAAAATAGGCGCTGTAGCAAAAGCAGGAATAATGCTAATTAATGGCGTAAATAAAATGCTCACTAAAAACAACATGGCAACGACCAGTGCTTTAAGGCCTGTTTTGCCTCCTTCTGCAATTCCCGCAGCATTTTCTACATACGCGTTCATTGCGGTAGATCCCATAGCAGCACTGGCTACAGTCGCAAGAGAATCTGCCATAAGCGCTTTATCTAACCCTTTAATTTCTCCTTTTTCATCCATTAATCCAGCTTTTTTAGATAATCCAATCATCGATCCTAAATTATCAAATAGCTCCACAAGTGTAAATGAAAAAATAATAGAGAAAAGACCGTAATGAAGAGCAGATTTAATATCCATTTGTAAAAAAGTTTCCGACATGCTCGGCATTGAAAACGACACCACGCTGCTGATGCTTTTAGGTGCTTCTACTATGCCCAGCACCATCCCGGCAATTGATACTAGCAAAATGCTAATCAGGGCAGCTCCTTTAATTTTTCGAGCAGTTAATACAGTTACCGCGATAAAACCTAATAAAGCAAGTAATGGGCCCGGTTTTGTAAGCTGACCAAGGGCTACTAAATTTTCTTTGTTGCTTACAATAATGCCTGCTTGCTTAAAACCGATAAAAGCAATAAATAGACCGATTCCAACAGAAATAGCACTTTTTAAAATAGCGGGTATCCCTTCAATAATCTTCTTGCGTAAGCCCGTTATGGTTAAAATAAAAAATACAACGCCTGAAATAAATACGGCTCCTAAACCTGTTTGCCACGTTAGCCCTTCACCCAATACCACTGTATACGTAAAAAAAGCGTTCAACCCCATTCCTGGTGCTACTGCAATAGGCATGTTCGCCCACAGTGCAAACAAAAGAGTAGCAAAGACAGTGGCAAAAATCGTCGCCGCAATTGCCGCTTCTTTTGGAATGCCTGCATCTGCTAAAATCGTCGGATTAACAAAGATAATATAGCTCATCGTCACAAAAGTAGTAATTCCAGCAAGAATTTCTGTTTTTACATCTGTTTTACGTTCGGTTAAATGAAACAGCTTATCCAACCATGAAGGCTTAGGTGCTGATTTTTTTGTTAGTTCCATATGCTGAGCTTCAACTTTTTCATTCATCGCCACTTGCTTTTCACTCCTTTAATTTTCGATTCATCTTCTTTTAACTCGCTTTTACAGCTCCTCTATAAAACAGTGTGTGTTTAGCCATTTCCCCTCTCTTTTTTGATGAAAATATCTATAAAAAAAGCCGTGAAAACAGAAGGGAATCCTTCTATCTTCACGGCTCTTTGCTTCTGTAAACAGAAGATAAGCATCCGTCTTTTGCGCGTTTTGCGAAACAAACGATTTCATCGATCGTTTTGCAATTTATATAGAGAAGTTATTTAAAGCAAATAACCGTACAAGAATTCTCTGTAACAGGATCATAGTCTCTAAATAAAGAAGTGACCTGAATATCAAATAAAAGCTCCACTTTTTGCTTTAGCATTTTTTTATATTTAGTCGATAAAGCGGCATCAAGAGACATCACTAATTCTCTATATTCTTCACTAAGTGCTTCTAATGCCGGCATTCTTTTTGATTGAGCTAGTATAAGAATTTTATTATCAATAATATCTATTTTTTGAGTATTCACGCCTACATTAAAAATTTCTTGGCTAATTTGAGTATACAAAGTAGCTATCTTCTTTTTAGAGATCTGCTCCATATGCTTCACCTTTTTCATTGTTAAAAATGTAGTTTTATTATATTGTTTTCACTTGATTATTGTCCTTTGACCAGCTGCCGACAAATTCAGGCTCATCATAGTCAAAGAAATTGGTTAAATTCTCATGGCGGTTATCAATAAAAAGCTGATTGGCGACTTCTGAGACGAGCTTTGGTATCGCATATTTTAGCCCTGAAAGAGCGGATGCAGAAATTCCACAGCTAATTAAAGCGGAATAATTAAAAGCAAAAAGGCCATATACCATTTTTTGACCTTCCCTATTACGACTTAAAAAAGCAAAGCCGTTACTAAGGTAAGGATGGGCATCCAATACTGGGTTGGCGATTTCATGCGGTGCTTTGTAATGATCGTTCCAGCGGGCGATGTGTTTTTCAACAAGTTGCAATTCTGGACGCAGAGCCGGATCTGTTAGAAGTCCGGTGCTAATAATTAAATAGTCAAACGTAAACGTTCCCTGAGGAGTGGTTACAACTGCTTTGTCGTGTTTTTCCTCGACGTCGAGCCATGGGGCATGCACGTGCAAATGAAAACCTGGCCATGAGGAAGCGCGTCCAAATGTATCATTCGTAGGCGGCTGATTGTATTCGAAAAAATGAGCCATCACTTCATATTTTTCACCATCTGACAGAGCATGGAAACGTTCAATCATTCCTGAAGCTTCCATTTGTCTGATTGGATTAATACGGGGAAGTTCTTTTCGTCGAACAAATACATGAGCTTCAGCAACCCCTTCGGAAAGCGCATAGTTGGCGTTATCAAACGCGGATGCTCCTCCTCCTAAAACAGCTACTTTTTTGTTCTTCAACGTAGTAAAATCAATGGTTTGTGAAGTGTGAGAATAAAGATGAGGCGGCAATTTTTCAGAAATCATAGGTGGAACATGCCATTCTCCTCCTCCTTGAATTCCTGTAGCTAGTATAACTTTACGTGCCATCAGTGTAGGACACACGGCTCCATTCCCTTCAATATGCAAGCGATGGATACCTGTTTCTGCAGGCTCAATTAACGTTAATTTTATTTCATTTGCCACAGGAAGGTTAAGGATATTCCGGTACCAGCGCAAATAATTCATCCAGTCTCCTCTTGGGATTTTGTCAAGAGCTTCCCAGCCTTCTGAGCCGAATTGTGCTTCCCACCACGCTTGAAACGTAAGTGAAGGCATGCCTAAATCGACAGACGTTAAGTTTTTGGGCGTTCTTAGCGTAATCATTCGCGCGTACGTTTCCCACGGACCTTCTAAGCCCAAACGATTTTCATCAATAACAAGAATATTCGACACGCGTTCTCGCAGCAAACCAAAGGCCGTTCCTAAACCGCTTTGACCTCCTCCAATAATGATTACATCGTATACGTGTCCGCTCTTAGGGGTAATTGGCTGTGCTTCTGTTGGTTTCCTGAAGGAAAGGTAAGACAGGTCGGTTTCTACTCTTTTATTTAAAGCTTCTAAGCTCATCGTTATCTCTCCTTTCAACAAAGTTTCTTTCCAATAAAAAAGTTTATTTTATATCTTACATAAAATGATAGGTTTTATAACATCATTTGATTTATATCTATATTATCACTTTTGGAATATGATTGTATCTCCATTCTCTCTAAAGTTTTTTTGGCAAATTGTATAAAATCACTAATATAATTTTTTTATATCTTATGTAGGGAACCATATTTACATCGTTTAAAAGGAAAAAACCATTACAAAGTTTAAGGAAGAAAGCTTTTCTGACATCAATTTTAAGGGAAACATGTGCGAGTTTGTGACAGTTATTTGTTAATTACGCTCTACTACTTGACTATCGTATTCATCAAATCTATAGTCATAATTAGTAACTCAACAAAGGGAGTCAACGTATGAGAAATTTATTTAAAATAACAGCTATATTTACAACGATTGTTATGTTTATTTTAATGATTGCCGGCAGTCTGGTCACAACCACAGGATCTGGATTAGGGTGCGGAAACGAGTGGCCATTGTGTAACGGGCAGTTAATACCCGAATACGCAGTAGCAACAATGATTGAATATACGCATCGTTTGATTACCGCATTTGCAGGTCTTCTTGTTTTAGCATTTTCTATTTGGGCTTGGATTCGTTATCGCAGAAACCGTGAAGTGAAAATTTTAGCGATTATGAGTATTGCATTTATCGTTATCGAGTCATTGCTCGGGGCTTCTGCCGTTATCTGGCCTCAGTCAGCTGAGGCGCTAGCCCTGCATTTCGGTCTTTCGCTTATTGCGTTTACCGGTGTATTTTTACTTTCAATATTTGTTATTCAAAAGGACCGTTCGGATCATTTTATTAAAGGAGCCGTTACAGGCAAATTTAAATGGCTCGCATGGTTTACGCTTATATTTACCTATTGCGATATTTATTTAGGTGCATATGTGCGTCACAAAGGTGCAAGCTTAGCATGTACAAGCTTTCCTGCTTGTTATGGCAATACGCTTATTCCAAAGCTATCAGGAACAACAGGCATTCACTTTGCTCACCGATTTGCTGCTCTTGTGCTGTTTGTTCTTATCATTTGGATTATGGTATCTGCTATCAAACAGTATAAAGAAACCCGCCGTGATATTTACTATGCGTCCATCATTGCAGTTGCTTTAACCGTTGCTCAAATATTCAGCGGTATCTTTGTTGTCGTGTCTCGTTTAAATGTCTTTGCTACACTGTCTCACTCGGCGTTTATTACAGCGTTATTCGCTACGCTTAGCTACATTTGTGTACAGACGTTAAAAGGTAAAAGACGATAAAACAGAAATAACTCTACAAAAAAGCCACTTGCAGTTTGTAACTGCAAGTGGCTTTTTTAAGTTAAGCTAGTTCTATTCCGCCTGTAATCCCGTAAACTTGAGCCGTCACGTAGCTTGCATCCGTTGAAGCTAAAAATACGTATACATTTGCTAATTCTACCGGCTGACCAGCACGCTGCAAAGGCGTATCTTGTCCAAAGCCTGGAATAGCGTCGCTTGGCTGCCCTCCAGAAATTTGCAGCGGCGTCCAGATAGGTCCTGGAGCAACGGAGTTGACGCGAATACCTTTTGGAGCTAATTGCTTGGCTAGTCCGCGAGTGAATCCGTTAATGGCAAACTTTGTAGCTGCATAGTCTAATAAATTAGGACTTGGGCTATAGCCTTGTACAGAACTTGTTGTAATAATAGAAGCACCTGCCGGTAAATAAGGCAGCGCTGCTTTTACGGTCCAATATAAAGAGAATACATTTACTTCAAAGGTTTTGCGCAGTTGGTCCGTTTCTAAATCAGCAATATCTTCTACTGCCTGCTGTTTGCCAGCTACGAGCGCTAGAACATCTAGACCATCTAATTCTTTATAAGCTTTTTCTACTAGCTCTTTGCAAAGAGATTCTTCGCCTACATCACCAGGTATGAGAACGGCTTTTCTTCCTTCTGCTTCAATAAGCTTTTGTACTTCTTCTGCATCTGCTTGCTCTTGTGGCAAGTAATTAAGCGCAACGTCTGCACCTTCTCTTGCGTAAGCGATCGCTGCTGCCCGGCCAATACCTGAATCTCCGCCCGTCACAAGAGCTTTTCTGCCTTTTAATTTACCAGCACCTATGTAACTGTTTTCCCCGCAGTCCGGGATGACGTTCATTTCTTTTTGGACACCAGGTGGTTCTTGATACTGTTTTGGATAGTCTTCATGAAAATATTGAGTTAATGGATTATTTAGCTTTGACATATTCGTCACTCCTTTATAAATGAACCTTTAACCAGCTAAGGAAAAGTTTTCTATGTACTTGTTCTTCCCGTCTTCTTCTTTAATAAACATGTTTGATGTGCTCCATTAGCGCCTCGCTTTTCTTTCATTGCCTTTCTCCTTCAATCAACAGCTAGAAACAGCTGCATACATGAAATCTACGTTCACCATCACAATAAAAAAATCCGAACGAGTCGAATTCTTTATTAAGAATCTCGATTCCTCGTTCGGATCTTCTTTCAACTAAAATACATTTATCCCCCCTCTTTAAGTAAATGGTGAGAGCTTTGTATTTTGCTATGCACAATAAGCTTTATTTCTCGTCTGTGCCCGCTACTCTGTTAGTTCCACTTGTAAAGGCTTTGTTTCTTCTTCAGCCTCTTTAGGAGTGCGAACGATTAACACATCACATTTGGCATAGCGTAAAATATGCTGAGATACACTTCCGATTACGATGCGCTCTACGGCGTTTAACCCGGTTGCCCCGCATACAATTAAATCAACGTGCTTGTCTGGTGCGATTTTTTTAGATATTTTTGTTTTAGGAGAGCCGTGTTCAATTAGTGTCTCAACTCTTGTTACTCCCGCTTTGATGGCTAGGTTACGATAATTGCTCAAAAGTTCTTCAGCAAATTTCTCTGCATCTTGAAAGCGTGTATCTGTATAGAATGCATAAGGTGATGGACTTAACGCCTGTATGTCGATAACGTGACAAACTATTAAATGAGCGTTATTTTTTTTCGCACTGTTAACTGCTTTTTTGAATGCCCACTCTGCTTCTACAGAACCGTCTACTGCTACGAGGATGTTACGATAAGCCATATTCATCATAATCTCTCCTTTGTCTTTCGTTTATAAAGAACTTTCCTTGCTACACTTTTATTTTACTTCTTGCGCAAACGAAAGTATGTGATTTTTATCACAATATATAGAAATTAATAAAAATAGAGCCGTGTGGAGTGCACGGCTCCATTTTTATTGAACTTGAGAGTTAAAAGTCATTATCCAAATCGATCCTGCTACAATCGTAATAACAAAGACGATTCCAAGTATTAAAGCCATCACATTATAACGAGGCTTCTCTCCGTCTTTAATATGCATGAAGAAAAATAGTTGAATGAAAAATTGAAGCACGGCCATTCCTAGAATGCTAGCTAGTAATATATTTTTAGAAAATACATGGTTTAATACCAGCATCAGAGGAATAACGGTTAAAATAATCGAGAAAATAAATCCTATTGTATAAGCTTTTAACGATCCATGGTTCTCCATCTACATCACCCCCATTAAATACACAACCGTGTAAAGGAAGATCCAGACAGCATCAAGAAAATGCCAGTATAAGCTGATAATCGTCACTTTTCGCTTTGTTACAGAGGTAATTCCATATCGTTTTAATTGGATTGTAATTGAAATCATCCAAATGATGCCGACAGAAACGTGCAGCCCGTGCGTACTAACTAGCGTATAGAAAGCTGTAAAAAATGCGCTGGTGGAAATGGTTGCTCCTTCATGAACCATTGTTTGAAATTCATGAATTTCAAGGCCCACAAAGCGCATACCTAAAAGCAGAGTTACGATTAGCCAGCCAATTAAAGGTTTTATTTTTCCCTTGTGCATGCTCAGCACAGCTAATCCGCTCGTAAAGCTGCTCGTTAATAAGATAAACGTTTCAGAAACAAATCCTGGAACTTCAAAAAATTCCTTTCCTGTAAGGCCTCCCGCAGTATGATTAACAAGAACGGCATACGTAGCAAATAATGCTCCAAATAGGATGCAGTCCGTTACGAGGAAAAGCCAAAAACCCATAACTTTGATTCCTTCATCATGTTCATCATGATGTTCTTCGTGGTGCGCTGTCGCATAAGCCATGTCAGCCAACCCTCCCTACTGAATCTTCTGTATGCCGAACTTCATCCACCGGAATATAATAGTCCGAGTTGTATTGAAAAGAACGA
Source organism: Priestia sp. YIM B13552 (assembly GCF_042787775.1). Lineage (NCBI taxonomy): Bacteria > Bacillati > Bacillota > Bacilli > Caryophanales > Bacillaceae > Priestia > Priestia sp. YIM B13552. The sequence goes on from NZ_JBHZOU010000003.1 coordinate 933,929, forward strand.
GCTAGTAAACAAGCTCCGACTCCTGTCAAACCGAATATCGCCATCCACACCCAGTGGAACGTTAAGCCAAAACCAGCAATGAACCAGAAAACCGACATGATAAATGGAATACCTGAATTCTTAGGCATATGAATCGGAGAGAAAGCAGCTGTTTCCTTCGCTTTTTTCTTTTTTCTTTCTTCTTTTGTTGTCCACCACGCATCTTGCCCCGCTACTGTTGGAATCACTGCAAAATTGTAGTGCGGCGGCGGTGAAGGGATGGACCATTCTAATGTACGTCCATTCCAAGGATCCCCTGTTACATCTCGTTCTCCGTACTTAATGCCATGAAGAATCTGCCATGCTTGAAAGATAAACCCTATGCCCATAAAGAAAGCTCCGACTGTAGAGATAACGTTCAGCGGTCCCCATCCCATGTCAAAGTCATACGTATAAATACGGCGCGTCATTCCCATAAACCCTAATGCGTATTGAGGCATGAAGCATACATAAAAACCAATATTCCACGTCCAAAACGCCCATTTACCAAGACGGTCATTTAATTTAAAGCCAAACATTTTTGGCCACCAATAGTACAAACCTGCAAAAAAGCCGAATACAACGCCTCCGATTAACACTTGGTGAAAGTGTGCAACTAAAAAGTAGCTATTATGATACTGATAGTCCGCAGGAGCTGCTGAAAGCATAACACCCGTTGCTCCTCCCACAACAAAGCACGGGATAAAAGCAATTGTCCATAGCATTGGCTGCGTCATTTGAATACGGCCGCGGAACATCGTAAATAACCAGTTGAACACTTTAACACCCGTTGGAATTCCGATAGCCATCGTCGTAATAGCAAAAAACACATTCACATTAGCACCTGCACCCATCGTAAAGAAATGATGTACCCATGTGAAATACGATAGAACGCTAATAATCATCATTGAAAAAACCATAGACTTATAGCCAAATATCTTCTTTTGAGAAAACGTTGCAACGATTTCAGAAAAAATGCCGAATGCAGGAAGTACAACGATATACACTTCAGGATGTCCCCACATCCAAATTAAGTTAATGTACATCATCGGATTTCCTCCGCCGGTCATAGTAAATAAGTGTCCGTCAAAGAAGCGGTCAATAAACAATAAAGCAAGCGTTACGGTTAATACAGGAAACGCGAAAATGATAATAATACAGCTTGCTAGAACGGACCACGTGAATAGGGGCATATGCATAAGTTTCATGCCCGGTGCACGCATTTTTAAAATAGTCATAATAAAATTAATTCCAGAAGCCAAGCTGCCAATACCTGATATTTGAATACCCCAAATATAAAAATCTTGACCTGGTCCAGGACTGAACTGCATGCCAGAAAGCGGCGGATAACTCAACCATCCTGCATCTGGCGAGCCGCCGATTACAAACGACAAATTAAAAAGCATGGCGCCAAAGAAAAATAGCCAAAAGCTTACCGCGTTTAAAAAAGGATAGGCGACATCTCTTGCTCCAATTTGAAGCGGCACAACAATGTTAAAGAACGCAAACATAAGCGGCATTGCCATAAATAGAATCATAATAGTTCCGTGCGTAGTAAAAATTTCGTTGTAATGATTAGAATCTAGAAAATGCCACTGAGGGAATGCTAGTTGAATACGCATTAATAGTGCATCTACTCCGCCTCGAAACAGCATTAATAATGAAGAAAGCATATACATAATTCCAATTTTTTTATGATCGACCGTTGTAAGCCACTCACGCCATAGCCACTTCCACTTTTTAAGATACGTAAGAACAAAAATAATACCGGCTAGTGTTAACAAAATGGCAACATCTGCTCCATAAATCATCGGTTCTCCTGTCACAAAAAAATGAGATGAAAAATCTTTTAATTTGTCTAACAACTTAGTTTCCTCCTTCCTGGTGCTCGTGCTGTGCATGTACTTGTTCTTCAGAAGCCACATTCATAGTCTTCATGTCTTCATTTTTCATATGGTGATGCTGACTATAATATTGACCACCGTTTTTAATGACAATTTCTTGAAATAAGCCTTTAGGAATGGTAGAATACGATTTTTCTAGAGAAAGACCTTGTTTGGCAAGACTGTTATAATCAGCTTTTGTTAAAGCTGGTGATGTTTCTTTCACTTGCTTTACCCACTGATTAAATTCTTTTGTCGATGTAGATTTAACTTTAAAATTCATATGAGCGAATCCTTCACCCGTAAAATTCGCACCCGAACCAAAATATTCTCCCTTGTGATCAGCTTGCAGCCAAAGCCCCATTGCCATTCCCGGCATGGTATATAATTGTCCTCCCAGCTCCGGTACCCAAAAAGAATTCATAGGTGCATCTGACGTTAGCACGAATTGAACGGGCACATCTTTTGGAATGTTGACATAGTTCACTGTCGCAATATCTTGATCCGGATATTGAAATAACCATTTCCAGTCAAGAGACGTTACTTCAATCGTTAGCGGCTTTACATCTTTTTGCGGCGGATCTACTAAGTCATACGTTGTTCTGGCCGTAGCGAAACCTAAAATACCAATAATAATAATGGGGATGCCCCACCAAATAAATTCAAGACGCTTGCTATCGTCCCAGTCTGGCCGATACGGAGCCTTGTTTCCAGGCTTATCACGGTAGCGTAAAACGATATACACAAGCAGACCTAAAACAGGAATAACAACAATTGTGCATAAAATTATCGAAAAAATAATTAACTGGTATTCTTTTTGAGCCACCGCCCCCTGCGGGTTTAAAATCAAATAACGACTATCACAGCCTGCTAAAAAAATTGTGATGAATACGGAGAGAATGATTAACTTGCTAATATGCATTGATTTTTGCTTTCTCACCTAAGTTCAGGCTCCCTTCCTCTAAATCTCTGTACATAATAATGGTATATAAACGTTCATATTAGAGAAGCATTTCAACAGATCAAAAGGCTAAAAACCTCCTAACATATTGAAGTTTGTCATGACATATTGCTTACTCCTAAAAAATTATCATGTTGCGTTGTTAAAGGGTGTGATATTTATCACACTTGAAGCGATTTTTATCTAGTTTAAATGGCTTTACCATAATTTCGTCACATATTTGGTTAAATGTGGTGTGTAATAGGAGGGTCAGCATTGCCTTGTGACTAGCCTAATGAAAGCAAAAAACTCTTCCAGTTTTTATTAACTGAAAGAGTTTTTCATAAGTATTAGATGAAGTATTGAGCTTTAACATTTACTGATTTGCTTATTTGACCTGCCGAAACGTCCAATCAATCATTTTCTGATTTTGATACGTGGGAACCCATGAAGCATGATCATACTTTAATTCTTTAGGATATTCCGTATATAGTGGATGCCCCCCAGCTTTCTTTATAACCTCTATTATATTCCTTGAATAGGTAACAGGAATAACAGAATCGTCTTCAGCATGAAATGTCCATATTGGTTTGTGGGTAAGAAGGTGCGCTTTAGCTGGATTGGCTCCTCCCGCTATTGGAACCATAGCAGCAAACAAATTAGGGTGTTCTATATTTAAGTTAAATGTGCCAAACCCTCCCTGAGATAGTCCTGTAGAATAAAGGCGATTACTATCTATATTGTAGGCTTTTCTTACACTTTGTAGAATTTCATAAGCCGTTTTTAAATCCTCTGATGTTTCGAATACTTTTGCTAAGTCGACTTTGTTGTTATCGTCTCTTGTAACGGTAAAGCCTCCGCTTGGTACATTACGAGCTTGAGGAGCTAAAACAAAAGCGGGGTGATTTCGTTGATTTTCTGGTGAAGCCCAAACGATAGCCCCGTCGTTACTAAGAAGCTGTTTTATATTATCATTTCCTCGTTCACCACCTCCATGTAAAAATAGCACCAAAGGATATGATTTTGTAGAATCATAGTCTTTAGGCACATAAAGTCGGTAGGGCATTGCTTTATAAGTGAATGATAAAAATTGAGTAGCTATAGATTCTCTGCTTTCAAATGAATAAGTAAATATAGCTAAATCACTATGATTCTTATTTTTCGCGTTTCCTCTTATGGAAATTGCTTTAAGTACCGTATCATTATTAATAATAATTGGGTTTGTATACTGAGTGCTTTTAGTAGTCGGAGTGCTCCCGTCAAGTGTATAGTAAGTCTTCGCCCCTGGTGTGTTTGTCTTTAATTCAACCTTCTGCTCCAAATAATAAGTACCTGATAAAACTGAAGAGGTTGGTTTTATTACGTTTCTATAATTATTTTCTTCTTTTGCCGCAACAATATTTAAAGGAAGGAAAGCTAGAATAAGAACTCCTACAGTAATAAAACTTAGAACTTTTTGTATTGACGTATTGTTCACTGATAAAGTACCTCCTTTATACTATTATTCAAATGTCTACTTCCATTTCTAGAAGGGCATAACTTAAACTCTTTCCGTGCGTATCCATTCCTAAAGAAGTAGTGACTCCACCAAGTAACGCGCGGTGACATACAAATTGAAATGCTGATATATTAGGAACTTCGTAGCGAACAATGTCTCCTTCTACAATATTTCTTAAGTGTTTTTTCACTTCCAAAGCAGTCACTTTTTCACGTAGCATGAAATAGTCTTTTTCGTCATATGGAATTAGTGATAGCATAAGCGTGTTTCCTTTATCTCCAGCTCGACTGTGAGCAAGTTCATATAATTTCTTTTTCATTTGTTAAGCTCTCCTTTAATGTAAGGTGTGTTTCTATTTTGTTACGTGAAATCAACGTAGAAATAATTCCTACTACCTCATTAACATACTTTCTTGCTCCGCCTCCGCCTGCGGGTCCATTTGTATAAAGAGCTTCTACCTCTTCTCCGACTTTAGCAGCTTCCTTTGAAGTAAGACATTTCCCTGCTACTCTCAGCCTAATTTCATAAGGAGCTGATTCTTGAAAAGAGACTCTATGAACGGAAGAAATACCAATATAATCAATTCTTAAGTCGACTACTTTATTTTTTAAACGCTTATATAAAATTTCACCAGCTAGCTTAGCTCTTTCTAGAGCATGGGATCCGGCGTAGGAAATTTCCCCTTCTCCAATAACACCTGCTTCGTAACCTACGCTGACTTTTAACGTTTCAGGCCTTGGTATACCTGTTCCACCAGACACTTGAATTTGGTTCAGTTTAATTTCCTGTAAATGAACGGAAGTAAAATCTGCAATAACATCCGGTGTTATATATTGATGGGGGTTAGTTACTTCGTAGAGAAGCTGTTCTTTTACAGTAGCTAAGTTAATGACTCCTCCCGTCCCTTCTACTTTAGTAATGATGGCTGTCCCATCTTCTTTAACATCAGCAAATGGAAAACCTAATTCAGCAAGCTTTGGGACTTCTTTTTTTCCGGGATCAGCAAAATAACCACCAGCTACCTGCCCCCCACACTCCAATAAGTGTCCAATTACTGTTCCCTGAGCAATTTTATCTACGTCGTCTAAAGACCATCCAAAGTGGTGTACCATTGGAGCAACAAATAAAGACGGATCTGCTACTCTACCAGTAATAATAACTTGAGCCTCTGTCTCTAGAGCTGGCAATATTGTTTCTACCCCTAGGTAAGCGTTTGCGGATATGATGTTATCAAAATGAGATATCGGTTCATTTGTTTCTAGAGTCAATCCATTTCTATCTATCAACTTTAGTGCATCATCTCCCGTTACGGCTGCTACCTTTATCTCAATGTTTAGTCGGTTAGCTATTTCAACGACTTTTTCAGCAGCACCTATTGGATTGGCTGCTCCCATATTTGTAATAATCCGCACTTTCTTTTTCTTAATAATAGGTAAAAGAATCTCTAGTCTTTCTTCTAACAAGGGATCGTAACCCATTAAAGAATTTTGACTTTTTCTTTTTTGAGCAAGTGCGATTGTTCTTTCAGCTAAACATTCTAATACTAAATAATCTAAATTTCCTTTTTCAGCCAATATAACAGCCGGTTCTAATCGATCTCCTGAAAAACCCGCTCCTGATCCAATTCTTATCATTTTCATCACCTCAAATAGTAATTGCTCCCGTTATTAATGCCACAATTGTCATAACAATGGTCGTTCCAAACGCCCACTTAAAGATAAAACGCTGATGATCGCCTAAATTTACACCCGCTAACCCGACAAGAATAAAAGTTGAGGCGGTTAAAGGACTTAATGGAAACCCAGTTGTCATCTGTCCTAAAATAGCTGCTCTGCCAATTTCAATTGGATCGATACCAAAGTTAGAAGCCGTTTGGCTAATAATAGGTAACACTCCAAAATAGTAAGCATCCGGTGTAAACACTAAGCTAAGAGGCATACTTGTAACCGCTACTAGTACAGGTAAGTAAGAAGCTAGTGATTCAGGGATAATACTAACCATTGCAGAAGCCATTCCATCTATCATCTTTGTTCCTGTCAGAATACCCGTAAAAATGCCTGCAGCAAAAATCATCGTAGAAACAATTAACACGTTGTTTGCGTGGCTTAGTAAGCGTTTTTGCTGCTCTTCGGGATTGGGATAATTCACTAAAAGAGCAATTACAAAAGCCACAATAAATAAAATCGGTAAAGGTAGCCATACTTTAATTAACGCGATAAGTAGCAAAATTGTTAAAGCAAGATTAAACCAAAAAAGCCGTGGTCCTCTTGCTTCTAGAGCAGCTGCATGTTCTGTAAACCCCTGTACATGTGCTTCCAGTTCAATGACTCCTAGCCTCTGCCTCTCCTTTTTCCCAAGCCAAAAAGCAGATGCTAACACCCATACAATCCCAGCAATCATTGCGGGAATAACAGGGTTAAATAATTGAGAAGAATCTGCATTAAATGTAGTCATGGCTCTAGCAGTAGGGCCTCCCCAAGGAGCTAAGTTCATAACCCCTGCTCCTAAAGCAACCACTCCTGATAAAATAAGAGGGTTCATCTTTAATCTCTTATAAAGAGGTAATAGCGCTGTAATTGTAATCATAAAAGTGGATGCACCGTCTCCGTCTAATGACACAAGCATTGTGACGATAGCTGTCCCTACGACTACTTTTAACGGATCTCCTTTAACTAGACGAAGCATTTTAGAAATCATAGGATTAAATAGGCCTGTATCAATCATTAAACCGAAGTACAAAACTGCAAAAACAATCATAATACCTGTAGGCGCTACTTTTATAATGCCTTCTAACATCATGTCTCCCATTTCTAGCCCAAATCCGCCTATCGACGCAAAAACAGTTGGCACGAGAACTAAGGCAATCAATACAGATAAACGATTGGTCATAATTAAAAATAAAAATACGCCAATAATTAAAAACCCTAACAATGCTAACATGTAATCCCCCCTGCCCTAAATTTACAGATTCAAAAATCTTAGATGTAAAAACCTTCGGTACTTTTTGTTCTTGCAGGATTCATGCCAAGAATATATAAAAATGGAAACAAACCTTTATTAAACCCCTTCAACATGTGTTGAAAAAAATTTACGACAAAACAAAAAAGAAAGCGTTAACAATTAAACTGCTTTCTTTTTTTGTTTTTGTAATCTAAATTCTACTATTTTAGAAATAATCACTGCCCAGTAAAAAAATAGGCTTCTTAATACATATTCTTCTGTATTTCTAAAAATCTAGACATCTTTCTAAAGTCTTAGAAATGAATATGATATTTTTTCATTTTATTGTATAAAGTAGCTAAAGAAATATCTAAAACCTCTGCTGCTTTCCTTTTTCCTTCAATATTATTTGGATATTTTCTTAATATTTCCTGAATAAATTCACACTCTTTATCTTGTGTAGCTTGTTGCAGTGTTTGACTGCTTTTTTCCGTTTTACCTGCAACGCCTGAAAATCTTTTTTCATTTTTAATCATAAATTCTGGAAGGTGATGAAATAAAATATCTGTACTTTCCGTCATACATGTGGCGTAATCAATTACATTTTTTAATTCTCTTACGTTGCCAGGCCAATGATAGGCTTGAAGAAAGTCTAGTGTATAGCCGTCAATTGTGTAGGAAGTATTTGTAATCGAGTGCTCAATAAAGGAATAGACAAGTTTACGTATATCTTCTCTCCTTTCTCTTAAAGGAGGTATCTCTAATTGAATGACATTAAGTCTATAAAATAAATCTTCTCGGAATTGTTTCTTATTCACAAGCTGGTGTAGATTGCGATGCGTAGCAGCAATGATCCTTACGTCAACTGCGCGTTCAGTAGCTTCTCCTACCCTTCTGATCTTTTTCTCTTGCAGAACTCTTAACAACTTAGCCTGAAGATCATAGGACATATCTCCAATTTCATCTAAAAATATAGTTCCGTTGTTTGCTATTTCGAATAGTCCAGCCTTCCCGCCTTTTTTAGCATTTGTAAAAGCACCGTCTCCATATCCAAAAAGTTCACTTTCTAACAGAGACGAAGGAATAGCTGCACAATTTACAGGTATAAAAGGACCATGCTTGCGCTCACTTTTATTATGTATAGCCTGTGAAAATAATTCTTTTCCTGTGCCGCTTTCCCCAGTTACAAGAATAGGAAATTGAGATTCTGCTACTTTTTCAGCTATATAAACAACGTGCCTCAACCCTCCTTCCCCACCAATTATTTGTTCAAATGTATATTTTGCTTCGTAGATAGAATCCATTCGGTTTTCTAAATTCTTTAACTTTTCGGTTTGTCTTCTCAATTCCTTTGATAACTTGTCAACTTCATTAAGACTTTTACAAACCGATACGGCTCCTGCAACTTTACCTTCTATTATAATTGGAGCCATATCCACCATATATTCCCAATTTTTTTCTTTTCGATATACGCCTACTCTGCATTGTTGATCTTTTAGAGTATTTGTTAACTGAGCTCCTGGGCGATATTCTATTAGTGGCTTTCCGATAATATCACTTTTTACTCCTGTAATCTTTGTATACTCTGGGTTAATAAATCTAACAATCCCTTCTCTGTCGATAACTAGAATACCATCATTTATCGAATTTATAACTGCATGCCACCAGTTAAAATTTTTAGAAGAGCAGTCGACCTCTATGTGCTCTGGGAATGTATTCCTCACAGTATTGTAAGCTCCTTTCTATAATAACTTGAGAGTAGATTCTTGCTTTATTTATAATTATCAACTAATTTTCTCTTTTTTGAAACAGAGTCCGCTCAATTAATTTGAATAATCTGATTTACATAAGTGAATATAACCTCGCTTTCTCCATTACTATTACTAATGTGTAAATTCATTGCACCGTTATTTATATTTACGATGAAACACTCCTCATAAAGAAAACTATATTTCTATTTTCAAAGAGACTTATCACTATAGCAATATCTTTTAAAAAAGCTATCCACTTTCTTCATAAAGATTACATATTAAAAACACCTAAAGATAGTTTAGGTGTTTTTGAAAGTTTTATATTCATCTTTTCTCTAAGTAAAAGCTCAATAGTTATATGGCCTTCTTACTCTTTGAAGCCCCTTGTTTTTTTCTCCACATATTTTCCATTTGTTCGAGAGTTCTACCTTTCGTTTCAGGAACAAATTTCCAGACAAACAAAGCAGAAAGCACACTCATTAAACCGTAGAAACCATATGTTAATCCTCCACTATATTCCATCATCACGGGATATGTAGAGGAAATAAAATAGTTAGCCGCCCACTGAGCAGCTACGGCAATAGCTACAGCACGACCTCTAATTTTATTAGGAAAAATCTCTGAAATGAGCACCCAACAAATTGGTCCCCATGACATCATAAAGGAAGCTGTATAAATAATGATAAATACAAGCGTCCCTATACCAATGATGTTTGCAAAAGCCATGCTTGCTACACCGAACATTCCAATGGCCATTCCGATAGATCCTGTTATTAATAAAGGTTTTCTTCCCAAACGATCAACCGTCAAAATTGCAATTACTGTAAAAATAACGTTTACTAATCCCATAATAATGGTTTGCAGCATAGAAGAACCTTTAGCTGCTCCCATGCTTTCAAAAATACGCGGAGCATAATATAGAGCTACATTGATTCCTACAAACTGTTGAAATACAGAAAGCAGTATACCTACAACGATAACTAATTTTCCATATGCCAATAATTTTCCAGACGAAACATTGGTAGAAATTGTTTGTTTAATATCTTCTAAAATTGATTTTGCTTCTGAAGATCCATTAATTTTAGTTAGTATGGCTAAAGCTTTTTGATCTTGATTCTGTATAGCTAAGTAGCGAGGCGTTTCAGGAACTAAAAACAAGAGTGATGCAAAGAGTAAAGCTGGAATAGCTCCTGAAGCAAACATGTATCTCCAACCTACATCATTAATCCATTCTAAGGTTTCCCCATTTGCAATACCCCAATTCACGAAGTAAACGACTAACATTCCAAAAATAATCATAAATTGATTGAATGATACCAATCTGCCGCGAATATCTGCCGGTGCAATTTCTCCTATATAGATGGGACAAATGGCTGATGCTAAGCCAACACCAATCCCACCTATAATGCGGTAGAAGTTAAAAGCTAGTAACAAAGAGAGTGTCGGTTCCCCTTTTGTGAAAAATAAAAACTCAGGGTAAGAAGCGCCCAACGCTGAGACTATAAAAAGAATAGCTGCTAGTATAAGTGATTGTTTGCGTCCTAGTTTCGTCGCAAAATAACCAGATACCAATCCTCCAATAATACATCCTATTAAAGCACTTGATACAGTAACACCATGTGCTAAAGATCCTAACCCTAAGCTGTCAATAAGATACACCTTTAATGATTCTTCAGCTCCAGATATTACAGCTGTATCATATCCAAACAGTAACCCTCCGATAGCGGCAACTAAGGTAATAGAAAAAATATATAATGAGTTTCGATTTTGTTTCATGCGTTGTTAAAAGCAGTTAGTTAAAAGTAACAGTAGAAGTTCTATTTCTAACTGAGTTCGCACTTATTTGAATGCGTTTTCAAATTCTTGGAACACAAAAGAAATTTTCGTCGTCTATTCGACTAACTGCTCTTATCCTCCCCTCCAATGTACGTATTTTTCTAGTGAATCAAATCTTACTACAGCATTTTCTATACTTCCTTTTGTGTCAGGTATATCGATATACAACCATAATCAATTGATACAAGCTACTTTCATATGAAGTTTCTTTTTAAAGTAAGGTTGCATATTTTGCAACCTATTATTTCCTTTTAAATTCGCCTAGCTTTTTACTTAAGTCGTTTGTTTGAAGGTAGACTTCTTTATATAATTCATAAAGCTGTTTATAGACTTGTACATGTTCTGCATTAGGATAATATGTTTTCGACGAGGTAATAAATACGTTTGCACACTCTTCCAATGAGTTATACCAGCCACAGCCATAAGCTGCTAGCATGGCTGCTCCTAACGCTGGGCCTTGTTCAGTAGACAACTTTACGATTTTTGCATTAAAAACGTCTGCTTGAATTTGAAGCCAATGATCATTTTTTGCTCCTCCCCCAATTGATACAATAGACGTAATTTCCTTTCCGCTTTCTCGAAAGATTTCAATTGATTCACTTAATGAAAACGTAATACCTTCAATAACTGCTCGCGTAAAGTCTCTCTTTTTATGAGAAGCGTCCATTCCTATAAAACTTCCCCGAATCGTAGCATCTGCATGCGGTGTACGTTCCCCAACTAAGTAAGGGGTAAATAAAAGGCCGTTTGATCCGATTGGTACATTTTTTAGGTCAGCCAACAATTCTTCAAACGTGTCGTTTTCTGCGAAATTTTCCTTAAACCAGCTTAAACTGTGACCCGCAGATAGCGTAACGCCCATAGTATAAAAGGCATTTTCTTTTCCATGATTAAAATAATGGACTTTTCCATTAAAGTCTCTATCGCTTCGTTCCTCATAAGAAAGAACAACACCCGATGTCCCAATGCTACATAGTGTTTCCCCTGGCGATAAAATGCCGGCGCCAATTGCTCCGCAAGCATTATCAGCTCCACCTGCAAATACTTTTGTTGAAGTAGCTAACCCCGTTTTTTGAGAGAATAATTCACTAATATTGCCTATGCATTCACTAGATTCGACTAGTGGCGGACAAAGGTTAATATTGACTCCTACTAATTGGCAAAGCTCACTATCCCATTTTTTCTTGCTGATGTTTAATAATAATGTACCGGCAGCATCTGAATATTCACTATGAATAAAGCCAGTCATCTTAAAACGCAAATAGTCTTTGGGCAGCATAAATACAGCTGTTTTTTCAAATATATCCGGTTCATATTCTTTTACCCACAATAACTTAGGAAGAGTAAATCCTTCTAAAGCCTGGTTTTTTGTTATTTCTAAAAGACGTTTTTCTCCAATCACTTTATAGAGGTGATGACATTGTTCTGTTGTTCTTGTGTCATTCCACAAAATAGCGTTACGTAATAGGTTATAGTTTTCATCCAGCAGCACAAGGCCATGCATTTGTCCAGAATAACTAATTCCTTCTATATCTTCGGGTTTTATATTAGCGTTAGCAATTAATTCATTTAAAGCACTAGCCGTCTGCTGCACCCATTCTTCAGGATTCTGTTCGCTATACCCTGTTTTTTCATGAAGGAGAGGATAATTTTTAGAAACCACAGCGCAAATCTCGCCTTTTGTATCAACTAAAACCGTTTTTACCGCACTTGTTCCTAGATCAATTCCAATTACATATTTCATCTTGATACCTCCGCGTTTATAAACGAGAGTAGAATTGTTTCTACTCTCGTTTGTCCTTTAAACTTCCAAAATATATTGATTTAAAATGGCCTTTAATCGTTCTTGTCTTCCTGATTTATTCACAATATTCGGATTTTTAAACGCGTACTGCTCCAGTGTATGGAAGTTAGCTTTTCCTTCCACAATCTCAAGCCCAATTCCCTCTTTAAAGCTGCTGTAGCGCTCGTTGATAACGTTTTCGAAAACACGATCTTCTACTAATTTATGTGCTACTTTCAATCCTCGAGCAAACGCATCCATTCCTGCTACATGAGCATAGAGTAAATCGTCTTGTTCAAAAGAACCTCTGCGTACTTTGGCATCAAAGTTTAATCCTCCGCTTCCCAGCCCTCCATTTTGCAGGATTTCATACATTGCTAGCGTTGTAGAATATAAATCCGTTGGGAATTCATCTGTATCCCAACCTAAAAGAGGGTCACCTTGGTTTGCATCCACCGATCCTAAGAAGCCTTGTACTCTAGCTACTCGTAATTCGTGTTCAAATGTATGCCCAGCTAACGTTGCGTGGTTAGCTTCTAGATTAAGTTTGAAGTATTTATCTAATCCGTATTGTCTTAAAAATGAAATAGTTGTTGCTGCATCGGTATCATACTGATGTGTCGTAGGCTCTTTAGGTTTAGGTTCAATTAAAAACTGCCCCGTATATCCAATTTCGGTTGCGTAATCTACAGCCATATGCATAAATCTAGCTAAGTTATCTAACTCTAACTGTAAATTTGTGTTAAGCAGTGTTTCATATCCCTCACGGCCGCCCCAGAATACATAATTTTCTGCGCCTAGTTCTTTTGCTGTTTCAAGCCCCTTTTTTACTTGAGCCGCCGCATAAGCAAATACATCTGCATTACAAGAAGTAGCTGCACCATGAACGAACCGGGGATTTGTAAACATATTCGCTGTGTTCCATAATAGCTTTACGTTACTTGTTTGCATATATTCTTTGATCATAGTGACGATAACATCAAGATTTTTATTTGTTTCTTGCAACGTACTGCCCTCAGGAGCAATGTCTCGATCATGAAATGCAAAGAATGGAACATTTAATGTTTCAAAAAGTTGAAAAGCTGCCTCAACTCTAGCTTTTGCTAAATCCATTCCATCATATCTATCCCAAGATCTTTGCATAGTAGCTGCGCCAAAAGGATCCGTACCATCTGCCGTAAACGTGTGCCAGTAAGCAATAGAAAAACGCAGCTGATCTTTCATTGTTTTACCGCCTACTACTTCTTCAGGATTATAGTATTTAAAAGCTAAAGGATTTTTAGAATCTTTACCTTCGTATAAAACTTTGTTTGCGCTTTCAAAATAATTAATTTTATTAGTACTAGTTTGGACCATTTGTCATTTCCCCCTTTGATTTAAGTGAACAAGCTTATCCATCCACTATCTTAATTCGGTTAGTTTGTTTACCCAATAAACTAACTTTATTTCATCATATACAAAATAAATGTTTATTTCAATGTTTTTTTTAGAAAATTTAGTTATAATATTAGATATGATACTTTTAAATATCTAATTCAAGCTTCAAAAAACACCAACTTAGTTCGATAGATAAACAAAGGAGTGGTTATTATTCAAATTGCAGATCAAGCTTTAGTAAAAAAAATGAATCAAAAATTAATATTAGATGAAATTTTAAAGAACTCCCCTATCTCCAGGGCAACTCTCTCTGAGATTACAGGATTAAACAAGTCTACTGTCTCCTCTCAAGTAAATACACTGCTTGAAAAAGATTTTATTTTTGAAATTGGGGCAGGGCAATCCAGAGGCGGCAGAAGACCTGTAATGCTTGTTTTTAATAAGAATGCAGGCTACTCGATCGGTATCGATATAGGAGTCGACTATCTTAACGGAATTCTAACCGACTTAGAAGGAAATATTATTCTTGAGAAGACTTCTGACTTGTCTAGTTCTTCTGCTAGTGAAGTAAAAGAGATTTTATTTGCACTTATCCATGGTTTTGTAACCCATATGCCTGAGTCCCCTTATGGTCTAGTGGGAATAGGGATTTGTGTTCCAGGTCTTGTAGATCGTCATCAGCAAATTATTTTTATGCCTAACTTAAATTGGAATATCAAAGATTTGCAGTTTTTAATTGAGAGTGAGTTTAATGTTCCGGTTTTTGTTGAAAATGAAGCTAATGCAGGAGCATACGGTGAAAAAGTATTTGGTATGACAAAAAACTATGAAAACATAGTTTACATCAGTATTAATGTCGGAATTGGAACTGGACTTGTTATTAATAACGAATTGTATAAAGGTGTTCAGGGTTTTTCTGGGGAAATGGGTCATATGACGATAGATTTTAATGGCCCCAAATGTAGCTGTGGAAATCGGGGCTGTTGGGAATTATATGCTTCTGAAAAAGCGTTACTGGCTTCGCTCTCTAAAGAAGAAAAGAATATTTCTCGAAAAGAGATTGTGGAACGTGCAAATAAAAATGATGTAGAAATGTTAAATGCACTTCAAAACTTTGGCTTTTATATCGGAATTGGATTAACCAATATTCTTAATACATTTGATGTAGAAGCTGTTATCTTGAGAAATCATATAATTGAATCTCATCCCATTGTTTTAAATACGATTAAAAACGAAGTTTCTTCTAGAGTCCATTCTCATTTAGACAATAAATGTGAACTATTGCCTTCTTCGTTAGGAAAAAATGCACCTGCTTTAGGAGCGGTTTCTATCGTTATTGATTCTTTTTTAAGTGTTACCCCTATAAGTTAGTTAAGTGAACGCAAAGGTTAGCAAACTATATCACGTTTGATCTTAATAATGAAGCAGCTATTTTCGATTAATTGATTTTCTATAAAAGGGAAAGAATTACCCTCTTCTAATAAGAGTGTTATGTCTGTCTCCGCCACCTTTTCCATCCCATGCAGCCAGTCACCTATCATAACGGCAACTGGCTGTTTATATGTTATTGGCAACCTGCTCTTTTCTAAACTACGGAGAGTCTTGCCTTTTGGGTTAATTTACCTGCTTTTCAAATTATGAAGCATGTCTTGTCAGAGTAGTTATGACTTCTTTATATTCCTGTAACTCTTTGGTCTGTGCGAGAGTATTGATTTTCTCTAGCGATAAAAGAGAACTCTGAATAATAAATGTGCGAGGCTCCGTATCATTTTGCAGTAATTCATCAGATATAAACGTCACAAATTCCAGACTCTTCTTTTGTTCCTCTTCATTTGTTAGTTTATTTTCAATCACCCGTTTTAACTTCGCGGTTACGCGCGTAAGCTCAGTCGAAAAATGACTTTCTATTTTTTCATTAAATACCCCAGAGTAAACGGAAGGATTAAATAACTGTTCTTTTTGTTCTGCTACTTCGATTACGATTTCCTCTGTACGCTTCATACAATAAGTGACGATTTGTTCGATAGGCAATGGATAGTTGAGTGCTTTATTCATTTTAAATATATTGTTAAGCATTCCTTCTAGCAGCACGGCTCCATCAAATAAATAAGGAGAAGTCTTAGACGGGAAAATCTCCTGAAAGCGTTCATATATCCAGTTGAATGTTGCTGCTTTTAACTCCTCTATATATTGAAATGTTTTGACTTCATTTAAAACGAGTGTACTTTCAATCATTTCAGGAATTTTGTTTTGCTCTGCAAAGTTCAGCATAAAAATTATCTGTTCTTCAAATACCTTCTGATTATCTCCTTTATATTCAATAGCTACTTTTTCTCTTTGTAGAATAAGTGATTCTTGCAAAGACGAAAGTAATGAGAGAAGCAGTTCGCTTTTAGATGAAAAATATTTATAAAATGTTCCTTTTGAAATACCGCTTCTTTCTAATATATCTTGTACCGAAGTGTCTACGTATCCTTTTTCCATAAAAAGCTGGTGCGTATGCCCTAAAATATCGAGCTGTTTTTGATTCATTGCTGCTACTCCTCTGTTTACAATTTACTTTTTATTTAGTATAACTTATCTGCCTTTTCCTACGTGAATTTTATCCTTTTTCCTTGATAAACAACTAAAAATAATTATATACTATTAGTACATTTTTATACATGTAGTATAAAAATGTACTATGTGTATACATTAATTCAACAAAGTAATTATTTATATCTAGCAAGTAACAACTACTAAGCGCTATGTAGCTAGTAGATTCCAAATTTATACCTATTCTGAAGGAGGAATAAGATCATATGAACAAAGAAGTCATTCCCGTTACAGAAATCCCAAAATTCCAATCACGTGCAGAAGAGTTTTTCCCTATCCAATGGTATAAAGAAATGCTGAACAACTACCCTGTTTATTTTCATGAAGAAACAAACACATGGAATGTATTCCAATACGACCATGTTAAACAAGTCTTGAGCAACTACGAATTTTTTTCAAGTGATGGGCAAAGAACCACTATTTTTGTTGGAGATAATAGTAAGAAAAAAAGCACATCTCCAATTACCAATCTTACAAACTTAGATCCTCCTGACCACCGGAAAGCGAGATCTTTGCTTGCTGCAGCCTTTACTCCTCGCAGTTTAAAGAACTGGGAACCGCGAATCAAACAAATTGCAGCAGACCTTGTAGAAGCGATACAAAAGAATTCAACTATTAATATTGTTGACGATTTATCTTCTCCTTTTCCTAGTTTAGTTATAGCAGATCTATTCGGCGTACCGGTAAAAGACCGATATCAGTTCAAAAAATGGGTAGATATTCTGTTTCAGCCTTATGACCAAGAAAGATTAGAAGAGATTGAACAAGAAAAGCAACGTGCAGGAGCTGAATATTTTCAATACCTCTACCCGATTGTCATTGAAAAGCGCTCCAACCTTTCTGATGATATTATCTCAGACTTAATTCAAGCCGAAGTTGATGGTGAAACATTCACAGATGAAGAAATTGTACACGCTACCATGCTGCTTTTAGGTGCAGGAGTTGAAACCACAAGTCACGCCATTGCAAATATGTTTTATTCTTTTTTATATGACGACAAGTCGTTATACAGCGAGCTGAGAAACAATAGAGAATTAGCTCCAAAAGCAGTAGAAGAAATGCTTCGATATCGGTTTCACATCTCCAGACGAGATCGGACGGTTAAACAAGATAACGAGCTATTAGGTGTTAAGCTAAAAAAAGGAGATGTCGTTATTGCGTGGATGAGCGCATGTAATATGGATGAAAATATGTTTAAAAACCCTTTTTCTGTAGACATTCACCGCCAAACTAATAAAAAACACTTAACGTTTGGGAACGGACCTCATTTTTGTTTGGGCGCCCCTCTTGCCCGACTTGAAATGACAATCATATTAGAAGCCTTTTTAGAGGCCTTTTCTCATATCGAACCATTTGAAGATTTTGAATTAGAATCGAATTTAACAGCTTCAGCTACCGGTCAATCTTTAACGTATTTGCCGATGGCGGTTTACAAATAAAGTCTATGTGCATGACAAAGTAGAGAAACATGAAAGAAGTCTATCTTCTCTCATGTTTCTCTTTTCCTTTATTATCTCGTTTAATTATTTATGTACCAAGTTTAGGAGGCCATTAATATGATTTAAAGCAGACAGTGCCGAAATTTAAGTGACGATGAGCTGGTTCAACTATTGCCTTCTCTGCCTTAATACATCTTCTATAAAATGCTGATAAAAATAATTAATAAGAGCAGTCGCAATCGAGATGACAAAAAGTTGAAAACGCGTCATGTTGACCATTTTGTATACCTTTAGTTTTTCTGCCAGACTCGTCAAAGGATAAGCAAATAGATAATCAAATAGAACGTTAATCAGCAAATATTTTTTGAAATTTCCATAGGTCAGCTTGAATACCCAAAAATTAGCTATAAAAAAAGGTCCAAAGATAAAAGAAATGTCGCTTGAAAGTTTAGGAAAAAGAGGTTTTCTCACTTTCCACCAAGTAAAGCTTTTAGATAACTCACTTATAAAAGCAATAACTAATGAACTAAATGTTAAAACAGGTAGGTATCTTTTGAAGACAAATTTATCAACTTTTACTATAGACAGCCAAGGCAATAAAAGTACTGCCAAAAGCGTTAACTTTCCTTTCATTATGTACCCAACTCCTGCCGTTACGAAAATGTAAGCTAGATCATATCCTCTTTAGTTTGTGTAATAGGCTCTTTTTTATGTGCTTATTACACTGCGTTAGTTTTTTTATTCCCCTTTTATTACAAGATTTTTTGCTTTCAGGAAATTATTGATTCTCATATTCTGCATGTGCATGGAGAAAATACGGAGGTGAATGTTTAAAAGGAGGAATTAAAAATGACTACAGTACGTGAAGTTATGACTAAAGATGTGAAAGCTTGTGCACCGCACGACCCAGTAACAGCTGCTGCAAAATTAATGCGTGATATTAATTGTGGCTCTGTGCCAGTGTGTCAAGAAAATCGAGTAATGGGAATGATCACAGACCGTGATATCGTGTTAAACTGCGTGGCGGATGGAAAAGATTGCAACACTGTACATTGCCATGATTGTATGACTAAAGATGTAATTACGTGTTCTCCGGATACGGATATTCACGAGTGTGCACGTATGATGGCTGACCATCAAATCCGCCGCATTATTGTAGTGGAGAATAATAATATGGTTGGAATCTGCGCAATCGGCGACCTTGCAACAGTGAACGTATATGTTGATGAAGCTGGTGCAGCATTAAGCGAAATTTCTAACCAAGTTCATTAAAACTTTTCAGCATATAAATCCTTAATGCTTGTACAAAATAACCCTATCTGCAAGGAGGTGCTAACATGCCAAATTTAAACGATAACAAATTTAAAAAGATTCAGTCTGAGAGTCAAAAGCAAGGAAAGTCTCAAGAAGAATATGCGGCTGAGCTTGACGCTAATCGTGCAAAAAGCCAAAAGAAAAAGTAACAATAAAAAAGGATTACAATCGGCAGAGGCTCGTTTGTAATCCTTTTTATCATCCCGTTTTGTTACAGGCTGCGATCAGTTATAAATGTATAGTGAGTGTATGCTTCATACTTCTCACCGGGCTTTAATACACAAGAAGGAAAATGCTTATGATGAATAGCGTCCGGTAAACCTTGTGTTTCTAGGCAAACACCGAGGTATTTCTCTGAGTGAACTCCTCTAATTTTGAATTCTTCGTCTAGGTGATTTCCCGTATAGAGAACAACTGAAGGCTGATCCGTTTTGACTTCTATTTTGCGGCCGCTTGCAGGATCAAATAATGACATCTGATTTTCAGCTTCTGCTTCTAAAAGAAATGGATGATCGAATCCTTTACCCACTAATATATTTTGCGGATGTGTAGAGTCCACACCTTCTTTGAGACTATGTCCTTCTCTAAAATCAAATGGGGTATCTGTGACGTTTAACACTTCTCCAGTAGGTAAAAGATCATCATTCAACTCTAAGAATTCGTTACTTTTCAACTTCAAAACATGATCCAAGACCGTTTCTTTTAGATTTCCGCTTAAATTGAAATACGTATGGTTTGTTAGATTGATAAGAGTGTCTTGATCTGTTGTTCCTTCATAAGAAATATGGAACTCATTTTTATTCGTTAATGTATACGTAACTTTCACTTCAAGGTTGCCGGGATACCCTTCTTCTCCGTCTTTACTTACATATGTAAATTCAACGCCTACATGATCACTTGCTTCAATTATTTTGGCATTCCATATTTTGTGACTAAATCCTTCTGATCCGCCATGCAAGTGGTTGTTTCCTTCATTTTTCTCTAGACGATAAGTTTCATTATTAAGCTCAAACGATGCTCCACCTATACGCCCTGCTACGCGTCCGACCACAGCTCCGAAATAAGGAGAATACTTTTGGTATTCTTCTATTGAATCAAATCCCAATACAACACTTTCAATCTTCCCTTCAGAATCCGGCATTTCAATATTTGATATCACACATCCATAGTCAAGGCAGGTGATTTTAAGCCCTTCATCATTTAATAAGGTATAAGCATGTACAGCTTGATTGTTTAGTTCGCCAAATTTCTCTGAATTCACTTTCACTTTTAATCAGTCCAATCCTCTTTTTATTCGTAAATTGCTTAACGGACCCTACATGTTATAAACATCGGATATGTTGTTATAGTTCCCTCTGCATTCCTTCCTGAATCTTCATTATTCTCATTTTATTGTAATCGTGTACATTTCTTAATTCAAGCTTGAATGATAAAGGCTGGCCACTGTGTGTCACTGCTATTTCTTCAGTATTCCTAAGTATTCTCCCCAAGGTCCTACATCTTCTCTATATCGTTCTGCCATTACTCTAACAATTTGCGCAATATGCGTTAAATCATGAGCAACCCAAGTCGAGAGCAGTTCTCTCACTTTTACCTCCCCAAACTCCGGGTGTTTTCCTCTCACTTCCAGATGTTTTTCGTGCTTAACTAGCAGCTTTAGTTGATGTAAATTCTGTATTCTTACCTTTTTGAATTCAAGAAGCTTCTCTTCAATAGAACTAGCAGATTCCTTGTTTAAATGGGCATAGCGGTCAAACGGAGGAAAAGCTCCCTCTTTACCTTTTTGAAGGATAAATTCTAGCCTTGGTATCCAATTGTTTTTTTCTGCTTCTATTAAATGTTCTATGACTTCGGAGGTATTCCACGTTCCTTCTCCTTCATTGCATTGCAGCCACCCTGCAGATAGACCAGACAAAAGTTTTTCGAGCGTTTGTGGTGTATGCCCAAGTATTTCAATCGCTTCTTTTAAATTAAAATTCATATCAATTCCCCTTTCTCGACCTAATGAAGCTGAGCTGTCAGTTATGTAAATCCTTTAGAGATTATAGTCAATTTTACCATAATTCGCTTCTATTAAAGGAGCCAACTATTTTTCTAATTCCTTTTATGATGACTAAAATAAAAAGAGAACGTACGTTTGGTTTTTCTCTAGAAATATGATAAAATATATATAGGCTAAAACGCAGTGAGTATCAGTCTGAATAGGCACTGCTCATTCGTAAAATAGATTGCTAGCAACTTTTCATCTTGAGCTTTCCGTGTGAATTGGAGTGAGACAACAGTGAGTAAAAATCAAAAGCGATGGACAAAAGAAGAAGATAGGTTTCTCATCGAACATTACGGCGTGATGACGCTTCAAGAGATGGGTAAGTATTTATATAGAAGCAAGGAATCGGTTAATAAACGACTTACTCGATTAAATCTTCGCGCTTCGGATACAGCTTTGCGTAAAAAATGGACGCTTGAACAAGATGCTTTTTTGCAGGAGAACATCGATATCATGAATAACCGTGAAATGGCACACTCCTTAGGCAGAAGTCCTTCTTCTATTGCTACGCGCATAAAAGTTTTGGGACTAACACGAAAAACGGCGATGCGAAGATGGACAGTACAAGAAGACGAATATTTGCTAAGGTATTACGGGATAAAACCTCTTTCACACATATCAGCTAAATTACAGCGAAGTGTGCAAGCGTTAGAATCGAGGTTGAACCGTTTAGAAGTGTATGGAGCGAAAGCACACGTAGGACACATTACAGCGTGTGAACTAGCAGCCTGCCTTGAAGTAGATGTTCATACAATTTATAAGTGGATTCATAAAGAGAAACTACCGTATAAAATGATCATCGCCAAGACCAGAAAATTTATGGGAATTGACATTCAATCTTTTTGGAAGTGGGCTGAACAAAATAAATCGTGCCTTAACTTTTTTAAAATACCTAAAAATACGCTTATTCCAGAACCGGCGTGGGTGAATGAACAAAGAAAACTAGACTATGTAAAACGCCCTAAATACGAGCATAAAAAGTGGACAGCAGAAGAAGATGCGAGATTGTGGCGTATGTTTTATCAGGAAAAGCGCAATCAGCGAGAAATTGGGCAGCTGCTCGGGCGTTCGAGAAATAGCGTGCAGCGACGCTTAGAGCGTTTACGTAAAAAGAAACTAGCTAGTTAAACGATAAAAAGCTTGGAATAAGCTATGCTTACCCCAAGCTTTTTTTATTGATATAACTTTTTGTTAAGCTTTAACTGCTTTTTCCCAATCTGCTGCAAATTTTTCCATTCCTTGGTCAGTTAACGGATGTTTTGCTAATTGCTCAATAACAGCGTATGGAATTGTGGCAATATGGGCTCCTGCAAGTGCTACACGCGTTACATGATCCGGATGTCTTACAGATGCCGCAATAATTTGAGAGTCGATGTTTTGAACGCGGAATAACTCAGCAATTTTAGATACCAGCTGTACTCCGTCTTCTGAAATATCATCAAGACGTCCTAAAAATGGAGAAACATACGTCGCTCCAGCACGAGCTGCTAAAAGCGCTTGGTTTACTGTAAAGATCAGGGTTACATTTGTTTTTACGCCTTTTTTAGCAAGGTAGCGCGTCGCTTCCAAGCCAGCTAATGTCATAGGCAGCTTAATCGTAATGTTTTTATCTCCGTCGTTAATTTTAATCAGTTCTTCAGCTTGAGCAATCATGTCTTCAGCAGAAAGTGCGTCAGGCGTTACCTCAGCGGAAACGGATTCAACTTCCGGTACCATTTGAAGAATTTCTTCAATGCGGTCTTCAAATCTTACGCCTTCTTTTGCTACTAAAGATGGATTGGTTGTCACACCAGCTAGAACACCTACTTTGTATGCTTTTTTAATATCTTCAAGGTTTGCTGTATCAATAAAAAATTTCATCTCACTATTCCTCCTTATTGTTATACATTAATCTGCATTTCAACTTGCGCGAACTATAGCCTAGCCAATTTGCTGCAGGGCATATAGATTTTCTATAGAAGCGTTTTCAATCTCTTTTGCAGTTAATACCTTTAATTTTTCTAAAAATTGTATAGCGTCTACTCGGTCTTCGATGTCTTCCTCTGTACGAATATTCTCCGTTTTAATCTGATGGATACATTCGTTGATGACTTCTTTGTACGCATTCGTTTGGATAAACCATTCTGCTAACAGCGTTTTTGTTGCTTCTCTTTCTTCTTCACTTTTAACTGCAAACAAACTCTCTGTTTCCGTTTCACTCAGCATAAGGCTGCTAAAATCGTGATTCATACAAAGCCAAAAATAACCTTTTTGGCTATCGTAATACTTTCCTTCTCTTAAAAGAAAATACTTGATTCCAAATTTAATTTTATGAGATTGGTTCTCTGAACTCGGCATATGAATTTCTTTTATTTCTACGCTTTCTGATACATCCAGATATGTTTCTAAACCGTACTTTGTATTCACTACTTTTGCATCCAATATGTCCATCCTCATTCTCCTTTTCTCAAGTTCTATTTATTTTTATAAAAACAGAGGTCTGATTTTATGTAATAACAAATCCAGTTTTTGTGAATGTTTTTCTTAACCGGCCGACATGTTTTACTGTTTACGCTTTCATTATATATCAGATTATTCGAAAAATCATCAAAAACAATCAAGTTCATTCAAAAAAAGTCATAAAATCGCAAAAAGTAGTCAAAAAAGGTCATTGTTCCTTAAAAATAGATGAACTTTTATGTTGATTGCGTGCCTCAATGTTTCTTAAGGTAATTACCTTTTCCAAAAAAACGCCTTTTATTACATACCCTTTCTGGAAAAATATACTCATTCGTTTCACCATTTTTTCACTTTAACATGATATCCTGTAGTATACTTTTGTTTCACGTGCTAATTCCCATGATTTTTTGCTATTTAAGGTTATTCATTTTTATTAGTGGGAAAGTTACATAAATACAACACGTTATAGGGGGACTTTAACATGGATAAGAGAATTGAAACATTAAAAGAAAAGCTGCCTGATAATCATAAGGAGGTTGCTGTTCTGACCTCTCATATTTTTGATGCGCTTGATAAATTAACAACTGAACATCGCAGATATGTTGATATTTCGGCAGCAGCCAAAATAAAGCCGAATCCGGATGAAGAGAAAGCTTTTTTTGATACCATTTATCAAGTGAAAACACTCATTATGTCAGAGCTTGAAAAAACCGTTGAGGATATCGAACATAAAGGTGATAAAAACTGGCATAAGAACTACAAAGATGGAATCGAGTGATAGGTAAATAAAACGTTTAAAAGCCTGTGTTTTTTGGAGCACAGGCTTTTTCCCATGAGATTCTCTACACTCTACTGGCTTGATTTGAAGAGCTCTTGGAATTCAATCATTGAAGATTTAATACCGTTACTTTTTCACGAGTCATGGATTCAATACTTTTACGAATGCCTTGAGCACCCATACCGGATCCTTTTATGCCGATAAAAGGAAAATGATCAGGACCGCGTTCCGTGCGTCCGTTGATTTGAACGGATCCTACTTCAATTTTATTTGCAATTGAGAAGGCTTTATTAATATCTTTTGTAAAAACGCTTGCTTGTAAGCCAAATTCTGATTCGTTTGCTATATCAACGGCTTCTTGATCAGAAGCGACGCGGATAATTGGTAACACAGGACCGAATGGTTCTTCCCATGCCACGCGCATAGTATCATTCACGTCATCTAAAAGCGTAGGATAGATAAGGTTTCCTTCACGCTTGTTTCCAGTCACAACTTTTGCACCTTTTCCTAGTGCATCTGCAATTAAAATCTGAATAAAGTCCGCTGCTTTGCTATCAATTAATGGAACGATCGTACATCCATCTTCAGGAGAACCGACTGATAGTTTATGTACTTCTTCTTTTAAAATATTTACGAGCTCGTTTGCCACTTTTTCATGCACAAGTACACGTTTAATAGCTGTACAGCGCTGACCGGAATAAGAAAATGCTCCGCTTATAATATGTTTGGCTGCTTCTTGTAAATCTGCGTCTTCACATACAATACCCGGGTCTTTTCCTCCAAGTTCTAATACAAGAGGAATCATGCCTGCCTTTTTAGCTAATTGAGTACCCGTATTTGTTCCCCCGGTAAATGAAATCATGTTAATGCCTTTATGTTCAACCAAATAATCCCCAATAACAGATCCGCGGCCCGTTACGACGTTTACAAGACCTTGTGGAATACCTGCTTGATGAAGAGCTTCAATCATCTTAATACCGCTGATCGCTCCTTGCGTTGCGGGTTTGAAGATAACGGCATTTCCTGAAATAAGAGCAGGCGCCAGTTTAGCAGCTGCTAAATTTACCGGATAATTAAAAGGAGGAATTGCGAGGACCACCCCTAAAGGCACGCGTTCAACAATGGCAACTTTAGACTTAGAACCGCCAGGAAAACTATCTCCCTTCATGCTTTCTCCGTTCATATGAAGGGCTTCTTCAACTGTATAGCGAATGAAATCTGCTGTGCGCACTACTTCATTCCTTGCATCTTTTAAGCTTTTTCCAACTTCCTTCATAATAATTTCGGCAATTTCACTCTGCATTCTTACCAGCTCATCCGCCCAGTTGTATAAATACTTAGCACGTTCTTGGAGAGAAATTTCTGCCCACCCTTTCTGAGCTTTTTGCGCGGCATGTACTGCTTCATCGACCTCTTCTTTTGTGATAGCCTGAACTTTTCCAATCACGTCATGACGGTATGGAGAAACAATGTCAATTGTCTGCCCTGATTTGCTTTCTTTCCACTCACCGTTAAGATAAAAAGAATAAGTTGATACATTTAATACCGTTGTTGTCATAAAAAGTCCCCCTTAATAAAAGTGAAATTATTATCAAAATTTTCAGTCTTTTTTACGAATGAAAACTATGTGAATATCTGAGCAAAAAGAATTCTAGATGCATCCATTTCTATACCTTTTTATATCGCTTGTAACTTCCTTAAACTTGTTGTCTTTAAAACAGCAGCTTTTCTCTTTTCGACTCAAAATCAAAGTATTATATAATTCAATGAATATTTTGTATTTTTAATATATATAAATTTCTTTCATTCGTACAATACAAAAAAGTTATCTCAACGATTAATAATGTTAATGATTTATGTCCCCCATACGAAAAAAATTTATGGCTTCCTACTTTTTTAGGGAAAATGGGAGTTTTAAGCTCCCTTGATTATATTTATTTTGAGGGAGATATTGAGGAGATGCACTACTCTTTTTGTTCTATGTGTTGAGAAAATAAAATAAGGGTATATAATAAATATAGGAAAATGAAGATAAAAGTAGAATATATATTCTAAAGGGAGGGATTTATTGTGATTGTTACTTTAGGTTTTGCGGCATCAATTATTGCTTTGTTTATGCTTTTTACTAATCGGACGTCCAATATCCCGGAAGAAATAATCCATGACACAACAAATGTTAATAAAGAAGAGCAGTATATGTATTATATATAAAGCGTCTTAACAGACGCTTTTTTGTTGTGCTTTTTACAAAGTCTATAGCGGTTAGAAACGCCCCTCACCTATCATTTATCTTTATTTGTCAGTGCCTGATAGCCATAAATAGTTAAGCAGAAACTAATAAACGAAAAAAAGATATGTTTTGGCTTAAAATTGACTAACTTAAATAAGTCCAATTTTTGATACAAGTAGCTTAGCGGAAAAGCAAATAGTGAATCCATAAGTAAATTAACGAAAAAAAATCTTTTAAAGCTGCCAAACGTAAAATGAAAGATCCACAGTGTCCCTATCAAAAAGGGGCCAAAAATAAAGCTGGTATCGTTTAAAATTTTCCCTTTCCACCCTCCTTTTACACTCCACCACTTGTAAGGAATAGCTAATGAGCACATTCCAATTACTAAAGATGAGGCAAAAAGAGAAGCGGGAAAATAGGTTCTCATTGATTTTTTCGGCATAAAAACAAGGGAAATCCACGGAAGAAACAATTGAAGAATTCTGATGACATTGGGCATATTAGTAAATTCTCCTTTCTTATGTTAACATGCCTAAATGTAATCGGATTATGCCTATATCCAAAAAACCGGATAAGCTCTATTGCTCTGTGAGTTATTTACAACCGGTGGAAGAATCACAATTAAGACAGAGCATAGCTTCCAACAAAACGTTTAAGAGCTAATTCTTTTTAAATGAAAATATCTGAATTCAAAATACGACAGACTTCGACACTATCTATTTGTTACTATATTTTTTAGGTTCTATTTTTAGATTGGAACCATTTTTACATAAATCATTCAACAATTTAAGCCTTTAAAATGACGTGGCAAGTGGAGGAAACTTAATGTGTTTCAAATGTAGACTACTGCTGATAAAGATAGAATTTATACGAAAAATGATGATGATGATTGCCCTAGAAGAAGGGTTTACAAGTAGTAATACGATTAAAATCAGTCAGGATCTCGATGTATTGTTAAATCGGTTTGAAGCTACTTGTTAAAAAATGCTGGTGGATAACAGAAAAAGGATCTTTCGATAAGATCCTTTTTTACTGTTGGTAGACGATTATTTGTTTCAAAAAAATGAAAGGCTAACGTTATTTAGTAGCATATTGTGATCTCTCTTTCGTCCTCTATTTAATCATTATGGGCTTCAAAAAAATCCCACATCATTTTTGAAGCATTAGGACCTTTTGAATCAGTATCCGATCCATTGTCATTTCCTCCTGACCATGCATGCCCCATATCCTCTACCATAATTTTTTTCATCCAGATTTTATTTTCTGTATCTACGTAGTCATACGTTATGTAACTATAATGATTTTCGTTTTCCCTTGAAGTATAAGAAGCTGCATTTTCATGTAGGTCGATACCGAAATTCTTATATGTATAAATCCACTGCTGAATGAATGTAGACGCATTAATTGGATTGACTGTTGTATCTGATTGACCATGAAACGTAATGATGGGAACAGGCCGTGCATAAGGTCCCATTTTTTTATAAGCTTCATCACCGTCAAGCTCAGGATTTAAAGAGCCGTATAGCATGACTTCTCCAGCTGTGATGAGGTCTACGGCATACGCATTACTTCCTGCTGAATGAATGCCTACTGCTTTGAATACATCAGGATAAGCAATAGCCATAACATTTGCCATAAAGCCTCCAGCTGACATACCAGCAAGGTATATATTAGCAGGATCAACAGCATATTTAGCGGTTATGTGATCAATCATATCTTTTATTATGTCTGGCTCTCCATTACCGCGAAACTGGTTATACTCATAAAACCAATTCCAGCACCCGTTGGAATTAGCAAAGTAATTCATTTGAGGATAGAGAACAATAAAGCCTTTTTCTTCCGCTAGCTTATTCATCTCCGTACCTGTCGCAAAATCATCTGCATCTTGTTGGCATCCATGAAGCATAACGATTAATGGTACTTTACTTAACCCAGTATATGTACTTGGAACATACACCTTGTAGGTAAAATAATCATCATAATTATACTCTTTCCAAATAGGTTGAAAGAACACGCTCTGTAATTCTATTAAAAACGTAGAAGCAGTTAAAACTGGGTTCGTAAAAAAGGAATATAAAGTATTCATGAAGTTTACCCTCTCTCTATTTCTGATGTATATACTCTTTATTTCGTTATATCACAAAATAATCCTTTTATTGTGACGCTGATCTTTTATATGCCTCTAATTTTTTTCTTCATTCTTTAGTCGTACAAATTTATAAGGTAAGTTACGCTCTACGTCGGATAACAACTTTAATTAGTTTTATTAAACTTAATATCACGACTATCCAATCAGGAAAATTTTAAAGGGAGTTTTCACAATGCCTAAAGTAAAGCCTGGTTTTAAACCTTACTGGAATGAGATTATACGAGGACTTATTATCACCAAATAATGTACAAAATTCATAATGCAAAACTATAGAAAAAAGAATTCTATAGTAAGAACAGTCACTTAGTACGTTTAATACAAGTATACGCGCGGAATACTAGAAAAGGACTGGCTATAAAAGCCCGTCCTTTTTTATGTTATCAAACGATTATTTATTTAACCAAAATTAAAAACTGATATTATTTGGCGGTACATTGTCTCCTTTGCCCTCTTTCTTGAGCTCAGATTCTATGTATGAATCTTTAGAGGACTCTCCCATACGCCAATAAACAAGAAAGCTGATGGCAATACACCCTGCTACATAGAAAAAGAAAAGTGATTCATGGCCGATACTTTTCAGCCATAGGGCGATCAACTCTGCAGTACCTCCAAATATGGCAACTGTAAGTCCGTACGGTAACCCAACACCAAGAGCTCGAATTTCTGTTGGGAAAAGCTCAGCTTTTACAATTGCGTTAATAGATGTATAACCTGTTACAATGATAAGTCCAACTGTCATTAATAAAAAAGCCATGACTGGGCTGTGAGCTTGTTTCATAAAAAGAAACAGCGGTACTGTCAGCAATGTTCCTAAAATACCAAAGCTCATTAACAGAGGTCTGCGTCCAATTTTATCCGATAGCATACCTGCTATTGGCTGAATAACAACAAATACAAGCAGCGCACAGAAGTTAATCCAGCTTACGACTCCTTTATCTAGCCCTACACTGTTTACCATAAATTTTTGCAAATACGTCGTATACGTATAAAAAGCGACCGTTCCTCCTAATGTTAAGCCAATAACGGTCAACACTGCTTTAGGATGCTTCATAAGTGCTTTAATAGTTCCGGCATTTTCACGGCTTTCAGAGTCCATTTTAGAAAATTGCTCTGACTCATCCATTGTACGGCGCAGCCATAAAACGCTTAGCGCGCCGATTGCTCCAATGACAAAAGGAATACGCCAGCCCCATGAAATCATATCTGCTTCACTAAGAACGTTTTGCAAAATAATTTGAACACCTAATGCCACCAGCTGGCCAGCAACAAGCGTCACATACTGAAAGCTTGAATAAAATCCTCTGCGCCCGCTGCTTGCCATTTCAGAAAGGTAAGTTGCAGACGTTCCGTATTCTCCTCCTAAGGAGATTCCTTGCAGCAAACGCGCTAATACTAGAATAATAGGAGATAATAATCCTATGGTGCCATAGTTAGGAGTACAGGCGATAATAAAGGAACCACTCGCCATAATAGTAATAGATAAGGTAAGCGCAGCCCGACGACCATATCGATCCGCATAGCGTCCCATTAATAAACTACCGATTGGACGCATTAAGAAACCGACAGCAAAGATTGCCGCTGTGTTAAGCAGCTGACTTGTTGAATCACCTTCCGGGAAGAATTGCGATGAAAAATAGACGGCAAAAGCAGAGTAAACGTACCAATCGTACCATTCAATTAAATTCCCAACAGATCCTTTGAAAATATTACTTGTAACACGCCTGTTGTTTGCAGCTTCACTGGTATGAGCCATGATTGATCCCTCTTTTCTTTGAGTGTTTAATGTTGGTTCTCCTGTAACATGAAGTAGCAAGTAATTTACCAGCAAATTTTTTTAACAGCTAGACTGTATTGCTTTCTATAAAACCTGTTCAACCCATTACTTATATAATGAGAGCGCTTAAAAAAGGTTGGATCATTCATTTCAATATCATCTATAGATAATAAAATAAGCGGTTTTAAAAGCGGCTGCTGTCTATTACATATGTAGTGTTAATCCTCCCTTCTATTTATATATTGTACTATTGATTTATTAGAAAATATAATATTTTCTAATTATTTATACAAAAATTTTACAAAGTTTAGCTTTCTAATTTATATGACAAACAGAAAAAAAGCCATGTTCTTTAAGTGAGAACATGGTTAAGAAAATACTCTTTTCAACTTGTGAGTGTAAGCTGCTTACATTTACATAATATGTAGAATAAACATAACTTGTACTAAGCTCTAACCTAAATTTAAGGTAATTATCGAATTTTAATCTTATCCTCTATTATATATACAGTCATAGATGCTCTATAATTTTGTTGCATCGGCGACCTTAATTTGGCTCATTTAATTTTAAATTCACACAAAAAGCCTTCTATCCCGAGATATTTTTCACCTAAGCTTGTTGTTTGGAAACCAAACTATATAAAATAATGAATAAGAAGAAACACGGCTAGAACTGGAGTGGCAGCTAACATAAGGTTTATCGAATTTGTAATTCTCCACTTCTTGTCCGTTTTTGATTCCGTGGCCAGATTGGCTCTCATCCGATCGCCGCTTACAGCTGCTCCAGATATAATAATGGCTAGCCCTACTAGTATAATGAACGCTACGAAAAATACTGTTTCTGAATTTACGTTTGCTATTGTACATCCTAATAAAAGAATAAAAGATAAAATGAACCCGCCAATAATTGATTTAATCATTTTTGTCTTCCTCCTAGCCTTTTTATAAATTTTCCACATATTAACTATATAATATCATTTTTTCTATATTTTTACTTTTATTTTATTGTTTTAACAGATAAAAAGACAGTAATTAAGGGAACTAAAAAAGCGAAACGCTCATGTCTGAGTACGTTTCGCTCAAGGGAACTACATTTTAACTATCTTTTGTGATGTCTGCTAAACTTAAGCGAATTACTTTTGATAAGTCACTTAACGTTAACTGTATTTGGTGACCTACACGTCCACCTGAAAAGTAAATCGTTTCACAGTTTTCTGCTGTAGAGTCAATGAAGGTTTCGAACTGCTTTTTCATTCCGATAGGAGAACACCCGCCGTGAACATATCCTGTAAGAGGTAACAGCTCTCTTTGAGGAATCATTTCTAAGGACTTTTCACCAGCCGCTTTTGCCGCTTTCTTTAAATCAAGCTCCTTTTCAACCGGTACCATGAAGACATAATGTTCTTTTGATTTCCCTACGGTCACCAGTGTCTTAAAGACTTTAGCAAGATCCTCTCCGAGCGAAGTAGCTACCTGTACCCCACTCAGCTTTTTAGTGTCATAAGAATAATAGTTGTACACAATTTTTTTCTGATCTAAAATTCGCATGACATTCGTTTTATCTGCTTTTTTACCCATAATTATCACCGATACCATCATAACACGTTTTGTTTTCATATCTCCATATATTAGGATAGATAGGTTAGTAAGGATTATTTATATCTTTTATATAAAAATGAATCTAATACGCTAAATAATGACTTTTCACCACCCTTTAAATCCGCTATTTTCACACAAAAAAGCCACTAGAGGCACTAGTGACTTTTTCATTTCTATTTATTCAATTATGCTGTTGCATCAATACGTTTGTTTTCTCTATCGCCACAGCTTTTCACCTTAACTATAAAGATGACATTTTACTTTATGCTTGCTGTCAATCACTGTGTCTTCAGGTGTTTCTTTCATGCAGCGGTCAAATGCGAACGGGCATCTTTTATGAAACGCACAGCCTGAAGGTGGATTAAGAGGAGAAGGAATTTCACCTTTAACCTCAATTTTTTCGCGTTTTTCATGTTCGTGAATTGCCGGGACAGATGATAAAAGAAGTTTTGTGTAAGGATGACGAGGATTTGAAAAAATCTCATCTGTTGGCCCTTCTTCTACTAATCTGCCTAAATACATCACGCCAACGCGGTCTGCAATATGTCTTACGACGCTTAAATCGTGAGAGATAAAGAGATACGAAAGCTTCATTTCTCTTTGCAAACTGCGCAGTAAGTTTAAGATTTGTGCTTGAATGGATACGTCCAGTGCTGAAACCGGCTCATCACAAATGATAAGCTTTGGGTTTAAAATCAATGAACGCGCAATGCCTATGCGCTGGCGCTGACCGCCTGAAAATTCGTGCGGATAGCGGTTGTAATCTTCTTCGTTAAATCCAAGCTTTTTTAATAACTCAATGACAAGCTGCTTTCGTTCGCTTTTTACGCCTACATTATGAATTGTTAATGTTTCTTGAATGGAAGCACCAATTTTTTTTCTTGGATTAAGAGAAGTATGCGGATCTTGGAAAATCATTTGTAAATCTTTACGAATCGTTCGTAAGCGTGATGCTTTAGATTCGAAAATACTTTCTCCATTGAACTGTGCTTCTCCGCCCGTTGGTTCTACTAATTTTAAAAGCGTGCGCCCCGCTGTACTTTTCCCGCAGCCAGATTCGCCTACTAATCCGTACGTTTCGCCTTCATAAATATCAAAAGATACATCTTGAACTGCTTTGATTTGGCCTTTCGCTTTCCCTAAGGCAGAACGAACCGGATAATATTTTTGCAGGTTGCGAACTTCAAGCAAGGGCTTCACACTTTGCTGCTTTGCTTCACTAGACATACGCAACCTCTCCCTCTTGAATTTTTTCATAGTGCCAGCATCGAACGCGATGTGTATCATCGGCATGCTCTAAAACAGGTACTTCTTTATGGCATATTTCCGTTGCAAACGGGCATCTTGGTGCAAAACGACAGCCGTCTGGCACGTTTGAAAGCGGCGGCACCGTTCCGGGAATGGACGAAAGCTCTTGTGTTCTGTCGCCATCTAAGTGAGGAACCGACTTAATTAAGCCCATTGTATAAGGATGAAGCGGCTTTGAAAACAGCGTTTTAACGTCCGTTTCTTCCATCACTTGTCCTAAATACATTACGGCTACTTTTGTACAAATATTAGCGACAACGCCTAAATCATGAGTGATGAAAAGCACTCCCATGTTGAGCTTTTCTTTTAAATCCATCATGAGGTCAAGAATTTGCGCTTGAATGGTTACGTCTAAAGCTGTTGTTGGCTCATCGGCAATAAGAAGCTTCGGCTCACAGGCTAAAGCCATCGCAATCATAATGCGCTGCCTCATTCCACCTGAAATTTCATGCGGATACTCTTTTGCTCGCTGTTCTGGAGACGGAATGCCTGTTAGTCTCAAAAGCTCTACGACTTTCTTTTGCGCTTCTTTTTTGGAGACTTTCTGATGCAGACGAATCACTTCAGCAATTTGTTTTCCAATGGGCATAACGGGATTTAATGACGACATTGGATCTTGGAAAATCATTGAGATTTCGTTTCCTCTTAGCTTTTGAATTTGCTTTGAAGACATCTCTAATAAGTTTTTTCCTTCAAACAAAATCTTGCCATCGTAGCTTGTTAGGTCTTCATCTAATAGCTGAAGAATAGATTCGGACGTTACGCTTTTTCCAGATCCTGATTCACCGACAATCCCTAATACTTCTCCTTTATTTAATTGAAGAGATACATTGTCAACAGCCGTTACTTCTCCGCTATACGTTGTAAAAGTTACTTGTAAGTCTTCTAATTTTAAAAGGGCGTTACTCAACGTTTTTTCCTCCTTTTCTTCAGCATTACGTTTTTCGGATTTAACCAATCGCGCAGACCGTCACCAAATAAATTAAGGCCAAGTACAATTAAAATGATGAATAAACCCGGAAACACGGTCATCCACCATGCGTTGTAAATCGCAAGCTTTCCGTCATACAGCATATTTCCTAAGCTCGGTGTCGGCGCAGGAATCCCTGCTCCTAAAAAGCTTAGCGAAGCCTCAGTTAAAATCGTTACGGCAAACACGTATGTTACTTGAACGATTAAAGGCGATAAGACGTTTGGCGCCATATGAAAACAAATGATTCGAAGTGAGCTTGCTCCTTGAGCTTTTAGCGCTTCGATAAACGTTTTTTCTTTTACAACAAGCGCAGCTGAACGAACAATTCTCGCAATCGAAGGGATAAATACAAGGCTCAGTGCGATAATAACGTTGCTTGTTTTAGGTCCTAAAGCAGACATAATGGCAATTGCTAGCAAAATAGATGGAAAAGCAAACAAGCCGTCACAAATTCTCATTAAAATATAATCAAGAATTTTATAATAAGAAGATAGAAGTCCAACGATTAAACCAAGTACAGTAGCAACAATCGTTACTGCGGCTCCAATCATTAATGATATTCTGACGCCGTACATTGTCCGGCTAAATACATCTCGTCCAAAGTTATCCGTTCCAAACCAGTGCGTGCTTGACGGCGGTGCTAATCGATTTGCAGGATCGATTTGTAAGCTGCCAAAAGGAGAAATGAGCGGAGCAAAAACAGCAATCAAAATAGATAATAAAATAAGTATCGCTCCTCTTACTAGCAAACGATTTGAGAAAAAGCGCGCTACCGCTGGGTTTCTTTTTTTCTTTGCAGTTACTGAAATGGTCTCTGTATTTTGTTGTGCGTTCACATTCATCACCCTCCTTTAATCATGATAAGAATTGCGTACACGCGGATCGATCACGGCATACAGCAAATCAACAACTAAATTGATGACCACATAAGCAACCGTAATTAAAAGTACGGCTCCTTGAATAAGCGCGTAATCCCGGCGTTCAATTGATGAAACAATCAGCTGACCTAGCCCTGGAATGTTAAATAATGATTCTGTTACCGCCGCTCCGGTCACAAGTCCCGCAAATGATTCTCCAATAACTGTTAAAATCGGTAAAAAACTCACGCGCAGCGTATGCTTGAGCATAATTGTGCGTTCATTTAATCCTTTTGCTTTTGCCGTTTTAACAAAGTTCTCAGAAATGGTATCGAGTAAAGATGAACGCGTCATACGCGTAATTAATGCAGCTTGAATCGCTCCAAGCGTAATCGTTGGTAAAACTAAGTACTTTAAATACTCAAATAATCCAGCGTTTAACGGAACGTATCCTGAAACAGGAAAAATTCGAAGCTGTACCGCAAAAAGCAAAATAAGGAATGAACCGAGAAGAAAGCTAGGAATGGAAATACCTAAAAGGCTGGCTCCCATAATGCTTTCATCACGAATCGTTCCTTTATGTTTAGCTGCATATATACCAAATAGTAAAGCAAATGCCACACCAAAAATTTGCGCGAGTATAGCTAGAGAAACCGTAGGACCTACATTATCCCAAATTGCCCCGAGCACAGGTTTATTTAAAAAGTAAGAATAGCCAAAATCTCCGTGAAAAATGTTAGATAGCCAGATAAAGTATTGATTAATAACAGGCTCATCCAATCCCATTTCTTTGCTCAGCGCTGCAATTTGTTCCGGACTTGCGCCTTGTCCTAAAATGATTGCTGCGGGACTCCCAGGCGTTAAGCGCGTAATTAAGAAGACAACAATAGATACAATGAATAAAACAGGAATTAGTGCAAAAAGTCTCTTAAGTGTATAAGCTCCCATCGTAAACTCCTTTCTAAAACAGAGAGCCATAAGCTCTCTGTTTATTAGGTTAATAAGATATTATTTTGTTAAACTCATATTGTAGAAAATTGGACCTAAATTATACTCATAGCCGTTTGCGTTGTTAGAAACGGCATTGATGTTCACTTTATGACCAATAAGCGTAAACGGAAGCTCGTCCCATACGTATTGTTGAATCGCATCAATGTCACCGCGAGCTTCTTTAACAGAAGGAGCAGCTTTAATTTTGTTTAAGTAGTCCATTGATTTTTCAACTGATGTACCTTTTGTAGTCCAGAATCCTTGGAAGATGGTAGAACGAGCGTTCCAGTCAACAGGATAGATGTCCCATTGGCTTGTATCACTCATTTTATCGCTGAACGTCGCCCAGTCGTATACTTCGAGTTTTACATTCATACCGATGTCTTTTAATTCTTGTTGAACCACAACAGCTGTATTGTATTGATCTTGGTAATCACGAGACGCCATTAAGCGAATTTCTTCTCCGTTATAACCAGATTTCTTTAAATATTCTTTTGCCTTTTTCTTATCATGCTGGTTGTATTCTTCTTTTCCAGCTGTACTGTAGTAATTTGGATACTCTTTGTTCACAATGGATGAAGAAAGCTTGTAATAATCTGAGCTTCCGTAAGAACTGTCTAAGATATCCTTTGAGTTAAGAGCTGCGTTAACTGCTTTTCGTGCATGGATGTCTTTAAAGACGCCTTTATCTGCGTTGTAGAAAAGTCCCATAAATCCGCCTGGTGATGTTTCTACTTTTGCATTTTGGCTGCCTTCAACTTGTTTGGCATTATCACTTGATACAGATAGCGCAACGTCAAATTGTCCGGTTGTAATACCAGAAATCCTAGTTGACTCATCGCTTACGAAACTAATCTTAATTTCATCGACGTGAGGAGTTTTCTTAACTTCGCGGCCTTTCGAAGAATAATCTTTAAATTTCTCTAATAAAAGATATTGATTTTTCTTCCATTCTTTTACTTTATATGGACCTGTTCCTATGTAGTCTTTGATCCCTTCATCAGATGCATTGTCAACGACTTCTTTTGGTAAAATAGCTGCTGCAGGGATTGGATCAGCTAATAAAGAAAGCGTGTTAACATTTGGTGATGGTAAATGAAGTTCTACCGTATAATCACCGGTTTTGGTCATTTCAGCACCAGAGAAGTTTGTTTTTCCAAGGGATGATAGCTTAATCCAGCGGTTAATAGAAGCGACGACGTCATCTGCAGTCATTTCTTTACCATTATGGAATTTAACCCCTTTTCTTAATTGGAACGTGTATGTTTTTTTATCATCGCTAATATCTACTTTAGACGCTAAGTCAGGCTTAGGATTTCCTTTATCGTCTAAAATCATTAGTCCTTCGTAGATACTGCGCGTTGCGTCTTTCACATCTGAGTCCCCAGTAATTTGAGCATCTAGCGTTGCTGGCTCACTTTGAGACGCGACGTTTAGCGTTCCGCCTTCTTTTCCTTCTTTTTCACTTGAAGAATTTTTGCTTGCGTTACCACTGCACCCTGCTACCATGAGGACAATGGTTAAAAGAGAGATGAAAAGTAAATAAGTCCTTTTCACTAAAATCACTCCTATTTCCTTGTATAAAATTTTAATCCGACTATAATAAGAAGAATAGTAGGAATGTGAACAATTGTAGCACTACCTTCTACCTTTGGCAATTAGTATTTTTGACACACAGAGGCTATTATACCATTTTCTATTAAATAAATATGGTATATATGTATAATAGTTGAATAAAAGAACCATTTATTTCTTATAGAGCAAGCGGTTGAGAACACTTTATCAGCGCATTACAA
Organism: Priestia sp. YIM B13552; assembly: GCF_042787775.1. NCBI lineage: Bacteria > Bacillati > Bacillota > Bacilli > Caryophanales > Bacillaceae > Priestia > Priestia sp. YIM B13552. The sequence continues at coordinate 972,242 of NZ_JBHZOU010000003.1, forward strand.
AAGAAAAAACATTTTAAGAAATGGTAATTTAACAAAAAAGGAGAAAACAACAGTGGGATTTTTAATTGGTATATCAGGAAGCATTATTGTGGATCAAGGAGGACGCTTTCCAGGCTATAAGCGAGCGTATGTGAATAACGACTATATCGAATCAACAGCGCTCAGCGGCGGAGTTCCTTTCATCTTGCCAGTGCTAAAAGACGAAGAAATGATTAAAGCGCAGGCAGAAAGTATAGATGGGTTGATTTTATCAGGTGGACAAGACGTTAATCCCCTTTTATACGGAGAAGAACCGACAACCAAAACGGGTTCACCTTTTTTAGCACGAGATCAGTCTGAACAGCTATTGTTAAAGCATGTGATCGATCAAGGAAAGCCCGTGTTAGCGATTTGCCGCGGCTTACAAATTTTAAACGTTGCTTACGGCGGCACTCTTTATCAAGATATGTCAGACATTAAAGAGGCATTTATCAAACATGATCAATACAACAATACAAGCGACCCTTCTCATTCCATCATGATTAAAGACGGAACACGCCTGCATGACCTTTACGGTAATCAAGCTCTTATTAATTCATTTCACCATCAAGCTATTAAAGACGTAGCGCCAGGTTTTGAAGTTTCTGCATGGGCAAAAGATGGAGTTATTGAAGCCATTGAAAAACAAGGAGAGCAATTTGTAGTCGGCGTCCAGTGGCATCCAGAAATGATGGCAAAAGAACATACTTCAATGCTAAACTTGTTCAAACTGTTTATGGAGCATGTGCAGCAGTCGGCTGTAAAGAAAGTCAGCATTTGACGTTCTACTGGTTCACCAATATGAAAAAGGCAGGCCGTTATAATGGCCTGCCTTTTTGTATTGACTGAAGATACGTATAGGAATCTAGACAAATTTTCATCTATTAATTAGGTAAAAAGAAGAAAAACAGCGCAAGCATCTTTAGCTTTTACAATAGTTCAATATACCCTTCTGTTCCATGTACGCGAATTCGCTGTCCGTCTTTTATCAGCCGAGTAGCATTCTCTACTCCAACAACCGCTGGCAATCCGTATTCACGTGCAATGACTGCCCCATGAGTCATCAGTCCGCCAACTTCCGTAACAAGCCCCTTTATCCCTACAAATAACGGGGTCCAGCTAGGGTCAGTAAAGGAAGTGACTAATATATCTCCCTCTGATAGATTAGCATTTTCCATATTTAAAATGACGCGTGCTCGCCCTTCTATCACCCCTGCCGAAACCGGTAAACCTACAATTGCCTGGGACGGGAGGTTTTCTCGTTTGTACGCACCGGTAATAATTTCACCTTGAGACGTGATCACACGCGGAGGTATTAGCTTTTCATATAATTTGTACTCTTCTTTTCGCTTGCTGATGATTTGATGATCAAGCTTATATGTGCGCACGACTTCTTGAAGTTCTTCAAACGTCAAATAGTATATATCTTCTGATTCATAAATAACGCCGGCTTTTACGAGCTGAGCGGCTTCTTTCAAAAGAGCCTGTTTATAAACAAAATAACGGTTAATCATGCCGTATTTGGGGTATTCACGATAACCGATAAAATTTCGGAGGAGATCAATTCTTTCTTTTGTTTCTTTTGCTTTTTGTTCACCATCCGGCAAATGCTTCAAGCGGTTTAACAGCTCTTGCTCTTTTTTCAAGGCTTCCTGCAGGCCTTTTTCAAATTTTTGTTGGCTGGCATTGGGTTTAAAGTTTTTAATATTACCAAGAATCACAGGGATAAGTGCAGCCGGTTTTTCGCTCCAGCGAGTTTTCGTAATATCGATTTCGCCGGGGCATCGCATTCCGTATTTGCTGAGATACTCATAGATAGCGCCTTTGGTTTCCAGTCCACCTTCAAACTTAACCAGGTTCTCAAAAAAGTTATCATCTTTTACATACTGTAAATAATGGATGACTTCTGGATAAGGACGAATTACATCTGCGACATCCAATAGCGCCAGACCCATTTCTGAAGTAATATTGTTTGGTACAGATTGAGAAAGCGCGTCTGCTGCATTTTTTTCATTTAGCCACGCCTCCATTTTTTCATTGATCCATGATGAAGCATCCATAGCGGTCATAAACACAGCTGTACTTTGTGGATCAAATAAAATCTTCTTTAATGTCCCGATATCTTCTGAAATAAAATCGACTAATTCCAACCCTGATTTCGTCTGGATGGTTTGTTTTAGCTCTTCTATTGATGTTTGATTCTTCTTGATCAAGTCAGAAACGATTGTCGAGTCGTTTTCGATTTGTGCCTTAGGCTTCGTAGGCGGCACGCTTTTATTGCTTTTACCAGAACTTTGATCATCTGGTAAAGGTTTTATAAAGTCTCCTCGCTCTATTATGGTCGTAAGTGCGTCTTTCATGAGCGGATCATGTTGTCCCATGGCACCTAACATCATTTTTCTGCTGCCAGGTGAAGCGAGCATAGGTGTAACATCAACAAATAACCTTCCACCGGCTGTACGCATCGGTGCATTAGTTGTTAACAGAAAAAAAGACAATCCCAGTGGTTTCATGGCATCGGTCATCATTTGCTGGTGTCCAACAGATACATAAACGCGATTTTCCTGATCATGCGCTTCAGGAATTGGATATAAAGTAGTGATTGGACGACTTTGGACAATATAAAATCTATCATCAGCCAAGCACCATTCAATATCTTGAGGACAATCAAAATAAGCTTCAAGCTGTCTTCCAACGCGTGCTAGATGTAAAATTTGAGGTTCAGTGAGCGCTTGCGTTTTTTGCAGGTCAGAAGGAACTTCCTTGGTTTCTGTTCCGCCTTCTTTTAATCCATAGATAGCTAACTTTTTAGCTACTATTTTTTTATCGACGATTTCGCCTTCTTTTACTTTATAGCAATCGGCAGAGACTAAACCAGACACCAGCGCTTCTCCAAGTCCGAATCCCGCATCGATTGATAACAGCTTTCGGTTAGAAGTAATTGGGTCAGCGGTAAATAAAATACCTGAAGCCTGAGGAAAAACCATTCGTTGAACAATAACCGATACGTGCACTTGACTATGGTCAAATCCATTTTTAATACGGTAGGTTACCGCGCGATTTGCAAACAGGGAAGCCCAGCATTTGCTAATGTGCTCAAGGATGGCTTCTTTGCCTCTGATGTTTAAATAGGTGTCATGCTGACCAGCAAAAGAAGCATGTGGCAAATCTTCAGCAGTCGCACTTGAACGAACGGCATAAGCATGCTCTTCCCCAAACTGAGAGAGAGAATGAATAACTGCTTTTACAACGTCAGAAGGAATTTTTATTTCCAGAATGATTTGGCGAATTTTTTCGCTGATTTCACCAATTTGATCTCGGTCATCAGCTTTTAGCATCGTCAGCTGGTTCAGTAACGCTTGAAATGTTTCATTTTGTTCAAGGGCTTTTTGATACCCGGCCGCTGTCACACAAAATCCTTCGGGTACTTGTATTCCTTGAATTTTTGATAACGCGCCTAAATTTAAGGCTTTTCCTCCAACAAGTGAAAGCTGTGTATCTTTTATTTCTTGAAAGCTAAGAACTAAAGAGTTCATTCAACATCTCTCCTAACCGGTAATGTTTTATTGATTTTACCAGCAGTAAATGAGAATAAACAGTCTATATCGACGTTTTTTTATGTGGTATAATTAAAGTAGGAAGAGAAATACATACCTTTTTGTTTACGTTTACATATTTAAAAGTTGTATAACTAACTTATTTGATTCGTATCCTTTTTAAAGCAGGTAAGTACACGTTTGAAGGATTTGTTGTTCTTCCTTATTTAGCACTTTCTTTTTAGAGGATAAAATTTCAGCAGTTCTCCTTATTTTAACCCTTCTTTCATTTGTTCTCCTGAAGAGTCTAGCTCATTGGATGATTAACTCTCTTTTTTTGAACTATTCCGAAACCATAGTATTACGAATGTATCTCTTCGCTCGTTTTCGAGCAAGTGTATAAACAATCACCTGCAGCACAAGCGCCGTAAGACTTATCAGTACTACCTGTTCGACAGAATTAAAGGGCGAAAAATATTTCTCCCATTTAGAATCAGGAAGCCTTAATGCATTATAAAAATATGAAGTACTAAAAGAAATTATATTTCCTAAAATAAGTGATAAATCCGCTCTAATAAGCCCACTTAGATAAGACAGTGCTAGTGTAACTATGGCCATGATTATATAGCTTACCTTTGAATCATCCTCAAAATCTTTTCGCATAGATAAATAAACATATGGAATGCAGTAAATGGTAAAAATTATAAAAGGAAGTAGTCTTCTCATATAGTAATCTCTCCAATAGTTTGGCTTCGACATAGTTCTCTATTATTATAAATTACCGAAGAGAATTTTTTCCAGTTTTTTGTACGCAGAGAGTGTAGAAATACTTATATGTATCATGATCGTTTGTAGAATCATTCCTTAGGGCAAAGTAAAAAAGCACGCTTATGAGTGCTTTTTTACAGCATATTTATTTAAACAGGACGTGTGTTTCAATCGAATACTTTTCATTTACTGGTAAATATTACTTCTTTATTTTTCTCCTAAAATGGCTACAGGGCTAAATACCTCGTAATGAATACGTTCGTTTGGTATATCCCATCTATGTAGTGCTTTAAGAATAGCTTCCATAAACGGAATCGATCCGCAGAAATAAAAGACAGCTTCTTTTGAAGGAACAACGGATTGTAACAATTCTAAATCAATATAACCCTCTTTATCAAAATCAGTACCAAGGTGATCCCCTTCATTAGGCGAACTATAACAGATGAAGGAGGTAACATTTTCGCTATTTCTATTTAGTTGAGCCACATGTTCTTTAAAAGCATGCGTTTTCCCATTAATACTTGCATGAAGAAAGGTAACCTTACGTGTAGGTTGTTTTTCTACAATGGTATTCAGCATACTAAGCAAAGGTGTAATACCTATACCTCCACTAATTAGCACAACGGGAAGTTCACTGTGATCAAGTACAAAATCTCCAGCGGGAGCTGAGAACTTAAGAATATCTCCTGTCTGAACTTGTTTATGTAAATAGTTTGACACGATTCCTGCTGGCGCACCGTCATGCGCATCTTCTCGTTTTACACTGATTCGGTAATAATCCTTTCCAGGGGCTTCAGAAAGACTATAGTGGCGAATATGCGTGTATTTCTCTCCCGGAACATTTGCTGCTAATGTAAGGTATTGTCCTGCTTTATAAGAGGCAATTTCTTTCTCATTTTTAGCTTTTAAATAAAAAGATGTTACATTATCACTTTCTTCTACTTTCTTATCTATATAAAAGCTTTGATATCCTTCCCAACCTCCAGGTTGACTCTCTGTCTCTTCGTAAAGAGCTTCTTCTAGCTCAATAAAAGCATTGGCAATATATCCGTACGCTTTTCCCCATGCTTCAATAATCTCATCTGAAGCTGTATCTCCTAAAACATCCTTTACTGCTTGAAGTAAAGTTTCACCAACGACTGGATATTGTTCTGCCTTTACCCCTATCGCACGATGTTTTTGTGAAATTCGTTCAATTACAGGTTTAATGGCTTCTAAGTTTGTAATATGTTCCCCAGCAGCATACACGGCATAGCCTAATGCTTCCTGTTGAATTCCTCTTTTTTGATTTGTTTGATTGAACATATTATACAAATCCGGCGCTTTTTCAAATAACAATTCATAAAATCTCTTTCCTATTTGTTTACTATGTTCTTTTAAAACTGGCACTGTTGATTGGACAATTTCAATCGTTTTAGAATCAAGCATATAACATCCACCTTTTAAGAATTTTTCATATGTATTAATCTTTTTTAATACTACAATTTAATATGGCTAAATTTGGATTATCCTATACGGGAATGAAAATACTAACTCTAGTTAACGTAATGAATAGGTTCTTTAAGAAACAAAAGAACAATCTCCCCTTTTTGTACATCATATTTTCTGTGGTTAAACAAACTAATAAAAATTTGTTGAATTAGAATTAAATTAGAAAGGTGAATGTCTCTATGACCAACACTTTAAGATATACCTCATTTATACATTATTGGCATGCTTTTGATCATTGTAGCCATATACTATTCAATTGTTAGCAGTATTCAACGATAAAAGAACGCAAAGGATATGAATGCCTTTGCGCCTTCGTATATCGGCAATACAGAAATCGATTCCTACCATCAGTCCCTTCCTTCCTCTACATTCTTTCTAAGTTTAATAGGTACTAAAAAAGAGGACAGTTAGGTATATACTAAACTACTATCTGTCCTCTTCTAGCCGTACTTTTATCAAAATCTTTTAACGAAGCAATAATTAAGCAACATCTTCTACAAACTCTTCTAGAGAATCATACATTTCTAAAGCTTCCCATTCGCCTATGCCATGTTCAGCTGTAAAAACTGGATAATCTTCATTCCCTATGTCGATAAAGAGCGGGTCACCGCCTATTTCTTCATCATAACCTATAACAAACCAGTTTTCTTGCCAATCTCCTTCTTGATTTCCTATAAGAGAATTGGCTTCTAAATCTTCTCTGTAGCCTAATTGTCCATCAAGAAACTCGCTTTTTAGGTAGATATAATAAGGAGTAGAAAGAATTTCTCCCACTTCATCTTCAAATTCTACTTTCACCGACGTACCTGGAAGTGCTTTGAGAATTTTATAGATTTTCTCTATATCAGGTTTTATCATTTACTTCTCCCCTTTAATGACCTGTATGATTTATCGTGGCTATTACCCATTCTTCTAAGCTGTCCGCTATTACTTCACGCTGTTCCCAATCGTGCCAAAAGGTGATAATTTGGCCAATTCTCCCTTCTTTATCAGGATCCAAGTCTATACAAATATCATCTCCTCCCCCATTCGTGGCAATCGAAATCCAACGTGGGTTCCACCAAAATTCTCTTTTTACTGGTCCAATAGGTTCAATTTCTGGAAAATCTTCAAATTCTCCTCCGTCTAAAAGTTCTTTTAATGTTTGCCACGACTACAGAATCTCCTCTAAAGGTAGTAGCGTATAATTATCGATAGCTGCTATATATTCATCACGCTGTCCATTATGTATCATTAACCAGTCTTTAAGGTTTTTGGGGAATGTTAGTCCCATCTTTTGTTCAGCCTCTGCAATTTCTAATTCAGAAGCTGCTTCATTAAGCGTTCCTGCTGCTTCTGGTCGATTTATTTTTAACCACTGCTCAAACTCAGTCCAAACCTGCTTCATATTAGGAGCCTCCTTATATAACATCTTTAAATGAATCTATGAAAAATGATTAAATACTTTTTAAGCTTATACTAATTATGTATGGAAATCTTATGTAAATAAACTGTTTTATTATTTTCTACTACACGAAACGAACATCAATTAGCTCGCTTAACCTCATTTTTTCCGTTTGCTTACATCCTTCATCTATAAATACAAATAAACCTCCAAGGGAATCTACAAATTGAATAACTCCTGTTTCCGTTATACATTGCCCGTGCTTGTAATACGTAAGGTATACTTTTTTATGTGTATGGAGCGCTTCGATCAAGGTAAAATTAATCTGTTCCATTTGATCTTCTGTTAAAAAAGGTTGAGGTATTTCTGATTGCTTTTTTATAACTTCTTGTAATCCTCTGTATTGCTCTGGCATAGTTGCAAATGGTCGCCACTTTTTCATTTTATCAAGACCTTTCTTTAAAAAATCTGTTGTTTTAATGGTTTTTATCGATGTATCTATGACCACATCGATAACCGTTTTTCAAAATTAAGATTCATATGACTTCCTGTTGGCGCACAAATCGAAGACCAATTATAGATCTTCATAAACTTTTCCTAGATTTTTTTTAATCTGATCTTTTAGATGTTGATTTTCTACTTCTAATGAATTTACCTTACGGTTTAAATTATCGATTTTATTCTTTAAGGCCTCTATCAACACATCCTTAGATGCATCAGATGTATTTCTCTTGAGGTTTCTAGCTTCCCGTAAACCTTCTTGTTGATGACGCAAGTTTTCTATACGTTTCCTGATAGATAAATCTCTGTATAAAAAGGCCTTAGAAACTACAGCCGTTTCAGAAACTGAATTAAAATTAATTGGCTTTTTCTCTTTAATCATTTCTTTTATCGCTTTATCTACTCGACCTTTAGCTTTTGTATGTTTTTCATATGCATAATTTAATATCCCTGTGGTATTTGGACTTTTATTAGCCATTGTTCTTTCGTTCATCTCCTACATACTCGCGTTTATGTTTAGCCATACCGAAGACTCCGTTGTCATTTGCTATCGAATCTCGAATTTCTTTGTATTTAATAAGCTTTGGTTTAATTAACTCAATAGAACGAAGACGCCCACTTGCTTCGTATTTCACAATATCTTCTTCCATCTGATTTATTTGTACATTGTAATAATCAAGGAATGTTGTATCGACATGGAAACTCCTACACTTGTTTTTTATACAAGGAACTTCTAGGGAGTAATCTAAGAACTCGCAATGTACTTTGGGACTTTTTATACATAGACCATGATCTAAACGGATTGAGTCCATGTTGTGTCGTATCCACTCAAGTTCTAATCCATTTTCTAAAGCTTGTTCACTTAGGTCTCCCCTTACCAATTCACCATTCGTATCTATACGTATTGAGTTTTGGACTTTTTCCCATTCTTTTCGAAGCGTATTATCCGAAATTTTTGCGTAAGCTAGCGTCATTTCGGGGCTCGTATGCGCCATTAATTTTTGAACGTGTAAAATGTTCATGCCGTTATTAATTAGACTTACTCCATACCTATGCCGGAAGGCATGATTTTTAAAATGGAATGCTGCTCCATCTTTATCAAGAATGTTATATTCGTTTGCTAACTGATTTAATGCATATGTAACTCTGTGCTGAGAAAAAGCCATTCCTCTATTTTTTCCACTAAGGACCGGAAACAGAAAATTATTTATGTTATGGACTTGTCTTTCGTGGTTGTTAATATATTCTTGTTGTATTTGAACAATAGCCACAATTTCTTCTGAAATTGGAACGATATGTTCTTTTATCCCTACTTTTCGTTGATCACCTGATAACCACCATCCATTTTGTTTATATATTAAGCAATTTAATTTCAATTGACATACATCAGAAACTCTAAAACCAGTTGCCTCCATAATAACTATTAACCTAGCTATTTCAGGATCTATTTTATGTAAATATTCTTGAACTTGCTCCCATACATAATCAGGCACATGTTTAATGTGCTCCCGGTAATGTTTAGTCTCTCTAGAGGGGAAATCCTCTGGAAATATAAGTGTATGAATTGGACTTGTAGGAGCTTCTGGCCATTCAAAAGCTTGCATATATTCAAGTATCCTTCTTACATTTGAAATGCATTCTAGTACATGTCGATTACTCGGCACACGATTCTTAGTATGACTTTTCCCTCCCATGTCGCGATTCCTAATATAAAATAGAAAGTCCTCAATGTCCTTTCGTTTCAAATCTTGGAGAGTACTCCATTTAGGGTAAGTTTCTACAATGAAATCAAAAAACAAAAACATCTTCTTTAAAATATTTTGCATGGTCGCATACGTAATTTGTTGCTGAACCAACAACGTCTGGTAGGCATATTTTTTAACGAGTTCTCGATAAGGTTGTTGAATACTTGTAAAGTTAAGAAACCGATCTCTTCGAGACATGTTATAAGGAATACCTAACTTCTCTACATTCCACCTATCTTTTTCATATTCAGGTCTTTCATCATAGTGGTCAGTGAAGAATTGATAGATTTGTTTGTATATTCCTATATACTCTGATACATATTCTTGACCATTACGGACCTTGGTTAACGGCTTATTATTCTGGACTAGATAAGATTTGTATTCATTTAAGGTTTTATCATAAGGAATATCAAGGATAGATGTTATATATGGGTATTTTTCTTCTAAGAACGTTGATATAAAATAAAGCCTATGGAAGTGCATACATACAAAGCTTGTAAAAAGCCACATTTCGTTTGTTAAAGAATAAAATGAATAGTACTTTATCTCAGATCTAATGAAATGATTGTTAATCTTACTAAAATCAACACTTCTGTTACCTGAGTTAACTTTTCCAATTCGTTCTTGCATTGGATAATTATCGACACTCCACTTATCTAAGGCCCAATAACCCTGAAGGGTAGTTAAAGGCATATTTCTTTTTAGAGTAGGAGTTACAGACACTATATTCACTCTTGTATCCTCCCGTGTTGTTTGGCTTGTTCCCAATGTTTTCTTATAGTTTCTTCTGAAGGATGAATGTACATATTTAATGTGGTTTGTACTTGAGAATGACCTAATAATTTTTGAATGATACCAGCCTTAATTCCAAGGTCATAAAGATTAGTTGCATAGGTATGGCGAAGCATATGAGCTGTAAAATCAATATTTGTCTTTTTGGAAAGCCTTCTTATTAGGGCCTGTAAAGTCCAGTAATTCATTAGCTTTCCACTATTTTTCCCTTTTATATTAATAAAAACGTAGTTCGAATCAGTGCCTGCTGTATGATAATCAATAATATAGTCTTGAAATAAATTCATTGTCTCCTTTGATACATATACTTTCCTCTTCTCACCTGTTTTCGTTTTTGATTCTCTGACGGTAATACTACAATCGCTTATACTAAAGTCTTCTATCCATAAACTTAATAACTCTGAAGCTCTTAATCCTCCCTCATACATGATACGAATGATTAATTGGTCTCTAAGGTTGCTGCATGCTTTATAAATCATTTCAGCTTGTTCATTAGTTACGGTTTTAACCTTTCTTTTAGCCTCTTTAAGCTTTAATATATTAATTTTAGTAGTACGGCTACGTACTGTATGATCTAAGAACCTTCGGTACTTCTTTTTTGTGATTTTGATCTCTTTAGTAGCTTTCAGTTTCATATCAAAAGTGACTTCTCCGTTTCGCCATTGAAAATCGTAAAACTCAACTATACAGTTTAGAATAGAATTAATAGAGGATTCAGTTCTCTTCGCTACCTCTATGCTTTTCTTACCTTTAGCTAGATAAACTGTATTTGAAGCATTTGATCCTCTTCTTAACCAACCAATAAATTCTGCTAATAAATTTAAGTCACCTTCTTTATAATGTTTGTTCTTCTCACTTAGAAAAGCCCAAAATAGCTTTAAGTGATAACAGTATGTCTTAAGAGTGTTAGGAGCTTTTCCCAAAGCATCTTTATACTTTATAAACTTCATGATTGGTACAACTAGCTCTCCACTTTCGTCTAAGACAACCCATCGTTCTTCTCCTGATGATAGAATAACTTTTTGCACTCTAATCGTGGACTCCACCTCCAATTATTTATTCTATGAATACTATAGATACTACATATTTTTTAGTCTTGTTCTTCATCCTATAAAGAAACAATAATAGGTGAATGACAATCTTTGTATACTTTATATTCACCCTTATAATATACTATTGTTACTTTCATTCCTCTGTTTTGCATATCATCTTCCTCCTTTATGCTTTATGACCTCCTAAAAGGCCGTTTCGATAACGAGCTGTTGAATGCTTGAGATGGCTTGAAGCTCGCAAAACGCTATTCTTCCCATAACGCATCTGTATTTCATCAATTGTTTTAGCAAGTGCATAGGCTCTTTCCCGCTGGTCAATATCTTCAAATAAACTCATTTGCTCTTCTTCTTGAATACTGGTGTTCGATAAAGAAATTCCAATCGATCGAATGGGCATTCCGCTATCAAACGTGTGTAGTATGGTTAAACAATAAGGAAAGATATCTTGACTTAGGTTCGAAGCCCGCCCCATTTTCTTTTGTCTTGAGAAGCCGCCACCTGTTTGTTTGCTGTAGCCAATGGATAAATGAATAGTTTGTGCCACGACTTGATGCATACGTAAACGAAAGCACACATCATCTAACAGTTCTAATAGCAGCAATTCCACTTCTTTTCGACTTGTATAGTCTCGAAACAGAATTTGACTCTTCCCGAATGATCGAGAGCTCGGAATATACACGTCAGAAATACGGCTAAAATCAATTCCGTTTGCATGTTGGTGGATTTCTTCTCCCAAGACACCAAATTCTTTACGTAACATCTCTACAGAAGAAAGAGCGAGTTCTTTAATGGAGTGAATGCCCAAACGATTTAAGCGTCTTTCCGTAGCGGATGAGATTCCCCAGAAATCCTTCATTGGGTGAATCGACCATAATTTAAAAGGAATATCTTCGTATCGCCAATAAGCTACCCCTGTTGGGCTATTCTTGGCCTCATGATCTAAGCTCACCTTAGCCAGCAAGAGATTCGGACCGATTCCTGCGGTGGCTGTAAGCCGTGTTTTACGATAAATCTCGTTGATGATTTTACGGGCTAATTCTTCTGGTGTACGAGCGAATAAATGTAAAGAAGCTGTTGCATCAATAAACAACTCGTCAACGCTATATGCATGGAAATCTTCAGGAGCGACATACTGTAACACTAAACTAGAAATATAGTTCGAGGCCTGGACATACCTTTCCATGGATGGGTTTACGACATGGATATCTTTCCTTCTAGGAATGTCGAAAAGACGGCTGCCTGTTTGGATCCCTTCTTTCTTTAATAAGGGTGTGGCAGCTAACACAACTGATCCCGACCGCTTTGTATCTCCTACAACTGCCAACTTTGTTTTTAATGGATCTAGCCTACGTATCACGCATGAAACAGAAGCAAAGAATGCTTTCATATCAATACAAATAATGACTCTGTTTGGTAGATATTCATAATCCATTGGAATAACTCCTCAAATAAAGAACGTTTGTTCTCTATTATATACGAACAAACGTTCTTTATTCAATAAAAACTCTAAATTTTTCCCGATTATTGTTACTATAATAAGAGAAAAGAGCATCACATATAAACGGGAAGAACGGAGGGGGGACCTATGAATAGAAAAATGCCTAATTATATTATCTTTTTATCATGGTTTTTGTTTTTAGTTCTTTTATGGATTATCTTCTCATTTTTTAAAGGTGAAAATGGACAGTGGTGGTCTATGTATCGTTTAAATATAAAAAAATATGGTCCTTGGGCTTTAGAGGTTTCTTACATAAAAATTAGTTTTGCTGCTTTTATCTCTTTATTAATAGCTTATATGATGAGTTTTGGCTTCAAAAAGAAAAGATAAAAAGACCTTAATTAATTTGTTAATAAGGTCTTTTCAGTATATATAAAATTTATGACATATTTTAAAAAAGAAAAAATGATCATTATTACTTACCCTCTGACTGCTTGAATGGAGTACCATAAGATAATCATTCAAAGGAAACAGAAACGTTTGTGATTCTAGACAGTGATTTCACATTAGAAAAGTACTTTGTCTAGAGATAAGCTGTTGATTGTCAAATTACTAGTTCAGGAGATAAAAGTAAGCGTTCTTTATAAGACTTAGAATGCTCCATTTCTTGAAGCAATAAATCAACTACTTTTTCCTTTCAGGTGTTTAGCTAATATTAAAAAGTTTTATAAGTTTCGTAGTACTATATTTCCAAACTTCCTTGCATATCATTCAATCAAATTAATTAAAAGGATAATATACGCGATTTGAATATGATTTATAATTTTTTTAAAAAAATACCGTTATTAACTCACTTAACGTACGCATTTTGAATAAAAATCTGGGTTTTTAATATTATTTTTATTTTAATAATGGATAATGAACGGAAAATTGATAATTTTTTAAATTTTATTAAAAAAGTTTATTTTTTATATTGAAATATGTAATTTGACTGTTTATAATACAAAAAAGATAAGTTATTTGTAATTTAAATTGTCTGAAAATTTAATTTTTTATAAAGAATATTTTTAATGGGGGTTTCACCGTGTCAAACAAAGTACCGTTTTCTTTTATAGTAATCATTGGTTTAATGTTATTTGCATTATTTTTTGGAGCTGGAAATTTAATATTCCCTGCCATGCTTGGTCAGTCAGCGGGAGCAAATATCTGGTCAGCAAATGCGGGTTTTTTAGTTACTGGAGTAGGCTTGCCTTTACTTGGTGTACTAGCTTTTGGGTTCTCCGGAAAAGAAGATTTACAATCATTAGCAAGTCGCGTACATCCTATCTTTGGTTTAGTATTTACAACTGTTCTTTATCTAGCTATTGGACCTTTATTTGCTATCCCACGAACAGGTAACGTCTCTTTTGAAATCGGACTTAAACCTTTCATTTCTGAAGGCTCTAGTTCTATAGCTTTACTCGTGTTTACTATTATATTTTTCAGTATTACATGCTTTTTTTCTCTCAATCCGGCGAAAATTGTCGATATTGTCGGAAAATTCTTAACGCCGATTAAATTAACATTCATCGGAATTCTAGTTCTAGTAGCTTTTATTCATCCTATTGGAAAATTTCAAGCACCCACAGAAAAATATGTAACAAACTCTTTTTTTAATGGGTTCCAAGAAGGATATCTAACAATGGATACTCTTGCATCTTTCGTTTTCGGAATCATTATTATCAATGCAATTAAAGAAAAAGGCGCTAAAACAAAGAAGCAAATTATAACTGTTTGCCTAAAAGCTACAGGAATTGCTGCTATTATTCTTGCAACTATCTATTCAGCCCTTTCATACATGGGCGCCTCAAGTGTAGAAAAGCTTGGGCATTTAGATAATGGTGGTGCGGTGCTAGCGAAAGTTTCTGATTATTATTTTGGAGAATATGGAGGGTTACTATTAGGCTTAATGATCACAGTAGCTTGTCTGACAACTAGCGTAGGGCTTATTACTTCATGCTCTTCTTATTTCCATAAATTATTACCTTCTATTTCTTACAAGAAAATTGCGATTAGCTTATCCGTGTTTAGCGCAATCATCGCAAATGTTGGATTAAATCATTTAATTTCTTTTTCAGTACCTGTTTTAACAGTTCTCTATCCATTAGCAATCGTTCTAATCTTTTTGACTTTCCTTCATTCTTTATTTAAAGGATGTGCTGAGGTATACCAAGGCAGCCTATTCTTAACATTTGTTGTAAGCCTGGTAGACGGATTAAATGATTTTGGCTTACACATTCCTGGTATTGACCAAGTATTTACTTACTATCTTCCTCTTTACCATATTGGATTAGGTTGGATATTCCCTGCAATTATTGGAGGTCTTGCAGGTTATGGAGTCAACTTATTTAAAAATAAAGAGCAATTTACTTCTAAATCAACAAGGTTAAATAAATAATAATTTTACTTTAATTATTTTAAATAAAGCAAATACAAAAAGAGTCTTTACTTCTTATAAGTTAAAGACTCTTCTTATGAGTTTCCTATATATTTAGATGATGCTCCTTCTTTTGTACTTTTATAATTAAGTTAAATTAATATTTATATTATTACGAAAATAAGTTCGTTAAAGTCTATGTTTTTAGAGGACGTTTATAGGTTATCTTTAAACTTAAACGAACGGTAAAAATAATAGATTTCTTATGTAAATGATAGGTTCGTAAAGGTATACTTTTGCGGACTTTTGTTTTGGAATAAATTATGAATAATATATAATTTATTAAGGAAGATAAATGGATGTTTAAAAACAGAATAGTTATTTGTTTTATTTTAAGTGTAATTCAAAAGAAAAGAAGTACTCCCAAAATAGGAGTACTTTTTCTTTCTCTACTGAACTGTACTTTTTCTAGATAAGGCAATTACAATTGCTAAGTATATTGGATAAAGTAAAACACCAAGGTATATAACAATTCTTCCTATAGGATTGAGTTGATCTCCATGGTCACTAATTGGAAAAAGCCTGTTAAATAAGATAAGCATAATAACAAAGTACGGAATCCATAACACGGTTCCATAATAATTTAGTTTGCTACCTTTTAAGTATCGACGATTTAGTAAATAATAAACGAAACTAAATACAATAACAGAAATTAACATAACTACAATTCCAATATTTCTGGCTATTGCTACATCAAGTTCTATGATTCTACTAATACGATAAATATTAAAAATTAGTTCGATATTAATAAAAATTAAAACTGCATATAGTATACTTGAAAAATTCAATTTCAAAAAATAATTCATAATGTCCCTCCCTATATGGTTTTACTTATTAATACCATACAATACGGTCTACATAAATAATTCAATATTACCAATATTTAACCGCGTCATTATACCCCTTTGTTATTACATCTTTATCTTTAGAGTCTTCAGGTTGTCCAACTCCCACACCTACTGCACCACCACCAATAAGCAAAGTTTTCTTACTAAATAGTAGTTCTCCTGTATATGCATAATTATAGTTTCCAATATATTCAGAGTTAATTACTTTTTTTCCATTGTAAGTACTAGCGTTAAATTCTTTATACCATGGCTTATATCCAGATCTTACTTTATAATCCCATGGTCCACCTTCCTGAACTTTCCCAACAAAATAACCTACTGTTGCATTATAAGCTGAACCAGGAGAAGCTTTAAGTACTGATGCATTGAATTTCTCTAATTCATTTCTGTTACTTTCTACTAACCCTTTTAAATTTAATGATTTTAGTCCCGTATCTACTGCAAATGTTGAAAATTTTTGTGAAGTTTCTGCATTTTCATCAGAATTATGAGCTACTTCAGTAATTTCTTCAGGAGAAAGCATTTCTATGTCAAAATCATTATTTACTTTAGCTACATCTTTTTCAACTAAATAATTAATACTCTCTACTGTATCGGTAAAATCTTTATATTTGTTATCACTATCAGCTAACTTTTCTACTGAACTCTCATCTTTTGCTTGTACTTGTCCATTTTCTGTTACTTTTAATAAATGAGAGCTTGCTGCTTTTTGATACACATCTTCTTTTATTTGTACGTTTTCTGCAGCTGACACATTTCCTTGTGCTAAAAAAAATAAGCCTGCACTCATACTAACTCCTAAAAGTAACGTGTTTTTTCTTTTCAAAACAATTCCTCTTTTCTTATGTTATTTTTTGAACTTTTGTAAGAATATCACTTTTCAGTTAAAAAATAATAATTTTTAAATAATTAAGAAAAAAGGACTTTTATGTATGTATTTTTTTGTAATAATAAAGAGTTTATAGATACCGTTAATTAACATTTAATGTTAACTGAGATATCTTTTTTATTTTGTAATTAGAGTTTATCACTTATCATATGAATAAAAGCTGCACTTTTTATTCATATGATGAGTGATTCATTATTCTAACAAACGCCGTCATATCAAGGATGTATAAAAAGCTGAATACTCCAGAAAAAGAACCCTTTGCGGAACTGTGGGACTGACCCCTAATAGTGAGACAAATAAAAAACACCTTTAAGTTAAAAAACGGGTATATACTACCTAACAATCAC